>CAYUTY010000048.1:0-45283 GCA_964447795.1 uncultured Anaerolineaceae bacterium
CATCTGTGCCTCGCTCTTTATTCTTCCTTTGTCAAAACTGTCCGGTCGTGACGGTCTGCCCCTACAGCGCTATCATGACCGCTCAGCAGCGTGATAACAGTGACGTGACGTAAAGCGCAGCAGATGTCAGGCGGCGAGGGAGGCGATGAGCATATCGAGGGCGAGGTCGGGTTTGATCTGCCCGGTTTTCATTTTGATGTCGTTGTCGAGCAGGGTGCGATAGATGCGATCCAGCCCGGCCAGCGAAAAGGAGCGCGACTGCTGGGCGACTTTTTTGGCGACGTAGGGGTTCATGCCGAGCGCTTCGGCCATCTGGTTGGGATAGCCGCCGGAGACGAGGAATTCCTTGCCGGTCAGGAGCAGGCGGAACTGGCGGATAATCATGCCATATACGCGGAAGGCATCCTCGCCCGGCTCGTCCAGCAGGCGGTGGAGCATGGTCAGGGCGGTATCGGCGCGGCCTTCGGCGATGGCATCCACCATATCAAAGACTTTGGTTTCGGCCACATAGGGAGTCAGCAGCGCGACATCATCCTCGCTGATGGGGCGCGCGCCGTCGGTGTAGCTGACCAGCTTGAGCAGCTCATTATCCGCTCGGCGCAGGTCGCTGCCAACGACTGCCGCCAGCGCCGCCGCCGCACGTGGTTCGATGTCGGCCTGATAGGCGTCCTTAACGCGGCGCAGTATCCAACCGGTGCTGTCCTGCGGGGCGGTGAAAGCCTTTTCGTAACCGCCGGGCAGCGTCCGCACCAGCTTGAGGAGTTTGTTGCTCTCGGATAAGGTGCTGCGCTCGACAAACACCAGCCGCGCCCATTCCGGGAGGGTTGGCAGCGCTTCCGCCAGCGTTTCGACATTCTTTTTGCCGGTTTCGCCCGCGCCTTTGCGAGTAATCCAGGTCAGCAGCCCTTTGACGATGACGAGACGCTTGTCCGAGAGGAAGGGATAGGAACTGACCGCGTTGATGATCTCGTGGACGTTGATGCCCTGCCCCTCGAATTCGCTGCTGTTGAGGTCGTCGGACATTTTCGCCCGGAGGCTGCGGAGTTCCTGCTCCAGGCCGAAGTCGTCGTCGCCGTGCAGGATGTAGACAGTTTTAGGCGGTGATTTGCTCATTAACTCTGCACCAGATTTTTGAAACGGCGCTCGTGTTCGGTGGGGAGGCCGCTATTATCGGCATCTTTCAGCTTGAGATTGTGAGCCATGAAAGGGATACCTCATTACCCCTCCCCTGCTCCTCCCCGTTCACGGAGAGGGGAAAAGAGGCAGCGGTATTATCTTCGGATTGGGTCTTGCTTCATCCCTCGTTACTGCATTTACCCGGCGCGGGTTTCGACGCGGTGGACAGTGAGCGGCCCGTCAGACATTGGCAGGCGCATTTCGGAGCGGGTGACGCGCACAATTTCCAGATCGCCGGGGTCGCCTTCCGTCGTGAAGTGTTTTTGCAGACCCATACCGAGCGGCTGCGAATAGAGAATCGTCCCCATCATCAGCGTCATGACCATTGGCAGGCGATTCCAGCTTTCGGTACGGCTGCGCCCGCTGAAACCGAGCAGGGCAACCAGGCTGGTGAGCAGGCCGGTGGTGACGAGGTTGGTGCCGCAGTTGGGGTGAACGGCCAGGTTGTGTTCGCCCGCTTTCATGCGACGCAGCGCTTCGGCAGCGGCGCTTTCCACTGCATCGGTTGGCACATCGCCCAGCAGGACAAAGCCGTGATCGTCACTGCGCCCGGAGAGGCGATATTTTTTATTGCCGAGGATGTGGATAGTGGCATGTTCCAGACCGTGATTGCGGCGGGTGCGGCGGATGTAGGGAAACTCCAGCACCGGACGGGCGCTGGTAGCGAGTTGTTCGAGCATCGTAGTACCTCTGTTTCTGTAAAGGCGAAGGGAATACCTCACCCTTACCATAGACTTCCACTTTAGCACGAATGGTTCTCGCTTGCCAGAAAGAGGCAGGTTAAAATCAGCGTGAAAATAATTGGATGAGGGGAAATTTTTCATGCAGTACAGCATTGCATCTTACAGCTTTCATCGTCTGCTGGCGGCGGGTAAGCAGGATATATTCCAATACATTACGGATTGTAAAGTGTTGGGCTGTTCGGCGCTGGATGCCTGGAACGGCCACCTCGCGCCGCTGGTGCAGGAGAGCGACGCCTTGAAAGCCGGGGCAGACGCGGCTCAACCCTTGTTTTCGCAGGCCGGGCTGGATTATCTGGCGCGGGTGAAAGCGGCGGCGGATGAGGCGGGCTTGCCGTTTGGCTGCCTGGCAATTGACGGCGCGCACTTCTGGGAGCCGACGGCGGAAGCACGGCAGATCAACCGCTGGGCGGCTTATCGCTGGCTGGACGCAGCGGCACGGTTAGGCGCACGGCAGATACGCATTGACACCGGCGGCACGGCGGACTTTCCGCAGGAGCAGTTCGATGTGTCGGTTGAAGGCTACAGCGATATGATCGCGCGGGCGGGCGAGAAGGGCATCGGCGTGGTGATCGAGAATCACTGGGGCGCGTCCAATATCGCCGAGAACGTGATTAAGCTGCTGGAAGCTGTGCCGGGACTCAAGCTGCTGTTCGATACCAACAACTGGGCGGAAGGCACCCGCGAACGCGCCTGGGAACTGACGGCAAAATACGCCAGCGCGACCCATATCAAGACGTTTGAATTTGATGCGAACGGCGACGACCCGACAGTTGATCTGCATAAAGCAATTCGGCTGCTGGTGGAGGCGGGTTACACGGGCGAATGGGGCATTGAGAGCGTGCCGCGCGATGGCGACGAGTACGGCGCGGCGAAGAAGACCATCGCGCTGATCGAAAGAGCTTTAAAGAACTAACCACAGAGACACAGAGAACACAGAGGGAAGGAAAAGCGCATGACGACAGGACGTGAGCCAGTGCGGATTGGGGTGATTGGCACCGGGCAGATTGGCAAGTATCACCTGAAAAACTACAGCGAAATCGCTGACGCGCAGATCGTGGCGGTGGCCGATGTGAATGAGGCGGAAGCGCGGCGGGTAGCGGAACTGTACAACATTCCTAACGTATACAGCGACCACCGCGAACTGCTGAAGCGGGACGATATTCAGGCGGTTGATGTGGCCCTGCACAACAACCTGCACATGCCGATGACGGTGGCGGCGCTGGAAGCGGGCAAGAACGTTTACTGCGAGAAGCCGATGGCCGGGGCTTTCCGCGATGCGGAGACGATGCTGACGCGGGCGCGGGAAACGGGCCAACACCTGAGCATCCAGCTTTCGACGCTGTTCGTCGATGAAACCAAAGCGGCCAAAGCGCTGATCGATGGCGGGCATCTGGGCAGGCTGTATCATGCCCGCTCAACCGGCCACCGGCGGCGTGGGCGTCCGTATGTTGATGGCTACGGCAGCACCTTCTTCGTGCAGAAGCAGCACGCCAGCGGCGGGGCGCTGTACGATATGGGCGTGTACCACATTTCGCAGGTGCTTTACCTGCTGGGCAACCCGGCTCCGCAGACGATCACCGGGCGGGTGTTCCAGGAGACGCCGATGGATGAAACGCGGCGGGCGAACAGCGGCTACAACGTCGAAGAACTGGGCACGGGATACGCGCGGCTGGCAGACGGCATCACGCTGGACATCATCGAAGCGTGGGCGGTACATCTCGACACCATCGAAGGTTCGACCATTCTCGGCTCAGAGGGCGGCCTGCGGCGCGATCCATTTGGCTATTTCCGCAGCGTGGGCGACCTCGACCTAGACAGTAAAGCGGATATGGGATCGTTTAACTGGCGCAGCCACAATGTCGGGATGGATGGCGATGCTTACGACAGTCCACAGCGGCACTGGGTGGCGGCGCTGCAAGGGCGGGTGCCGCTGCTGCCGACAGCGGAAATCGCGCTGAACACGATGCTGATCTCTGAGGGCATTTACCTCTCCAGCGAGCGCGGCGAGGAAGTGACGGCGGAAGAGGTGCGGGCGGCCTCGGTTTCGACGGCGATTAAGCTGTAGGAAGTCGATAGCAACAATGGCGATGGTGGCGGAGGGGTATGCCGCCGCCATCTTTGCCACAAGCTGTTTCGCCACCACCACAGGAAAAACATTTTTTGACGGATGCACGGGAGCGATCTGCGCGGACGCGGCGGATGGGTGTTGGAGTCGATGGTCGATCATCAAAAGACATTTTCACCACAGAGTACACAGAGAACACAGAGCAATACAGAGAGTTTAGCAGGGAAATGGGGGGGGTGTGAAACATTTGTCATAACATTTGTTTCGATTTTGAGGGGAGATTTCGGGAATAAACCATTTGCCGCTTCAGTAATATTCTGTGAATTTTTTGTAACAAACCAAAGCTTTAGCTCTTTAGGACGCAGGAAGTGTAATAATAGTTAAAAGTCTTAAGGAGTTAAATATGTCACCCACCTACGGAGAACAGCTCGTCACCAATCTGCTCAAAACGCTGCCTAAAGGACAATATTTTTCAGTTGTTGAACCTCACATTGCGACTCGGAAATCGGCTCATCGCAATCCTGATTTTGTCATCGTCGGATCGCGGTTAGGGGTGATCGTCGTCGAGGTGAAAGACTGGAAACGCTTCAAGAAGCTGTCCGTTCACGAATTTGAGATTGAGCGGGAAAACGGTGAAATCGCCACCGAAACAAGCCCTGTCAAAACTGCGGAGGCCTACACCTACAATCTGGTGGAACGGTTTGAAAAACTTGACGAGTTGTTTCAGCGTCACCGAGGCAAACGCAAGTTAAAATTCCCCTGGACTCATGCGGTTATTCTGACCCACGCTGATGACAGCCTCATCAAAAAATGTGAAGATAAAGGCTTATGGGATCCAGGCCAGGTCATTGGAAGCTCACAACTGACGCCGGAGCGGTTTGAACAGGCGCTGCATGACCTGCCCTGGGTGCGGCGAATGCGCGAGCCGCTGGATATGCAAACGCTGGATGTGATTCGCGGTGTGCTGGAACCAGAACTGATTATTGAAGATGACGGGGGCATTCCGCTGGGTATTCTCACGGTAGATCAGGAACGGCTTGAACGTCAGCCGCTCAAGGTTGCGGCAAAAGTTGAAAAACAACATGCGTTACCGCTTGATCTGTTATCTGAGGAAACAGAAGCGCTTGCGGAAACCCTGTCGGTACGGTTAGTGCGAGGTGTAGCAGGCAGTGGGAAATCGCTGGTGCTGGCGCGGCGGGCGCAATACCTGGCCGACCAGTACCCGGATATGAATCTGCTGGTGCTGGCATTCAACAAAGACCTGGTGGGCGATCTCAAACGGCGCATCCCCGGCGCACCAAATCTGGAAATCACCAACTTTCATCAAATGTGCAGGCGCATTATGGGGGAACGCTGGCACAGCCCGCAGGATGTGGAAGGCTGGCTGAACAACCGCATGGTTGATGTGATGCAGGCACATGACTTCAGCGCGGAATTTGTGGCTGAAGAAATCGAGTGGCGCAAAGAGTTCAAGCATTATGACAACCATGCTTACCTGGAGTTAGATCGAGCGGGGCGTAAAGTTGCGCTCAATAAGGATAAACGTGCCGTAATCAATCACATTTTTGACCAGTACCGTCAGTATCAGCAGCGGCAGCGGGTTATGGACTGGTCTGACGTGCCCTTCATTACAGAGGATGAACTGAAGAAGGGTCACGCTCTGGCGGGTTACTATGACATCATTTTAATTGATGAAGCGCAGGACTTTGCCCCGTCATGGTTGAGGGTGGTTAAGCAACTGCTCAAAACCGAGGGTAATTTATTCCTGTGTGATGACCCGACCCAAAGCCTGTTTCGTTCCTATTCGTGGAAGGAAAAAGGCATTGACATCGTTGGACGAACCCGCGTTCTGAAAGTGCCATTTCGCTGCACCCGTGAAATCACGATGGCGGCACACAGCCTGATTCAAGGCGGGCAGGCAGAAGAAATTCTTGAGCCTGATCTGACCACCTACATGCTGGTCTCCGGCGAGAGGCCGGTGCTGGCAGAGTGCCGCGATATGGATAATGAAGTGAAGTTTGTCGAACAGCAGGTGCTTTCCGCGCTTGAAGGGGGTGTTGATGGGGCGAAAATTGCCATCCTGTGCCATAACAAGAACTATATTCGCCACTGGGCATACCTGCGCAACAAAGGGTGCTATGTTGGCTCTTTTAACCAGATGAAGGGACTTGAATTTGAACAGGTTTTTGTCCCTTATCTGCATACCGCTTTTGACCACATCAAGCAGCCCTCTGATGAGAGCGCTCTCGCCGAAACACGCAAACGTATTTTCACAGCCATGACCCGCGCCCGTGAAAGGCTGATTCTCTCCTACCAGAATGCTCTGCCGGGTGAGATGGCAGTGCTTCAGGACTACACCGATTATGAAAATGTGGCTTCGTTTGGGCGTATAAAATCATAGCAGCAAAAAGGGGCATGTTCGCCATGCCCCAATCCAGTCAATCCAAATCGCTATTCTAAAATGCCGGGGTGAAGCGGAAAGCGGTGACGTAGCCGATGCTGGAAAATAACACGTTACCACAATTTTGCCTGAATGAGATAGCGACGCATATCGACAAGATTGAGATTATTCATATCCAGCAGATGAGCTGTGACGCGCCCTGCCGCTGTTTTTTCAAGAACGAAACCATCGTTAATTTCAAAGTGTTCATCCCACTGCTGGGTTCGCGGATTAAAGAGCGGCGTTAGCTGATGTGTTTCAGGGTCAATTGAGGCGATTTCACTGATTTTATGACAGTTGCATCCGGAACAGGCCCAGGCTAAATTGTCAATTTCATCAGTGCCATGATGCCGACGAACCGGGATGATATGGTCAACATGGAATCGGGTGATGGCATACGTTTCAGGCATTTGGCAGTATTCACAGCGTTCCTTTGCGCGTGCCTGAACCTGTTTGCGTATTCCTTCGGAAACACGGCTCATTGTTGGCTGATGGTATAGGCGGCCTTAGCCTTCAACAGCGCCATGACACGCCCGATTTCCTCCACCTGTTGCAGTTCGCGCCGCTCTTCGGGCGTTAAATCCCCTTCATTATAGCGCTCAAGCAACTCCTCAACCCGCTCCTGTTCAGATTCCGACAATTTGAATGCCAGAATTTCTGCCGGTGTCATGCGCGAAACCACTTCATCGAGAAAACGATCAAAAGTTAAGGGGAGATGGGCAGCCAGCATATCGCAATCATCCATCTAAAAGACATCTGATTGCATTATAGCCTGTTTCGGTTTTTGCAGCGTCAAATGCAAGATGGGCAGGGAGAGTTTACGGCTCTCCCTGTATTTCAAATCAGACAGATCAGAAGGCCGGGGTGAAGCGGAAGGCGTCGCCGTCGGCGCTGACGTAGCCGATGCCGGGGAAGGGGAAATGATAGCCGAAGATTTGCAGCCCTTCTTCAGCGGCGCGTCCCAGGACGGCGCGGCGCGATTCGGCAGCCTGTTCCGGTATGGCGTCGAAGGCGGCGGCGAAGTCCGGGCGCGCCAGCGAAACAACGGCGTTGATGGCGGTATCGACAATATTGAGCAACTGCGCCTCACCGGATTGAATCAGCAGCGCCGAATGGCCGGGTGAGTGGCCGGGGGCGGCGACGGATGAAATGCCGGGGATGATTTCGGCATCGGCGGCGTAATAGTTGAGATTACCGGCATCGATGACCGGCTGAAGCTGAGCCGTCGCCGCCTGAATGACCTGCGCGGCGGGCGAGTCGGCAGGCGCACTTTGCATGAAGTCCCACTCGGCCTGTGGGAAATAATAGGCAGCGTTGGGGAACACCGGCGCACCACTGGCTGAAACGCCGTTAATGTGGTCGGGGTGGAAGTGCGACAGAATAACAGCGTTGATGTCCGCTGGCGCAACACCGATCAGTTCGAGGGTGGGCAGCAGCTTACCGCCTGCCGCCGCGCCGTTGCCCGTATCGAGCAGCACCAGTTGATCGCCCGTATTCACCAGCAGCACATTCACGGTGGCGCTGACGCTGCCGGTGGGCAGGTTGCTGGCGGCCAGCAGCGCATCAACCTCACCCTCAGCAGCATTCGCGCCAAGGATGGCTGCATCCAGCGGGAATACGGCGTCCTGCAAGACCGTCACTTCAAAATCGCCCACGTTGAAGCGTGTCAGCGCTGTCACTGCCGAACCGGAAGGCGCGGTCTGCGCGAAAGCCGGGCGCATACCCGACCAGGCGATCAGGCCGACACTTAAGGCTCCTGCACCCTTGAGAAAACTACGACGGGAAATTTTATTCATATTACGATTCATCATTTCCATAACTCCTTACGATATTGCCGACACCAGTAAAGAAGAATGGGCAGGGAAAAAACTTACATGAGTTTTTGATGAGGTCAACGGACAACAAAAATGATACTTGACTTAGAGCGCGCTCTAAGTTGTAGAGTGTCTGGCGTAGGAAAATCACGTTATTACGGGAGAAAAGATGAATAGCACGACTTTAAAATCATTGGGGCGTTCCGGGATTGCGGTGAGCGCGCTGGGGCTGGGCTGCTGGGCAATTGGCGGGCGCGGCTGGGGCGAGGTCAGTGATGATGAATCAGTTGCGGCGCTGCGGCGCGGGCTGGAACTGGGCGTGAATTTTTTCGATACCGCCGATGTGTATGGGCTGGGGCGGAGCGAACGGGTGCTGGCGCGAGCGCTGGAAGGGCGGCGGCAGGATGCGGTGATCGCCACCAAATTCGGCTACAGCTTTGATGAATCGTCACAGGAAGAATCTGGCCCGAATGCTTCCCCGGACTATATCAAAAAAGCCTGTGAAGATTCGCTGCGGCGGCTGAATACCGATTACATCGACCTGTACCAGTTTCACATCAATGAATATGATCCGGCGCAGGCGGGCGAGGTGCGCGATACGCTGGAAACGCTGGTGGCGGAGGGGAAAATTCGCGCTTACGGCTGGAGTACCGACTTCCCGGCAGGGGCGCGGGTTTTTGCGGAAGGGCCAAACTGCACCGCCATTCAGGTCAATATGAACGCGCTGGAAGACGCGCCGGAAATCATCGCCGTGTGCGAGGAATTCAATCTGGCGAGCATCAATCGCGGGCCGCTGGCGATGGGTTTGCTGACGGGTAAATTCAATGCCGACTCACGGCTGCCAGCGGGGGATATTCGCAGCGAAAATATTGACTGGCTGAAATATTTCAAGGACGGGAAACCGAACCCGGAATGGCTGGCGAAGCTGGACGCCATCCGCGACATTCTGACGAGTGGCGGGCGCACGCCAACACAGGGCGCGCTGGCCTGGCTGTGGGCGCGGACGCCGCAGAATGTGCCGATTCCCGGCGTCAAAACGGTGGCGCAGGCGGAGGAAAACTGCGGCGCAATGCAGTTTGGGCCGCTGACGCCGGAACAGATGGGGGAAATCGACGGGCTGTTAGGACGTTAAACGCACTCACAGGCCGGATTTTTGAAGCAACGCATTGCGCCGCTGCCAGTCCGCACGGGGATAGATGCGAATTTTCATGGCGTGCGGGTAACTTTCGGCGAATTCGACGGGCGGGCAGTATGGGCCGGTGATTGGTGGATAGGCCTTGGAAATTTCGGCTGGCCCATCATAGCCGTAGGTCAATTGGGTGCAGCCGTCGGGGAAATCTTCGTCGCCGAGCCGAGCCATCCAGCCGCCGATTTGCACATAGACCTGTGGCGCAAGGTCGTGGGGAATCATGAGCAGGTAGTTGCCAGTATCAGGGCTGGATGAAATTTCGATGCCCTGTTCGGCGAGGTTTTCAATGGCATCTTTGCGCTCTGGTGTGAGATGCCATTTTGGATTCCAGGTTATTTTGCCGGGGTGGGAGGTGTCCTGCGAAGGGGGTTTGAGGTGGTTGAGCAGCCGCAGATGGAGTGGGATTTTTACGTCGCATGTTTGAACATCCTCAAGCTGGGCGGCGACATAGCCAATCTCGATGTAGTCGGGCGGGCGCATCCCGGCGCGAGGCGTCACATAAAAAGGCGCGTCGTCGCGCGAGGTGACATCTGCGCCGAGTTCGGCAAGGCGTGCCAGGGCGGCGCGGCGTTTGGGCGTGAGCACCCAAGCGGGATTCCAAACGATTGTGCCGGGTTTGGTCGCCACGATGCCCTCCCTCGGATTGTTAGATGTTGAGTTTTTCCGGCGGCAGGACAGCCCGCAGACGGCTTTCCAGTTCGCTCAGCATGACAGCAGTTGCGCCCCAGACCTTGTGGCCGTTGATACGGTAATAGGGGATTTGCATGGTGCTGCCGTTGAAGTCCCAATCCTCGATGACTTTCAGTTTTTCGTCAAGCAGATGTGCCAGCGGGAAAGTGAAAACTTCGGCCACTTCGTCCGGGTTGGGGACAAAGAGGGGCGGCGCGGAGAGCGCCCCAACGGTGGGGTAGACTTCATAATTGCTGGGCGGGATATAAATGGTGGAGAGCGTGCCGAGGATGGTCACATCATCGCCACAGATGCCGAGTTCTTCGCAGGTTTCGCGGAGGGCGGTGGCGGTGAAGGATTCGTCGCCGGGGTCGCTTCGTCCACCGGGGAAGCTGATCTGGCCGCTGTGACCGCGCAACTGGTCGGTGCGGCGGGTGAGGACGAGCTGCAAATCACCGAGATAGGGAAAAACCAGCGCCAGCACACCGGCCTGGCGGGGCGTGACACCCTCTGGCGGAGTCATGCGACGGCCAACCGGAGCCATGCGCTGGTGAGCGGCATCCACATCAAAATCGGGCAGTGAGAGGGCATGGATGATGTGTTCGAGAGCGATCATTACCTGTCGAGCCAGGCCAGCAGGCTGTTATACTGGCGGATAAAAAGATGGGCGTTGGGACGGTCAGGGATCGGCTGAGCGGCTTTTATAGGCAGCAGTTGCAGGCGTAAATGCGCGCTGCCGGGACGACCCGCCTGCTCCCAGGCGTCAAACGAGTCACGCAGGGCGAGAAAGGCATCCGCGCCGCCGAAGCAGTGTACCACGCCGCTGTCGTGATAAGAGACAAAGCAGGCGCTGCCGGGGGCAATCAGGGCGAAGCCATAACCTTCCAGCCCGTTGACCTGCTGATTTTCCATGACACTGTAAAGCGCGAAAATGTAATCCGGCGGTGAATTGAGCGTCATGTAGGGCAGAAAACCGTTCCAGTATTCACCCGCGCTCATGGATGTTCCGAGATGGCTGATTTCGGCATCATCGGAGATGAGAGCATGAATGGCCGCGCCGTCGATGCGGGGGGCTTCGCTGGCGGTCAGCGTCAGCGCCGAACCGCGCACCCGGCGGTGAACACTTGGCCCGGAGGCCAGTCCACGCAGGGCGATAAATCCACAGGGAATATTACGCGGGCTGTAGAGCGTGCCGTCGGGCTGAAGCGTGAAGGCGGCGCTCAGTTGCAGGCCTTCCAGCCAGATGGGGGCGACCAGAATGCCATCAGGCTTCAACTGGCGCACCCAGGCGGGCGGCACATCCCAGGTGGCGGCAGTGGCGATGATGCGATCATAAGAGGCACGCGGGGCGTAACCCATCGCGCCGTCGGCATCGACAACCGTGACTTTATAGCCAATCGCAACCCGCTGCAAATTGACGCGGGCCTGCGCCGCCAGTTCCTTGTCCAGTTCGACGGTGGTGACACTGCCTTCCTCACCGACGATATGCTGCATAATGGCGGCGTTGTAGCCGGTGCCAGTGCCGATTTCCAGCACATTATCGCCCTTGTTGAGGCGAAGCTGGCGGAGCATGATCGCCATCATGCTGGGCTGGCTGGACGAACTCAGTATAGTACCGTCACTGTCGCGCTTGATGGGAATGGCTTCGTCAGCATAAACCTGCTCCAGCGGCAGGTCAGGCAAAAAGACGTGGCGCGGGACAGCAGCAAAAGCGGCTTCCGCAGCCGGTTCGGGCAATTCCCCCTTCTGCTTCAGGGTTTCGACGAGCGCCTGCCGGTATGCCAGCGCATCGTTATTAGGCATATATAACATACCAGGCCCGGCGCTTACGTAGGGACACTCCGGCTTCCGAATCGCTGCGGCGGGCGGTACGGACGCGGCCACGCGCATCGATATGTACCTGCCCGGCCTTTTGCAGCCGCGCAAATTCCTCTGGCGTGATGGCAGGGGCGGGTTCGCCGCCGAGCCGCTCCAGGCGTTCATCCATGCGCGAGAGGTCTTCCGGCTGGGAAGGGGGCGGCGCAGGCGTCGGCGCGGGCGGGGCAGCGTTCAGCGGCGCACCGTTATTTTCAGCATTTTCAACCGATTCATCGGTATTATTGATAGGGTTCTGGTTTTCCATATTAATTGTCTCCGTCTTCTTCCAGCGCCAGACCGGTGCTTTCCATCAGGTCGGTGAGGGATACATCCCCGGCGGCCTCGGCGGCCAGTTGATTTCGCAGTTGATCGCCGCAGACGAGGCAGTTCGGGTTGCGCTCGATGTTGACCCAAACGGCGGTGTAGGGTTCGCTGATCTGCCCATCGAGAATTTCCAGGGCGGTGTTTGCCATGATAACCGTGTTAGCGGGCATGGCTTTGTAAACATCGGTGCCGATCAGCAGTTCATTCAGGGCAAGGTCAGCCTGCGCCCCGGCCACGCGGGTCACATGCAGCCATAACCCCGGCTCCGCTTCGAGCGTACCTTCTGGCCCAATCATACCATAGTCCAGTTCTTCAGCGCTGTCCATGTTGGATAGTGCCAAACCTTCGCGCAGTTCTGCCGCCCAACATGCATAACAGGGGCCGTCATAGGGGCGGATTATGACGACATCGCCGCCCTCGCCGCGTTCATAGACTCCGGCATAAATCGCCTTCAGATTACGCTTAAGGCTGGCCTCGTTCAGGACATACTTCGGGCCTTCGCCATCGACGCCAGAGATGAGAATATCCAGCCCGTCCAGCACATCGAGATGCTGCTCGATACGGCCATGCCGGACATCAATTTCGGCGTCCGGGTTGCGGCCTTTGATGAGTTCGGCCACTGATTCGGCCTTAGGACGCCCGATGTAACGGCTGTCGGCAACATGGCGGACGATATTGTTGGCTTCTAACAGATCGTCATCAACCAGCACAAACTTACCCACACCGCTCATGGCGAGGCTGAGGGCGACGAAGCCGCCGCCTGAACCCAGGCCGACGATGCCGACTTTTTTCTGTCGCAGTCTGCCCAGGTTGTCGGAGCCGATCAGACGTTCAACACGATCCCAGTTCATGGCGCAGTCCTATTGTGACGAAACCTCATCCCCAATTCCTTCCCCGTCGGATGGAGAAGGCGAGTCGGAGGCGGGCTGTTGCGGTGTTTTGATCTTCAGATTGAGCGCGGTTTCCAGCGCATAAACGTAATCAAGCAGGTGGCGGCCTTCCGTCCACGTCCAGTCGGGCGGGTTGGTGACCGGGGTTGATTCTGCCCAGACCTGCTCGAAAATTTCCACAATGTCGTCTTCCGGGCCGATGTTCACGAAGGGCGCGACGCGGGCGCTGGGTGGCTGGGCCGGGTAGGCGGCGGGTGTGACCAGCAGCAGAATTTGTTCCCAGTCCGCCCGTGCAAGCAGAAAGCAGATTTCCAGCGGTGGGTCGCCAAGCGCATCCCACAAAACGGGGGCGGAAACGAACAGGCCGTCTTTTTCCAGCAGCGCATATTCGCCGTTGAAACGCGGCTCATCCTTCATGTGCCAGGGGTAATCGGGCAGCAGGGGAAGCTGCTCTGCCGGGTAAACCGCCGGGTTGATGGGCTGGAAGTCACGACTGATCCGGTCAAGATACCAGAAATCAACGCGCAGGGAGGTGTCATCGCCCTGCGGAATGGTGACAAAGTTGGTGTTGGCGCTGGGGGAGATGGTGGATGGATGACCGAGCGTGACGATGGGCGCTATCAAAAATTCCATGCCAAATTCGCTGTCATCCAACATCCGGCGCGCGGTCATGAGGTCGCCCTGGCTGGGCTGAATCATAAAGCCGGGCTGTTTGTGCCAGTCACCCACATGAATGAGCGGCACATCCCATTTAGGCGGGAGCGGTTTGCCATCGCTGCTGCGCCCACCTGCCCGGTAGACGCGCCAGTTTTCCAGCAGCCACCAGAAGCGTTCCTGCTGCAATTCATCGCCCTGCTGGAAGGTCGCCCATTCACGGACGGCGCTGTCGTCAGGGCTGATGGTGTCCAGCACGTAGACGGTAGGGACACCGTTGGTATGTGTCCCCGGCGCGAGCAGGCCGACCAGCGCCTCGCCGGTTTCATCCTGCAAGTAGCGCTCTGCGGCGGCGGCCATTTTATCCAGCACGCGGCGGGAGATGACCAGATTGGGGACGCCGCGCCCCGATTTTTGCAAGCGATTCAGCATAAAGAATTACCAGTCAGTAGTCACCAGTTGCCAGTCAATAGCTGTTAGGGCAGCACTCGAAAAGTGCTGCTTAAATGTTCAAGGTTTCTTCGAAAGGGAGGGTTTAAAACTCTCCCCTACAAAACCCATGCTTTTCGGCTGGTTTCACGGCCTGCGGCGCGGCGGCAGGGGGGTATTCGGGTCAACCCGTTCTTCGATACCCGGCCAATCGCCCGTAGCGCGGTAGGTGTAATAGGCATACAACCACTGCACCGCCCAGGCTGCCACTGTCACCGCCGTCGATTTACCCGGATTCCAGCCATACTGCGTGCCATCCTTCGGGTTAAAGAGACACAACTGCCCATCCTCGTACTGATGTTTCTCGCTGTAAATACGCGGACGCAGCACATAAGCTTCTGAAGGGCGGTTGGGATACTCGTTCGGATACACAATCTTCAGCTTATGAAACGGCGAATCCAGCGTGATCAGATTGAGTTCAACATCGCCTTCCCAGTACAACAGGCCAAACTGCGGCACAACGAGTTTAAACGTGTTACCGAAGGTCGCCCGCATGGCCTCCACCTCTAAACGTAAACGAGGGGAGACATTCTGCTTGGTTCCCCACCACGACATCGCAGGGTATCCTCCACAAAAATCCCGATGAACCATCGTCTATTGTACCATCAGGTTGTTAAACGCTGGTGATGGGATTGGGCAAACCCCCGTTTATTCGGGTGTCGGCTGTTATGGTGCAGTACGTTTGAGGAAGCGAGAGAGTTGCAAACCTTCATTGACAGCCCAGCGAGGGCAGGAATATAATGATAGTTGAACATTGAAATCATTTACAATGTTTGATTTTCCTCAATCATCCTTGGGGTATGCCGCATAATTCTGCGGCTGGTGCAAGGAGCATCTTCATGTTCAATATCAACTACGTCCTGGCAAAATCGCTGCAAACTGACCATCTGCGTACCGCCAATCAGAACCGGCTGGCGCGGCAGCTCGCGGCGCAGCGCAAACGTCTGCGCGAGAAGCTGGCGGCGAAAACCGGAAAGTAATTCGAGGCAGGGGTGGATGTACATTTACCCCTGTAACCGGCAATTTTTATCAGTTTGCAGGGCAGCCGCCGTGAGTGGGACTGTCCTGCTGCTTTTAATGGAACTATGACTTGATGCTTACAGAGGGCGTTATATAATCAGACACAACTCATAAAGACGCCGCTGGCGTACAGGATGAGGCCTCGATCATGCCCGCCCCGAAAGCAGAACCTCCCCACCATAAGCCTGAGGCGGAATTCGTCGTCAGCGATCCGGATACCCTGAAAGTGCTGGCAGACCCGCTGCGGCTGCAAATCATCGAACTGATGACAGCCGCGCCGCGCACGGTCAAGTGGGTGAATAGACCCTTTATGCGCTGCTGTATGACTGGCGCAGCAGATGGCTGGCTGATGCAGCGCTTTCGCGGATGTTTTTCCCCGTGTGATGGGATTCTTTCGTAGGGTAATCGTGGGTTTCAGGCTCTTTTCGGCTGGTACAATTGCCCACCCTGTGCACATAACATTTTACATTTCATGCGCACAGGGTTTGCTAAAGGAGTCTGTTTGTATGGTTAAACGTCGTATTCTCGGCATATCAATTCTCATGTGTATATTGGCTGGGTTTGGTATTTCGCCGCTCATGGGGCAGGGTGAAACCGTCCTGACGATCACCGCTCCCGGCTGGGTCAGTCATATTTTCAGCGCGGAGTTGTTCGCACCATTTGAAGCACAGCACCCCGGCGTGAAAGTGGTCACTGTAGAAGTGGGTGACTCTTACTACTATCCATCCGCTGCGGAAGATATTCAACAACATCTGGATGGCGCGCAAGCCTATGTGAGCAAGGCGGACGTGGTTTATATCGACCGGCAAATCGCTTCGGTTGAAGCAACACGCGCCGGTTATTTCCTGAATCTTGCGCCGTTCGTGGCGAGTGACCCAACTTTTAATACTGAAGATTTCTTCACCCGCATCTGGCAGTCAGCGCAATGGGATAACGGCACGTGGTATATCCCGGCTTCGGCTTACGTCGAGATGCTGGCTTATGATATTGCGGCCTTCGATGAGGCTGGTTTAACGTATCCCAACGAGCGCTGGACATTTGACGATTTCGCGCGGGCTGTGCGGGCGTTGACGGTCTACAATCAGGATAATAAGGTTCTGATTCCCGGCTTTCAGTTGTATAACCCGGCGCTGTTTTACTATGGTGTGAGTCAGCAGCCCTTTTACGACATCAACGCTATCCCCAGTATGCCGCAGTTCGATAGGCCGGATGTGATCGCCTTTTATGAACAGTGGCAATTGCTTGAGGCGGATGTTACGGCAGCGGGCGATTACGACTACACCAAAATCCCCTTCCAGTTTGGCGCTCCGTGGCGGTTAGGGAATTTCGGCGGTGATGAAAATCGCTGGGGCGTATCGCTGCTTCCCGGCGGCGTCACCAGCCTGAGCATCGAAGGGTTTGCGGTCAGCGGCGGGACGCTCAACCCCGAACTGGCTTACGCATTAGCCAATTTCATGAGCACGGATCCGCGCGTGATGGAAGCGTTTGGCGGCGACACGCCCGCCCGCCGCAGCCTGTTGCAAGCCGCCCCGTCGAAAGACATCGCGGCGATTGAACAGGCGCTTGAAACAGCCGTGCCGATCTCGGAACTGCGTTTTCAGAATTATCTGGACGCGGTGCTGAATCAGGAAACCGAGGACGGCGCGACCTTCGATATGCGCGCGGCGATTCAGGCGGCTCAAGTCAAGGCGATGAACGCGCTGGATACGGCAGCCTCTCGTCAGGACAGCGCGCCGATCTCTGTCATCACGCCGGTTCCAACGCCGATGATGAGCGCGGAGCAAATCGTGCTGAAGTTTGGGCTGGGGATGGATATGACGGCCAATCAGTCCGACTGGACACAGATCGTCAATAACTTTCTGGCCGCGAATCCGAATGTCGGGAATGTCGAATTTGACACGGATTTCTTCGATCCGGCAGATCAGGAAAAGCTCGACTGCTTCTATTTGCCCTTCAATCAGGTTCCTGCGATGCAGTTGGATAAGTTTCTGAGCTTTGACCCGCTAATGAACGCCGACCCAACCTTCGACAGAGCGGATTTCATCGGTGCGGCGCTCGATCAGGTTCAGCGGGATAACCGCATCTGGGCGTACCCGATCATGCTGCAACCTTCGGTGCTGTGGTACGACGCGGCGCTGTTTGACAGAGCCGGTTTGCCTTCACCAGAGCAGGGCTGGACGGTTGCTGATTTCAACAATGCCCTTCAAACCCTGAGCGGTTTGCTCGATGACGAAGCGGCTTCAGCCTTCACCACAGGCACGTTTGGCAACACCTATCTGCTGATGCTGATGGCGGCTTACGGCGGCATCCCTTACGATTACCGCACGAACCCGCCGACCGTTAATTTGACCGACCCGGCGACGGTGGCTGCCGTTCGGCAGGTGCTGGATTTAGCCAGGGCGGGCCAGATTGGTTATCAAAGCCTCACAGGGAACTCGCCCATTACACTCGGTGAAGCGCCGACTTCACCGATCACTGACGATGTCTTTTCCGCTTATAGCTGGGGGTTGTATAACCGGACGAATGGTGACGCACAGCATACCTTCCGGCTGGCGAATTATCCCCAGGGCAGCCAGTTCACGCCGATGGCTTTTGGCATTGGCGCGGGCTACATCCACAGCCACGCCCAAAACCCGGAAGCCTGTTACAACTTCATCGTCGAACTTGCCAGGCGGCCTGATTTATTCGACGGGATGCCCGCTCGCGTTTCGCAGGCGAATGACCCGACGGTGAGCATGGCGCAGGGTGAAGATGTCGCCGCTTTGTACCAAACCTTCATGGCGACGTTGCAGCAGCCGAATACGGTCATCTTCCCCAGCCAGTACGGCTCATACGACAGCAGTTTAAGCGCTTATCTGGAACCCCTGTGGCTGAATCAGGCTTTTGACCGCTATGTTCTGGAGAATGGCGACCTAGAAGCTGAGCTGGCGGCGGCTCAAACATTCATTGAAGGCTACCGCACCTGTGCCAGCGCAATCGCCGTGGCAAATCCTGATCTGTTCACAACAGAAGAGGAAACCACAGCCTACTATAGGCAGTTTGCGGACTGCGCCATTCAGGTTGACCCCAGTATGAGCGAACAACTGAGTTACCTCTACTAACGCACTAACGCGCCTCAGTTTATACAATCGGAACGGTGCTGTTTTCACAATGGTATCGTTCCGATTGTACTCTGTTATTCCCTCAGTTTCCCCATCCACTATGCCGGATGAACGACTGGTAAAAACGATATTCAGCGGGCAATTTTCACTGGGGAAAGGATTGTTTTTAAGGCATCAGTTTCTAATGGAAAAGTGTCTTGAAGCCTGATATGGGCGTTATATAATCAGATACAACTCATAAAGACGCCGCTGGCGTACAGGATGAGGCCTCGATCATGCCCGCCCCGAAAGCAGAACCTCCCCACCATAAGCCTGAGGCGGAATTCGTCGTCAGCGATCCGGATACCCTGAAAGTGCTGGCAGACCCGCTGCGGCTGCAAATCATCGAACTGATGACGCCCACACCGCGCACGGTCAAGCAGATTGCCGCCGACCTCAACCTGCTGCCGACCAAACTCTACTACCATATCAAGCAGCTTGAAGAAAAGACGCTCATCCGTGTGGTTGATACGCGCATGGTATCCGGGATTCTGGAAAAAACCTATCAGGCAGCGGCGTTGAATTACCGTGTTAACAAGGCGCTCTTTTCGCTCACGTCACAGGCCGGGCGCGACGGGCTGAATGTGATGCTGCACGGCCTGTTTGAAGATGCCCGCGAGGATATTCAACAGAGTGTGGATGCCGAGGCGCTGGATGTGACTGCTTCTGAAGAGCCAGGCGAAGCACACCGTTCGCTGCTGCTGTCTCGTAACACCCTGTATCTGACACCCGAACAGGCCGACGAATTTTATGGACGGCTGCGGGCATTAGTGCGGGAATATCTGCGTGATGAAAGCCATCTTAGCCCCCAAAGCCCGGACGAGAATCCCTACGGTTTGCTGCTGGCGCTGTACCCGTCGGCGCGGCTGGCCTCGAACATGCCAACGCCGAAATCATGACATTTGGCAGACAGCGGCGTGATGGTTGTTCTACAGTCGGAATGGCAAACAGGTGGACAATAGTAGCAACGTAACCAACCAACGCAGGCCTGTCCAAAAAATTTCCTGAAAAAATATTAGTGCGAACGCCTCCTCCCGGCCAGAGGGGGCGTTCGTTTTTATGAGTTGCAGTCCTTGAATGTAGGTGTCCTCCCCAGTCGATACTGATATATATCTGATGCTGACATGTTAGGGTGACATTTTACAGTTTCTTCCCGGAGGAAAAGCACTACTGTAGCGGAAGCAATATGCTGATAATCAATGACATCATCAACAACCAAGGTCATTCTGAATACATCAGATTACAGTGACCTGCAATATACTCAACAGGAGTCGTCTCGTGAAATATCTGAACCATCGTCTCTCAGCAGCCATGTGGTCGCGCGTCTTAATACTCTGGCTCGTCCTTGCCCTCGGTGCACTCGTTTTGGGCGGAATTGCTTTAGGTCTGGGCCAGTTCATGCAGGGTAATGTCCGCAGCGAACTGGAAGCTCAGCAGATCAGCTTTACGCCAGCAGAAAATCTCTCCGATACTGAGCGAGAAATTCCTGGCATCGTCGAAAATGCCGGGCTGCCACTCACGACCGGTAATCAAGCGCAGGTGTATTCAGAACTCATTGGTCTGCACATGCGACAGGCTGCCGAAACGGGGGGCTATCCAGGTGCTTCCTATGCAACATTGGGCGGCGTACAGCGCGAACTGAGAGCAGCGGTGGCCGCAGCCACAGAATCGGGTGACGAAGCGGCGATTGAAGAAGCACAGGCACAGTTAACAGCGGTGACGAATCTGCGTAACACGATGCTGACGGGAAGCAACCTGAGAGGAAACCTGCTGTCTGCCTTCGGTTGGGACAATGTTGCCACAGGCGTTACCGCAGCGGGTGCATTCATCGTGGTGCTGTCGCTGGTGTTCTTCGGGCTGTTCTTCTACGAATGGCGGCGCGGTCATCTGCCACCCACTGAAGCGTAATTCCCGGTCTTCGGTGAAGCCGATCAGCTCAACCGTCCCGAAGCCGAACTCATCTGAATAGCTACAGAGGCGAACGCAGCAGTTCGCCTCTGCTTTTTTCGTTAGCCGAAACCGCGACTGCCGCCCGTGCGCTGGCCGGTTTTTTGCATGTCATAGGCGCGGTCATGCAGCTCAAGAATGTCGTTCAGTACCAGTTCGCGGTTCTGAGCGTGCTGGAAAGCGGTTTCGCGCCCAACACTGAACATATAATGTGACCCGGCCACGACGCGCACATTCCCCGCCGGGACTTCCATCGCGCTCAGCATATCCATCATGGGCGGCAGGCCGACCAGGGAATCCTTGTGACCGAGGATGACCCGGAAGGTGTCCCAGCGGCGGGCGATTTCCCAGTTTTGCAGCAAACCCATCGCGCGGAAGGTGGCGGCGGTTGTGCCACGCGGCGTCTCGCCATACTGGCGCGTGTGGGTTTCCTTGACGAACTCGCTCGACCCTTCGCAAACGGCCTCCACCATGTTGGGGCGGATGAAGTTTTCAACCGGCTCAAAGATGCGAAGTTTATCAACCAGGCTGATACCCAGCCCCATCGCATTGAAAAAGGCCTTATGCACCGTGTCGTTCAGCAGCAGCGCGGGTGCGACGGCGTAGCGGGGTTCTTCGCCATAATCCAAGCGCATGGGATTCAGGTAAAACAGCGCCGCGCCCCCCATGCTGTGACCAACGAAATTCAGCACCTTGCGGTTGGGATCACCCGGCTGGCGGCGCAGTTTAAGTGCGTTGACCCAGCGATCCATCGTCGCCATTGCTGAGGGCGGGCAGCAGGCGTCCAGCCGGGGCGTTTCCTCGACAAAGCGCGATTCGCCAAAACCGTTGTGATCGACGGAGATAGCAACCAGGCGGCGGTTCGCCTTGACAATCATGCCCGGCAGTTCTTCCCAGATGGTATGGTTGCCCGTCCAGCCATGAATGAAGATGACATACCCCTCGACGTCGTGCAGGCGTTCTTCCAGATATTCATCGGGGGTGTCAAAATCTTCGGCCCAGGTGACTTCCCACACCATGTCCATCAGGCCGGAGTCCAACAGCACGTTGCGGGCAACCGATGGATCAAAAGCATTTTTTTTGATGAGATCACTCATACGATAAAAAGCAGTTTGTGTATTATGGACGGGGCCGGGGGCGCGCTGGCTATAACCCAGTGCCCATGTCAACGGCGTTTTCGGGGTATTCGTCATAGACCTTCACCCTCAGGATTATATCGTCTGGATAGAGAAGTTGAGCGCATTATAGCGCAAAATGTTTTTGCGGGGATACAGTCTGCTGCTGCTACCGTGCTGAGAGCATGAATATACATTTCTAATATCGCTGTGTTACAGTGACTGGCGATCAGGATTGTATTTTAAAATGTCATTCAACGCACTTGTGGCTTTCCGCTCTGATTGAGCGCCCTTCCACATCCCCCAGCCTGCTGGTTCAGGACGCCTTATTCACCGAATTATCCGTTTAATCAGGCAAGCAGGCCGTCTGTAACGTTTTGCCTGCATTACCGCTCAATCGCTGCTTCATCGTTCAATTCCGCAGCACAGCGATCAATCTGAAAGGAACACCTCGTCGTATGGAAAATAATGGAACATCCTCAAACATTAATCGCATTGGCTTCATTGGCAATTATCTGCCGCGCCAGTGCGGGATTGCTACTTTCACCACTGATTTGTGCGAGGCGGTGGCTGCCGCCTATCCTCAGACAACCTGTATCGCCATACCGGTCAATGATATTGATGAAGGCTATGACTATCCATCCAGGGTTCGGTTTGAGCTGGATGAGAAGGATATTGATTCCTACCGGCGGGCTGCCGATTTTCTCAACATCAACAGTGTAGACCTGGTTTGTTTGCAGCATGAATACGGAATTTTTGGCGGCGCGGCAGGCAGTCATATTCTGGCGCTGCTGCGTGAACTGCGGATGCCGGTTGTCACGACCTTTCATACCATCCTGAAAGACCCTGATCCTACCCAGCGGCGGGTGTTGCAGGAAGTGGCGGCCATTTCTGATCGAGTCGTGGTCATGAGCGGGCAGGGTGTCGAATTTTAGCAGGAAGTTTACGGGGTTGCAGCCGATAAGATTGATCTGATTCATCACGGCATCCCCGATGTGCCTTTTGTAGACCCCAGCTTTCATAAAGACCTGTTTGGCGTGGAAGGCAAACAGGTTCTCTTGAGCTTCGGCCTGCTGTCGGCCAATAAAGGTATTGAGGATGTGATCGCGGCGCTGCCGGAGATCGTGGCGCAGGTTCCGAATGTGGTTTACCTGGTGGTCGGGGCAACCCATCCCAATGTGCTGCGCCATGATGGCGAATCCTACCGGCTGTCCTTGCAACGGCTGGCGCGGGATAAAGGCGTTGAAAGCCATGTGGTCTTTTACAATCGCTTTGTCAGCATTGACGAACTGCTCCAGTTCATTGGCGCGGCGGATATTTACATCACACCCTATCATAACCCGGCACAGATCACCTCCGGCACACTGGCCTACACGCTTGGCGCGGGCAAAGCCGTCATTTCGACACCCTACTGGTACGCCGAAGAAATGCTGGGGGAAGAACGCGGCGCCTTGATTCCGTTTCGGGATCCCGCAGCGCTGGCTCAAACGGTCATTGACCTGTTACAGAACGAAACTGAACGCCATGCCATGCGTAAGCGGGCTTATCTGTTTGGGCGAGACATGATCTGGCCGCAGGTCGCCCAGCGTTACATGGAAACCTTTGAACGCGCCCGCGTCGAACGCCGCCATTTCACGCCGTCCATTTTTTCGGTCAAGCCGCTCGATAAACGTCCAGGCGAACTGCCACCGCTGAAACTCGATCATCTGCACCGGATGACCGATGACACCGGCATTTTGCAGCACGCGGTTTTCACCATCCCGAAGTATGAAGAAGGTTATACGATTGATGACAATGCCCGCGCCCTGATCGTCGCCATTATGCTGGAGGAACTCGGCAGCGCTGAGGCGGCGAAGCTGAGTTCGCGTTATCTGGCTTTTGTCTGGTACGGGTTCAACAGGGAAACCGGGCGCTTCCGTAACTTCATGGATTATCAACGGCGCTGGCTGGAAGAGAGCGGCTCAGATGACAGTCATGGGCGCACCCTGTGGGCCTTAGGCACTGTGTTAGGGCGTTCTTCCACCCCGGCTTTGCAGCGGATGGCGGGGCTGGTCTTCGAAGATTCGCTGCCCGCGATTCTCGATACGACCAGTCCGCGCGCCTGGGCTTTTGCGCTGATCGGCATTCACGAATACCTGCGCCGTTTTTCCGGCGACAGCATGGTGAATCAGATTCGCAATGAATTAGCCACGCGGCTGCTCACGCTGTATCAGAACAGCCGCCTTGATGACTGGCGCTGGTACGAGGACAGCCTGACTTACTGCAATGCGGTACTGTCCCAGGCCATGCTGATGTGCGGCCAGTGGATACCCAATAAGGCCATGACCGAAGCCGGGCTGGAGTCGCTCAAATGGCTGGCGAAGTTGCAGCGTAATGAGGCAGGCGGTCATTTCGTTCCGATTGGCTCGAATGGTTTTTATCAGCGCGGGGGCGAACATGCCAACTTTGACCAGCAGCCGGTTGAGGCACAGACAATGGTTTCCGCCTGTCTGGAAGCCTATCGCAGCACCGGGGATGACTATTGGCTGCGGGAAGCCCAATGCGCTTTCGAGTGGTTTCTGGGGCGGAATGATCTGAATCTCTCCCTGTATGACCCAACCACGGGCGGCTGCCGCGACGGGCTGCATCCTGACCGGCCCAATGAGAATCAGGGCGCGGAATCAACCTTAGCATTTCTTCAGGCCTGGCTGGAACTCAGCCTGGCTGCCACTAACGTTCTATCAACGGAGACATCATCGGCATGAGCAACGACTACCCTGTGCTTTTTCACCGGCATAAACTGAATCCCATCCTGACTGCTGCTGACTGGCCTTATCCGGTTCACAGCGTCTTTAACCCCGGTGCGACCCGGCTGGCTGATGGCACAACGCTGCTGCTGTGCCGGGTGGAAGACCGGCGCGGACATTCCCACCTGAGCGCGGCGCGTTCGGCCAATGGCATTGACAACTGGCAGATTGACCCTGAGCCGACTTTTGTGCCTGACCCGGAGAATTTTCCAGAAGAACTGTGGGGGATTGAAGACCCGCGCATCACCTATGTGCCTGAACTCAGCAAATATGCGGTGGTCTACACCGCTTTCAGTCGTTATGGCCCAGGCGTGGCGCTGGCACTCACGGAAGATTTTAAGCAGTTCGAGCGCTATGGGCTGATTATGCCGCCGGATGATAAGGACGCGGCGCTGCTGCCGCACCGGATTGGCGATCACTGGGCGCTGATTCATCGTCCGGTCAGCGGGCCACGCGCTCATATGTGGGTGTGTTATTCCTCCGATTTACGCCACTGGGGCAGCCAGAAACTGATGATGGAAGCCCGACTGGGCGCGTGGTGGGATGCCAACAAAATTGGCCTGTCGCCGCCGCCCATCGAAACCCCGGAAGGCTGGCTGGTGGTTTATCATGGTGTGCGGCAGACAGCAGCCGGTTCGCTCTACCGGCTGGGTTTGGCGCTGTTTGACCTGAATGCGCCGGAACGCTGTATCAAACGCGGCGACGAATGGGTGTTTGGTCCGGATGAGCCGTATGAGCAGGTCGGTGATGTCGGGTATGTGGTTTTCCCTTGTGGTTATACCATTGAAGCCGATGGCGACACCATCCGTTTCTATTACGGCGCAGCAGATTCCAGCATCGCGCTGGCGACAGGCAGTATTCGCGCCATGCTCGATTGGCTGAAGCGCGACTAACGCTTTTCGCCAGCCATCACCATCGCGGTTGGGGTGATAAACTTTTCCCAATCCGCGATGGGCTGCTTCTAGCCGCCGCGCTGTGACAGCACCCGCCCGATACTGATGAGCGATACGCCTTCTGTCCCCTGGGCGCTGACCATCACCGCCTCGATGGCTGGCGCGAATACCGGCTGGCTGGCTTCCCATTCCACCAGAAAATTCGCGCCCCAGCCGCCGCGCCTGTCCCGCGATTCGACGACGAAACCGGTGGTCGCCATCGGCGCCAGCGTCAGGGGTTCCGGTGCGTATTGGTGGACGAGGTTGCCATCGGTATCAAAATACTGCACGGAGGTGATGGTGATAGCGCTGTCCACGCTGGTGTTATGAATTGCCAGGGTGGTCGTCAATTCCAGCAGGCGGGTGGCCGCGCCGTAAAAAATCTCGGAATAGGCTGGCACAAAGACCGTTTCGCCCATGACATGCCTGGCTTCCGCGCTCGGCTCATTTTGCGCCATCACCAGAAACGCCGCCAGCAGCAGGCCCAGCAACCCTATCCCCTTAATCACTTTCATCAGCAGCCTCCACAGCATGAATTTTGAGGCAAACTGTAGCATGTTGCTGCATGGGTGTCGATGAAGCCGCCTGCCCATCCTTGCGGGTCTTCCCCAGTTATTCCGTCTGCCGGAACGGGTCAGCGCAACCGGGTGAACAGTTGCCATCCCTGACCTGCGATAACAGCATGGCGGCGGCATAGGTTTTTTGAGCCATCGGGATTATAATTGCGCTTTATTGTCAGTGATTAAATAGACCCGAAAGTGAATGACAGCATGAATCTGGAAGCTGTTTCGGATAAAGACTTGCACGAATTGGAACGACTGGCTAAAGAACTTCTGGATGTCATTCGCAAAGCCAAACTGCAAGACCAGCCCATCGTTGAACTGCTGCGCCAGCTTGAAGCGCAGGCAGGTGAAGCCCGGCGGCAGCGCTTTGACGGCGTTAACCCCGAATTTCGCGGCTATTGAATACAGCCCGGCTACGATTCTTCGTCGGCATCCTCCCCGCGTTTGGCGACGAAGAATCCGGCCAGAAAGGTAGCCAGCGCCGCCCCCATCGCTAGGAAGGTGCCTTCCCGCTGATACCAGCGAGCCGGTGTCGTGGGTTGTGAGCGGTTCAGGGTCGTGTGCTGAACGGCGATGTGCGGCTGAGGTGTTTTGGCTGCCGCTGGCAACATCCCCTGTTTGGCGCGATCATCCGCATCGAGCAGTTGGGCATTTTCAGTCGGGACGATCATCGAGCCATGATGGCGGGCATAGACCTGGGTGAATTCTGCCCCGAACAGCAAAATCTGTGCCGAGTAAAAAATCCACAGCAGAATGATGACCAGCGACCCTGCCGCGCCATAGGTTGAGGCGACTCCGCTGTTGCCCAGATAAAGGCCAAGCGCGTACTTGCCAATCGTGAACAGAAGGGCGGTGAAGGCCGCGCCCGTCCAGACATCGCGCCACTCAATTTTCACATCCGGCAAAATTTTGTAGATCATGGCGAACAGCAGCGTTATCACGCCGAATGAAACCGCAAAATTGATGATCTGAAGCAGCACTTCCGCTCCCGGCATCAAACCGAGAAAATAGCTGTGAACTGATGACAGCACCGTGCTGATGACCAGAGACACCAGCAGCAGAAAACCCACTCCCAGCACCATCGAAAATGAGATAAACCGATCTTTGATCGTGGCGAGGATGCCGCGCCCCGGTTTCGGTTCCACGCCCCAGACAGTATTCAGCGCATCCTGAAGCTGGCCGAAAACACCGCCCGCCCCCAGCAGCAGCGTAACGATGCCAATGATGGTAGCGGGGATACTTTCCGACGGCCTGCGCGCGTTGCTGATGACTTCCTGAATCACATCCGCGCCTTCCCGTCCGACGAGTCCCTGTATCTGCTCATCCAGCCGCCCCTGTACCGCCTCTGTCCCGAAGGCCAACCCGGCGATAGCGATGACGACGATCAGAAAAGGTGCGATTGAAAAAGTGGTGTAATACGACAGTGCCGCCGCCAGTCGTGGGGCGCGGTCTTCGTTCCACTCCTGAAATGTCTCTTTAAACAGTTCAAACAATACTTTCAGTCGCACCATGTTCTTTCTCCCTAATGCTGCTCCTCCTTAGAATAGATGAAGCAACATAAAATTTCCGCAGGAAGTGCGCCCTATTTGCAAATAGGCCATGTGGCTAATCAAGAATAGCCGCCCGATGGATTTACGTTTTGAGGATGCAGGGGTAAAGTAACGGCAGTGTTGATAAACACACTGATGGAGAGGGAAATGAATACGTTTATCTCGAATAAAGTTACGGTCAACGAAGCCAAACGCCTGTTACAGGAAGGCTCTGCCGACTACATTCAAATTCACGAATCTGCCGGGAACAGCGCCGTTCGCGGGCTGGATCAGCAGTCCGTAGGTAATTTCTTCGGCGTGGCGAACAATACCGCCCAAAAATCACCTTCGCGCCATTTACCAATTCTCGTTACCACGCGCTAGGCTCGTCACGGTAACGTTTCTGTCAAAATCGGGAGGTCTGATCGGCCTCCCGTTTGATTCCCGCTTGCTGCGCTCACAGCCGCGTCATGAAATATGCAGAACCAGCAGGGAACTCCAATCGGGAAAAGTGCGTCAATAGCATATACACCTTCACCCACAGACAGAGGTGCTGGTTTGACAGTTGTCCCAGACTGTCGCATAAATTACCGTGAAGTGCGAGTCTGATTACCACTAGAGGATTGCAGGCATGATACGAATTCATTTTTGGGTACTGCTCTTATGTGTGCTGCTGGCTGTCCCTGCTGTAGCGCAGGAGGGTATCGAACTTAGCGAAACCTTCACCAGCGAAAATGGCGGCTTCTCCTTCAGCTATCCATCCGGCTGGGCGCTGGAAGCTTCGGAATTTTCGGATTATCTGGATGTCTCGATTGCCACCCGCCAAGATGTCATTGACCGCGATATTGAAAGCGAAGTTTTCACACCCGGCGACGCGCAAATTCAGTTATTCATTGACGAATTCGAGGCGATCACGGAGGTCGTCGAACTTCCGGCGGATGCTGAAGCCGATATTATTCTGACTAAACTGGTCGAAATGGTGATTCGCATGGAAGAGCCGGTTCGCTTTGGCGAGGTCATCCCGATTGAATTAGGCGAATCGTCAGGCGCGAAGGTGGAGGTTATTTTTGGCGACAATGGACAGGCGCTCATCGCCCTGACCCGATATGACAATGGGCTGATCGGCCTGCTGTTTCTGACAACCGCGCCGGGCGAGCTGGCCCAGTGGGAAGCAGCCGCGCTGGCGGTGTTCGAGTCGATACAGTTTCACACATTCGCCATCCCGACTGACCAGCCCATATTCAGTCTGAGCGAAACTTATAGCGACGGGGACACAGCGCTGCGCTACCCGGAAGGCTGGCTGACGCGAGGTGGCTCCGACGAGTCCGTTTATATTGCCACTACCCAAACGGCGCTTGACCATTTTGCAGGCAGCGAATACAGCCCCGGTGAGGCGCAGATTTTTGTGGATGTCGCACCCATGACCGAGCTTGCCACTCGTCTGGACATTGACCTGCGCCCGGAGGACAGCCCGCTGAAAGTGCTGCAAGCGCTCATAAAACTGGCGGCGGCGGATGGGGATGATATAGTGCTTGGCAGGCCGGAAACGCTCAGCGTGGGCCAATGGCAGGCGGCCACCGTCACCCTGAGCGGCATTGGCTATGAAGGGCGCGTCTGGATAGCCCGCTATGCGCCCGGCGTGATCGTCACCGGGCAGGTATTCAGCGCGCCGGGCGAACGGGCCGCCTGGGAAGCGACAGCGCTGGCGGTGCTGGAAAGCGTGACTTACGCTGCATCGTCGCCTGTGCCGGGGGCAACCGGAGTTGATTTTGAGCTGACACAAACGGCCTATACCGGGGATGGCCTGATGGATTTCCAGTATCCGGCGGGCTGGTTCGCGCGGGCGGGCGGCAGTAATGCCGTGTACGTCGGCAGTACCGAAGCGGCGGCGGCTAAGGATTTTGGCAGCGCCTTTGACAGCGGCGAGGTCAACATTTATGTCGCAATGGACGCGATTGCTGACTTCAGCGATATGATGAATCTGCCGCTGACCGCTGAGGCCACGCCGCTGGAATTCATGGCGGCCATGCAGCAGGTGGTGCCAGAGGTGAATTTGAGCGAGCCGGAAGCGGTCAGCATTGGCACATGGGAGGCGGCCCGCGTGTCCGCCTCAAGCGAGTTCGGCTTCGATGTGACCGCCTGGGCTATTGCGGCTGCGCCACGCCGGTTGGTGGTCGTACAGTTATTGACTGCGCCGGGCGAAAGTGACCAGTGGGAAGCGACAGCGCTGGCAATCGCCGAGTCGGTGGCGCTGGCGCTGGATTAATCCACCCGTGTCAGAATGAATTCTTCAATTTCCTGATTGCGGGCATTGGCGAAACCCTTGTCTTCTCCGCTGATAACGAAGCCGCACTTTTGCAGCACCCGCAGCGAGGCGGCATTATCCTTGGCGACACGGGCGTAAAGCGGGCGGGTTTCCAGCAGGGTGATAAAAGCGGAAACCGCCTGCGTAGCGATGCCTTTGCCCCAATAGGCCTTTCCCAGCCAGTAGCCTATAGTCAGCTCGCCGTCAAACTGAAAGCTGGCGATGTTCCCGGCGATGTCGCCATCAAAAAGGATCGTTTTCGGAGTGACGCTTTCATCAGCCAGAATTTTTGACCAGTGCGCGTCGAAGGCTTCCCGGTCTGCCGGATCGCGGGAGGTGAAAGCCGCCATGTGATTGGCTTCCGGGTCACACTGCTGCTCAAAGAAAACCGGCAGGTCGCTTTCAGTCACATCACGCAGGACAATGCGGCTGGAGAATGCGGCGTTATCCATCGGGTTAATCCTCCAGTGTAATCATGTTGGCGAAGCTGGCGGCGAGGCGTTTAATGCCGTGTGATTTATCGGCAAAGCTGACTGTCACTTCTTCATCCTGCCCCATGCGTTTGCTCTCGATGACCACGCCCTCGCCAAATTTGGCGTGTCTGATGCGCTGGCCGCTGCGGTAGCGCATGGGCGGTGCGCTCGGCGCGGGGGCTGCTTTCGCCCGGTATTCGCGGGCGCGTTCGCTGGCTGGCTCAGAGTCCCAGCGGGTTTCGTCAAGGAAACTTTTGTAGCTGGCATCCTGCTGAATCCGCGTCGAGACGCCATCAGTCAGCCCTGCCGGGATGTCCGACAAAAAGCGCGAGGGAATGCTGGGCGTACTTTCGCCATACATCAGACGGCGGAAAGCGTAAGTTAAAAAGAGGTAATGCATGGCGCGAGTCACGCCGACGTACATCAACCGCCGTTCTTCGGCCATGCCTTCCGGCTCATCCAGCGAGCGGAAGTGCGGCAATAGCCCTTCTTCCAGGCCGGTAATGAAGACCACCGGGTATTCCAGCCCTTTGGCAGCGTGCAGAGTCAGCATCGCCAGGGCGTCGGAGTCGGCGGTGAGGGCGTCCACATCGGCTACCAGCGCGATTTCTTCCAGAAATTCGTCCAGCCCTTTGTCCTTGTTGGCCGCCAGCAAACCGCGCAGCTCGCGTACATTTTCATCACGTTCCAGCGCTTCGTCGGTGGTATCGCTGGTTTCGTGCAGATGCAGCGTGTAGCCGATGCGGGCGATGATGTCATCGAGCAGGGCGGAGAGGTCGCCTTCTCTGGCGATTGTGCGCCACTCATTAAGCAGGGCGTTGAATTCGATGAACTTTTTGACGGCGGCATTCCCCAGCACCGAAGCCTCACCGTTCGCCAGCGCTTCCAACGCGGCAGAGTAGGTCAGCCGGTTTTTCGACGCCCACTTCTGGAAATCTTCCAGTGACTTTTTGCCAATGCCGCGCTTTGGCACGTTGATGACACGGTTGAAACTCACGCTGTCATCGGCATTGTTGATGAGCCGCAGGTAGGCCAGCAGGTCGCGCACTTCGCGCCGTTTATAGAAGCCGACACCACCCACCAGTTTGTAGGGGATTTTCTCGCGGATGAGCGCATCTTCCAGCGCCCGCGACTGGGCGTTGGTGCGGTACATGATGGCGAAATCCTTATATTCCAGCTTGTCGCGCCGCCGCACACTTTCAATCGTTTTGACGACGAAATCAGCTTCTTCGCTGTCGCTGTAGGCTTCATAAAGTGTCACCAGCGAGCCGCCGTCACGAACCGTAAAGAGGGCTTTGGGGGTGCGGTGGCTGTTTTTGTCGATCGCGGCGCGGGCAGCGTCCAGCACAATCTGCGTCGAGCGGTAATTCTGCTCCAGCAGCACCACCCGCGCATCGGGAAAATCCCCCCGGAATTGCAGCACATTGCGGTAATCCGCCCCGCGAAAGCCGTAAATCGCCTGGTCTTCGTCACCGACGGCGAAGACATTGTTCTGCGGCTTCGCCAGAATCCCCACCAGCCTGTACTGCGCCGTGTTGGTGTCCTGAAATTCATCGACCAGCAGGTACTCGTAAAAGCGCTGGTAACGGTCACGCACCTCAGCATTGTTCTGAAACAGCGATACCGTATCCATCAGCAGGTCGTCGAAATCGCGGGCATTGCTGGCGACCAGCATTTCCTGATAACGCCCGTATACCCGCGTCACAATTTCGCCGAGGTAGCCGGGGCCGCTGTAGTTTCCGGGTGCAATGAGTTCATTTTTCGCGCCGGAAATGTAGTTGAGCATCTGGCGCGGTTTGTATTTTTTCGAATCCACATTCAGTTCGTTCAGCGCCTGCCCAACCAGCGACAGTTGATCGTCGGTGTCGTAAATCAGGTAGTCGGCTTTGCGGTCGGTGTGGGTCGCTTCCTTACGCAGCAGGCGGGCGCAGATCGCGTGGAAAGTGCCGATTTGCAGTCCTTGCAGCCTGCCGCCCAGCAGCGTTTCGACGCGGTGGCGCATCTCGCCAGCGGCCTTGTTGGTGAAGGTGACGGCCATAATGGCGCTGGGGTGGACGCCAACTTCGCGGATGAGATAGGCGATGCGGTGTGTCAGCACGCGGGTTTTGCCGCTGCCCGGCCCGGCCAGCACCAGCACCGGCCCTTCGCCCGCTGTGACCGCCTCACGCTGGCGTTCATTCAATCCACTCAGTAAATCTATCGCTGCCACCATGCCGCACATGCTCCATCTGTTCTATATAAAGGCGTATTGTAGCAGATGGCCGTAGATGTGCGCCCATCTATTTTTGAGTCAACGCTTTTGCCAGTAGGTGGCGAACAGAAGGTCGCGCAATGCCCCCTCTGTCATCGGCATCCCCTGATTGAATAACACAATTGAACCATCGAGTTCGGCCAGGACAGCACTACCACGCTCGCCAATCAGAAACAGTCCCCAGGCCTCATCAAACCCCATATTGAGACGCTGCCCACTGGTGTATGATTCGAGTATCACTTCATTCGTGGGCGTGATTTCAGTGCCTACTGCCACGATTGCGTTGCCATCAACATTCGCCTGAAAACGGAATTCCGCAAGCGAGGATAATGCGCCGTTCCGACCGAACCCAAAATAGAGACCAACGATTCGCTCTTCCGGCTGGAAGTTCCCGATGGCGAAGACGGTAGGCCAGCTCTTTTCAACAGCCCCGATTGCCTGCGAAACATCCATCACATAGAAAGGACGATCTGGTTTGATAACTTCAATGGTAGCAACTTCCTCCAGGTCGCTATTGAAGTTAGCAGGTAACATTTTTACACTCCAGAGGCCACCTTTCAGGTATGCCAGCAGTGGTAGATGCCGTGAACTCAACTCGGTTGAGGGATAATTTACGAAAATATCTCCATGCTGCTGCCCCTGCGAATCATAGAATTGCATGAAAGGCCGCACACCCAATGAACACAGACTGAACAGATCGTGGAAGCTCGATACCGGCGGAATATGCACGGTAATCCGCTCGCCTTTTACCAGCAGGTGCGGCGCGATATTCAGCACACTCGGCAGCCAGACTTTGGTAGCCTCTTCATAGGTCGGGAATGCGCTGACACAGGTATTGAGCTGTGTATTGGGGATATTGGGACTGAGTGTTATGCTCTGAAGTGCAGACGGCGGTGCTGTTTTACTTGCATCCGTGTATTGAGGCAGCAGCGCCCGATTGCGCCCGCCCCAATACGTCTGATGCAGCAGTAAGACAAACTCTGCTGCTTCCAGCTCATAATAACCGTGCCTTGAAGCACTTTGGTAAGACAATTGAGCATTTTGTACAAGCGCTTTCCCAGACTCACCGATGAAATCAGGGGTTGTATCGTTGAAGGCTTCGGCTTCAATTAACGCCTGACCACTGGCATTGACCTGAAAGCGAAATTCACGAACGCTTTTCTCTGAAGATGTCAGGTAGAACTGGTCAAAAAAGACTCCAACCACCTGCTCACCGGGATTAAAACCACCCAGCGCATAACGCCCCATCACGGACGGATTTGAGGAAAGTATGGCAGGGAGGCCACTAACAAGGTAAGGCTCATTTGGCAAGTTGATGTTGATGACCACTTCAAATGATTGCGGTTCGCTGAGTAAAATCGTCCATCTGCCGCCGATGAGATAGGCTTCCAGCGGCAGATGGAGTGAAGCCATCTGCCCATCGTATTCAAAATCAAAAATCGGTTCAAAGGCTTCGCCTGTCGGCCCGATAGCGATGCCATCAACATTGGCAGACCCAACGCACAATGCAAATATATTATAGTGTTGGTAAATCCCCGCCTGTAGATTGAGTGTTGCCGAACTGCCAGACTGCACCGGGCCAACTGGAGATAAGTCACCCCATAATTCAAAATCCGAATTTTCAAAGAAGACACCGACGCAGGTTCCGCCACCACCGCCGAAGCCTTCAGTTGAAAGGGCTTGCAGCGCCTGCGGTGGGGCTTTTTCATTAACACTCACTATCTGGAGGTTCAGGTCTGAGTTTACGGTAGCCGGAGGAGAGGTGGGCGGCGCGAAGGTCGGCTGGTCAGGGCTGGTCAGCACAATCGGTATGGGCGTGGAGACCGTTCGAGTTTGATTAGGGACTGAAGCTACGTTAGTGTTTAAATTACAGGCTGACAATCCCAATAGAATACCCATCATGGCAATCCAGAGAGCAAAAGGTGATTTGAACATGACCATCCCCCAATCTCTGATAGTGCTGGCACACTGCATGGCCTTTTGAGCAGTGGAGCGATTATTGACCTTGAATAGTGGCGTCTAAAGCGGCCAGCGCAGTTTCGTAAGTAACAATTTGTTTAACGTGTTCCAATTCACGAGCCATCGCCAATGCAACTTCATAACTTTCTACTGCACGCTCCAACTGCTGCATCTCGCTATAGCAATCACCTTTCCAGCCGGTGATATACATGCGCCGCTCCGCAACCAATTCAGGAATCGCCAGCGCATTATCAAATTCCGTCAGCGCAGCACGGCATACATCCTGCGTTTGTAATCCCAGGCCACGCATGACATAGACCTCTACTACCAGCTCACCAATTTCTGGTGTATCCCCTTCTTCATAGAATCTAATAATTTGCTCAGTCGTTTCAATAAAGGCATTATAAAGTTGGCGAGCGTCGTCACTATCTGGATGTGGATCAGTCAGCCAGAGCATAAACTGGGCCTGCGCCTCTACCATCAACTGGCGCGTCCGTACACCTACTTCCTGCGGTTGTTCTTTAACGGCCTGCGCTGTGGCAATATAAGCCAATGACAGCACGACCTGTTCTCGATCTATTACATCTTCCTGACAATCTTCACGCGCTTGGGGTGTCCATGTCGCCCTTATATAGGTGGCGGAGGCAAGGCCAGTATAGGCACGTGCATAACCTGGTGCCTCATTAATGGCCTGGTTGAATTCATAAATCGCCGAATCGACCCATCCAAGCACTTCATCACGTTTGCACGCCAGCGCTGGTTGACGTGCCAATCGCAGACGTATATTTCCAGAAAGCACATTGAGTACCTCATGGCCGGTTTCGATATTCCAGCCCGGTACAGTTTTTGCGTTCTCGATAGAGCGCAGGGCAGCATCATAGTTGCCAGCGGCATAACTCACCAGGCCGGTCATGACTTTTGCCAATGCAGTAACGCGAGCACTCAAAGACTGTTCTACCTCCAGGGCATTACTGATGGGCGGATCAATCGAAATCTCATCACCAAAACGTGTGCTGCCGGTTATTTCCAGTGCATCGTAAAAGCTGCGTGGAGCAATGTAATATTCAGGAAGAATGTCGAATTGTCCGGTAGTCACATTCCGTTTAATCTCGCCATAAATCACAATACTGGCCCGATATTTGCGTGCCAGATCACGGGCATTTTCCTCGCGTTCGAGGGCATCTACACCACTTATCCGGCCAACATCCTCTGGCCCAAGAAAACCCAGTGTTACTCCTAGTGTGCTGGCCGCCTCCTGCAACTCTGGCTCTAAACGATTGGCAAGACGAAGCGCCAGCATATCGGCTTCTGATGTATCTATTAGACTATCAGTTGGTAAAGCAAAATGAGCGACGATGACACCCATATTTCTATCACCGAGCGTGGTTGGGGGAGCAGAGCCGCCAGCGGGGGTGGAAGTCGCCGGAATAAGGCCAATCGAGTAAAGAACACCTTCACGAATGTCATCTGTCAATAGGCCGATTAACAAGGCTAATCCGGCTAGAATGAGACCTAAAACTACTGGAACTGACCAATTACCGGGGGATTTTTGTTCGATTGTCGTGTTATGCTGTTGGCCAATAATCGTTCCCGTGTTTGTTCCACTGATAGTTTGTGAAACGCGGTGTGCTGGTTCACCGGATGGGTTATCAGCGGCAGCAGGCACATTTTCCTTTGGAATGATTTGTGTAATTTCCCCCAAGCCACCAAGCAGTTTAGCGATAGCTTCATTATCTGATTTACGAGTAAAATCGGCGTATTGGAGATGGCTTAGGTAACCGGGCAACTCCGCTGCCTCCACAAGAATGGGAATAATCGGTTTATTCAACAAAACCGCGTTGTTTAATTCCCACCGACACCATTCTGATGCCAGTGATTGGGGTGTAATCATGTAAATAAAAGCATCAGATCTCACTATTGCCTCTTTCAGAGTCTGCTTCCAGTCCTGACCGGCGACAAGTTTCTCATCGAACCAGGGGACATGCCCTCCCACTCGAAGTAAGGACACAATAGGAATAATTTTTTTCAAGTCATCAGAGGAATAACTGATGAAAAGTTCCATCATCATGCCTTTAGACAATTTGATAATACATCTTATATTATATTCGAATTTATCAAATTTACAATTGAATAACGGCTATCAGAAGAACGTGAAAATAGTGAACAGACCTTTGATGATCTTAGTCTTAGCACGAAAGTCGTTTGCGGGGGAGTCCTCTGGCGCACTATAATAATGGGTATCAGGCTATATAGACGGTTATCACCCGGTGAAAGTCCTTATCCCCAGTTACAACCGCTACAGTCACCACGCCCGCCGCGCCTTGAGCCACGCGGGGACGCTGGTGGTGCGGCTGCAACACCCCTTTGCCGATACCGGGCATCTGTTGGTGGGGGTGATGGAAACGCGCGGCAGCATTGGCTGCCAGATTTTGAGCGAACTGACGCTGGACGCCACCACAGCGGCAGGCTTCCTGAAAACCCTCTCGCCCAGCCTCGACGAACCGCTGACCCAGATCGACAATGCCGAAGAATTCAATGTGGCGCTGGCGCTGGCGGCGGATGAAGCCACCTGGCTGGGGCATCATTATGTCGGGACGGAACACCTGCTGCTGGGCATCACCCGGCTGAATGTGGGCAATGCGCGGGCGCTGCTGTACAACATGGGCGTGTCGTCGGAGCAGGTGCGGCGGCGCATTCGCACGGTGCTGAAAGAAGGGGCGCGTGAGCTGGATTTGCAGACGGCCAAGCGCAACGCCCGGCTGACCGAGTTATCGCGGCGGGCGATCACGGCGGCGGAACAGATGGCGGTATCGCTCGATCACCCAACGGTGGGCTTGGGGCATCTGCTGCTGGTGATGTTACAGGAAGAACGCAGCCCGGTGGCGGCGCTGCTGCGCGGGGCAGGGCTGGACGAGTCGGCGCTGCGCGGTGATCTGCAAACCGGCGGGGGCGACCTGCTGGTGAGCGTGGAGGTGGTGCTTGACCGGGCGCTTGACCATGCTGAAGGAGTTGGCAGCCATTACACCGGGACGGAACACCTGCTGCTGACACTGACGACGGACGAAACCGGGCGCGATTTACTGCGGCGCTATGGGATTGACGCGGACGACCTGCGCGGGCGCGTGCAGTCCCAGCTTCGGCGGGTATAGGGTTAGGCGCGCCGGAGGCTCAGGTTTCCCATCTAGTGAAAAAGGCCGCCTGAAGTCGTACATATTCGCAGCAATTGTTGGCGCGTTCATGAACCAGACGGACAAGCACCGCCCAGGACAGATTATTCATCCCGCCCTGCCAAATCCTTCGGCCTTACGGTATAGCCCCGCTCCGTTAGCAGGGCGGCGGCCTGTGCTTTGCGGAGCATCAACCGCTGTCCCTGTTCAACCAGCGTGTCCAGTTCCGCCACTTCCGCTTCGGTCAGCGTCCCCTTATTATTACCGTCCATCAGCGTTTGCATCCGCTCTTGTTTAGCAGACGACATTTGCTCACGGGCGATTGTCCACAGCGCATCGTCGGAGAGGTGCGCCAGCGCATCGAGTTCGGCCTGCTCATCCGGCGGCAGCGTGGGCAGCGGCTCGGCAAAAGCGGTTTCAAGCTGGCGGACGAGGACGGACTCAATCGGCTGGGCGGTGGCTTCAGCGATCTGGCGCGCCCGATCATAGACATAATCCGGCAGAGGAAGCGTAACAGGGTGGTCGGTCATGGTCGGTTACTCGCCATCTCATTCATCTGGGCGGTGAGTGTAGACGATTTCGCCGTTGATTTCGAGCGCGATGGTGTTGGCGGCAGCGTCGGGGATCAGCTTTTCCGAATCTTTGCTAATATTGCCTACTTCCAATCCTACAGAAAATTGCGACTCACGATAAATTTCTGTGCAAAACAGGTCAAATGAATCGCATTGGTATAAGTAATAGTAAAACTGGCTCTCGGATGGATCAGGGCTGTAGATCATCAAATGATAGTTTGAATTGCCTAAGGGCGACATCAATAACGATTCCCAATATCGAAATGGGCTACCGTATGGGCTGAATACGAAAGCAAATGGTGCAACACACATTAAACCTAAAGCGAAATGCACCAAGTAAACGGCTTTTGCGCCGATTTTCATATTCGGTTTTTCTTTGGCGAACCATCCATACAAGACGGCTACAACAATAAAGCCGATGAGGACGCCAAAAAAGATAACACCGCTAAATGATAGTAAATCCATATATACTGAGGAATTGAAAGCTATTGGGTAGATAATGCGGGGATTGCCCTCACCGAAAGTGAATTTCAACACCAGATAGCCAATTACGGCAGTTGTTATCCCAATACCTAGAAAGAAAAGAAGTCGATTAGCAACTTTTAAAGCCGTCATCAGTTTATTGTTCATAGCTGCTCACTCGTAAATTCAAAGGGGACACAGCGCCCGCCATGCCCCCTCTGCTGCTCTGTCCCTCTGCGTCTTTGCCCCTTCGCGCCTTTGCGTTAAATTCCCCTCTCTACACCACAATCTCCCGCTCGTCACGCGGCGCACCGAGCAGCGCCCGTTCCGCCTCCACGATCTCCGGTTCGAGCTTGACGATCAGCGGAGCGGGTTCGCGCAGGGCTGTCCCCGGCTTCAGATCGCTCTTTTCCCAGCGGCCAATCGCCTTGCTGCCATCGTAGACCAGCGCCTTGTGGCTGCGCGTTGCTTCGGCGTATTCGACGATGTTCAGGTCGCCGAACAACTGCCCGTCATAGCCCAGGAATTCATGCACCTTCTGCGACGTGAAGGGCAGGAAGGGCGCGAGTAAAATTTTGCAGTTGTCGATCACGCGCAGGATGGTGTAGACCGCCAGCGCCGCGTCCGCCGGATTCTCCTTGATGCTTTTCCAGGGCGCGCGCCGGTCAAGGTAGGCGTTGCCATCGCGCACGATGCCCATCGCCGTCTGCAAGGCTTCGCGCAGTTTGACCGCTTCCAGCAGCGCCCCGACGCGCTCGAACCCCGCTTCGGACTGTTCCAGCATGGCTTTGTCGTCGGCGGTCAGGTCGCTCACGTTCACATCCGGCACTTTGCCATCGAAGCGCTTGAAGGCGAAACTCAGCATCCGGTTGGCGAGGTTGCCCCAGGCCGCCAGCAGTTCATTGTTGACGCGGGTTAAAAAGCCGTCCCAGGCGAAATCGCTGTCGGCGCTCTCCGGGAAGGTCGAGGCGACATAATAGCGCACCGCGTCCGGCTGGTAGCGGTCTAAAATATCCGGCAGCCAGATGGCCCAGTTGCGGCTTTTCGAGAACTGTTTGCCTTCGATATTCATGAACTCGTTGGCCGGGACATCGTAAGGCAGTTGCAGCGGCGCGTCGTAGTGTTTGCCGACTGCCGTTTCGCCGACGTTGTAAATCCCATCCACGCCGAATAATTCCGCCTGCCAGATGATGGTGTGAAATGGAATGTTGTCCTTGCCGATGAAGTTGTAAATCTCGGCCTGTGGGTTGTACCACCAGTCTTTCCAGGCGTCCGGCTGACCGGTGTTTTTGGCCCATTCCACGCTTGCGGTGAAATAGCCCATGACCGCCTCGAACCAGACATACAGCCGTTTGTCGTTCCAGCCTTCCAGCGGCACGGGAATGTCCCAGTCGATGTCGCTGGTGATCGGGCGGCCATGCAAACCGTCAGCCACAAAATTGCGGCTGAAGCGCGTCACGTTCGGACGCCAGTGTTCGGCGTGTTTATCCAGATAGGCCAGCAGTTCCGGCTCCCACCGTCCCAGGTCGAGGAAAAAGTGTTCGCTCTCGCGGATGATAAGCTTATCCGTCGGGTTGGATTTGTTGCGCGGGTTGATGAGCAGCGTCGCGTCCAGCAGGTTGCCGCAGTTGTCGCACTGGTCGCCGCGTGCGTCGGCGAAATGGCAGATGTAGCACTCGCCTTCGACGTAGCGATCCGGCAGGAAGCGCTTTTCCTGTTCGCTGTAGAGTAATTTCTGACTTTCCTTATACAGGTAGCCGCGCTCCAGCAGCAGCAGGAAAAAATCCTGTGCGATTTTGTAGTGATTTTCGGTGTCAGTATGCGTGAATAGATCGTAGCTGATGCCGATTTTCTGCTGCGTCAGCAAAAAGCGTTCGTGATAATGCTCGAAAATGGATCGCGCCGTCACGCCGCGTTTGTCGGCTTCCACCGAGATCGGCGTGCCGTGACTGTCCGAGCCAGACACCATCAGGACATGGTTGCCCTTCAACCGGTGATAACGGGCGAAAATATCCGCCGTCAGGTAAGCGCCTGCCAGATGCCCGACGTGCAGGTCGCCGTTGGCATACGGCCAGGCGACGGAAACATGAATGTGTTTGGGTGGCATGGATAAACTCCAGTAATCCTTTAACTGATCGCCACGGGTCGAGAGCTTTCAGCGAAAGCTGATCGGTGCGATAAAATTTCAATCTGGAAAAGCGCGATGATCATACCGTTTCTGCCTCAGGCACGAAAGCTGCCATCTCCTTCACTGCCCGATGAATCGGCACACTTTTCCCCTCAAAATCGAAACAAATGTCATGACAAATGTTTCACTCCTCGCTCCATTTCCATGCTAAACTCCCTTTATGACTTACACACCTTTGTCTTCCACGCCTGCCTGGCGGCTTGTTAAAAGCGCTTGCTCCCTATTGGCACAGTCGCCGCGCCACGCTCGCGTGCTGCCGCCGCAAAAGTGCCAGATTGTCACAGCGGCGCTTGTCCCGGCTCTTCTCGCGGCACGATTGCCATTGCCGCGCCATCCCTGCCTCTTCCCGCCCTTTTAAATGGCGCAAAATTGCCACCGCCGCGCCATCGCCGCCTGTTTCCGCCGCCCATCCCGGCGACAATATTTTCACTGAATAGGTTGCCCGCCATTAGCTGCTGGATAGCGGCTTTTCCGCCACCACATACGCCCGCTGGCTCTGGTATTCGATCTCCGCTGCATAAGGCGCTCGCTCGATCACCTCGATGATCGCAAACCCGGCTTCGGTCAGCTTAGCCTTCATCTCCGCTGGGGTGAAAAAAGTGAAATCCAGATTGACTTCCTTGCCCCACAATTCCTCCACACGCAGGACTTGTTCGCCCTGATGGAAGCCAAGCAGCAGTTTCCCCCCCGGTGTCAGGACGCGCCGCAGCTCGCGCAGCACATCGGTCACATCCTCACGCGGGATATGAATGATGCTGTAGAGCGCGATGATTCCGCCGAGCGCCCCATCCTCCAGCTTCAGCCCGCGCATATCGCCCTGCTCGAAAGTCACGCCAGGGAACTTCGCCTGCGCCTGCTCAACCATGCCCGCCGACAGGTCGATGCCGAAAATGTCCGCGCCCTGTGAGTGCAGATAGGCGGCCACATGTCCCGGCCCACAGCCCAGGTCGCACAGGCGGCCTGTGACCGTCCCGGCGAAGCGCGTCAGCAGGTCGCGTTCCAGCGGCTTGTGGTCGAGTTCATCGGCGAAGCGCTCGGTATATTCCGCCGCTACTTCGTCATAGCTGGATTGGGTGTTATCGGTCGATTCGGTCATGCGATCATTCCTCCTGGTCAATAAAAACAAAAAACCGCCTGCTGCTGGCAGACGGTTCGTTCGCAAATGGGTGTGTTATGACCCGCTGATTACGCGCACGAAAGCGACTTTCGTCTGCCTGGACGGAAGTAGGGCATCATACGCATCATCGTTGAACAGGTCACGGTTTCCATGCCGATCAGTATACGGAAAGTGGTGGGCCAAAGTCAAGTCGTGGAAACGGGCGGCGCATCGCTGGTTCACACAGCACTCGTTTGGGCGTACAATAACGGGGTTGTGGGGGCGACCTGTCTGGTCGCCTTTTGATTGTAGCGATTATCCGTTCACAGTCAGTCATGAGGATTCACTAAAAAAAGCGGGCAAAAGCCGCTGCTTTTCTTCAGACACCTGTAAACTGGATAGCTGCTGACATCTATCAGATTGTAACTGGACAGCAAGGCACTATGACTCGACTGTTTTTTTACCTGCGCTATGCGGCGCGGAATTTGTGGCGGGGCGGGCGCTGGACGGTGTTCGCCGCTTTCTGCGTGGCAGCAGGCGTGGCGACGGTGGTCGCGCTTCGCAGTCTGGGACTGGCGATCACCGATTCGCTGCTGACGAATCTGCGCCAGTACAATCATGGCGATGTCAATCTGTCGATGTTCCGCAGTTTTGGCCCCTTTAACGCGACGCTCCAGCGCGGGGCGGATGAGCCGAGTGTCTTTCGCTCGTGGCAGCTTTCGCAGCTTGAAAACTGGGTCGCTGCCAATGATGCCGACATGACCGCTTATGCCCTGGTGAGCAACATCCAGATTACGCCTTTCGGACAGACCGAGCAGGCCGGGCGTCCGCAGTTCGCCAGCTCACTGCTGATCGACCCGATGGCTTTTAGCCGGATGTATGAGGTGACCGCCCTGGAACCGGCGGGTATTCCCCTCGATCAACTGCTCACAACCGCGACGGATGTTGTCATCAGCCAGAATCTGGCCGAGGCAAACGGCATGAAAGTGGGTGACTCGGTGCGTGTGAGCGGGACGGAAACGCCCTTCACGGTGCGCGGCATTGTCGCTACCGAAACCGAAGCCAACATCGAAAATGTCTTCGCGGCTTTTTTCGGCTTTGCTTACTTCGACATTCGCAACGCCGCATCCCTGGGCCTGAACGACAGCCCCAACACGATTGGTATCAATTTGCCGGTGGGGACGCCGCCGGATGCCATTGAAGATGCCGGATTTGAACTGAGCGCCTTAGTCAACCCACGTGAAATCCGCACCACGCCCTATCTTTTGCGCCGCAATACCGAACTGGCGGATATGGTCGGGCGCTTCATCGTGGCGATGGGGCTGGGCGCGATGCTGATTGGCGGGGTAGGCATCATGAATACCATGCTGGTGCTGGTCAACCGGCGCAGTATGGAAGTCGCCTCGCTCAAAACCTTCGGGCTGAAAGGGCGGCAGGTGGCAGCCCTGTTTCTGTCGGAAGCCTTTTTGCTGGGCGTGATCGGCAGTGCATTGGGCATTGCTGTCGGCGTGCTGCTGAGCGGCGCGGTCAACCGCTATGGCGAGGCCTTTTTGCAGCAGCGTTTACCCTGGCGTGTTTACCCGGAAGCCGTCGCTTATGGCCTCGTGCTGGGTCTGGTGGTGACGATGGTCTTTGGCGTGCTGCCCGTGCTGACGGCCACCAAAGTGCGCCCTGGAATCATCCTGCGCCCCAATGAAACCCACATCCCACGCGCCGGGTTACTGCAATCCCTCGCGGCTTTGCTGGTGATCGTGTTGGTGCTGGGCGTGATTGCCGGAGGCATCCTCGCGCCGCTGGTCTATCAGGCCAATGATATTGTCGATGAAATTCCGCCCAGTCCGGCGCTGCTGGGCATTGTTGGCGTGGCCGGGGTCATGCTGTTTCTCATCCTGCTCACCGGCCTGCTCTGGTTGCTGGTATGGCTGCTGGGTCATGTGCCGACTTTTGGCAATGTCGAACTGCGGCTGGCGCTGCGGAATCTTTCGACGCGGCGGGTGCGGACGGCGACGACGCTGGTGGCGCTGACAGCGGGCATGTTCGCCCTGAGCAGTATCACCTATTTCGGGCTGGGCGCGCGGGAAATTGTCCGCTTCCAGTTCGCCCAGACGCTCGGCGGCAATGTGGTGATTTTTCCGCTGCTGCCGCGTGAGATCGCCCAACCGGTGATTGATGTGATGCTGGCGGGGCAGCCGGGCATGGAATACCGCACCATTCTGAACGCCAGTACCGGGCGCATCACGGCTGTCAACGGTGCGCCGATCATCATTGAGGAGCGGCAGCGCGATGTGCCGCTGTCGATTCTCAGCCGTCAGACCAATAACCCCAATCTGAACAGCGGCCCATTGATCGCCGGACGTGACCTGACGCCGGAGGACGAGGGTAAAAATGTGATCGTGCTGTCAGCCAGTTCGCTGGTGGAGTCGGTGCTGCGCGATTACACGCTGGAGGATATGGGCGTCTCGGTTGGGTCGATCATCACGGTGCGGATGAACCGGCGCAATTATGACCTGGAAGTGGTGGGCATTGTCGGCAGCCCGAATGGGTTCGCGCCCAACATCGCTGGCGCGTATCTGCCGCTCAATCTGCCGGGGATTCAGGTGAGCTACCAGATTAATGTGGCGCAGATTGAGCAGGACAGCGTGGATGATGTGCTGCTGAATTTATCAGAGACGCCGCTGGTATTCGCGCTGGATGTGACCTTCATCGACGGTCTGCTGCGCCGGTTGATCGAACAGCTTTCAGCCATTCCGACTATTGTCGGCATCCTGTCGCTGGCGGCGGCGGCGGTCATCATGGCGAATACGGTATCGCTGGCCGTGCTGGAACGGCGGCGGCAGATCGGCATTCTGAAGGCGGTTGGCCTGAAACGTGGGCGCGTTTTGCGGGTGATGCTGCTGGAAAACACGGTGATCGGGTTAGTGGGCGGCGTGCTGGGAATCGCCATCAGTTCGCTGGGTGTATCGCTGCTGACAGCGCTCGGCGCGGGCGGGGCTATTCCGATTCCGGCGGAGGCCACGCTCATCACGATTGGGCTGGTGATCGCCTCGGTTGTGATCGCCTGGCTGGCGACGCTGCTGAGCGCGCGGGTTGCCATACGGGAGCAGGTGTTACGGGTGCTGCGCTATGAGTAGCCTGTTTTACCACTGTCTTTGAACACCATATTGATCAAAATCGGTCAACGGCTCATCAAAGTCTGCCGCCATTTTGATCTGCCCGCGTGCGCTTCCGGCTTTGCGTTGTTGGGGTAGTGATGGTACTGGCACAAGTTGAACTGCATGATCGTTTTTATCCAGAATGACAATGGTTTTGCCCTGTTGAGCGTCAGCAATTAACTGTTGCAGATGATCTTGCGCGTCCTGTAATGAATACCGTTCCATACACATTTCACTCCGCTAATCTTCGCGCATTATATATAGCACGCATGGCTCATTTTCGGGTTCAGCCATGTTCTCCCGCCTGAGTGCATTA
>CAYUTY010000049.1:0-44494 GCA_964447795.1 uncultured Anaerolineaceae bacterium
GGGATGCCCACTTCAAGCTGGCGCATGAGTTGTGCGATCAGTACGACGTGCTGTGTTTTGAGGACTTGAACCTCAGCGGCATGAAAGCACTGTGGGGGCGCAAAGTGAGCGACTTAGCGTTCGCCCAATTTCTTCAAATCCTCAAGCACGTCGCCTCCAAATACGGGAAAACCGTTGTCCAGATTGAGCGCTTCGAGCGCACAACGGGCAAATGTTCGTGCTGTGGACATTTGCAAAACCTGGAACTGAGAGAGCGCACCTTTCACTGCTCTGCCTGTGGCTTGACCTTAGACCGCGATCACAACGCGGCGGTCAACATTTGTTACGCCGGGGCATCGGCGTATGCTAACCGAGAGATCGTCAGTCGTGTCCCTCAAAAGACACGCCGTCTTGCCTGAAGTTAGAAGCCCCCACGTTTACGTGTGGGGAGTATGTCACGTCAAATTACTCCCCTTACTCCATCAGGATGTGCATAAGTGCTGAACGTTTTCAGTGAGACACATTGCCTTTTGGTGATTTTCGCTAAAGTTCATCAACGCAGCTTGTACGCAATTCTGGATTTTTGAGGCATACTTTCCAGTACACTTATAGCGTTATCGGCTCTGGAAAGTAATTATGGATTTCCAAGCATCGCGGTTTTCATTCGGATCAGTGCTGAGTCGCATCATAGATGCCTCCCCGCTGCTGCTATCACTCATGGCAGCGCTGCTGGTGGCTTCGCTACTACTGCTGGTCATGAGCGCCAGCCCAGTAGAAGCATACTCCTCCATGCTTCAGGGCGCTTTCGGCTCCGAAAACGCCACCGCCGAAACGCTGGTAAAGGCGATACCAATTCTGTTTGTCGCCATTGGCATCTGCGTGGCTTTTCGCAGTGGTGTGGTGAATATCGGCGGTGAGGGGCAAATGATCGCCGGGGCGATTGCCGGGGTGAGCATGGCGCTGGGACTGGGCGGAGTAGTGGCTGGGCCAGTTGTAGCGATAGCCGCGCTGGGAGCAGGCTTTCTGGCCGGAGCATTGTACGGCGGGCTGGCCGGTTTTCTGAAAGCACGATTCAACGTCAACGAAATTCTCAGTACCATCATGCTGAATCAGGTCGCCGCACAGATGATGAATTATCTGCTGAATGGTGTGCTGCTCGACCCAGCCGAAGCAGGCGCAAACCACATCCCCAAGACGGCCCGCATTATTGCAGAAGTACAACTGGCACGTTTATCGATTCCACTGCCCGGACTTTTCGGATTAGAAAGTGATTTATTTTCACGAACCCGCCTGCACTTTGGTCTCATCATCGCCATCGCCCTTGCCATCGTGATTTATGTGCTGCTATGGCGAACGACAATCGGCTACCGCATTCGTGCTGTTGGCTATAACGAACGCGCGGCACGCTACGCCGGCATTAATGTTTCACGTCAGATCGTGCTGTCGATGTTTCTGGCGGGTGGCTGCGCCGGACTGGCGGGTGTGGTGCAGGTGCTTGGGCTGCAATACCGGCTGCAAACTGATGGCTCGCCTGCCGGTTTCACAGGCGGCGCGGGATTCAATGGTATTGTGGCGGCACTGTTCGGTGGGCTGAATCCGCTAGGGGCAATACCGGCATCCGCGCTGTTCGGAGGGTTGCTGGTCGGAGCGCAAAAGATGCAGCGTGATCTGGGTGTACCAGCGTCGCTCATCACTGCTATTAACGGAATTATCGTGGTTTTTGTGGTGAGCAGCCAGCTCCTTTCACGGCGGCGGGCGCAGCGGCGGCTGAAAGCAAGCGCTTCATCTGTGACGCCTTCACCGCCTGTCACTACGCCTGCCCCAACACTGGAGCAGCAAATATGATTGAGCAGATTTTCACCGCCAGTGTATTCGCATCCGCTATCCGGTTAGCAACACCCTACATTTTCGCTTCGCTCGGTGAAACGTTCAGCCAGCGGAGCGGGGTGTTAAACCTGGGTACAGACGGTGTCATGCTCATGGGAGCATTTTTCGCCTTTTATGTCACCTACAGTACAGGGAGTGCACCGCTCGGTTTGCTGGCTGCGCTGCTCACAGGACTGGTGCTGGGACTAGCCACAGCCTTTGTGAGTGTGACGCTGAAAGCCGAACAAGGGATTAGCGGAATTGGAATTTATCTGTTCGGGCTAGGGATGAGTGAACTGCTATTTCAGAAGCTGATCGGGACACCGCAGTCTGTTGAAGGTTTCACACGGCTGAGAATTCCCGGACTATCTGACATTCAATTCCTGGGCATTGGGGAAATATTCTTCAGCCATAACGTACTGGTATATGTGGCATTTGCGCTGGTGCCGATAGCGGCATTTATTCTCAACCGGACGCCCTTTGGCTTGATGGTTCGGGCAGTAGGGCAAAACCCGGAAGCTGCCGACGCGATGGGCGTAAATGTGACGCGGGTGCGATACATCACAGTGACGATGGCGGGTGTAATGGCGGGGTTAGCCGGGGCATCCCTGTCAATTGCGCTGCTGAAGGTTTTTCAGCAAAATCTGACGTCAGGGTTGGGCTTCATCGCAGTGGCGCTGGTCTATTTCGGGCGATGGAAACCTTTTGGCGTATTAGTTGGAGCGATGCTGTTCAGCTTTGTGAACGCGCTGCAACTGCAAATCAGTTCGATAGGGCTGGATATTCCGGCTGAGTTTGCCGTGATGGCACCCTATATTATCACTATCATTGCGCTGGTATTCGCATCCAAACAGACGGAAAAGCCGACGGCATTGACGAAACCGTTTGAGCGGGGCGGGTAAGCTTTTATTTAATTCAGAGAGGGAAAGAAGTATGAAAACGAATCGATTGATGGTTCTGATGTTGGTTATCGCCGTGCTGCTGGTTGGCATTGTGCCAATGGCAAAAGCACAGGATGATGTGTTCAGGGTGGCAGCAGTCGCGCCGAGCGCCACTAACGACCTGGCTTTCAGCCAGAGCATGTATGATGCGCTGCTGAAAATTCAGGCGGAGATGGGTGAAGATGCCTTCCAGTTTGATTTCCAGGATGGCACATTCGTGGTTGACGATGCAGCAGTAGCCCTCCGGGAGTGGGCAGCATCAGGCGAGTATGATCTCATCATCGCGCACGGATCGCAGTATGGAGCAATTCTGGAAGAACTCGCGCCAGAATTCCCGGATGTTTCATTCGCCTGGGGTACAGATGTCAACACCTTCGGGCTGGATAATGTTTTCGCATACACCGCTGCTGCTGAAGAAGGCGGATTTGTGAATGGTGCTGCCGCCGCGCTGACCAGTGAGTCCGGTGTAATTGGCGTGGTTGGACCGGTTGAAGTGGGCGATGCGAAAGCCTATGTTGATGGCTTTGTAGCAGGCGCGAAAGCCGCCAAGCCAGATGTTGAAGTGCTGGTAACTTACATCGGCTCATTCAGCGATGTACCGCTGGCGACAGAAGCCGCACAGGCACACATCTCCAACGGTGCGGATGTTCTGACCGGTTCGGCGCAGATGGTGGTAGGCGCTATCGCGGTGGCGCAGGAAAGCGGGGCGAAATGGTTCGGTACCCAATCCAGTCAGTCGGAACTGGCGGGCGAAGCAGGCGAATTGTTCCAGGTGTATCACTGGGAAGTCGTGCTGAGTGATATCATCGCAAAAATTGGTGAAGGCACTCTGGGCGGCGAATCGTTTGTCCTGACCCTGGCTAATGGTGGTCTGGTAATCGAGACATAATTCGTTAGCAAAATACTCAAAGGGGTAGAGTTTCGACTCTACCCCTACCCCGTAAGATAATTTGCAGACTCGATAAAGAAGGGCATTGTTCCGGCCTGATGGATTTCAGATATGAGTGACACACTTCCAACCGGACATCGTAAAATCCAGCAGTTGCAAATGCAGGGAATTGTCAAACAGTTTCCGGGCGTTATGGCGGTCAACCATGTCGATTTCGAGGTGCGCTCTGGTGAAATCCATGCGCTGCTGGGCGAGAACGGCGCAGGCAAAAGCACACTGATGAAAATGCTCTATGGCCTGTATCAACCAGATGAGGGCCAGATTTTCCTGAATGGGAATGAGGCAAAAATACGATCACCGAATGACGCCATCCAGCAGGGAATTGGCATGATTCACCAACACTTTATGCTGGTGCCATCCCTGACAGTGGCGGAAAATATCGCGCTGGGAATGCGGTCTTCACGCAGGGTGATGCTTGATCTGGACAGGGTATCACAACAGATAAACGAACTATCTGAACGCTATAACCTGAAAGTAAAATCGGATGCCCCGATCTGGCAGCTTGCGGTTGGAGAGCAGCAGCGAGTCGAAATCCTGCGGGCGATTTACCGGGGCGCGGCGCTTCTCATTCTGGACGAGCCTACGGCAGTATTGACCCCACAGGAAGTGGACGACCTTTTTGGCATACTGAAGCAAATGGCGACAGACGGTCATGCCCTCATTTTTATTTCGCACAAGCTGCATGAAGTGCTGGCAATCAGCCAAAGGGTGACGGTGCTGCGAGACGGCCAGCGCATCAACACTATTCCCACTAGCGAGGCTACCCGGTTGAAACTGGCGGAAATGATGGTTGGCCGTCCGGTTGTTCTGGAATATCAGATTAAAGCACAGGCAGCAGGAACAGAGCGATTAAAGCTAACCGACGTAAGTGCATTGAGTGACCGGGGAGATGAAGGACTCAAATCTGTATCACTGAGTGTTCATAGTGGTGAAATTGTTGGCATTGCCGGAGTATCAGGCAATGGCCAGCATGAACTGGCACAGGTGATCGCCGGATTACGCCCGATAACCAAAGGGCGTATTGAAATAGCAGGACGAAATGCCACTCGCCAATCACCAGCTAAGATGCAGATGATGGGGGTAGCTTACATCCCGGAAGAACGGATGCTGGATGGAGTGGTTAAAGAATTCACCGTCGCTGAAAATTTTGTCCTGCAAGACCACGCCCGACAGCCGTATGCAAGACAGCACATTTTTATGAATTTTCGGGCAATTGCAAAAGCGTGCAGTGATGCTATCCACAGCTATGATATCAAAACCCCAGGGCTGGACGCACCGATCAAAAACCTGTCGGGCGGGAATATTCAAAAACTGGTTCTGGCACGAGAATTAGGACGAAAGCCCCAGCTATTAATCGCAGCACAGCCAACACGCGGCGTGGACATTGGCGCATCGGAATACATTCACCAACGCCTGCTGGCAGAACGCGAAGAAGACACGGCCATTCTGCTAATCTCTGAAGATTTGGACGAACTACTGGCGCTCTCTGACCGCATTCTGGTGATGTACGAAGGGCGCATTGTCGGCAGTATTGAGCGAAGCGATTTTGATGTGCGACTGATTGGCGCCATGATGGCCGGAATCGAAAGCGGAGAAATCAGCACAAGCACAGTATAATAGAGAAAAATACACCACAGGTCGCCCCTGAGGGCGGCGCTGGGAATTCATCCCATCGAAAAGTGCCTCGTGGTCTCACCTGAACCAACAATCAAAAGGTCAGACCGATGAAACTGTGGAATTCTTATCACACACCCAAAACAATTGAAGAAACGTTAGCTTTATTGAGCCAGTATGCGGGAAAGGCGCGCATTATCGCCGGTGGAACCGATTTGCTGGTGGATATGAAAGCTGAAGACGGCGAACCACAGGATGCACTGATCGACATTACACGCATCCCGGAGATGGGCGGCATTAAAGCTGAGGGCGATCATGTGCTGATTGGCGCAGGCGTAACCCACGCACAAATCGTCAAATCACCACTGGTGACAGCTAACGCGACCTGCCTGGTGGAAAGCTGTGGTGTCGTCGGTGGGCCGCAGGTGCGAAATGTGGCAACACTGGGTGGCAATGTGGCACATGCCCTACCTGCTGGAGATGGCACTGTATCGCTGGTAGCACTGGATGCCGAAGCAGAAGTCATCCACCAAGGGGAAAGACGCTGGCTGCCGATTCAGGAATTGTATTTAGGGCCGGGACAATCGCTGCTTGACTCAACACGTGATCTGCTGCTGCGTTTCCGCTTAAGGGGGCGTGGGGGGCGGGAAGCAACCGCTTTCAAGCGTATCATGCGACCACAAGGTGTAGCACTGCCGATTCTAGGGTGCGCGGTTTCGATTAAACTCACCTCCTCGCTCGACGCTTTTGAACTGGCGCAAATTTGTGTCGCTCCGATTGGCCCAACGCCGCAGCGAGCAAGTGAAGTCGAGGCAATGTTGCAGGGCAAACCCGCTTCACAGGCAACAATTGAAACAGCGGCGGCCTTCGCGCAAAGCAAACTGCGCCCGCGCACGAGCAAATATCGGGCAACGGCGGACTACCGGCTGGAAATGATTGGTGTGCTGCTGCGGCGGACACTGACTTTGGCAGTTGAACGAGCGCAAACCGGTAAGTCCACCCCGGAAGGGGTTGGTGTGTGAGAGGTAGTAAATAATGACCGCTATTGAAATGACCGTAAATGGAAAAAATTATGCGCTGGATATTCCCGAATCGCAGACGCTGGCGCAGTTTTTGCGGCTTGATCTGGGGCTGACCGGAACAAAGATTGGCTGTGAAGAAGCGGAATGTGGCATCTGTACGGTGCAGGTGGACGGGGTGCCAGTGGACTCGTGCGTTTACCCAGCCTTCCGGGCACAGGGACGCAGCGTAACGACAGTTGAAGGACTGGCACAAGGCGAACAACTACACCCGATTCAACACCAGTTCATCCGGCATGGCGCGGTACAGTGTGGCTTCTGCACGCCCGGATTGATGATGACAGCAGCAGCCTTGATCGACGAAAACCCTGATCCAACCGAACATGACATTAAAGTGGCACTGAAAGATACTTACTGCCGCTGCACCGGTTACACCAGCGTAATACAGGCAATTCAATCCGCAGCGCGGGAAAAACGTGGCGACGAACCACTTCCGGTTAATGACCCCGCAGTGGATGAGCCGATGAACGCCATCAGCGTTTCGGTGCCGCCGATCGAAGTGCATGAAAAAGTCACCGGACAGGCAAAATATACTGACGACTATACCTTTCCAGACATGCTGTTCGCGCGGACACTGCGTTCTCCCTACCCTCATGCGCGTATCATCAATATCAACACGAAAAAAGCGAAAGCACTGCCTGGTGTTCAGGCGGTGCTGACACACGAGGATGTTCCCGGCGAGAATTTACATGGGCTGGTGTACCGGGACTGGCCGGTGCTGTGCCATGATGTGGTGCGCTATGTGGGCGATGCAGTGGCAATTATCGCGGCAGATACGCAGGATCTCGCCGACGAAGCCTTAAAGCTGATCGAGGTGGATTACGAGCCGCTGCCAGTCGTGGCTGACCCGGTGTATGCACACTCAACGGAAGCACCGCTTTTGCATCCCAACCACCCAACAGGCAATTTGTTAAAACACATCAAGGTGCGGCATGGTGACATCGAACAGGGCTTTGCACAGGCCGATGTGATCGTTGAGCATGAATACAAAACGCCCACTACGGAACATGCTTTTCTGGAGCCAGAATGCGCGATTGGTGTACCAGATGGCTATCCGGGCCACGAAAAGCTGACCGTTTATGTAGGGTCGCAAATCCCTTATCAGGATCGCAACCAACTAGCGCTGGCGATGAAGCTTCCGGAAGAACGGGTGCGCGTTATCGGCACCCTGATTGGCGGCGGCTTCGGCGGGAAGGAAGATATTGCCGGGCAAATTCATGTGGCAATGCTGGCAACTGTCACATGCAAGCCTGTAAATATTCTTTATTCACGTCATGAATCGCTGAGTTTTCATCCCACGCGCCACTCAACGATCTTTCGCATTAAATCCGGGGCGACCAGAGATGGTAAACTGATTGCCGTTCAGGCCGAACTCTACGGCGATGGTGGGGCGTATGCATCGCTGTCGGACAAGGTGATGACGCGGGCGACCACCCACGCCACCGGGCCATACAATGTACCGAATGCGAGAATTGACTGCTACGCGATGTATACGAACAATGTGCCATCGGGCGCGTTTCGCGGCTTTTGTGTTACCCAATCGGCGTTCGCAGGTGAGCAAAATATGGATATGCTGGCGGAAAAACTGGGCATCGACCCGGTGGAGTTCCGGCGAATGAACGCGCAAACTGTCGGTGTGACGACGGCCACCGGTCAGCTTTTGCGCGAGTCAGTGGGATTGATCGAAACCATTGACGATGTAAAAGCCGATATGCAGGGTAGCGGTAATGGTCACGGTTTCCGATGGGCATGGCGAGAGGGACATAAGGCTTATGGATGGGGCATCGCCTGTGCCTACAAAAATACTGGTCTGGGGGGCGGAGCACCAGATAAATCGGAAGCGGAAGTTGAAGCTTTCGAGGACGGCACAATTGAAGTGCGAACAGCCGCAGCCGATATGGGACAGGGCATCGCACATGTTGTAGCCCAGTGCGCGGCTGAAGAAATGAGCTTGCCTTATGAGCGCGTGAAGGTGCTGCTGTGCGACACCGATCTGACCCCCAACGGCGGGCCAACAACAGCTTCCCGGCAGACATTCATGACGGGGAACGCGGCGCGACTGGCGGCGGGCGCACTAAAGGTGGCAATCACACAATCGGCAGCAGAGATGCTGGATGTGCCGCCAGAGAGCATCCGCTATGAAGAGGGTTTGCTGCGACACAATGGTGATTCAGTCGAACTTGGCAAGGTGGTGCAGTGGATGAAAGGCAATGGGCTTTCACCACGCACAAAACATGAATACCATGCGCCGAAAACACAACCGCTCGGCAGCGGGGGCGACATGCACTTCGCCTTCAGTTATGCGACCCAGGCAGCGCTGGTAGAAGTTGATCTAGATACCGGGGAAGTCCATGTGCTGAAGATTCTTTCCAGCACTGATATTGGGCGGGCAATCAATCCGCTGATGCTGCAAGGGCAGATCGAAGGCGGCATCATCATGGCGATGGGCAACTGCCTATCGGAAGCATTCATCATCGAGGATGGTGTCCCCTGGACGCGGTTGCTGTCTCGCTATAAAATGCCGAGCATCAAACACACCCCTGAAATCATTTCGCATCTGGTCGAACATCGCGCCAGTGAAGGGCCTTACGGCGCAAAAGGCGTGGGCGAAATCCCATCAATTAACACAACACCAGCCATCTGCAATGCGATTACCAACGCAACAGGCGTGCGGATTTATTCCATTCCAGTTGATCAGGATGCGCTGCTGCGGGCGATGAAAGCAGGTCAAAGCGAAGTCCTGACTGCCTGGCACGACGTCAAGTAAAAAAATCGCCATAAATAAATCGGGCGCACCCTTGTGCGCCCCTGCTCCCTTCAAGGTGAAAAGCGCAAACGCAGCGAGATACGGTTGAGCAAATCAAGCGCATTTGGATTACCGCCGCTCAGGTAAACTGCGCGCTGTGCCTGGATATAGGCAGCTTGGACATCATCCAACTGGTAGAGTGAAAAGTTAGCCCAATCCCGCCAGAGATCAGCATTCACCGGCCACAGCCCAACGGCAGCGGCATAATAATTGTCAGCAGTATTGATGTCGCCGGATTGAGCGGCGAACAACGCCAGACGCCATGCCAGCAGCGCATCATAGGGATTGAGTAAAGCGGCTATCTGAAGTTCATTCCAAGCCTTACTGCGCCAATAACTGCGATCAGCATCTATGCGCAGGCTTTCAAAAATGGCAGCGCTGCCAGCCAGTGAACGCAAATAATCATCCCAGGGAACGTACTGCACTGCGGTCTGCAAATCGCGGACATAATCTGAAGACTGCGGGGCATCTGCATAAATGAATGCGGCAGTTTGGCGGCCCCACCAGAGCAGCGCCAGCAGCAAGAACGCAATCGCCACGAGTGACCGGAGCCGGTACCACGCTAACGGCCAGCGAAAGCCAAGCAAAATCAGCGCCATAATAACCGTCACAACATCCCAAAACGCAGCAAGTTCAGGCCAAGTCGCAATATGTCCACCTGCTATGCCCCATACAATAGCGGCACCATAGAATATTAAGTCCTGACATCGCGGTCGTACAAACAAGCAGGCGATCAGTCCGATGGTTAACAGCAAAATCATTACAGGCAGCACGCCCTGCCCCATCAGCGAACGGATGAGGAAAGCGGAAGCGAATGTCGCCCATGCCCACACTAAAGCATTGGACTGCGGTTGTGATTTATTCTGAACAGATTCTTGTGCAGGAGTGAGCAGCAAGCCAATCGCCATCCAGAAAGGCAAGCCCGTCGCTACTGTGGTAAAGCTGAACTGCAACTCGATAATGTGAGCAGTTGTCAAAGTGAGTGCAACCAATGCTGGAAGGTCAATTGCAGGCCAGTTTTTGAACGCAGAGTGATGAAATGCAGCCCACAGCAGCCAGAGCCAACAACCACCCAATGCACCAGCGGTCACCGCCGGAGCGACAACCCAGGACTCCCCAGCAAGCAGTCCACCCATCACAATACCAATACCAGGCAAAATCAAGGCAGCATGCCGATATAAACCCAACCGCCGCAAGGCTACCCACCATATGGATGTCCATAAAGCCAACCGCGACAGCAAGCCTAACCACCCTGCCACCACAAAAGTGTCGAACCAGTCGTTGTGGGCGCGGTCAATCGGGCGATCAATGATGCTGGTGATAGAAACACCGACAGCAGGACGAAAAAAAGTTTCAAATGACTCCGGCCCATAGCCTATCAGTGGCCGCCACCCATGAAATGGATCTGGCTGACCGCCAATCGTCATGTAGAGTGGGGGATGATGCGCTAACCGCAGCGATTCGCTCCAGACAATGGCACGAAAATTTGATGTCACTTCGTCTCTGGTAAAGCTGAAACGACTCAGGAGTGGCAGGTTAGCTGAAATATCGCTACGAGTCAGGGCAAACAGCCCAGCACCTAATACAAGTGTTGAAATCAAAAGCCCCAATGCCAGCCGTCGATTGGCTTTCCTGGCCGCCCAAACCAGCACCATCACCCAGACACCGCCCAGCCATGACAGAAAAGCGCCTCGTGAACCAGTGAGGATGATTGCCAGAATCATCAAGGAAAGTCCAGCATACCAGATAAGCCGCCGCTGCCACGAAAACGACCCATTTATCACACCTACTGCTGACCATAACCACGCCAGCGCCAGCCAGCCAGCCGTGAATACTGATAACCCTAATGGGCCATCCGGGCGAGCGGGATTTAGGCCAGAAGCGATCAGCCCAAGATACTGCAAAATCACATAGATCGAAACCACGACGCCGACAAGCCAGAACCAGCGCCAGAGCGAAAAGCCATCGACTAACTGCACCAGCAGCAAAGTGAAGGCCACGAGCGCAAGATGGGTTAGCAGACCCATGTGTCTGACAAAATCACCAAACAAGGCACGGGAGGGGCTGAGCGAAAAAACAGTCGAAAGTAAAAGAACAAAACACCAGACGAGGACAGTAATAAGCAGCGGACGAGCAGAAGATGAAGAATGCAGACGAAAACTATTCAAACAACCGAACGCGGCGATAACCAGCACAACCAGCAACCCCGCACGATAGGGTTCGTGCGGAGCGAAACGAGCAGGCTGGAAAATGAGGGGCGAGAGAGCGATGCTCACCACAGCCAGCGCTGTGAGATTTGGGTGAGCATCGCTCAGGTTCACCGTATGGGGCTACTTGCAGCTACCTGAAGCCGGGCAGGGACGAATACTTTTATCGCGTGGGATGGTCACTGTTGGTGATGTTCAGTTAATCTGCCCATTGGCAACCTCTTCCAGGCTCCTGGTGAGCAAATCATTTCCACCCTGCCCCAGTAAATCAAGGGTTGCATTGGTACTGGTGACTTCAATCGGGCCAAGACCGACGATATTCAAGCGATAGCTGGTTGCGCCAGGGGCCGGGTCCCAGTAGAAGGTGGTAGAACGTGGTGCCCAGGCATCAAGTGGCGAGGTGGCACGGAGGCCGCCGCAGGCCGCGGGCGCAGGGTCGCTACTGCTTGTACCAGGCTGCTGTGTGACAGCGGGCGCAGGGGTGTTAATCGGCTGTGGAGGGGTCAAATTGATGGGGTAATTGAGCAGGTTAGCCGGGATGAGTTCGAGCGCAGCCAACTCATTCAATTCAGTGCGTGATAACCCGCGCACACCACCAACTTCGCCATCCTGCTCGCGGCCATCACCCGTCAAAGGCGCGTCAATTTTATAACCGACAGGCACTCGGACGTCATCGACCGTGAGCGAACCACTGACAGCGATAATCTGCATGGAACTGGGTGACAGCAGCCGAACCGCCATCGTCGAGGAAAGGCGCACATCAACGCCATTGATCGTTAGTTCAACCGTGATACCTTCCGGCCCCTGAACCACCAAAAGTGGTGGCGCCTGGTTACAGGACAGATCATTTGCGCCGCTTGAGAGGTAAAAAGCCTGCATAGGTGTGAAGCTTTCGCCTGTCAGAACCGGGAGTGTATCGACTGCATCTGCCGGTGCAGTGACGATAGCGGCGTTAATCCAGCCACTTTCATCATCACTAACGGAAACACGAAACCACTGGCGATCTTCACTCACTGCATCTGCCAGCAGTTCTGCGCCGCCGGGAACCGCCGTGACCACGTTAGAGCGAGTAGTGGGCCGGCTGCGAACATTGGATGAAGAACGGGGAAAAACACTGATAGGTTCGGCAGCACCCTGAAACACGTCTTCCGGCGCAACGGCATTTTCAAGCTGCATATCACCAAAAAGGATAAAGACAACATTCTGGCCGGGAAGGGTATTGGGAATATTGGCCTGGGCGCGCATGACCGCGACACCCCATTGATCTTCTGTTTCACTCAAAGGGGCGGTACTGATGGTCGAAAGATTCGTCAAATCGGCCAGATCAGCCGGTTGGGAGAAGAAATCTTCGGCCACTTCGCCAGAAAAAGTAGCATCCAGACGATTATAGCCGTAGCAGACCGTATTGCGACCCAGTCCATCACAATTTTCGCCTGTCTGAGTCAAAATCTGTTCGACGATTGGCAGACAAGTCGCATCTTCAACCTGCGAAGCAACTGGCGCGGGAGCGAGCAAAAACCAGGCAGCAAAACCCATGACCAGCACTAACGGCGGCATCCAAAATCGAACACGCATAGCTTTCTCCTCCTGCCACTTTTCATATTCGTCACTATAACACGGTTTATGCAAGTATGCCGGACTGATTGCCTTCCCTTCCTACCTCGCTATAATAAGCAGCAACAAATCGGCTGGCATCGAAATAGAAATTTCATGAAAGACATAGACGTTGTTGTTTGCGGACATTTGTGTTTAGACCTGATTCCCGATTTGAGTAATCTGACATTTGAGGCGCTGGCAATACCGGGGCGACTCCACGAGATTGGCTCGGCACAATTTTCTACGGGAGGCGCGGTTTCCAACACCGGGCTGGCGCTTCACCAACTGGGCGTAAATGTACGCCTGATGGCAAACGTCGGTGATGATCTGATGGGCCGGGGCATCGTGGAATTCCTGCGAGGGCGCGATGAACACCTGACCGAAACACTCCGCATTCTGCCGGGAAAATCCAGCTCGTATACTATTGTTATTTCCCCACCGGGGCGTGACCGCTCATTTTTGTATTCCCCCGGAACCAATGTCAATTTCGGTATCGCTGATCTGGATTTTGAGCTGATTGAGCAGGCGCGCATCTTCCATCTGGGGTATCCGTCGGTGCTGGCACGGATGTATGCAGACGACGGCGCAGAACTCACGGCGATTTTCCAGCGGGCGCGCGAAGTGGGGGCGATCACTTCACTTGATACAGCCCTGCCTGATCCGACGCGGAGCGGTCGAGCGGACTGGCGCAAAATCCTGATGAACTGCCTGCCCTGTGTCGATATTTTTCTGCCGAGCATTGAAGAAGCGCTGTACATGCTGCGGCGGAAAGATTATGAGGCATGGCACGGGGATATTCTGAGCCACCTGACGCAGGAGTATCTGAGCAGGCTGGCGGACGAACTGCTGGAAATGGGCGTGACAGCAGCCGGGTTTAAATTAGGCGAAATGGGGATGTACCTGAAGACGGGGCCGCATAATCCCTGGCCGGGGTGGGAAAATATGGAGCTGTGGCAACCTGCGTTTCAGGTAGAGGTAGTTGGGACAACGGGCGCGGGAGATGCAGCTTATGCTGGATTTCTAGCGGCGTGGCTGCGTGGATTCGGGCCAGTAGCGTGTTTGCGGGCAGCGTGCGCCTGCGGGGCGTGCTGCGCGGAGGCGACGGACGCGATCAGCGGGGTGCTTTCGTGGGAGGAGACAATTTTACGGCTTGAAACAGCATGGCCGACGCGGGCGGAACGATTGGGATAGGTCAAAACAGAAAGTAAAGCGTATCACATAAAAAATTATACGTTACGACTACCAATCCAGAAATTTCAGGAGCTACAAAATTACAATTTATCTCAATAATGAGAATGATTATGGGAATTTTTATCATTACAACGTTTATTGTTATGGTTCTGGCGGCGGCGGCGTTGATGGCAGTAACATTTTATTGGACATTCTACCGCTATTCTCCGGCTGATTTAAGGCGGTGATGGCGATGGTGGCAGAAGGGTCTACCGCCACCATCTTTGCCATAGGAGCAGCGCACAGCGCAGAACGATAGACAAAATCAACATTGCCATACAGATCGTTCCGCGTAAAAGACAGAAATAGATGTGTCATCAGAAACAGTGTAGCAGGAAAAACAGGCGGCGGGTGAAACATTTGTCATGACATTTGTTTCGATTTTGAGGGAGAAGCTGGCATGATTGACCCGATAAGATGGACGCGCGAGGAACTAGAACGGCACAGTGTCGATATGCGGCAGTTCATCGACTTCCGGCAATCGACGCTGCCGAACGGGATGCGAATTATCGAGGCGTACAACAGCAGCGGTCTGACCTTCACGATTTTGCCAGACCGAGGGTTGGACATCTGGACGGCGCATTACAAGGGGATTCCGCTGACGTGGATCAGCCAGGGATCGCCACATCCGCCGGATTTCGGGGAGACGTGGTTGCAGCAGTTTAACGGCGGGTTACTGACGACGTGTGGATTGACACATGCTGGGCCGCCGGAACGCGATGACATCACAGGCGAGTGGCGCGATTTGCACGGTCGGTACAGCCGTTTGCGGGCGGGGGATTTAGAGACCCATACTGGAACCTGGGACACGGACAAAAGCTATTCGACCTGGATTTCCGGCAGCGTTTCAGAAAGCGCATTATTTGGAACTCAACTGCGGCTGCACCGCCGCTATGCGCTACGGCTGGGCGAACCCAAGCTGCGTATCCTCGATACTGTGACCAATGTGAGCGACCAACCGACGCCGCTAATGCTGCTGTATCACATTAACCCCGGTTTTCCGGTGGTGCAGGAAGGCGCACAACTGGTGACAGCACATGCAGCTGTGTATCCCCGTGATGACGCGGCGAAACCGGGATTTGAACGATGGGCGGATTATGATGGGGCGACAGCGGGATATGCTGAGCAGGTATTTTATCACCAGCCTTTTCAGTACGAGCACTGGTCAAGCGCCATGCTGTACAAAGATGATTTTGGGATGCGGATTGACTGGAATTCGGATAACCTGCCCTATTTAACCCAATGGAAAAATACACGACAAGGCATTTATGTATGCGGCATTGAACCCGGCAACTGCCTGCCAGAGGGTCAAAATGCAGCGCGGCGGAATAATCGCTTACAGATATTGCAACCGGGCGAGCAAATTTCTTTCGCCTGTCAAATCAGTGTCGTTGATCGTCAAGAAGCTATTGAGCAGGTGAAAAGAGAGATCGAACGTATCAGCCAGAGGGGAACACCTGTAGCAGGATGTCATCTGGAAGATTTTGCAGATGGGACATAAAGAGAAAAGCAGATAATCAGACAGAATTTGAGGAGAGCAGACATGGCATTGACGAAAGAACAGCACAAGGCGTACCAGCAGAAAGCGAAGGAATATCTGGATAAGGCGGGAATCGTGCTGACACCAGAGGAAACGGCGAATATCGAGGTTGCCGACCTGGGATTGGGCGAATTTGAGGAAACCGGGCTGGCGCTGGTGACCTATATCAACACGGAACGCTGCTGCGCGAAGGAACTGGTGCTGCTGCCGGGGCAGACCTGCCCGGAGCATTTCCACCCACCGGTGAACGGCGAGCCGGGAAAAGAGGAAACCTTCCGCTGCCGCTGGGGCGAGGTGTATCTGTACGTCAGCGGTGAGCCGACGCCAAATCCGAAGGCCAAGCCACCGGCGAAACGAGCAGACACCTACACCGTATGGCATGAAATTGTACTGCGTCCGGGGGAGCAGTACACCATTTACCCGGAGACATGGCACTGGTTTCAGGGTGGGCCAGAGGGCGCAGTCGTATCGGAATTCAGCACGCGCAGTACGGATGAAAATGATCTGTTTACGGATAAGACGCTCAAACGCGCACCGGAAGGGGTGGAGTAAACTACCTCATCGATTCAAGATAAGGCTTTTACCCCATCCCCCAACCCCTTCCCCGTGAACGAGGAAGGGGAGAAAATTCCCCTGAAACCGCATCGTTTTTCTGGGCGTTAACCTGATGCCTATGAGGGGAGAGCAGGAGCCACTTCTTTCGATAAACAATGCTGACTAGCTGGCAGCAGGCGGTGGGTTAAGAAAACCCTGGAAGAAAGTCTGCCAGTAAGCGAACTGACCGGTGCTGCCAACGTGAAGCGGGTTGGCGGCATCCCACATCACAATCCATGAGAGCGCGGCATCGCTGGCATCCAGATCAGAACCATCATGGAATTTGACACCATCCCGCAGCGTAAATGTCCAGACCGTGCCATCTTCGCTGACCTCATAGGTTTCGGCCAGACCGGGGACAATCTCGGTTGAACCAATGGCAAAATCGAGCAGCGATTCCTGAATCTGATGACAGCCGCGAAACGATTCACCGTCCGACTCGTCGTTGCAGTAGAGATTGACCGGTTCTGCGCCCTGCATCCAGACAATATTGTCGTCGTCGGGGTCTTCCATCACGGAAAAATTTTCGTTACCGTCAAGCGGGCTGGTATTGGCGTTGATGATGCGGGCGTTAAAGACCACGCCGGATGCGCCATGCGCGAATGGCACCATTGGGGCAAGATCACGAACAGCGGTATTGACCTGCCGGAAAAGTTCCAGACGTGCATCAGGATCAAAAACTCGCCCGGCCTCCAGCAGCGGGTCAATAATTTCAGGATACTGATCGCCGAAAGTACGGCTGTTGGGGTTAAAGAGAAAATCGAGAAAGTTACCAGCATCCATGTAGTCGGCAGTCCAGCCGAGCAAAAAGAGCGGGTACTGACCATCCAGAACGGCGGGAATAAAAGTGCCGGATTCAATAACCTGAATTTCGACCTCAATGCCTACTTCGGCAAGTTGTGCCTGAATATCCTGAGCAATGATGCCGGGCGTGGGCAAGTAGGCGCGGACAACATCGCGGTAGTTAATGGTGGTTTTAATGGGCAGTTCAAAGCCGAGATCAGCGGCAGCCTCGGCAAGCAACTGACGGGCTTTGTCCGGGTCATAGGGGAGCGGTTCAACATCTGGTGTGCTGCCAAAGATAATAGGCGGGACAAAACCCCGCGCCACTTCTGACCCCGGCGGGTAATAGTTTTCGACCAACCGCTGGCGATCAAGGGCATAGGCCACCGCCTGACGCACACGGACATCATCGAAGGGCGGAAAGAGATTATTCAGCCCAACATATACACCTGTCACAGCAGGACGCGGGATAAACTGCAAACCAGGATCAGACTGGACAACCGGAAAATCACCCTCAGCCGGATTATCCATACCGTCAATCGTGCCAGCCTGTAGTTCGATCAGGCGGGCGACGGCTTCGGAATTCCAGCGAAAAACAACCGTTGGTTCAACCGCCTTAGCAGCCCAATAATCATCATTGCGCGTCAACACCAGTTCATTCCCCTGATCCCAGCGCTCCAGCCTGTAAGGGCCCGTCCCTACCGGATTACGTGTGAGCGCTTCGCCACCGCCCCCCGTCTCCCGCAAATGTTCCGATGGATGGATACCCATGACCAGATGAGCAGCTTTGGAGGGAAAAGCCGGGTCAGGATTGCAGAGGGTGATACGAAGCGTCAGCCGATCAAGCGCTTCGATGGCTTTCATATTGCCACCATAGTCGCAGTCAGGCGCGGCGAGCGAGATAAGTTCCTGACCAGCGGCAGGCATAACAGCCAGCAGCACGAGCAGAAGCAAAACGGGGACAATGAACAGCTTATGGTTCATTTCGAACCTCCGAGTCAATATAGAAATAATGAGGAGCGCAATTGGGATTGTAATTGGCGAACTGTGGATTTTCAAACAAAGGCATAAGGAGAAGGTGATGCGAGTCAGCGATATGAACTGGATGCAGGTGGAAAATTACCTGAAAGGGGATGACCGGTGCGCGCTGCCGTTAGGCTGTACCGAGCAGCACGCTTATCTCAGTCTCAGCACGGACAGCATTCTGGCAGAACGGATCGCACTGGAGGCAGCAGAACCCTTAAAAGTCCCGGTGTTCCCAGTGGTGTCTTACGGGCTAACACCGTATTTTCGAGCCTATCCAGGGACGGTGACAGTGGGAATGGACACGTATATCAGGCTGGTACGGGACATCCTCGACAGCCTGAACGAGAGCGGATTCCGGCGCATCGTGATCGTGAATGGACACGGTGGGAACAGCCCAGTGATGGGACTGGTACGGGAATGGGGAGCGGATAACCCCGGCGTCAAAGTGAAATTCCATAACTGGTGGAACGCGCCGAAAACCTGGGCGAAAGTGCAGGCAATTGACCCGGACAGCTCTCACGCTTCGTGGATGGAAAACTTCCCCTGGACACGGCTGGCGGGAGTGCAACAGCCGCAGGAAAAAAAGCCGATGGCAGACAGCACAAGACTGGGGATGCTCAGTCCAGCAGAAGTACGGGAGGTGTTGGGTGAAGGCAATTTCGGCGGGTATTTCGAGCGACCTGATGCAGATGTGCTGGCGCTGTGGCTGGTAGCCGTTGAAGAAACGCGGGCGCTGTTCACGGAAGGCTGGTAATTCATCATGCGAATTGAATTTCCAGGTAAGCGCGTGATTGTGACAGGGGCGGCACATGGCTTCGGGCGGGCAATCAGCATGGCCTTCGCAGCACGGGGCGCAAGTGTGTGGGCGTGCGACATTCTAGAACCTGAACTGGCAGCAACCCGACGTTTGTGCGTTGAAAGCGGCGGCCAATGTGAAGTGCGACAGGTCGATGTGAGCGACCCGGCAGCAGTTAAAAATTTCGTGGCCGAGGCGGCGGGCGACGGCCAAATCGATATTCTGGTGAATAACGCGGGCGGGGTGCTGGGGCAGACTGGGCAACCTTTAGAAATGGTGACAGCGGGAGACTGGAACGCCATTTTCGCGGTGAATACGAGTGGCGCATTTTATTTTTCGCAGGCGGTTGCGCCGGGAATGAAGGCAGCACGAAGCGGACACATCATCAATATTTCGAGCGGGGCTGGATTGGGAATCAGCCTGACGGGTATCCAGGCATATGCTTCAGCAAAAGCAGCACTGATCGGGTTAACGCGGCAACTCGGTCACGAATTGGGCGCGTGGAACATCACCGTGAACTGCATCGCGCCAGGAGTTGTGCGCGCTAACCCGACGACAGAACGCCAGTGGGAGTCCTATGGGGCGGAAGGACAAACCGCGCTAGTCAACAGCATCGCTCTGAAACGCCTGGGGACAGCGGAGGACATCGCGCACGGCGTGTTGTTTTTCGCTTCGGATTATGCGGGGTGGATTACCGGGCAGGTTATTGCGATTGACGGGGGCAAAAAATCAGGCTATCAGGGCGCACCCGTTTGCGCCCTGATAAATTGTCAACAAAGGGTGAAAACTTGTAAAGGGGAGTTAGCCTACAGCAGCAACTTCATCTGACTCGGCAGCTTCGGCAGCAGCCAGTTTTTTCCGCAAACGGCGACCCGCCAACAGTTCATCTTCTGACTGTTTCATCACCAGATCAAGCAGAAAGCTAATAGCATCATCCTGGCTGACACCCAGGCCGTGCGAAAAATCACGCAGGCGCTGGTGGGTCGTCCGGGTGACGGCAATCCGCGCATTGGCCAATTCTTTTGCTCCCATTTAGCTTCATCCTCACTGTTTAGCTTTTCTCAATTAATCGTAGCATAACAATGATTGAAAGACCTGTCAATTTATACAAGCTTTTACATCGGTTAAAATATTCAAATCTTTAAAAAGTTGACATTCTTTACAATTCCTCACTATACTGAATTTATGAAATTCGTATAGGGGGCGGGATGGAACTGAACAGCCTGCAATACCTACAGTCCACACTGGCACAGCTTGACCAAACGGTTCGGGCGGCGGTGGAGCGCGCGAAACAGGCCGGGGATCACCCAACGGACGCGCTGCGTGGGCTGGTCATCAGTGATGACGAAGTAGAAACACTGTTAAGTTATCATCCAATGGATGGTCCGTTCGCTAAAGCAACGACACTCCCCTCCCCTACTGTAATCGACGACTCCCCATTCGTCGAACTCGCCCAAACTTTCAATTTAACACCCCTGGATAGCGACATTCTGCTGATTTGCGTGGCGGCGGAACTGGACCGACGCTATGAGCGGCTGTTCGCCTTCTTGCAGGACGATGTTTCACAGCGACGACCTACGGTGAATCTGGTGATGAATCTGCTCGGCGATGACGCGGAAAGTCGCTATGTAGTATGGGAAAGGCTAGCAGCGCCAGAAAGACCACTGCGGGAACATCATCTGATTAGCTGCCTACCAGACCCGCAGCAGCGCGAACCGGTTTTCCTGGCCTACCAGCTTAAAGCAGATACGCGAATCGTGGGGCACCTACTGGGCCGGACGGCAGCAGACGTGCGGTTGGAGGGTACGCTGACATTCGAGCCAACTGTCAGCGACATGGCGGAACTTTTTGAACTGCCCGTTATTGCTGATGATGCGCCGATGATTTACCTGCAAGGAGCAGATGGCGCAGGACAGCAGGAGATAGCTACAACGATATGCGCTCAGTTGAGCAAAAGGCTGGCGCGGGTTGATCTGCGGCGATTGAAGGGGCTGCAAATTCCTTTCGAACTGGCGTGGCAACTGGCGTTACGTGAGGCGCGGTTGGCGCAAGCAGGCATTTTGCTGGAAGGCTGGGAAGGCGCGTTGGACGAGAACCGGGAAGCAGAGCCTGATTTGTGGCGGGCGCTGCTGGCTTATGAAGGGCCAGTATTTATGAGCGGGCTGGAAGCGTGGGAACCGAGTGACAACCAGCGAACACGGCGGCTTATCCGCCATCAGCTCAAGGCGCTGCCCTATACTGCTCAACTGCGCTGCTGGGAAATGCAGACAGCAGACATGAATATTACAGGTGATGCATTAGAAGAACTGGCAAGCAAATTCCGGCTGACGGCGGGCCAAATCGCACGAGCGGTACAGTCAGCAGAGGATTACGCGGCCTCGCGCGATGTGACTGTCACCTTACGCGACCTGTATGCCGGAGCGCAGGCACAATCGAGCCTGAAGTTGGGCAAACTGGCGCAGCGGATACAGCCCCGACATGACTGGGATGATTTGATCTTACCGGATGATCGCATTATCCAGCTTCAGGAAGTATGCGCGCGTGCCCGCTTCGCCCATATCGTACAGGAAGCATGGGGCTTTGGGCGAAAAATTGCGCCGACCAACGGCGTAAAAGCACTGTTTGCCGGGGAAAGCGGAACCGGAAAAACGATGGCAGCGTCGATTATCGCACGCGAACTAGGACTGGTGCTGTACCGGGTTGATCTGTCATCGGTGGTGAGCAAGTACATCGGCGAAACCGAGAAAAATCTGCGCGAAATTTTTGAGGCGGCGGACGCCAACAACGCGGTTCTGCTGTTCGACGAGGCAGACGCACTGTTCGGCAAACGCTCGGAAGTCAAAGACGCCCATGACCGCTATGCCAATATCGAAGTCGCCTACCTGCTGCAACAGATTGAACAGTACAACGGCATCGCCATCATGGCGACCAATCTACGGCAAAACCTTGACGAAGCATTCACACGGCGGCTGGATTTTCTGATTGACTTCCCCTTCCCCGACACACCATATCGCCGCCAGATATGGGCAACGCACCTGCCAGCAGAAGCGCCCATAGCGGCGGAAGTGAATCTGGAAGAACTGGCGAACCGCTATCCGCTGGCAGGTGGCAACATCCGTAATGCGGTGCTGGCATCAGCTTACCTGGCGGCGGCAGATGGTGGAACGATCACGATGGCTCATTTGCGGCAGGCCATCCGGCGGGAGCATCAAAAAATGGGGCGGCTGCTGGAAGATGATTTCCATTATTCAACAAGGCGTTAAGGGCATGATTTACGATTTTGACCAAACGCTGGAAAAGCTGATTTACAGGCTCGGTAAGCTAAACAAGAGCGACATCGACATCGCTTTCGAGCAACCAACGAGTGAATGGGCAGCGACGTTGAGCCGTCCGACGATTAACTGCTGGCTGTTCGACCTGCGCGAAAACACCAAACTCCGCAGTATGGAAATGGTAATCGAGCGCGAAGAAATGCCAGGGGGGCGCGGACGGCGGCGGCTTGTCCCCAAGCGATTTGACCTGAGCTATCTGGTGACGGTATGGACGCGGCGAATTGAGGATGAACATCAACTACTCTGGCGGGTTTTGGCGGGGTTATGCGCCCAGACGAGCCTCGACCCGGACATGTGCGAAGGCGCGGTACAGCGACAGCCGTTCCAGATACCGCTCGAAGTGGCGCAGAACGGCGAACTCGCGCCGAGCATGACGGATTTATGGAGCGTCCTGGCTAATGAGCTGCGCCCTGGCTTCACCGTGACGGCGACACTGGCACTCGACCCGGAAATTTACGAACCGGAAGATTATCCATTTGTCATGGAAGGCCGTGTCGAAATCGGGCAATCGCGCAGGCCGGATCGATTTAAGGGCAACATTGACCGGGCTGACGATGAAACAGGTTACCAGTCAAAACTGGATGCGCCAGACGATGTGGACTTGCGACTGCGCGGCAAACGACAAACAGACGAAGAAGACGATATTCAACGATGAACCAGCATTAAACAATAGAAGATCAGAGAGCAATGGAACCAACATTCCATTCCTACAACACAAATGCATCACGAAATGAGTTGATTAGACGAGGAGCGAAAAATGTCACCAACCTATCAGTCCCCTGGGGTCTACATGGAGGAAGTAGATCGTGGCACCAAGCCCATTGAAGCCGTTGGCACAGCGGTGGCGGCATTCGTGGGCTACACCGAGTTCGCCTCCAGCCTGACGCTGGAACAGCAGCTCAAAAAGAGCCGCGATGCCAAACTGATCGGCGAGCGGGAGAACCGGCTGTTCAGCAGCGATCAGGATTTGATTGGTAAGCCAACCGCCGTTACCAACTGGTCACAGTATGAGCAGAAGTTCGGCAAGTTCTTTGAGGGGGCGTATCTGCCGGACGCGGTATATGGCTATTTTGCCAATGGCGGCGGACGTTGCTACATCGTCAGCCTGAAGACGCTCGGCACTGAGGATGGCGCAGCGGCAGTCTCCGCCGGGAGCGCGGCGGGCAAGCTGACAATCTATGCAGCAGAGGATGCGACTGTGCCGCTGCTGGAAATCTCGCCCAAAGCGGGACTGGCAACCAGCACACCGGTAGAAGTGCAGATCAAGCCCGACAGCAACCCTGAAGGAACCTTCACGCTGGTAGTGACTGTGGATGGCAAGGAAGCGGAAACGTACCCGAATCTGACGACTGACAAGGGCGAACGGGGCGTCGAAAAGATGGTGGCAACTTCGACAACCGTGAGCGTCAAGGTGGTCAGCAAAGCAAAGATGCTGCCCGCCGTTGGCAGCTACGCCCTGCCAAGCGCGGCCACCAGCGGAAAAACAGCCAGCAAGACCGTCACACTTCAGGACTACCGGGGCAGCCTGGCGGAGCGCAAAGGTGTGGAAGGGCTGGAGCAGTATGACGACATCACGATGATCTGTGTACCTGATCTGATGGCGAATTATCAGAAAAACGAGGCACACCAGAAATTCGTGCAGGGTGTGCAACAGACCATCATTGACTACTGCGAGAAGATCAAATACTGCTTCGCCATTCTGGACGCGCCACCGGGCATGATGCCGGAAGAAATTTTCAAATGGCGGGAAACCGTCGGCTACGACTCGACGCGGGCAGGTTTGTATTACCCCTGGGTTGAAGTGCCGAACCAGATCAGCAGTAATGGCAAGTCCGTTTCGCGGCTGATCCCACCGTCGGGTCATGTGGCCGGGATTTATGCGCGGAACGACAATGAACGCGGCGTCCACAAAGCGCCAGCGAACGAAGTGGTGCGGGCGGCAATCGGGCTAGAAGTGCAGGTGACTAAAGGTGAGCAGGATCGGTTAAACCCGGTGGGCATCAACTGCATACGTGCTTTCCCCGGACGGGGCATCCGTGTGTGGGGCGCACGTACACTGTCGAGCAATGCTTCATGGCGCTATATCAATGTACGCCGACTGTTCAGCATGATTGAGGACAGCATCGAACGCGGCACGCAGTGGGTGGTATTTGAGCCGAATGACCCGAATCTGTGGGCGCGAGTGCGACGCGATGTGACTTCGTTCCTGAAGGTGGTATGGCGCAGTGGAGCGCTGTTTGGGGACACGCCGGAGCAGGCCTTTTATGTCAAGTGTGACGCCGAAACCAACCCGCCGGAAATCCGTGATCTGGGCCAACTGGTGATTGAAATCGGCCTTGCGCCGGTGAAGCCAGCCGAATTTGTGATCTTCCGCGTCAGCCAGTGGGCTGGCCCGGATGCAGGAGAGTAATTCCCCTGCCCTTCTGCCATAGCCAGGGGATAAAAATAAGCAAGCTCAGAAGCCATCTTTTGCAGTTAAAAGATGGCAACCATCATCAGACAAGACGATAGTTTGAGGAGGGCATAATGCCAGCACGTAAAAGTGATCCGTTAGTTGGGTTTCATTATGCGATTGAAATTCAGGGAGTCGTGACCGGCTACTTCACCGAGTGCGGCGGACTAGGTTCGGAGCATGAGATCATTGAACACAAGGTGGTCGATGAAAAAGGCCACGAGGTTGTGCAGAAGATTCCGGGCCGGATGAAATGGCAGGATATCACCCTGAAGCGCGGCATCACCGACAACCAGGACATCTGGAAGTGGCGCAAACAGGTCGAAGATGGTGATATGGAGAAGGCCCGCCACAATGGCTCTATCGTGATGTTCGACCAGGCTTTTCAGGAAGTGGCGCGGTGGGATATGGAGCGGGCATGGCCGGTAAAAGTGACCGGCCCACAGTTACAGTCTGACTCCAATGCTTTCTGGCTGTAAGAACTGGTCATCACCCATGAAGGCCTGACGCGGGTGAAATAAAACGGCGAAGGGGTCGAGCGCGCATGGTGATTCAAACCGAATTTTCATTCATTCTGCCAAAGGGTTTCGCCGACGAAAACGGCATCTTGCACCGGGAAGGCACGATGCGACTAGCAACGGCGCTGGACGAAATTGTGCCGCTGCGCGACCCGCGTGTGCGCGCCAACGACGCTTACCTGGTGGTGATTCTGCTATCGCGGGTCATCACCCAGTTAGGCTCACTGACAAACATCACGCCGAACGTAGTTGAGAACATGTTCGCTGCCGATCTGAATTTTTTACAGGATTTCTACCGGCGCATCAATGACGTGGAAATGCAGCGCATCGTGACACGCTGCCCAAACTGCGGTCATGAGTTTGAAGAGGATGTGCCACCGCTGGGGGAATCATAGGCTACCCCCTCGACCGCCTGTACGAGGAGGTAGCCTTCGTCGCCCTGGGATTAGGCTGGAGCCATGACGAGATTCTGGCACTGACACACGCCGAACGAGGCCGATGGGTCGAGCAGATCAACGCCATCAACAGCCAGCATAACCGGGCATTACGCAGGCAGAGTGAAACATAAACATGACAGACCAGCAGAAAGGCAGCACTAAGGAGCAGCAAGCCGGCGGTAAAGGTGATGAAAAAACGCTGGCACAAAAAGTAGCCGAACGGGTATGGGAATTATGGCGTGAGGAACTGCGCCGGGAACGCGAACGCCGCGGTGGAGGACACAGGAGGTAAAAATGGCAAAAACGGGTCAGCCGATCGAAATCCATGCCGCATTTCGCTTCGCCGTGTCGATTGACAAGATCAATGTGGCGGCCTTCGGCGAATGCACACTACCCAATCTGGAGGTAGAAACCTTCGAGATCAAAGAAGGCGGGTTGAACGAATACACCCATAAACTGCCGGTGCGGGTGAAAAGCGGTTCCCTAACCCTGCGACACGGGCTGACAAAAGACGGCCAACTGCTGAAGTGGTATTTACAGGTGTTACAGGGCGAAATCGCGGAGGCGAAACGTGATGTCTCCATCGTGATGTACGACTCGATGTTCAATGATGTGGCGACCTGGAATTTCCAGCAGGCATACCCGGTGAAGTGGAAAGGCCCAACGCTGAAAACTGACCAACCAGCGCTGGCAATCGAAGAACTGGAACTGGCCTATCATGGCTTTTCAGTTGGCGGTAAAGGATAAATCCGATGAATGACCTCCCACCACGCAAACCTTTTCAGTCGCTGGGGATGCGCCTGAGTCGTTTCAGTCGCGATAAAATTCAGCGCTACAGCCGCGAAGCGAAGGCAGAGGAAAACACGGTTCCTCCAGCGTGGCAGGAGGACGCAGAACGCCCGCTAGTGTGGAAACTGCCAAGTGGAAATGGCGCCCCATTTATGGATAGCGACTTTGAGGATGATGCGGAAGAACGGCCAACCCCGCCCGATCTGGCCGCTATCATCGCAGGTCATGCAGCGCGGCGGGAAAGCGAAGGCGAAAGCGAGCGCCCGTCCATTTTTGATCGTGAACAATCTGAACAGCTACGACAGTCCGAACGGCGTGATTCATCTATACAGCGCGGCACACCACTGGTACAGCGTCAGGCCGCACCGCCGCAATCCGCCAATCGCCCTGCCCCGGAACATGCAGGCAGCGATGTGAACCCGCGCATCCCACCACGCCGCAGACGATCATCCGTCGTAGAGGAAATCCCGACCCCACAGCCAGCAGCGCCAGAACCAAATGATTTCGCCGCGCCAATTTTTGCGCCGAAGGATGATGCCAGCTTCAGCACGCCGGAAAATTTTGCGTCGCCTGATTTTGAGGATTTTATTGCAGAAGAAAATTACAGTGTTGATGAGCAGGATTTCGTGCCGCCTGCCGCACGAGTAACATGGTTTGATGACGGGAGTGAAGACACACGCCCGCTCCAGGTGATTCGCCACGATCAGACGGTACAGCGGGATAGCGCATCGATTCAGCGCAAAACAGTCGATCAGGGTGGTGAAGAACGTCCAGCAAATACAGAACAGCCTATCGCTGAGCCACAAAGATCGATGCGTGAGACACGCCCCGTGCCGCCACAAAATTTTCCACCACAGGAAAATCCACCAGAAAATAACATTTTTGATTTTGACGACGAGCGCCAGGCGTGGCAGCCTGATCATTTTGAGACTGAGCCACCGCTCATGCCGCATGGCAACCCAGCAACCGACAAGGGTGAAACAGAGTCAGCTTTTATACCTGAACGCGGAGCAATAGAAAATCAGATTGCGCGGAAAGCAGCGCCGGAAAATCAACAAGCTGCAAACCAGCACCATGATACGACGGTGCGATCAAACCAAACAGCATTTCCGCAGCCACAAGAACAATCGCCCACTGCAAACCGCCACCTTAACAACACGCCCTTACCCGTGAGTGACGAGGATACAGTTGGCGATACGGCGCTGATGGGCGAGCCGGATAAGAGTCTGTACTGGCCGACGAGTAACCCGGCTACATTGGGCGAATGGCCTGATGGGGCGAATGATGAGGACGGAGCAGATAACCCAGGCATCATTCAGCGGCAGATGGTTGATGAACCCGTTGAAAACCTTCCGAAGCAGCAGCAGGAATACCCGCAGCAGACAGATATACGGCGCGGCGCCGAGACAAACGTCAACCAATCACCTGCACGGTGGTCAATCCTAAGGCGGCGTCCGATTCAGCAAGAAACACCTATTGAACCAGTACCAGACACCTCACAAGAGGATTTTTTCATCCCGGAAGCTGATTTTGCACCCTGGGAGGCAGAAGAAGCAGAGCAACCGGTTGACCTGTATGAAGCGATGGTGAGCAGCGGATGGGCCGAACCTGATTTTGATGATGCAGTCGCAGCAGCGGACACTTCACAAACAACGAACAGCAGGCAACAAAAGCCGCCAGCGATGATTCAGCCCAAAGCGGTGGGGCAGAATGCACAGCAAAGTATGGACATTCCGCAACCGCGCAGACCGCAAACAGGCCAGTTTAAGGGGAATGCCGAGTCGTTATCGCCAGAAGAACCGGTTGAAGTGATGGATGAAAACCCACAGGCTGGATTACTGGCACTACTCGGTTTACCGCCGGATACACCAGTGCAGGGTGCGGAGGTGCTGCGGCGGCGAACAGAGAGAGACTTTCCTCAACAACCACGCGCACAAACATCTGATCCAACCTGGACGGAGGCTAATGAGCGGGACGCGTTTACGCCGCCAGCAGCAGACGGCTACCAACAGCAGAATTTGCCGCAGGTGAACCATATGCCGCTGTCGGACTTCATCAGCCGTGCGCCAGAAGCGCCAGCCGAAATGACCGCCAATGAACCAGACCCGGACGAAGCGGGCGAAAAAGAAGGCGATGTTGATGTAGATAAGCTGGCACGGGATGTATTCAGTATTTTGCGGGACAAACTCCGTATCGAACAGGAACGGAAATCAGGACGGTAATCATGACCATTCAGAAAACACGCGGTGGATTAGCCCCAGCCGCGATTGTGAACCCGGCGACAGGCAAAAAAGTGAACTGTATGTTCAATCCCTTCGAGTACACGCTGACCAAAAGCAACACATTTGAGAAAAAGCCGGTCAAAGGAAAAAATGTGCCGAAAGCGGTCTTTAAACAGGGCGGCTCGCAAATTCTGAAGCTGACGCTGCACTTCGACACGCAGGATGATGCTTCCGATGTACGCGATATGACTGACCCGCTGTGGGCCATGATGATGGTAAACGAGGATGAAGAAAACCCGCGTAATGGCAAAAGTTCACCACCGGAAGTCGCGTTCGAGTGGGGGAAACTCAGCTTCAAAGCCTACATCACCAGCCTGAATCAGAAATTCACACTGTTTAAAAATGATGGTACGCCGCTGCGCTGCACCGTCGATATTACGCTGGAACAATTTGTCGATGTGAATGATTACAAACAGGAGCAAGGGGCGCAGCAGGTACAAAAAACCGTGACCGCCCTGGCAGGTGACCGCCCGGATAATGTAGCGGCAAAAGGCGGTGACGCCAGCGCCATGCGACAGGTGGCCGAAGCCAATAACATTGATAACCCACTGAAGACCCGACCCGGCCAGGACATCCGGGTATAGCGAGCGCCAACCATGCCAGCCGAAAAACGCCTCGACCAGATTGCAATTAAGGTGAACGGAAACGACCTGCCGCACGAGCTGATGGATGTGCTGCTGGAAGTGGAAGTTGATAGCAGCCTGTACCTGCCGGATATGGTCATCATGGCATTTCATGACGACGACCTGCGCTGGATGGATGAAGATTTCTTCGCGCTGGGGGCAACGGTTGAGGTTGAGATGGCGATGGATGAAGACCGGACAGAACGGGTTTTCAGCGGCGAAATCACGGCGATTGAACCCCATTTCAGCGCTAACCTGACGGCAACGCTGGTGGTGCGCGGCTATGATCCGACTCACCGTCTGAACCGAGGGACAAAATCGCGGGCGTTTGTGCAGGTGACGGATAACGACATCGTGGAGCAGGTGGCGCGGGAAGCTGGGTTGCAGGTACGCGCCGAGAACACAACCGATGTATACGATCATGTCTTCCAGCATAACCAGACCGATCTGGAATTTTTGCAGGCACGCGCTAACCGGATTGGGTTTGAAATCTCGGTTGATGAACGTACCGTGCATTTTCGGCAGCCACATGCAGGCGGCGACAATCCTGTTGAACTGAGCTGGGGTGATACACTACGAAGTTTCACCCCCCGGTTGACAATTGCCGGGCAGGTAAACGAAGTCATCGTCAAAGGCTGGGATCCGCTGACAAAACGAGAAATCATGGGTAAGGCAACCAGCAGTGAAACCGCGCCGGAAATCAACGTTGGCGGCCAGGGTGGAACGGTAGCAGCAGGCGTGTTTTCCGCAGCAAAACAACTGATCGTGCGCGAACCAGTCGCATCACAGTCGGAAGCTGACCGGGTAGCGCAGGCGATTCTGGATGAAATCAATGCCGGGTTTGTAGAAGCAGAAGGCGTCGCCATCGGCAACCCCAAACTGGCAGCAGGCAAACCAGTCAAACTCAGTTCACTGGGACAACGCTTCAGCGGAACCTATATGATGACCTCGACCAATCATCTCTATTCGGCGAAAGGCGGCTATGAAACACGCTTCCGCGTGGAAGGAGCGCGTCCCAGCCTGATGGCAGACCTGGTACAGGATGCTTCACCCGCCGCACAGGGTGGAGGGCTGTGGGGCGGCGTCGTCCCGGCGGTAGTGACAAACAATAATGATGAGCGGAATATGGGGCGGGTAAAAGTGAAATTCCCCTGGCTGGATTCGAGCCTGGAAAGTGACTGGGCACGCGTAGCAGCAGTTGGCGCGGGAAACGAAATCGGCCTGATGTGGCTGCCAGAAGTCAATGATGAGGTGCTGGTCGCCTTTGAACACGGCGACTTCAATCACCCCTATATCATTGGCAGCCTGTGGAACGGCGAAGACGCACCGCCAGAGAGCATCAGCAATGTCATCAAGGCGGGCAAAGTACAGCGGCGCACCTTCAAAACGCGGGCCGGGCATATTATCCGCCTGTCAGATGACGACAGTGAAAAATATATTGAAATTATCGATTCGGCTCAGGGGACGCGTATTAAGCTGGATGCCAACAGCCAGACGCTCACGATTGATACCCAGAAAGACATCAAACTCAAGGCGACGAGCAATATCAATCTCGAAGCGACGGGTAACATCGACATCAAAGCAAGCGGCCAACTGACGCTGAAAGGCGCGATGGTCAATATTAATTAAGGAACAGGTATGGGTAATCGAGACATCATCGGGCGGGGATGGAATTTTCCGGCGCATATCGGTGGCCGAGGACAGGTCGATATGGCAGATGGTGACAGCAAAATTCGGCAGTCGATCCGCATCATTCTGAACACCGCGCCGGGAGAACGGGTGATGCGCCCGGAATTTGGCTGCCGGATTCACGAAGTTCTGTTCTGGCCGGCGAATGCATCGACAGCAGCGGTAGTCGAACGCTATGTCGAAGAAGCACTGGGACGTTGGGAACCGCGCATTCGAGTACAGGATGTACGGGTAATGCCGGGGCAATTCAAAGATGCGCCGCAGGAAGGCAGCACCTTCAACACCGACTCGCGTGAACCGGGCAAATCGGCGTTGTTCATCGAAATTGATTATCAGATCAAAGGCCAGCATGATTTACGCAGCCTGGTTTATCCATTTTATCTGACACCAGCCTAGCAGGCAGGGGGATACCATGCCATTAGAAGCACCCCGTCTTGATGACCGGACTTACGACGACCTGCGAAAAGAAGCGATTGCGCTCATCCCAACCTACTGCCCGGAATGGACGGATTTCAACGCGAGCGATCCCGGAATCACACTGATTGAGTTGTTCGCCTACATGACGGACATCGCGCTGTACCGCATGAACCGGGTACCGGAAAAACATTACATTAAATTTCTGGAACTCATCGGAATGCGACTGCGCGAACCGGAGTCGGCTAAAGTGCCTGTCACGTTCTGGCTGACAACACCGCAGCAGGAAGGGGCGCAGCAGCCGCGCATGGTGATCGACGCGCTGACAGAAGTAGCAACGACACGAACCGAGTCCTCCCCTGCTATCGTGTTTCGTACCGATCAGGCATTTGAAATCCGCCCACCAAAACTGCGCTATGTTCTCACGAGCCGGGGCAACGAGCGGATAGGCCGGTCATTTCGCACCCATGACTCTAAGAAAAACGTCAGCGGCTATGAGGGCTTTCTGGCATTTGCCGGAAGCGATGCCGACAGCGATATTCCACAGGAAGGCGATGCTTATTACCTGGGTTTCGAGGAAGACCTGAGCTACCACATTCTGGGTATTGAGATGGAAGTGGTGCGAGCGAAAGGCGAAGGTGTAAAACCGAATATGCCCCCGTATAAGTGGCAGGCCATCGGCCTCAACCCGGATGCACCGGAAACACAGGAAGGCCCCTGGGCGACCTGTGAGCGGGATGGCAAAGATACCACTCAAGGGCTGAACGAAAGTGGATTGATTCGGATTCATCTGCCGCAGATGCAGCTCGACAAGCGGGATGGCAAAACGGCCTATTGGGTGCGCTGTGTGCTGGATGAGATGCCCCCTGACAATCGATACCGTGAAAGCCCGAAAATCCGACGTCTGGCGGTTGGCGGTTGGGGCGCGACCATCCCGACAACCAATGTAGCGGATGCATTTGACGAGGTGCTTGGCCGCTCTGATGGGACGCCAGGGCAGCGTTTCTTCCTGCGGAATACGCCGGTAGTGGCGCGGCGTGGACGCGAAAAACAGGCTGAAGAATACATCATCATCCGACCTGAAGGTAAAGATGAAGAAATCTGGGAAGAGGTTGAAGATTTTTCGCACTCAGGCGAATATGACCCCCATTACACGATTGACAGCAGCAGCGGCGAAGTGCGCTTTGGGCCAGCACTGCCGCAGCGAGATGGTACTATTCGCTGCTACGGCGCCATCCCGGAGAAAAAAGCGCTCATCACGATGCGGGCTTACCGCTATGGCGGCGGGCAGATTGGCAATGTTGCCAGCAATACACTGAATGTCAACAAGAGCGGGCTGCCCTACATCGAAAAAGTCCGCAACCGAAAACCAGCAGCAGGCGGCAAAGACCTGGAAAATCTGGAGGATTGCAAGGTGCGCGCGCCAGGCCACCTGCGGGCGATGCACCGGGCAGTAACAGCAGCGGATTTCGAGTATCTGGCGATGGAGGCAGCGCCAAACCACGTAGCCCGAACTTTCTGCCTGCAATCACCCGCTTATGCCGGGCTGATTCAAGTCCTGGTGATCCCAAAAGTAGCGAAACTGGACGGAGCAGCACGCGGCAGGGATTATTCACTGGCACCAGAAAACCTCAAGCTCTCAACCGAAGTACAAACCCAGATCAAGGAACATCTGAATGAACGTCGGCTGCTCTGTACACGTATTGAAATCATTGAACCGGATTATGTGTGGGTGAAAACGATTATACGGCTGCGTCCTAGCCCACTCGTGCGTAAGGAGCGTGTTCTGCGAGATGTGGAAACGCGGCTGCTGCAATTCCTGCATCCCCTGAGCGGTGGTCTGGATGGCATGGGCTGGCCGTTTGGGCGAAAAGTCACCAAATCGGAAATTCTGCTGGCGCTGCAAATTGTGCCGGGCATCGATTTTATTCGTGACATCCAGCTTTACCGGGTGAAGCGAGATGCCAGCGACGGTAGTTGGGATGCTGGCGAAGAACAAGAGGAAATTACCCTTACGCCCGGTCAGGTGATCGCCTCACGCGATCATGTGGTCATTTCGGATTAAGTCATGACACAACGGGCTGTCTTCCAGCTTTCGGGGCCAGAGGTATATCAGGATTCAGTGGTTGTGACTGAGAGCGGCTTGCGCGTGGGACGCAGCCGCCGCAACGACCTGGTGCTTGACCTGAAGCAAATCAGCAAACATCACCTGCGTCTCGGCTGGGAGAATGGGAAGCTGCTGGCGGAAGACCTGGACAGCACTAACGGGACTTACATAAACGACCAACGGCTAACACCGCATTATCCTCATCCCGTGAATCCTGGCGATGTTATCCGCATTGGAATGTGTTATTTCATCCTGACAGAAATCAGCGATGAGCCTGCTGCATCTGCCCATGCCGACGAACAGTGGGAGATGCTGATGTATGTGTCGCACCCATCGGAAGCTATCGACCAGGCGCAGCAGCGTGATCCTGACTATCCTGAAGACAGCAAGTACCGGCGGTTAGGCGTGCCAACACTCAAGGAAGGCAGTACCTGGCTGCAATACCTGCCCGCTATATACAGTGACCCGGCTTTCGCCGACCCGATTAACGGCGCAGGCAATGATTTTATGGCGCGTTATCTGCTGATTTTTGAAGCGCTGATGGCGACGACCAACGCGCAACTGGACAACCTTGATCTGTATCTTTCGCCAGAAATCGCGTCGGAAGAATGGCTGGATTGGTTGGCCGGGTGGTTCGACATTCTGCTGCTTCCACAGTTACCAGATGAACGAAAAAAGCGAATCGTGAGTGAGTTATTCGACACTGAAGTGGCGGGCGAGATACGACCAGGCCTGGCGGCAAGGAGAGGGACACGAGTCGGCCTGGAAAAATTACTGACCCTGTACTTTGAAACAGCGCCTGAAATCATCGAAAACCGGGATGAACGCGGCAAGGAACAGGCTTATCACTTCACGGTACGGCTGCCTGCGCGTGCGGTGAATGAAACTATCGGCGATAAAAACGCACAGGAAGTAGTGGAACGACTGATTGAGTCGTATAAACCAGCCTTCACAACATTTACACTAAAACTGGTATAGATGGAATCATGATCGATCAGATTATCAAACAACGCTACCGCATCAAACGCGAAATTGGGCGCGGCGGCATGGGCGAGGTATACGAAGCGGAAGATTTCAACCTAAACCGCACTGTTGCTATCAAAATCATGCGTTCCAGCCTGGCGGAGCAGGAGCGTTTTCGCCAGCGTTTCCAGCAGGAGGCGCAACTGGCAGCACAGCTCAACCACCCGAACATCGTTACAGTGCTGGATTTTGGGGTCGAGGGGCGGCAGATGTTCCTGGTGATGGAATATGTGCCTATCAGCCTGCGCGGGTATCTGAAAGAACTGTACCGCAACCAGCGCAAGACTATTGAACTGGCCGAAGCGGCTGACCTAGTGAAGCAGATTGCTGATGCGCTGCATTACGCTCACCAGCAGGGCATGATTCACAGCGACATTAAACCCGACAACATTTTGCTCAAGCCACTGTCATCAGGCGGGCAGTACACCGCTTTCCGCGCCCTCTTAACGGACTTTGGGCTGGCGAAGCTGGTGCAGGGAAACACAATGTCGATCAAGGGACAAGCGGCAGAAGGCACCTATGCCTACATGTCGCCGGAACAATTCCGAGGCGGCGAGATCACCCCACAGTCAGACATTTATTCACTGGGCGTGATGTTATATGAGCTGGCAACGGGGCGACAGCCATTCCAGCCCGAACCCCGTTCCCTGAAAGAAGCCTATGAGGCACATGTCAACATAATCCCACCGCGTCCATCGGATATAAGGCGCGGCATCCCGCCGAAGCTGGAAGAAATCATCCTGAAGTGCATGGCGAAAGACCCACGCGAACGTCTGAAAACTGCTGATACGGTAGCAAAAGCACTCCGCGTGTTTCAGGATATGACTCCTGCAGCACAATCCAAACCGGCTTCTGCACCAGCGCTGCTCAACCCGGACAGCCTGAACAGTTATGTGATGCGGCAGTCGGGTTTTTCGCAAATGCCATCCCAAATGCCTGTCTACACACCAGTCGCACCACTACCAAGCGATGCCGCACTTGACAGGCTGATCGTGTATTCACCCAAAGATCAACAGCCTGAACCACGTATCATTGAGATTTACCAGGACAAACTACGCATTGGACGCGAGCCAGATAATGATGTACCCATCACCGATGTAAAAGCCTCGCGCTACCACGCGCAAATCCGGCGCGGCGAGGATGGTTATTACCTGATTGAAGACCTGGGTTCGACCAATGGAACCTGGCTGGAAAAAACACGACTGAAGCCGAATCAGCCGCGCCTGTGGATGCCGGATATGAAAGTGCGAATCGGCTACACTGTTTTCGAGATGCAGTATAAGCGGCAGATCAGCCCAAGCAAACGCAATACCCAGCAACCAACCATGCGGCACAGCCAGGCCGTGCCGATGACTTTCGAGGCGGCAGGGATGACCACCGACCGCATTGCCGTAACATTCGCGCCAGAAGTAGTGGCGCTGGAAGCGGGCGGACGGGGAAGCGCAACTCTGGAAATCACCAGCCAGTCATCCAATGTCGAACATGTGCAAATTCATGTCATCGACCTGCCAACCGGCTGGTACAGCGTATCGGCGGAAGAACTGAAACTGCTGCCGAATGAAAAAGGAAGCGTAACAATCAGCTTCTTTCCGCCGCGAAAGAGCAGCAGTTTTGCCGGAGAACACCATTTCACGGTGCGCGTCACCGTGGAAAACAGCACACAGGCAGCGCGCGTTCCTGCCCGACTAAAAATTGCACCCTTTTACGGCTTCGAGGCGGAATTACAGCCACAGCGACTACAACGATGGGGACGGGCAGCGCTAAAACTGACCAACACAGGGAATATTGAGGACACTTACAGCATCTCCGGGCGTGACCGGGAGGGCCTGCTGCTGTTTTCAATTTACGACTCACCAGCCCGTATTCATGCCGGACAGAGTGAACTACTGCCACTGCGGGTGCAGACACGTCTGCGCCACTGGTTCGGGATGACACGCACTTACCCGTTTGAACTGCTCATCACCAGCGCACAACCGGACGCCAAACCCGTTCCGCAGCCGGGGGAACTGCTGTCGCCACCCATTCTGCCAACCTGTGCTATCGCGGCATTGACACTGCTTCTGATGGCGTGCATCGGCGCAACTATTCTGGGATTGAGCCTGCTCGGTGCAAGCGGTGCAAGACGAGAAGCACTGGCATCGGCAGTTGCACAGACGCGGGTGGCAGAGGTGACTCAAGGCGCAGGGCAATTCTTCGGCACAGCAACCAGTGACCGAGTGTCAAATGACGAACTGGCAACACAGGCAGCAAATCAACAGGCAACGCAGGCGGGGCAAATGACCCGCACGCAGGCTGCCAACGAAGAAGATAAGGCAGGGCTCACTAACCCGCGCACAGCCGAACTTGGCACTAACCCCAGAGACCCGGATACAGATAAAGACGGGATTATCGACGGCCAGGAAGTGCTGGTTCACAACACAAATCCACTGCTGCCAGACACGGACGGTGATGGCCTGCTCGATGGTGTCGAGATCAGAATGGGAACGCTGCCGACTAAAGATGATACCGACGGTGACGGTCTGCTTGATGGTGTTGCCCCGGAACCGCTGGTGCCACGCGGGCCGCCGACACAGCCAGCAGCGGCTACAGCGGTGTGTTCCAGCACAATTATTGGCGGCCCCTTCACGGGAACTGTAGCAGCAAATCTGGCGCGGGTGTATCTGGGGCCAGCCATCAGTGACCCATTGGTGACGGCGGTTGAACGGAATCGGGTAGTGCGTGTTAGGGGAAGAAGTGCCGATGCAGTATGGCTGCGACTGGTTACACCAGAAACCCGCTGGATACAGAGCGGGACAGTGATGCTGAACGGCAATCTGTGCGACCTTCCTGACCGTTCATCAGAGCGGGGCAGCGGCACAACTGGTGGTGTAATCAGCTACGGGCAAACACAGAACAATTCTATTCTGGACGAGTATGGGCATTCCTGGTCATTTTTCAGCAACCCAGGTTCACTCGTCCATATCGAATTATCGAGCAACTTCGACAATGACCTGCTGCTGTTCGACCCACAGGGCAGCTTCGCGGCACAAAATGATGGCAACCTGCTTTCGATCATTGATTACACCGTAACCACTGCTGGCGAGCAAGTCATCATCGTGCGTGGCACTTTCGGCGCAACAGGAGCCTATTCAATCAGCCTGCAACTAACAGGCGGGCCAGGGTAAAGCCGATTAATCAGTTAAGCGGCTGATCGAAACGGGTCAGCTTAAGTAGGGGAGATATGACGTGACAGAGCGACGCACACAACAGGAGGCTAAAGACCAACCGACTCGTTCACCGCGATCAGACCAAGCGGCATCACAGACTGAATTTCATCCCGACAATCATGATTTACTGGAATTGCAGCGCAAAATCGGCAACCGGGGGGTACAGCGACTGCTGGCACAGCGAAAATTAACGGTTGGCGCACCGGACGACGCTTACGAACAGGAAGCAGACCGGGTTGCCGAGACGGTGATGCGGATGCCGGAACCGCTGGAGGAAGAAGAAAAGCTCCAGACCAAACCGGAAAACATCATGCGCGAGGCGTTACCAGAAGAAGAGGAATTGATGCGACAGGAAGCGCTGCCTGAAGAGGAAGAAGCACTGGTTCAGATGGATGCCGTGCCGGGCAGTGTTCCCGCTGTTGATGAAGAAACCGAAAGCCAGATCGAGGGGGCGCGAGGAGGCGGACAATCGCTGCCGGAATCAGCGCGGGAATTTTTTGAGCCACGATTCGGCCAGGATTTTAGCGGGGTGCAGGTGCATACCAGCAGTGATTCGGACATGCTGAACCGCGATCTGAATGCACGGGCGTTCACCACCGGGCAGGATATTTTCTTCCGCAGTGGAGAATACAACCCGGAAAGCAGCGGCGGGCGCGAGCTGCTGGCGCATGAACTGACGCATGTGGTTCAGCAGGGTGGCAGCACGCTACAGGCGAAAGATGATGAACATATTCAGCGCGATACGCTGACCGATCAAGTGCCGCAGGGCGTGACCCCGAAAAGCGCTTCGTTATCCATCTCGCTGCCGGGTGGCAAAGTGCTTGCGGCGGACACAGAAGGCATGATTGAAGACTGGAATCTGGCTACCTCAGGGACAACGACTGTCACCCTTCAGGTGACCCCCACTGGCATCAATATTTCGATGTCACCCGCATTAGCGATTGATGCCCAATGGCCTGTCGAAAATATGGAAGTCTCAGGACTGTTTTACGATTTTACATCCGGGACTGTAACCGTTTCAGCGGCTAATACGGGGAATGGTCTATCCAGTAGACTTCCGCAAGCCAAAATCTCATTTGAGACGACCTTCCGTAATGCCATCAAGGGAACGCGAGTGGCAGCGCCCGGATATGACCCCATGACGGATCCCAATGTAACAGAAACGCTTGAACAGATTGCCACCAATTGGCAAAGCACACCCTCTTCAGGGGGAAGCGTGGGCGCTGGCGACATCACTAAAGTTACTGCCTCGGTGAGCGTGGATTTGAAGGATATTCACGCTGGCACGCCTGCTGGCAGCATTCATGCCAATGGTAACGTTACAATCTCAGCAGAGTTCGCTGGTTCGATGAAAGATATAGCCGAGGATGGAAGCCGAAAAATTGCGGGCGTGACGATCAGTGGCGACTCAATAATCGCCGAGCAAAAAGGAAGCCCAGTGGCAAAAATCAAATCGCTACGCATTGAACCCGGTGGCATCGTTAATGTCACATCTTTCGAAGCGATGGGGCCAGCCTCCACCCTGCAAGGGGTGGAGAGTCTTGGGAAACTATTCCTACTCTTAGGCGCTTTGAGCAGCGGCAGGCCAGAAGATCGCTTAGCTGTCGGCAACCGTGAGCCACATCTGGAACCCGATGAAACGCATCGTTATATTGAGGGACAGATTGAGCAGGCGCTGACGCAGGCGGTTCAACAGCTCATCCGTGACAACTGCTATTCCATCTCCGGCGTTAATCTTGGTTCAATTTTTGGCGTCGCCGTCATGGGCGATTTCCCAGCGCCGCCGCCAAACAGCCGCGCGGGATAGGCTATTCTGAAAGAGTAAACACTCATGGGACAACCCGCAGCTAAACAGGGCGATCAGGTGACAGCAGTGGACACACATATCGTGCTGGTGCCCGCCCCACCCGCCCCACCCGTTCCAACGCCACTGCCGCACCCGTTCGCTGGCATCATTAACGGCAACCTGAGCAGTGATGTCAAAATTATGGGGATGCCCGCCGCGACAGTGGGCAGCACAGCGGATAACACACCACCCCACATCCCGACGCCGCCCGGCACGTCGTTCGTCAAGCCGCCAATGAATAAAGCGACGATTCAGATGGGGAGCACGACGGTAAAAATCAATGGTAAGGCGGCAGCGCGCAACGGTGATACGGCGCTGACCTGCAACGACCCGGCGGATATGCCTATCGGAACCGTGATAGCAGTGGGGACGGTGTTGATCGGCGGATAGGATCATGGAATGAACGGCGACAATTACACTATTCAAATTCAGCTTACGGGTGCTTCTCCCCTGACGATTCAATTGTCTGAGGGGAAGCCGCTGGTCGCCGGTTCATCATGGGATGCTGACATTCACCTGCCGACACATTTTGTCTCGCGGCGGCATTTTCAGCTTGAGATTATTAACGGGCGCGTTTTCATCACTGACCTGGACAGTCGAAATGGGACATATCTCAATGGAACGCGGCTGACACCCCACCAGCCGCAGGAGTGGGTGACAGGCGGCAAGGTCAATATTGCCGACAGCGTGCAGGCGCGGCTAATATCGCCCCAAGCCATGCCAGTGTTGAGCCAGCCTCGCCTTCAAAGCGAGGGGACTCTTGAGATAGCGCTCTATCGTCCCAATATGCGACCCAATCGCCCGATACCGCTGACGATCAGTTATCAAGGGGGATTGAACGAACAGCAGGTGTATCTGCGTGGACACAGCCTGGTAGAGGGGCTGGAATTTGTTTTCAAGCCAAGCGAACATTTCGTCCCGCCAGGCGGAACGGTCAACACAGGGGTTCAAATCCGTAAGTTAAAACCATTCTGGCTGGGCGGGCGCTTCCCGGTCATTCTGATGGCGATGACAGCAGATGGCCTGTTCGCCCGAACGGAAGCCATTTTCCGCACCCGACCACGATATGAATTACTGCTGTTATTGCTGCTGCTAATCATGCCGCTGCCGTTCTTGGCGTTACGTCCAGAACCGCTTGTCGCTGCTCTGCCGACAGCAACCAGCACCTCCATTCCCGCGTCGATCACACAATCACCAACAGGAACGCTATTTCCAACTTTCACGCCAACGTCCATTCCATCAGCCACACTCACACTGACACCCTTTCCTTCAGCCACCTCATGTTTCAACCAGTGTGCAGCGGTCGGGTGGCCACGCTATATCGTTCAACCCGGTGATACGCTATCGAGTCTGGCAAATGCAGCCAATGTATCACTGGCACAGGCCGCTAGCGTAAACTGCATCGCTAATGCAAATGTGATTCAGGTTGGGCAGCAGATTTGCTTACCGCTGCGCTCCCCACTACTCACAGCACAGGCAACCTGTGACCGGGTCAATTTTATCGTCACCTTCACAGTCTTTAACGACGGCGGGCCAATGCTGTCAGCCGACATTGCCTTAATCCGCGATAATACGGGATTCGACCTGATTGCGCCCGCACTATTTCAGTTAGGAGCAGGACGGGCGCAAACATTTCAGTTTGGCTACCGAAGCCGCCCCGGTTATACAGGGTCAGCTACATTCAGCATTCTGAGCGGACGGTTGCTGCCCATTGTGAACGCGAATTGTGTTCCACCAATTGTAACGGTGACACCCCTGCCCCAGGCGAGCAATACGCCGCTGCCATTTGATACTTTGACGCCAACATTTACGCCCGTGCCATTTGTCGATATTGTGGCCGGCGGACTCAGTTTGGATGGTGCTGTAACGTGGGATACAGGCTGTGGCAACGCAAGCATTCCATTGTCATTTGCATTCAGTAACAGCGGCAATCTCACATCTGATACCTTTTACAATCAATTTTCAATTTACAGTGAGCCTACTCTTGGGGGAAGCATTCTGACAAACGGCTGCGGAGGAGATGGCAGTTCGTGCGGTCAATTCGCATTAGGGCCCGGCGAAGGTGCCAGTTTGCCCGACACGCTATTCGTCACTAATGGCGATGTCTCTACAACAGGAGATACGCTGTATGCCGTAGCCAATGCGGATGCCGGTGTAGATGTTGCTGAGTTGAATGAAGGGAATAATCAGTCTTCCACATTACCATTTGATGTCCCCGTTTGTGTCATAAAACCAACATTATTTGTGGGTACCGCAACAGTTGTAAATATGAATGAATGTGATGGAAGCACACTTGGTATAGATGTGGATTTTAAGGTAGCGAACAGTGATGGTATAGCGGTGAATTCATTTACCACCTTAATATCTGTCAGTGTTGATTACGGTAGTGGAGCGACAACATTATCCCAAAATGTCACTTTGATTAGTGACGGCAATTTAATAGCAGGAGGTTCAGAAAGCTTTTCAGGGCATCTGGAATTCCCACAAACGTCTAACAACGGGGAATTCCCCGTTCAAATTGTGGAGGGACGGCCTATTGAAGTAAATATATCAATTGACACTACAAACAATGTTGCTGAAAGTGATGAAACTGACAATCTCTACATAACGACTGTCTTTACCTCTTCTTGCATTGACATAGCCCAATAAGATTTACCAAAACTTGAGTAATTATGGAAACCGAAAACAATCCCCTAGAAAATCCAGGTTACATTTCTGACCCCCTGATCGGAAGGGTACTGGAGGGGTACAAGTTCGTCGGGCTGCTGGGCAGAGGTGGCTATGGCGCGGTGTATCTGGCGCAGCACCCGCGCATTGAAGGGCGGCAGGTGGCAGTCAAGTATGTACAGATCGGCAACCCGGAAGAAGCCGACGAAGCCGAGCATGAAATTAAAGTTCTGGCGAACCTGCAAAACCCAAATATTGTTCAAATCTATGATGCATTCCGCTTTCAGGATTACCAGCTCATTATGATGGAACTGGTACGCGGCGGCAGCCTAAGCAACCATATCGAAATGCTGGGCAAACTCGATCTGCCAACAGCGCTGGCGGCCATGAGCCAAGTGGCGGATGCGCTGGCTTATGTTCACAGCAAGGGAATTTCACATCTGGATTTGAAACCAGCCAATATCCTGCTTGATCCACAGGATGAGAAACCCATGCCGCGTTTCGTGCTGACGGATTTCGGCATCTCGCGGTTTATACAGCCGGGCAAAAATATCTCTGGGATGGTTGGTACACCAGCCTATATGGCACCGGAGCAGTTCGGCTTTGGCGAAGGAACACCAGATAGACGATCTGACATTTACCAGTTCGGTGTGATTTTGTATGAGCTGGTGGTTGGGACTCTGCCATTTGAGGGCGGAAGTCTGGTAGATTTCGCCCGACAGCACGCTTATGACCCTCCACCGCGTCCGTCAAGCCTCATGCCGGGCATCCCCCCCGCGCTGGATGACATCATCCTGACAGCGCTGGCAAAATCCCAGGCGGATCGTTTTCAATCTGCCGGGGAAATCAGCCGGGCGCTGAGTAATCTGAATATAATCAGTGCGCCCGCCACCAGCACATTTCCAAAGCGGCTGGCCTATCAGGTGCGGCAGCAGGCTGACCGGATGGAAGCTGTCAGCCTCAAATACAAATCAATGGCAGATTCATTAACCATTCAGGAAGACCCAACCGAACCAAACGCAGCCCGTATCGGCCTGACAGTCGTCGGCTCAGATGGCAAGCGACAGGCCGTTACATTCAATAAAACACCGATCATTGCCGGACGAGGCAAAACGGCTGACCTGATGCTGGATTATCGCACCGTTTCGCGTGAGCACTTCCAGATCGACAGTGATAGTCGGGGACAACTGCGCGTCACCGACCGCGCCAGTACGCACGGCACTTATTTAAATGGGTCACGGCTGCCAGCCAATCAAGCTGTTCCCTGGTCGCCAGAACAACGGTTGCAGGTTGAAGGGTTTTACATCGAAATTACACCTGTGCCACAGTCCGCTCAGGCCAGGACGGGAGCAGCGCTGCAAACCACAGAGGTCAAGCGACTGCTGGACAGGCTGCAAGCGCAGGACAAACGCCCACGCCTGAATATGACGGCTTCACCAGAAATTGTGTATGTGGAGATGGGCAAGCCGCAATATATTCAGGTGCGCGTCCGCCCGGAAGATGCACCAAGCGCCCGTTATCAACTGCGGGCTGTCCCTGGCCCTGGTATGGACGCCCGCTGGTATACACTTTCGGCGGAAAAAGTGATTGAGGCAGGGCAAAGCGGAACATTCGAAGTAGCAATTGCAGCACCGGGAATCGACATAATGGGCGGGCAAAAACACGAGTTAATTCTGGAAGTCGTGAGCGATAAGCCGGAAATTCCGCGTGCATTCACCGTTATCAAGGTATCCGTCGTGCCATTCATGCGATTCAACCTGGCACTCAACCCTGGAGAGGTCAGCCACCGCCGCCGCCGCCGGGCAAAACTCATCATCACCAACACGGGTAATTATACCGAGCGTTTCTACATTCGGATGCAAGCGCCAGATCGACTGAACATCCGCCCCAAAATGCCACAGGCTGACATTCCGCCATCGAAATATGCCACGATACCGCTCCACTTCAAGCCGACACGGGATGCCTACAAAGAACACCGCCTGCTGTATTCTGTTATCGTCAATACGCAGTCCGGCATGACAGAGCGAGTTAACGGCAGCTATGTACTGCCCCGCCCGCTGCGCGTCTCATGGCTGCCGATTGTAATCGTGGCGCTGATTGCCG
>CAYUTY010000050.1:0-43842 GCA_964447795.1 uncultured Anaerolineaceae bacterium
ACACTCTGCATGACTTTTGCAATTGTACTATGACATTTGTTTCGATTTTGAGGGGGATTTCGCGCGAAATGACGTGCAGCGTCACGCATTTTAAGCGAAAGTACTGAACCGCTTAGGCAAATTAAGCGGTTGAAGGAACTACACCACCACAGGCTGAAGGAGAAGGCCAACTACTCCGGTGCATTGGGCGGAGGCTGTTTTTCCATGCGGGCGCGGCTGATAGTAATGTTACGGTCAGTTTGTTCGACTAAATGTTGTAGGCCGAGAGCAGCGAAAATAGCACGGGATTGGGAAAAAAAATCAAGGGCACGGGGATAGTTCCTCCTTGTGTCGTATGCTTTCTCCATTTTGCTTATATGGTTGCTCTCGGCTTGTCTTTCGCCGATGGCTCGTCTGATTGCAAGGGCAGCCTGATGATGCTCGATGGCGCGGGTGTAGTCCTTTAGATTCAAGTAGGCATTGCCCAGGTTGCCTAAAGCGTTGCCCTCGGCGTGTGGGTTGCCGATGGTACGGGCGATAGCAAGGGTGGCTTCGAACTGCTTTATGGCGCGAGGGTAATCACCCAGCCCATCGTACGCAATCCCCAGGTTGCCCAAAGCATTGCCCTCGGCGCGTTGGTCACCGAGGGATCGACTGATTTCAAGCGCGTCCTCATACTGCTCGATAGCAAGATTGTAGTTCCCTAACTTGTGGTAGGCAGTGCCTAAGTGGTTATGATGCTTGCCTTCTTGACTTTTATCGCCGCGCTGCTGGGCAGCCTTTACCGAACGTTTGAGCAATGCCAGGGCGGTTATATAAAAGCAGTCATAATCCAGAATATTGCTACCCTCAATATACAATTTCCAGGCGAAATCCTCCGATTCGGCATAGCGCCCAGCAGCAAAAGCCCAGGCAGAAGCGCCGAGCAAATTGTCAAGTACCGGACGCATGTTTCGGAAGGTCTGAGGAGAGGGTTCTGTATAGCGGCGCATATAGAGCAGGCAGGCATCAAGGGCGCGGGAACGCCGGTCAGCATCATTCTGGGCAGCGGCATAACTGTAGGCGAGGTCGTGGAGGCGATAGTGTGGGATGCGGTCATCGGTTTCGGGAATGTAGTCGATGAGGCCGCTGTCAGCGAGGCGGGTCAGAATGTCATTGAGGGAGCGGGTATCCTGCTGCGCCATGATCGTATTCTGAATTAACGGTCGCAACTCATCAGCAGGCATATCATCAGGAAGCTGAGGATTAGCAGTCCGTATTTGCGCTAACATTTCGTCGCTTACTTCCGGCTCACCGGCGAAGTAACGCCAGAGCAGTTCCATCGTGAAGGTTGTATCGAAAAATGCGCCACAAACCAAAAAGACGGTTTTGGTCTCGTCGTCGACGGCATCAAGACTTACTTGAATGAGTTTGGCAACATTCTCACGCCCCGGCTCATGTAGATCAAGCGGCAAAGCCAACTCAGCAGGGTTATTGATTCGCTGCTGGAGTTCATCTGGTTTCCACGTCCTCATTTTGAGGGTTATACCCGCTATACGAACAGCAAACGCCAGATGACCTAAGAATTTGCAGAGATCGAACGCTGAAGAATCTTGAGTGTGATCCTTTCTAGCGTGGAATGAAAGGAGCTCAACAGCTTTTTCCGGGACAAGATCATCTATTTTGATGATTTCGTCAACGCCATAGCGCCGTCGTGATGTCACGAACAGCGGTATAGTTGGGGGAACGGCTTTAATGACAGCCTGTAGAGCCTGACCATTCCAGACATCATCAACGACGAGTAGTTTGATGCCTTGACTTATTAGCAACGAACGCAAAAGACGAATTTTTCCATCTTCACTCTGTTTAGCCATTTCCATCTGAACATCAAAGGGACGGGCTAACGCTTCAAAGAGAGCTGCGCTATCATGACGCCCCGCACGAACCCATAATACTGGGGCATGTTGTGCCGCAATTTCGGCAGCCAACGCGGTTTTTCCCGTTCCGCTGAAGCCCTGTAATAAAACTTTACCGTTAGCGTGAAGTAATTTTTCGACCTTCGTTATCAGGTCATCGCGTCCGATCAATTTATCGGCACGTTCAACGATTTCCGGGGCAGTTTTATACAAATACCCCGTTGCATCTCCTTTTGGCCCGCTGCGATAAATTTTTACCCACTCATCGAGCGTCTGTTTGACGGCGGCCAGCAGTTCGTCAGTGGTTTTGAACCATTTGGCGGTCAGGCCGTGCTGAACATCGCCATTTTTGTTGAGAAAATTGGTCAGTTCGGGGACACGCTGATCGGCGTCAACATCCTTGACGTAGATGTGGCGTTCGATGCCCCATTCGCCAGCGCGGTCAAATTCGTCTATCGTCCATTCGCCGTATTGATTCCAGAAAAGGCCGATATACAGCGCTGAATTTTGCAGGGCTTTGAGGTAAATCTGGCGGATGGATTGTTCGGCGGCGGGTGCATCTTCCTCGAAAACCCAGGCCCGCAGTTTGATGTCGCCGTAGTCGAGCGTCGGCAGCAAGGCATAGAGCGCGTCCCGCTCCGGCTTGAGTTCAACCATTTTGGAGCTGATGAAAATATCGAGGGTGGTGGACATGGGTGCGCCTCCGCCGTTGGGTGTTACTGTATGTTACGACGGCGGGTTTAATGGCGCAAGGCGGCTTGCGGGGGAAGCAAGGTGCAGGGGAGGGTTTCAAACCCTCCCCTACGGCGGAAGCAGGGACGATTATTCGCGGCGTTCGGTGTCTTCGCCGACGAACTGATCCTGGCGGACGTGCAGGTAATCGGTGGCGGTATCCTGATTTCGCATGAAAGCCAGTTCGCCGTTCAGCTCATCAATGACGATCAGGTCGCCGGGATGGAAGTCGCCCTTGAGCAGCTTGACGCTCAGCGGGTTTTCGATGAAGCGCTGAAGCGCCCGGCGCAAAGGCCGCGCCCCGAACTGCGGGTCGTAGCCCTTTTCCGCCAGCCAGTGCCGCGCCGGTTCGGTCAGGTGGATCGAGATGCCGCTGGCCTCGCTCATGCGCTCGACAATGCCCTGCATTTGCAGGTCAACGATCTGCTCCACCTCGGCCAACGTCAGCGGCGAGAAGATGATGATCTCGTCGATGCGGTTGAGGAATTCGGGGCGGAAGGTGTCGCGCATGGCCTTCTCGATCTTCTGATGATCGGCGATGGCTTGCGCGTCGGCGTGCTGCACGAAGCCGAGGACGCCGCCCTTGCGGGCGAATTCCGTGCCGAGGTTGCTGGTCATGATGATGACTGTGTTGCGGAAGTCCACCACGCGGCCTTGCCCGTCGGTCAGGCGGCCATCTTCAAGAATTTGCAGCAGTGCGTTCCAGACATCCGGGTGCGCTTTTTCGATCTCGTCAAACAGGATGACCCGGTAAGGACGACGGCGCACGGCTTCGGTGAGCTGCCCGCCTTCCTCGTAGCCGACGTAGCCGGGCGGCGCACCGAACAGTCGGCTGACGGTATGCTGTTCGCGGTATTCGCTCATATCGACGCGAACGAGCGCTTCTTCGTCGTCGAACATGAACTCGGCCAGCGCCTTCGCCAGTTCGGTCTTGCCGACGCCGCTGGAACCCAGGAAGATAAACGAACCAATCGGGCGTTTCGGGTCTTTCAGGCCGCTGCGCGAGCGGCGGATCGCGTCGGCGATGGCGCTGACTGCCGCTGCCTGACCGATGATGCGGTGATGCAGTTCGTCTTCCATCCGCAGCAGTTTCTCGCTCTCGGTTTCGAGCATCTGGTTAAGTGGAATGCCTGTCCACTGGGCAACAACCTGGGCGATGTCCTCACCGTCCACGACTTCATCCAGCGTGTTTTCGTGCTGCCAGATGTCGCGGGCGTGTTCATATTCCTGTTCAAGCTGCAAGCGCTGCATCTTATATTCCGCCGCGCGTTCATATTCCCGCGCCAATCCGGCGGCTTCTTCGTCGGCTGACAGGCGTGCCAGCGCGTCTTTCATTTCCTTGAGATCGGGCGGCATTGAATAGAGCGCCACCCGCAGTTTGGCCGCCGACTCGTCCAGCAGGTCAATGGCCTTATCGGGCAGACGGCGATCATTGATATAACGGGCTGCCAGCCGCGCCGCCGCTTCAATCGCCTCGTCGGAGATGGTCACTTTATGGTGGGCTTCGTAGCGGTCACGCAGGCCGTAGAGCATCTCAATGGTGTCTTCAATGCTCGGTTCATCGACAAACACCGGCTGGAAACGGCGGTCAAGCGCACTGTCCTTCTCGATGTACTGGCGATATTCGTCCAGCGTGGTCGCGCCGATGGCCCGCAGTTCGCCGCGTGCCAGCGCCGGTTTCATCATGTTACCGGCATCCAGCGCACCCTGCGCCGCGCCCGCGCCGACGACCTGATGCAGCTCGTCGATGAAGAGGATGATTTCACCCTCGGCTCGCTGCACTTCTTCCATGGTGGCCTTCAGGCGTTCCTCGAATTCACCGCGGAAGCGGCTGCCCGCCAGCATTCCGCTCAGATCGAGCGCGATGACTTTCTTGCCGAGCAGCAGTTCCGGCACATCGCTCGATGCGATTTTCTGCGCCAGCCCTTCGGCGATGGCCGTCTTGCCGACGCCTGCTTCGCCGATCAGCACCGGGTTGTTCTTAGTACGGCGGCTCAAAATCTGAATCACGCGCAGAATTTCGGTATCGCGCCCGATCACCGGGTCGAGCTTGCCTTCAACCGCCATGCGTGTCAGATCACGGCTGTATTTTTCCAGCGTGCGGTAGCGTGTCTCGGCCTGCGGATCGGTCACACGCTGGCCGCCGCGCACCTCTTTGACCGCATCCGATACGCGGTCGCGGGTGATGCCATTGTCGCTCATGATCTTGGAGACAGCCGTATTGCGCTCATTGATGATCGCCAGGAAGATGTGTTCCGTCGAGATGTACTCGTCGCGCAGGCGGTTGGCTTCCTCATTGGCGAGGTCGATGATTCGCTTGACGCGCGGGGTGATGAAGACCTGCCCCGTCCCTTGCCCATAAATGGCGACTTTCGGCGTCGCCCGCAGGATTTCATCGAGGCGGCGGCGCATGGCGGTCACGTCCACGCTTAACTTCTCTAAGAGCTGCGGAATGACCCCGTCGGCCTGTTCCAGCAGGGCGAGCAGGATATGTTCGGTATCGACCTGATTATGGCCGTAGCGCTGGAGGATTTCGTAAGCCCGCGCTGCGGCGTCCTGTGCGCGTTCCGTAAAACGCTCAAAACGCATCATAATGCTTGTTTACCCTTCATCGTTAACTGGGCCGGGTTGACTGTCCGGCTGTTATGTACATTGTACTGGATTTTCAGCATGACAGGGCGTTTTACACCTGTGAAGCTGATGAACAGGCTGTGCGGATAGGTGCTTACTTGACGATATGCAGGGTAATTATCGTACCGTCTGCGTGCAAGAATCGTGTTAGAAATTCGGATGCTGCCTCTAATAACATTCAGCAGGTACTACAAGGGGTTATCCAAATCATAGTTGCCAGCCCTGATAGGGTGAAGGTTGTCTCTGACCCGGCTGCTATGCTGCGAACTTTAATTGAGGTTAGCCAGGTAGGTTTCCGGGCTGCGCTGGAAGGCGCCCTGGCAAACCGGACAGCAAAAATACCAGCGCTGTCCCTGATGCTCGACACTGCCATAAGCCTGCTGCGGGGCGATCAACGCGCCGCAAACGGGATCATGGACAGTTTCGCTGGGTTGGCCTGCGGGGGATAACGGCAGTGTGACTGAAAGCTCAGTCCCCTGATTTAACCGGCTGGAGAGCCGCACCGTACCCTTGAGATGCTGAACCCGTTCATGAATACCGGCCAACCCGAAATGACCCTGTTTCGCCAGGCAATCGACACCATCAGGAACCTGAAAACCAATGCCATCATCGCTCACTGTCAGGTGGATTTCGTCAGGCTGATAGTCCGCCGTGATGGAGATGTTTTTAGCACGACCATGCCGTTGGGCATTACGAACTGCCTCCTGTGTTGCCCGAAAGAGCGTAAGCTCCCGCTCTTCATCCAGCCGACGTTCCTTTCCCATCACCCTGACAGCGACATCGGTATCAGATTCGTTGTCAGCCAGCATTTGAAGGGCGGGGATGAGTCCCAGTTCTTCCAACGCAGGCGGACGGAGGTCGGCAATCAGGCGGCGCAGTCCTTCCACACTTTCAACCGCCTGTGTCCGCGCTATTTTAAGCATAGCCGCCGCTCGCTCCGGGTCTTTCTGAATCCAGCCTGAGGCGAGATCAATACTTTGCGCGATGGCGACCAGCGATTGCACCGTATCATCGTGGAGTTCGTGGGCGATACGGGCGCGCTCGGCTTCCTGCCCGTCAGTCAGGGAATAGCGATACGCGGTTTCGTCCTCATGCGTCCGGCGAACGTGTCCAGCCATGCTTGCCATGGTGCGCCTCAACATACTAATTTCGGGGATGCCGCCACAGGGTTGATTGAAAGCCAGCAGATTGCCCTGAGCAACATCGGTGGTCTGTGAAGCCAGGCGTTGTAAAGGATACAGTACCCGGTAAAGGAGCCAGAGATTGGTGACGAGCAGTAACGCCAGAACGGTAACAGCAATATGCAACCAGTCAATCATGGCTGCCCTCCCTCGCTCAGCGTAATCAGGCCGCGCGTCACCGCGGCTGTAACCGCCTCGGTGCGCGTCGCCACATGCAGCTTTTGATAAATATTCTGGAGGTGTCCCTGCACTGTTCTGTCGGAGATGAACAGGTCTTTAGCGATCTGTTTATTGGTCAATCCCCGCGCCGCATAACTGAGAATTTCGATTTCACGGTCGGTCAGGCCCTCGGTCAGCGCGGTGCTGTTCTGCTCATGCTGAGCCGCTTTTGCCATGACTTCGGCGTTGAAGGCCGTTCGGCCTACGGCAACATCCTGGAGCGCCTGAAATAACTCGGAAAATTCAGCCGTCTTCAGGACAAAACCGTCCGCGCCTGCGTCGAGCAAAGCATGAACATAGGCCGGGTCATCATAGGCGGTGAGTACCAGCACGCGCACCTCTGTGTTCTCGTGACGGATACGGCGGGTCGCTTCAACGCCGGTAAGTTCAGGCATGTGAATATCCATGACGACTACATCCGGTCGTAATTCACGCGCCAGCCTGACAGCTTCAACGCCGGTTGTTGCTTCGCCGACAATCTCAATGCCCATACTCTCCAGATACATACGGGTGCCCTGGCGGACAATTTTATGATCTTCTGCAAGTAATACCCGGATCATGATTGTCTGTCCGTTTCTTCAGCCTGCATGGCGCAGCGCTTCCGCTTCCACCATTCAGTATCATCGCAATGTGGAATTTGAAACACCGCCAAATGGCGCATAGCCGACTCCAGAACGCATGTTAAGCTCTATCATGACCGTATTTATCATCAATCAACACAGGAGTTTTCGCTATGGAAACCAGAACCTTCAAAGTGCCGAATATGACCTGCAACGGATGTGTCAGCACGGTCAAAGGTGAGATCGAGCAGCTTGCAGGCGTCGTCAACGTGGATGTGAACAAGCCCGCCCAGCTTGTCACGGTGGAATGGAATACGCCCGCCTCATGGGATTTGATTGAGCAGGCGCTGGTCGGGATTGAGTACCCGCCCGTACCCGCAGACGAATAAGAGCGTGTCAAAAGGGGTCAATCGGCGCGAAACTGCCTGGGGGCTGTAGGGGAGGGTTTCAAACCCTCCCCTACGGAGGACACAGAGATAATTGTGTTATCTCAAGTAGAGCGCGATCTGGACTCGTAGAACGAATATGCTAAAATTAACTGCGCTGAAACATTTTCTGCCCTCATCCTGTTTGCAAAAATGCTTCATCAAAACAGTCGCCTGACCCGGCCTGCGAAAAGACAGGAGGCAAAAGCATGACGTTCATCCTTGAGGCCAGCAGACCCTCTGACGCGCCCTTTGTTGAAATGATCTGGCGCACGCAAAGCATCAATGCTGGTTCGTTTATCTCTCATGCTGGCATCCACTGGGAAATCGTCATCATGAAATATGAGGGCAAAACGTCCCTGACTGTGCGTGGGCCAGAGACGAAGGCATCCTCTGTCAGCTTCCCGGCGGATGCCGAGTGGATGGGCATTACCTTTAAACTGGGCAGCTTCATGCCCGATTTACCTCCTGGCGGTCTGCTGGACAAGTATACTGCCGCGCTGCCTGAAGCAAGCAATAAGTCCTTCTGGCTGCATGGCTCCACCTGGGAAATCCCTACTTATGAAAATGCAGACACCTTTGTGAAACGACTTGAGCGCGAAGGTCTGCTGGCGCATGATCCAGTTGTGGACGCTGTTTTACAAGGACAGGCACAGACATTTTCTCCACGTACCCTGCAATATCGTTTCTCGCGCGCTACCGGCCTGACACAAAACCAGTTTCACCAGATCGAACGCGCCCAGCAGGCAGGGGCGTTGTTGCAACAAGGCTTTTCCATCCTCGACACGGCCTACCAGCTTGGCTATTTCGATCAGTCACATCTGACCAACGCGCTGAAACGCTTCCTCGGACAAACGCCCGCACAAATCGCACTTATGAATCAGCCTGAGTAGGCTGCGTTTTTTTCCAAGACCGCATCATTCTGATGGGCTATGATACAAAAGTCTTTATCGAACGGCCATAAGGATTAACACCTTGAGAAAACTGATCGTCACTGAATTCCTGTCGCTGGATGGTGTCATGGAAAACCCATCATGGACATTTAAATACTGGAATGACGAGACCGCGAAGTTTAAAGGCGAAGAAACGTCCGCCAATGAACCTCTGCTGCTGGGACGAGTGACCTATGAAGGGTTTGCAGCCGCCTGGCCGCAGCGGACGGGTGAGGAATCAGGGGCAGATTATTTTAACGGCACCCGCAAATATGTGGTGTCAACGACGCTGGACACGCTGGAGTGGAACAACTCAACGCTCATCAAAGACAATATCGTTGAATCCATTACTAAACTCAAGCAGGAAGACGGGCCGGACATTGTGGTTCATGGCAGCGGTAAGCTGATTCAAACCCTGATGCAGCATGATCTGGTTGACCTGTACCGGCTTTTGGTCTATCCGGTGGTTCTGGGTGAAGGTCAGCGCCTGTTTCCAGAGGGCAGCAAAGCGACGCTCAAACTTGTGGAAACACGAGCCTTCAGCTCAGGGGTGACGGCGCTCATCTATGAGCCGGATCGGCAGTAATTTCTCATCAACAGATCAGCTTTCTGGCAGTATTGGCGCATCGATAAACAAAACCCGGCGCTTTACCGGAAACAGCATGTAGTAGAACGACCTTTAGCAGATGCCTGAGTTTGCGATAAACGGCACGCTAAAGGTCGTTTCATGTCAATTACACCATAAGGCGCAAGTTAAGCACATAGCCGCACCATCGCTGCCAATCGTGTGTCCACTGGTTCTCAAACAGAACCGGAATGGAACTAAAAGATAAGGTAGGAGGCAGGGCGAAAAAAAGGGATAATAATCTGGGTAAACCGCCAGGCCTGCAATCCTGCTCTCAAAGCACTGAATGAAAAATTTTGCCGGGTTGAGTCAGCCAGGGACGACAGACCGGTTCCATTTAAGGGACTCGATGGTATCAGTCATCTGGATTGCCACTCATGGCAGACCTGAGCTTTATTGCAACTATATGAGAGGAATTATCATGTCATCTGTTGAACTTGCTGTAATCGACCTGCCTGAATTTGGCCTACCGACGGTTCAGCCGACCGTATCCGGTGACACCTATGCACATCGCATAGCGATGGCCCGCGAACGAGCGGCAGCAGCAAAGCTGGACGCGCTGGTTGTGTATGGGGATAGAGAGCATTTCGCCAATTTAACTTACCTGACTGGCTACGATCCACGCTTCGAGGAGGCACTGCTGATTCTTGTTCCGGGACAGGCGGCAACCCTGGTAGTTGGGCTGGAAGGTTGGGGTTATGCCGAACTTTGCTCTGCACCCATCCAGCGCGTACTCTATCGTAGTTTTAGCCTGATGGGAATGCCGCGAGCAGGTAATCCAACCCTGGCTGAGATTTTGCGAAATGCGGGTATTCAGGCTGGTCAGCGGATCGGTTTGGCAGGCTGGAAATATTTTGATGCACGGGAAACAGCTTCGCCCAGCCTGTGGATTGAGGTTCCCGCTTTTATCACTGATGTGCTGCGAGAATTGTCGGGGGACTCAGCCAATGTTGTCAACGCGACTTCTCTTTTCATGAATCCAACTGATGGCTTGCGAATCATTAATGAGACGGATCAACTGGCAGCCTTCGAATTCTCTGCTACCTGGGCGTCTCAGGCGGTGCGTAATGTGGTCTTTGCGGCTGAGCCAGGCATTACCGAACTGGCGTTATCGCAACGGATGAATCTGCCCGGTCTTCCAGTGGCCGTCCACACTATGCTCTCTGCTGGCTCCAGGGCGGTTTACGGATTGCCAAGCCCAGGCATGAGGGTTATTGAGCGTGGTGAGTATCTCACCACTGCTGTCGGGCTGTGGGGTGCGCTGACTTCTCGTGGGGGTTTTCTGGTTGAGAGCGCTGAGGAACTGCCTGCTTCGATTCAGGATTATGTAGATAAGCTGGTCGCGCCTTATTTTGCCACTGCCGCCGCCTGGTATGAGACTGTCGGTATTGGCGTCACTGGTGGAGAGCTGTATCGTCTCGTCCATGAACGACTGGGGGATCCGTTTTTTGGCGTTGGGCTGAATCCCGGCCATTATATTCACCTGGATGAATGGGTCAATTCGCCAGTGTTTGAGGGTTCGGATATTCCGCTTCAGTCCGGCATGGCCCTGCAAATCGACATCATCCCTGCTACCGGAACAGCCTATGTAAGTACCAATATTGAAGATGGGATTGCGCTGGCGGATGATGCGCTGCGGGCCGAATTTGAGCATAAATATCCAGAGGCCTGGGGACGCATTCAGGCTCGTCGCCGCTTCATGGAGGAGGCGCTGGGCATCAAGCTCAAACCGGAAGTTCTGCCTTTCAGTAACATTCCAGCCTACCTTCCGCCCTATATCCTCAACCCACGCCTTGTACCACGAATTGTCAGTTAAGGTTTATCTGATTGGCGCTGAAGTGGCTCAACCATATCTGTTTTATGCGGAAACGGGTATGATTCAGGATACAAAATAATCAGGAGTAATCCTCATGCAGTTTACGCAAGAGCAAATGCAGGCGCTGGCGGATTTGCCGGTGGTGGTGATTCAGGGCGTGATTATGGTGGACGGGAAGGGTGGCTCTTTCCAGATTTTCCGCGAGTTTCTGGCGGTGGGGAATTATATCGCCGAGGCGGAGGAAAAATATCATCATAACCTGCTGGTGCAGCAGGCGCTGCATTATTTCATCGATGAGCAGGGCAACATCAAGAGCGGGCTGGAAGGCGAAGCGGTGATGGATGTCAGCCAGGCGGATGTGCTGACGAGCGTCGATTACGTATTGAATCTGCTGCCGGAAACGCCGGAAAAAACGCAGTTCAAAGGCTTCATCTATGAACTGGCAGAACGGGTGGCGGCAGCAGCCGGGCAGGGTTTGCTGGGCAGCGGCGCACGAGTCACCCCGGAAGAAGCGGAATTTCTGACGGCACTGCGGGCGCGGCTGGTCATAAAATTACCCCCCACCCCATTCATGCTGCCGGTCTCTTGGTATTAACTATCGGGGGCCGTCGTTGCGGCGGGCGGTAAAACCCTTTGTACGGGCGGGCAGCGTGGGCGGGTCTTCGGCCATGAGCGCCGGGCTGAAAACGGTCAGTGAGGCGTCAATGAAGATGAGCAGCGCGTCATCGGATGTCCAGGGGCGGCCATCGGGCAGGATGGTGGTAGTGGCGAAAACCGCGCCATGCAGATTGGCTACCCAGAGGGTCGCGCCGTAGAGATTAGCGCCGCAGAAGTTGGCGAGACGCAGGTTGGCACGCTGGAGGTTGGCAGCGGTCAGGTCTGCGCCGCCGAAATCGGCTTCCGGGGCAAAGGTGCGATGCAGGTTGGCTTCCACCAGCGAAGCCCCGCGCAGGCTGGCGCGACGGAGGTTGGCACCTTCAAAGTTAATCATGAACAGGTTGCCATTTTCCAGATTGGCGGCCTGGAATTTGCTCTCGGCCAGATTCGCCATAAACAAATCAACATCAGGCAGGCTGGCGGCAGTCAGATTAATGGCGTTGAGCGAACCGTCATAGAGCCAGTCACGCTGGCGCAGTTCTTCGATGGCGCGGAGGGCAGCGGGGCGGCTGCTGCCTCCCATGGCGCGAATGAGATGGTCTTTGGTTTTCTGCGAGCCGATGCGGGCATTGAGGATGGCGTTGGCTTCTTCCTCGGTGCTGACGATAATCAGGCGGTCAGCGCCGCCATAAAATTTGCAGGCAATGGCGAGGGTCATCTTCACGATCATCTTTTGCGATATAATGATGACCGTGCCGATATTGGATGGCATACTGCTCAATGTTTGCTTGAGGTGCGGGAAGGGCGAACTGCGAGGCAGACCATTGGATGTCAGGGCGTTCACCAGTATATGGACGGTGTGGCGCACACTCTGAATCATGCTCAGTCCGTCGGCGGCGGCCTGCTGAAATTCTCCCCAGTTATAAGCGCCCTCGTAGGTACAGTGAATCACTGTCCGCGAGTTATCCAGCCAGCCCAGGGTGATCGGCATAATTCAAAACCTCAAGGAACTTTCTACAACCATCCACTCACACTACTGTATTGTAAGAATATATTTTTGTGGTTTATCGTTGGGATTGCGCGAATAACGTAAATTTTTAAGAGGGTGTGATGACATTGACCATCGTCGGCCTGGGGCCGGGGGATATTGATGATCTGTCGCGGCGGGCGTGGCGGACGCTGAAAAATGCCGAGCGGGTTTTCCTGCGGACGGAGCGGCACAACTGTGTGCCATGCCTGCCACAGAATGGCGCGGTTTACGAAAGTTTTGACCACCTGTATGAAAGTCACGAAAAATTTGCCGATGTATACGCGGCGATTGTGGCGCGGGTGCTGGAAGCTGCACGATCAGGCGATGTGGTGTATGCCGTGCCGGGCGATCCGCTGATGGGCGAATCGACCGTGACGCAGCTTTTGGCGGCGGCGAAAGCCGAACAACTGGCGGTCGAAATTGTGAGCGGCATCAGCTTTGTCGAGCCGATTCTGGCGCGGTTGGGCGTGGATGGAATGGACGGTCTGCAAATTCTGGATGGGCTGGCGGTGGCGGCGCTGCATCACCCGCCCATCAACCCGGACTATCCGGCGCTGCTGGGACAGGTTTACAGCCGTGCGGTGGCGGCGGAAGTTAAACTGACGCTGATGAACCAGTACCCGGACGATTTCGCCGTGAAGCTGATTCATGCCGCCGGGACGGACGGAGCGGTTATTGAAGACCTGGCACTCTATGAAATTGACCGCAGTCCGCACATCCAGCACATGACGGCACTCTATGTGCCAGCGCTGGGCGGGATGAGCAGTTTTGAGCAGTTTCAGGAGATCATCGCTCACCTGCGTGCGCCGGAGGGATGCCCCTGGGACAGAGAACAGACTCATCTGTCGCTGCGGCAGTATTTGCTGGAAGAAACCTATGAGGTGCTGGAAGCGCTGGACGCCGAAGACCCCGACGCATTGTATAAGGAATTGGGTGATCTGCTGCTGCAAATCGTGCTGCACACCCAGATTGCGATTGATGACGGCGAGTTCCAGATGACAGATGTGCTGCGGCATGTCAACGCCAAGATGATTCATCGTCATCCGCATGTCTGGGGAGATGTGGCCGTGAGCGGCGCGGGTGAGGTGCTGTCCAACTGGGATACGCTGAAGCAGAAGGAACACGCGGCGGAAGGCGTCAAACGCGAGTCGCTGCTGGACGGCGTGCCGAAGGGCTTGCCAGCGCTGCTGCAAGCCTTCCAGTATCAGGCGAAGGCAGCCAAACCGGGCTTCGACTGGCCGCGAGTTGAGGATGTCATCACCAAGGTGCGCGAAGAAATCGACGAGGTGCTGGCGGCTGAATCGCCTGAACAACAGGCGGAAGAAATCGGCGATCTGCTGTTCGTGCTGGTGAACTGGGCGCGCTGGCTGAAGGTTGAGCCGGAGACGGCACTGCGGGCAGCCAATGCCAAATTTTACCGGCGTTTCCGCTACATCGAGGATGCGCTGGCGGCAGCAGGCAAAACGCCCAAAGAGTCAACGCTGGCAGAGATGGACGCCTTATGGGATGCGGCGAAGGTGGCGGGATTATGAGCGTGGTCAGGTTTCGTCCGGCTGGGCGTCGCTGTCGCTCAGGGTGAAAATGGTGGGATAGAGGATCAGTGAGAAGGCATAATAATTGTTGGCTTCCGCATAGGGTTCGGCGGCCATCTCCTGAGCAATAGCTCGCAGTTTTTCATGATAATAACGCGCCCGCTCTGGCGAGAGATTGACGATACTGCGCTTCGCCAGAAGTGCGTCCGGGTGGGGCGGGCGCTCCTGCATATTGACCAAACCAGCCTGAACACTGCGGCGAAGATCAGCTTTGCTTTCATCAAAGACGGTGCGGAGAACAACATCCAGCCCGCCTTCTTCTCCCGGTGAGCCGAGGGTGAGCAGAGCGCGATCAACCGTGAATAAGCGGGCTGTCATCTGATAATATTTTTCCGCGACTGCCCCGGCCAGCGCCCGCGTTTCGACCACTCGGATAAAACCGTGTTTCTCCAGCAGATTAAACTGGTAATAGAGGCGGGTGAACGGCACATCCAGCGCTGTGGCTACCTCATGAATCGTGCGCGGGCTACCCCCTAATAACTGCATGATGCGGATACGGAGCGGGTCAAAATAGACCTTGAGCGACTCCAGATCGCTGATGATGCGTTCGGTTTCCGGCTGTATGCCCACCTTTTGACCTCATTGGATTAAGAACGTTTAAAAAAACTTTTTAACGTATTGACTGCACTACAAAATCCCGGTAGGATGATCGTTGAAAAAACATTTTAAACGTATCGCGTTCAGGTTGCAACTGTTCAAACTGGAGAAGCAGAGATGTTAAAACGATTGGGCCTGTTGATTGTAATGAGCGTGCTGCTGGCGCTGCCTGCCGCCGCACAGGAGGATATACCACGCTTCGAGAAGGAAGCCTGCCCATTTGATGCCCCGACGGGCCGGACGGCAGAGTGTGGTTTTGTGGTTGTGCCGGAAGACCGGAGCGACCCCGATAATACGAATACCATTCGCATTGCGGTAGTGAATTTCAAGGCGGAAAATGCACCGGCTGACCCGATCATGCTGCTTTCGGGCGGGCCGGGTGAAAAGACTGTTGTCAATGCACCGGTTTATTTTGCGCTTACTGGCAGTGTCGCCGGGGAGCGGGATTTTATTCTGTTCGATCAGCGCGGCGTGGGCCAGTCGGAACCGGCACTGGAATGCCCGGAATTTGTCGAGGCGCTGCTGGCGGGTTTGAACTCAACAGACTCGGATGCGAATGCGAAAAATCAGTATGACGCGCTGGTGAACTGTGGCGAACGATTGACCGAGGAGGGTTATAACCTGGCGGCCTTCAACACACGTGAGAATGCTGCCGATGTGTCGGATATCGCCACCGCACTGGGTTACGAGCAGGTTAATCTGCTCGGCATCTCTTATGGCTCACTGCTGGCACAGGCGGTTATGCGCGATTACCCGGCAGTGGTGCGAAGCGCAGTGATCGATTCGATTTTGCCGCTGAACGCGAGCCTGTTTCTTGAGGGAACAACGTCTGTGTTTGATGCGCTTGACCGTTTGCTGGCGGCCTGCGCGGCAGAGATGGCCTGCGACACAGCTTACCCCAACCTGCGTGAAGTGCTGTTTGCGACCATTGATGAGCTCAATACTAATCCGGTGGATGTGACGCTGACGAACCCCGCGACGGGTGAAACTGTCCCGGCCAAGCTAACGGGCGACACCGTGCTGGGGAATCTGGCATTCTTCCTGTATCAAGCGCCGATTTTGCCGCAGCTTCCCAGGACGATTTATGCGCTCTCGGAAGGTGATTACGAATTAATGACGCAGTTGAGCGGATTCACGCTGGCGGCCTATGGTGCGTTGAGCCGGGGGATGCAGTTTTCAGTACAGTGTGCCGAAGACCTGATCGGGCAGACGCCAGAGGATTATCTGGAGCAGATTATGGCGCTGCCGCCGCAGTACCGGGGCAATGCGGATATCGAGCAGTTGATGGAATATGGGCCGTTCGCCACCTGCGAAAAATGGCCGGTAGTGCCGCTGGATGCGGGCGCGAAAGCGGCGCTGGTGAGCGACATCCCGGCGCTGCTGCTGGGTGGCGAGTTCGACCCGGTGACTCCCTCCAGCAATACGGTGCGGCTGGCTGAAACGCTGACAAATGCGTTTGTCTATATTATTCCCGGCATCGGCCACAGTGCTAACACATCAAGTGAGTGTGCGCGGACGATCACGGCCAGCTTTTTGAATGACCCGACGACCACGCCAGAGGATTCATGTCTGGATGCGCTGACAACGGTACAGTTTGAAGTCCCCGGCGGTGAAGCGGCTGCGCCCGAACCAGTCACGCTGGTGACATTCAGCGATGAGGCCATGAATATCAGCGGGCTGGTGCCGGAAGGGTGGCAGCTTATTGGCGCGGGGACGTATGTGCGCGGCTCGAACGCACTTGACCAGACCGCGCTGATTGTTCAGGCCGCACCTGCCGCGCAGGCGGATGTGATTGCCAGCGTCAGCGAGCAGTTCGGGCTGGGTGACAGCAGCGGGCTGCGCGAGGCAAATGGTCTGACGTGGACACTGTACGAAGGAGTCCTGCAAAGTTTCCCGCTCAACGCGGCTTTCGCCCAGGACGGCGAAACGACGCTGTTAGTGGTGCTGGTGAGCGGGACGGAAGCGGAACGTGCGGCGCTGGTGGAAAGCGTCTTTTATCCAGCGGTGGATGCGCTGACACCCGGGACCTAAGCACCGAAAATCGGGGTGGGGCATTGTTCCACCCCTGGTCTGCAATAGGCTTCAGCAGGCAAATGCAGCCTGTTAGCTGTCCTGCGATTTTAAGGCTATCCTTCTCATATGCCGTTTATACAAACCGCATATAATTCACAATACATCGGGCAGTTCACTGTGCCGGTGTATTGTCCGTTTCAAGTTTAAGGATTTTCCATGCAGAAACGAATTTTCATCCTGCTGCTGGCTGTAGTACTGCTGCTGCTGGCTTTCCCGGCTGCGGCGCAGGATGATACGCTGCCGCGCTTTGAGCCGTCAGCCTGTACTTTTACGCTCCCGGCAGGGCAGACCCCGGAATGTGGTTATCTGGTCGTGCCGGAAGACCGGAGCAACCCGGAGAACAGCAGCAGCATCAGACTGGCAGTGGCGGTTTTCAAAACGGATAACCCGAATCCCCAGCCTGATCCGGTGATTTACCTGGACGGTGGCCCCGGCGGGAGTTCGCTGGAGACGATTCAGTTTTCGTTCGGCAGCATCTACGAGCCATTTTTGGCTGAGCGGGACGTGATCGCCTTTGACCAGCGCGGCGTCGGCCAGTCTGAACCGGCGCTCGACTGTCAGGAACTGACCGATTACAGCTATGAGATTCTGGATGATGAACTGACGACTGATGAGTACGTTGAAGGATTTAAAAATGCCTCGATTGCCTGCGGCCAACGGCTGCAAGCGGAAGGTATTGATCTGGCGGCCTATAACACGGTTCAGAGCGCCGCCGATGTGAACGACCTGCGGGCGGTGCTGGGTTATGAGCAGCTCAACCTGTTCGGCATTTCTTACGGCACGCGGCTGGCGCTGACCGTGATGCGCGATTTCCCGGAAGCGGTTCGCAGCAGCATTATTGACTCGGTTGTGCCGCTTCAGGGCAGCGGGTTCGATGACATCCTGAACGGTCTGCGGGCGTATGACGAACTGTTCGCGGCCTGCGCCGGTGACACCGCCTGTGATACGAAATACCCGAATCTGGGGGATGTATTTTACGCGCTGATCGACCAGTTGAATGCTGAGCCGGTCAATGTGACAGTGCCAAATCTGAGCGGCGGCAGCCCGCTAACGGCGCTTGTCAGCGGCAACACATTCGCCGGGCTGGTATTTCAGGCGTTGTATTCCGAGTCGCTGATTGGGGCGCTGCCAGAGAATATTTATAATGTGCAGGAGGGCAAGTACAGCTTCCTGAGCAGCATGATTCTGCTGCAACTGCTGCAACTGGACAGCATTTCCTACGGGATGTTCTTCTCCGCCAATTGCAGCGATGATTATCTGTTCGATACGGCGGACTCGATTACGGCGGTGCTGGAAAGCCTGCCGGAACGCCTGCGCGGGTTTGCCCGTGAAGCGCTGATCGACCCGGCGCAGCTTGAAATCTGCACGGCATGGGGAACCCGCCAGCCTGACCCGCTGGAAAATGAAGCGGTCGTCAGCGAGATTCCGACACTGGTTGTTGCAGGGCAATTCGACCCGATCACGCCGCCTGCTAACGCCCTGCTTGCCGCTGAAACCCTGAGCAACAGCTTTTATGTGGAAGTCCCCGGCGTAGGACACGGCGCGATTCCGTCCAACGCCTGCACGCAGGGTATCGCCGCCGCGTTTGTGAATGACCCCACGACAGCGCCAGACAGCGCGTGCCTGAACGACCTGCCGCCAGTCGCTTTTGTGCCGGATGCGTTCAATTCTATCACCACGCCGGTGACGATGGTGGAATTTAATAATGCGCTGTTCGGTTACAGCGGCGTCACACCGGATGGTTGGGATACCGTCGCGCCGGGGACAGTCATGCGCGGTGAAGGCGTAAGCGATCAAACGCTGCTGATGCAGCTTGCCTCACCCTTCACGACGCCGGAAACCTTCCTGCCGCTCATCACGGGTCAGTTCGGTATTGAGGAAATGCCCGAACCCAGCGGCACACGAGAGGCGAATGGCCTGACCTGGACGCTGTATGAGCTGGAACTGCTGGGTTTTCCCACCGATATGGCAGTGGCGGCGGCAAACGGCGCGACCTACTTCATCATGCTGACCAGCACCCGAACTGAACGTCTCGCGCTGTATGAGATGGTTTTTGTACCCGCCATTGATGGCTTCAAGCCAGCGAGGTAAGTTTATTTGCGGGGGTGTGGTATGTCGCATCCCCGCCAATATGCTCTTAGCTGCTGCTCATCCTTCCCCTATGTCGCTCTGAAGTGGTATGGTTATGCTGAAATTAGATTTATTGCGGAGGCAACCTGATGATTACAACAACATGGGTTCTGGACTCGACATTCACGCGGGCGCGGTTCGCGGTGCGGCATTTTGGCGTTCAAACGGTGATGGGCGAATTCAGCGGCCTGACGGGAGCGCTGGTTTATGACCCGGAAAACCCGGCCAACGCTCAGGTGAAGGTTGTTGCCCCGGTGGAAAGCGTCAATACCGGACTGCGCCTGCGTGATATGTATCTGCTATTCAGTCTTTTTAAAAATACCGACTATCCAGAGATGGTTTTTAAGAGCAAACAGGTTGAACTGACGCGCCCTAACCGGGGGCAGGTACACGGCGACCTGACGATTCGCGGGGTGACACGCCCGATTACGCTGGAAACCAAACTGATCGAAGCGACTACCGGGCCGAATGGCCTGGCACGGCTGCGTTTCGTGGCGAAGAGCAGTTTTGACCGGGCAATATTCGGCCTGTACATGCGCGGCATTGTTGAAACCGGGCGCGTGGTCGGGCGCGAGATCAGCATCACGCTGGAAGCTGAATTTGTCCCGGCGCGCGAGGCTGTCCACGCCTGAGCGGATTCTATTCAGCTTTTTCTAGCCGGGTGACGCTGTACTGCGGATACGGATAAGCCGCCTCAATGCCGGTAGTGTGAATGGTTTCAATATGGCGCTGAAGTTCTACCCGCGCTGTGTATGCGCCGGATTCGCGGCCATCAGGCGTGCTGTAGTCGATACGAACTTCGGCCCAGGCCGGGTTATCCCTGTCGGTTTCCTGCGCCAGTACCACGCCTGATTTGCGATAATTGAACCATTCCCAACCATACTGCTGCCACAATTCGCGCTCGGCCACCTGAAGCAAGCTGTCACCTATCCCCGCCCAACCGCGATAATGCCCGCGCAGCGCGGTCACGTCGCCCCTCTGCCGGACGATCTGCGCCGCCTGATTTGCCTCAACATAGGCCCAGTAGTGACCGCCAGGCATATCCATCAGAGTTGGCGCGAAAACATGACCGCCAAAATGGCTGACGCGCCAGACACGCAGCTCGTCGAATGCATGATTTTTCCGCAGGTCGTTGTAGAGCGGGAAGCCGAATTTGGCGCAGGCAGCATCAATGGTGCCATGTGTGCAGACCAGCACATCGCGGATTGAATCGGCTTCCGGCAGGCGAAACTGCTCAAAACGGGGCAGATCGTCGCGGTTTTCATAGAGCGCCCAGGCCAGTGCTCCAAGCGCATCATCCGGCACCAGATATTCAGTTTTGTCATAGTGGGCGAACGGGCCGGACTGCCGGGTGAAAAACATCACCCGGCGAAACCCTTTTTGTGAGTAGGCTGAGTCCGGCGCGGCCAGCAGTGGACGGTGGGGATAACCCTGCCCGGCCTGATAGCGTTCCAGCCAGAGTGCCATCAGGTCGATGATTTGCTGTGGCAGCGCACCAGCCTGCTGGTAAAGATCACGCTTCCAGGGCAGCGGCGTTTCGATGATGATCGCATCCTCAAAATCACCGGCTGACCCGGCGGGGTCTAAGCCTTTTTCAAGCGCGATCAGATTGCAGTATGATTTGACAGTATCGGCCTGAACTTCAGCAACCATTCCTTACCCTCCTGTCTCGGTTGCTTCGGGGGTAGGTTCGGCTGCGTCTTCAAACTGCTGTATCGGGTTCGGGGTGGTCGATTCTGTCCCGGCCAGATAGGTGAACAGATCATCCAGGACAGCATTCGCCAGCAGATAGGTATTGCCGCGAGTCCAGTGATAGCCAACCGGATACACACTGCCTGACTGTACCGCACTCAGACTATTCCAGAGCGGATTGGCCTGAAAATCAGCCAGATACTGATTGCTGGCGGCGATGGCTTCCTCGCCGGAAGCGGCGAAGGTGAACAGGAAAATCGCATCGCCATCGGCCAGATTGAGCGTTTCATCGGAGAGATAGGCATAGGTGGTATTGCCATAGGTCGCCAGCGATTCTTCACTGTTGAGCGCCTGTGAAGCCGGGCGTCCCAGGCCGACATCGCGAAGGATGGAACTGGTGGGCGAGTCTGCTGTGTAGATCATGTTGAAATAGGAACTGGCGAGGACGAGCGAAATTTCCGCATCGGCGCGATTGTCGCCAAGTGCCGTCTGCAACTCGGCAATACGAGCGTCGTAAGTGGTGAGCATTTGCTGATAAACATCCTGCACATTAAAGACTTCGCTCCAGAATTCAGTCGCGGTTTTCCAATCGCCTTCGGCAATTCCGGCGGAGAAAATGACGGTTGGGGCGATGGCGCTCAACTGGTCATAAGGCATGGTTTCGTTGTCGTAAGCGGCGATCAGATCGGGCGATAATTCCAGCAGCAGTTCCAGATTGACCGGCCAGTCAAAACCCGTGATCGGTTCCAGTTCATCTGTCAGCGCGGGCAGGGCAGCGCTCAATTCAGCTTTGGTGAAAGCCTCAAATGTGCCGACAATTTCCTTGTCCGTGAACAGCAGCAGTTCAGCGGCGGCGTTTTCCAGGGCGACAATACGCACCGGATTTTCCGGGATGCAGACTGGCTCAGTCGCCAGCAGTTCATGGTCAAACAGGCGGAAGCCCGCTTCGCATTCGCCAGCATCCTGGGCGATAACCGCTGGAACAATGGCGCTCAGCAGCACCAACAGCAGACTCCAGCGGAGTGCGTGAATTTTCATGTTCAGTTTTTCCTTTCAGTCACATTGATTTAGGCAGGTACACGTTCACGATGATTTTGGGCGCGAGCCGGGACAGCCGCCCGTCGTCCGCCGCGCCCTACTGGGACGACCAGTGGTGTGCCGGTCACCGGGTCATCGATGATCTGACAGTCGATACCAAAAACATCGCGCACCAGTTTTTCCGTTACGATACTGTCGGGGATGCCCTGCGCGGCGATCTGCCCCCCGCACACCGCCACCAGATAATCGGCATAACGGCAGGCGTGATTCAGATCGTGCAGCACCATGACGATGGTTTTGCCGCGTTCGAGATTCAGGTCGTGGAGTAAATCCAGCACGTCGATCTGGTAAGCCAGGTCAAGAAAAGTAGTCGGCTCGTCCAGCAAAATCAGGTCACTGTCCTGCGCCAGAGTCATGGCAATCCACGCCCGCTGGCGCTGCCCGCCGGAAAGGGTATCCACCGGGCGATCCGCGAATTCAGCCACGCCCGTGATTTTCAGCGCTTCCAGGGTGATCTGTTCATCTTCCGGCGACCACTGCTGCAACCAGCTTTGATGGGGATAGCGACCCTGGGCGACCAGTTCATGGACGGTCAGACCTTCCGGCGCGACTGGCCCCTGCGGCAGGATGCCCAGCCGTTTCGCCAGTTCTTTGGTCGGCAGTTTCCAGATGTCATCGCCGTTGAGCAGCACGCCGCCGCTGCGCGGTTTGAGCAGGCGCGACAGGCCTCGCAGCAGGGTTGATTTGCCGCAGCCATTTGGCCCGACCAGCGCCGTGATCTGCCCGTCGGGGATGGTCACGCTGAGGCCGTCGATGATACAGGTGTTTTCATAGGACAGGGTGAGATGGCAGGCGTTTAATTGGCTCATGAGTATCCTCAACGATTGCGATAGAGCAGAAACAGAAAATAGGGTGCGCCGATGATGGCGATGACGATGCCAACGGGCAGTTCGCTGGGCGCGATGATCCAGCGTCCGATCAAATCCGCCAGCACCAGCAGCGCCCCGCCGAAGAGCGCGCTGACGGGGAGCAGACCTTCATGTGATGGGCCGACCAGACGGCGGGTGATATGCGGCGCGACCAGCCCGACGAAGCCAATTGTCCCGGCGACGGCGACGGCAGCCGCCGCCAGCGCCACGCTGACGATCAACAGCAGCGCTCGCCCGCGCTCGACACGCAGGCCAAGTCCTTTGGCGGTGTCATCGCCTAAACCGAGGGCGTTGAGCTGCCGTGCCAGCAAAAAGGCGGCGGGCAAAAAAAGCAGCAGCCAGCCGCCAAGCGCCCGCACATGCTCCCAGTTGCGTCCGTAGACACTGCCGGTGAGCCAGACATAAGCCTGCTGGACATCATTAATGCTGCCAAACAGCACCATGACGGTCATGGCCGCGCTGATAACGGCACTGATGGCGATGCCGATCAAAATCAGGCGCAGCGGGGTGCTGCTGCCATTTTTCCAGGCCAGTGTATAAATGACTCCGGCAGTCAGCAGCGCACCGCCAAATGCCGCGAAAGGCAGCAGCGTGATCGGGGCAGTTTTCAGCCAGACGATCAGCGCGACAGCGGCCAGCCCAGCCCCGCCGCTGACGCCGAGCAGGTACGGGTCAGCCAGCGGGTTACGGGTGATGCCCTGCATGATCGCGCCGGAGGTCGCCAGCGCCGCACCCACCAGAAAAGCCACCAGAATGCGCGGCAGGCGGAAGGTGTGAACGACGAGATTGAAGTTGCGGTAATCAGGATGATCCTGCGGCAGCCTGCCGAGGATCGTCTGCACCACCTCGACTGGCGTTATGTCATATTCGCCATAGCTGATGCTGAAAACCAGCACCAGCAGCGTGAAAACCAGAATCGCCAGCCCAACCAGCGGGGCGCGGCGGTCAAGCCGGTAAGAAAAGGCAGGACGGCGAGTACGCAGCGTCAGCCAGGTAGTTTTGACCGTCATCAGCGCTTGACCTTCCAGCGCGCCAGCCAGATAAAAAACGGCGCGCCGACCAGTGCCATCATCACCCCTACCGGAAGCTCCTGCGGACGAATGATGATCCGAGCGCCAACGTCGGCAGTTGTGACCAGCAGCCCGCCCAGCAGCGCCGCATAGGGAATCACCCAGCGATAATCGACCCCCACCAGAAAACGGGTGATATGCGGCACGACCAGCCCGACGAAGCCGATTGGCCCGGCCAGCGCTACCGCCCCGCCTGCCAGCAGTACCACGCATACGGCAGCCAGCGCTTTGACCCATAAGGTATTTTGCCCAAGCCCTTTCGCTATATCGTCACCGAGGCTGATGGTGGTAATCTGGCGGCTGATGATGACCGCGCCGATCAAACCAGCCATCATATACGGCGCGGTCTGCACCAGCAGCGGCATCTCCCGCCCGGCCAGCGAACCCGCCGTCCAGAAGCGGATTTTGTCAAGCGTTTCCTGATCGCCAATCAGAATGGCGGTTGTGAAAGAGGAGATGAAAGCTGAGAAAATCACACCAGCCAGCGTCAGCTTGAGCGGCGTAGCGCCGCCGCGTCCTATCGAGCCGAGGAAGTAAACCAGCGCCGCCGCCACGCCCGCTCCGATCAATCCAAAAAGGGCATAGACTGACAGCGGCGGATTACCGAGCAAAAAGACTGCTGCGACAACAGCGAAGGATGCGCCGCTGTTGATGCCGAGCAGTCCACTGTCTGCCAGCGGGTTGCGCGTCAGCCCTTGCATCAGCGCCCCGGCGACAGCCAGCGATGCGCCGACGATCACACCAGCCAGCACGCGGGGAAGGCGTACTGTCTGGATGATGAGATGCTGGAAGCTGGGGCCATTTTCCAGATCATAGGTCTGGAAAATGGCTTCATAGACCACATCGGGCGTAATATCCGCCGCGCCGAGCGTGATGCTCCACAGAATGCTGAGGCCGAGCAGCGCCAGTCCAACCACCAGCCCCGGCAGCAGCAAATAGCGGCTGCCGAGGATGCGGGTGGTGTTACGGGATGCCGCAGGACGTACTTGCGCGGTCATGATTTGGGCGTTGCTTCCGGGGTAATTTCTGGCATCGTCACGGCGGGCAGCTCAACGCCCATCGCCGTCAGGACAGCATCAACCACGACTGTTGCGGAGAGCGGGCCGCCAAACAGCCAGGCATCCCCGCCAAGCCAGTAAGCTTGCCCGGCTTTCACGAAATTCATGCTGCTCCACAGCGGCGAGTCAGCAAAAAACTGGTTATCGTCCTGCTGCGCGACATAGAAGAAGTTGAAATCCTGTTCGCTCAGTTCAGCAAAGCCTTCAATGCCAATCTGGGTGAAGCCATATAACTGCCGCGCATCGTCCCAGGCATTTTCCAGGCCGATCTGTTCCAGAATTTGCACAGCCATTGCGTTATCGGTGAAAAGGCGGAAGGTAGCGACGCTGTCCGCCGTCCAGCCCTGTGACAGGATGAAGGAGTCAGCGCCATGTCCGGCGGCTTCCAGCGCGGTCTTTGCTGCGGCAAAGTGCGCTTCCATAGCCGCTAAGACCTGCTGACCCTCGGCCTCGCGGTTGAGGGCAGCGGCGATGGTGCTGAAGGTCGTCAGCATTTCGTCGTACTGCGATACGGCCAGGTCTTCCGGGTAGGGGTTGAAAACCAGCGTCGGGGCGATAGCGCTCAGGTCGTCATAATTCTCGCCGAGGCGAAAGTACACGCCGATGATTAAATCCGGTTCGAGCGCGGCGATTCGTTCCAGATTGGGTTCCTGCCGTGTGCCGACATCGACTACATGTTCATCCAGCGCAAGCGGGATTTTCACCCAATTGTGATAGCCTGCAATATCGGCCACACCGACGGGCTGTACGCCCAGTGCCAGCAAATCCTCGGCATACGTCCATTCCAGTACCACCACCCGCTCCACATTTTCCGGGATACAGGTTTCGCCCATGACATGAGCTGTCCAGACGAAACCATCCTCGCAGACGGTGGTCGCCTGTCCGAGGGCGACGTTGATGGTCAGCAGACTCAGCGTCAGGCTGAGCAGAAACAGCAGCCGCTTCATGCAGCAAAACTCCTTGTAACGAAAATAACAAGCTTCTGAATAATAGCGATGCCCCTGAGCATAATTCCACGCAGGGCGTTAAGGGCAGGATTTCATGGTGCGGAGATAGAAATTAGCCGGGGCAAGGCCACATGAATCGAATCCGAAAGAAACGAGGAAACCTGATAGAGAATTTTGTGAAAACGGTGGTTAAATTTATGCGCTAACCGGGCGTAAGGGAAGCCGCAGAAACATCACTTCTTCCTTACCGTTACCCAGGTTGAGCAGCAGCAGGTGGCTGTCCTGAAAGCCGAGGCGTCGATACAGGGCGGCAGCGCGGGGGTTGCTGACAGCAGCGCCAATTTCAGCTTCTTCGACACCAGCACGGACAGCGGCGCGAACCAGGGTTTGAATAATAGCCGTGCCTAGCCCCTGACTGCGGTAGGAATCAGCGACAATTAAATCGCTGATTTCGGCGCAGGTCGGCCAGATCACATACTGACCATAACCTAATGCACGCCCATTTTCACCTTCGACAACCAGTCCAATTCCGCGTCTGTCCTCAGCATTCTGGATGGCGCGGTTGATGAGATTGTAGATGGTGCTGAAAGGCCTTTCCGGCCAGCAGTCATGGTGCAAACTGTCCACATCGCTCAGGCGGACGGGGCGGATCGGGTAAGGTGTGTCAGGCGACTGAAGCGCCAACGGTAAAACCTGCATGATTTGAGTATAGCTTAAATTGAACATCTCCCCAATATTTAGGGGAAATTATCATCACGAGCCTCTATAATGGAGATTGTAACCTATTGATTCTTAGGGAGCAGGTGATGAGAAAAATGATCGTTCTCATAACAGTTGCGCTGGCGCTGCTGGGTCTGGTTTCAGGGGCGAGCGCACAAACGACCCCAATCGTCTATTGCAGCGGGCTAACCGATGAAGACTGCGCCATCCTGACTGATTCAGCGGCGGCGATGATGGCGTTGGAGTCGGCAGCTTTTGATTTCAGCCTGGATGTGAATCTGAGCAATATTCCTGAGTCGCCATTTGAAGCGCTGGACTTCAGGCTGACCGGTGATGGTTCGTATATGCTCGATGCGGAAGGCCTCAATCCAGCGTTGTTTTCACCCGATCAACTGATGTCAAATCTCGACCAGCTTCCCGAACTGTTCGAATCGGCCATCAAGGCAGTTGACGCTGAAATGGATCTGGTACTGTTTTTGCCTTCGGAACTGGTGCAAATCACTGCTGGAAGCGGGACGCGACTGCCGGATAAAGCCGGATTAAGCCTGAAGCTGGTGGATGGTTTCGGGTATGTCAACCTGGAAAAGCTGGCAGAACTCGACCTCGCCGGGCAGATTCCGACGGGCTGGCTGGGGATGGATGTTGCCACCTTATACCGCCGTGTGCTGGAGCAATCGCTGACCCAGCTTGACTCGATGAATATGGATATGGGCGACATGATGTCCGGTTTCATGCAGCCAGATTTTATCGGCCAGTATGTGACGGTGGAACGACTGGCAGACGCAGATGCTGACGGCCAGAATGCCGCCGTTTTCCAGATGGATTTTGACCTGGATGGCCTCTACAGCAGCCCGGAATTTGAGGATTACATGCGGCAGCAGTTCGCCGCTATGATGAGCCAGGCGGGCAGCACCGGTGCAAGCGACGAAGCCATGCTTGAGCAGATGCTCACCATGATGAGCAGCATTTACGATGGGATAACCTTGCAGATGACTCAAACCATCGGCCTGGATGACAAATTTGTTCGCTCGACAACCATGACAATGGACTGGCCGCTGGATTTTGGCGCGATGTTCAGCGCGATGGGTGCAGGCAGCGAGGGTGTGCCGACTGAACCCCTGAATATCAGCATCATTTTTGAGGCTGGCCTGACGGATTTCAATGCCGCCCCGGCCATCACTGCGCCGGAAGATGCACAGATTGCCCCGCTGGACGATCTGATGCCCGCGCTGTAAAAGCGATCTAAACGGACAGTGGGCTTAGCGGCCCACTGTTCATTGCGATGGATACTTCAGGCTGACGTTTAACGGTCAGCGGACTTACCAAGCAGGTTATGGGATACAGCATAGGCTGAAGAACGGTAGACGCGCGTGCCGCAGTGGGCGCAAACTTTTTCGTTGCCCACCTGATTCCAGACGGCTGGCGTCCGGCGGCAGTAATTGCACGCGTCTTTGGTGCTTTCCCGGTAATGTTTTGGTTGATGGCGGTCGTTCATCATAATCGTTGCCCTCTGCTTAAAACGGCAATTTGTGGGTACAATAGCCGCGCGAGCTTGCATACACCTTAATCTAAGCTTATTTCGACTCGAAAATCATACGCATATTTGTTTAAGAAATGCATAAATTTGCTGTTTATTTCCACTAAATTTGTATGAGAAATATCCGCGAAGCGCTGCTTGCGGCGAAAAACCGCCTGACAAATGTTACAGACTCGGCCTCACTGGACGCGCAAATGCTGCTGAGGGCTGTGCTGGATGTTAATCGAGCGCACCTGCTGGCATACCCCGAACAACCGCTTACACCGGAGCAGACAGCACTATTCAGTCATTGGCTGGAACGGGCGGCGGCGGGCGAACCGCTACCCTATATTCTGGGACGCTGGCCGTTTTATGACCGGGAATTTTATGTTTCGCCCGCTGTTTTGATTCCTCGCCCGGAGACAGAACTGCTCCTGGAAGCGGCGCTGGCATTTGTGGATGGCAAAAATCAGCCTTTTACAGCAGTCGATATCGGGACAGGGAGTGGGGCGCTGGCGGTGACGCTGGCGGCGCTGCGCCCGACAGGGGCCGTTTATGCGGTGGACATCAGCCCGGATGCGCTGGCAGTGGCGCGGCGGAACGCGGCGGAGCAGGCGGCGGCAGTCACCTTTTTTGAGGGTGATCTGCTGCGGCCACTGGTCGAACGCCAGATTTCGATTGACCTGCTGATGGCGAATTTGCCCTATATCGCTACGGCGGATTTACCGGCGCTGGCCGTCAGCCGCCATGAGCCGCTTGTAGCGCTGGACGGCGGGCCGGACGGCCTCGATCTGGTGCGTTATTTACTGCGGGATGCTCCGGCGCGCCTTAATCCCGGCGGTCTGGCGCTGCTGGAAATTGGTTCAGGGCAAGGGGAAGCGGCTGCCGCGCTGGCACAGGCCGCTTTTCCGGCGGCGATGGTCAGCGTGCTGCGCGATTATGGCGGTCATGAACGCATCGTTACCATTGGCCTGCCAGAGACACCAACATAGCTCATCCGCCACCTTCAGCGCCAGCATTTATTCCTCCAGCGCATATTCCACCGCAGCGACGGCGTGAATGTAGGTGGTATCGAATACGGGTAGAGCGGTGTGTTCCTGCCCGATCAGCAGCGTGATTTCAGTGCAGCCGAGGATGACACATTCCGCCCCACGCGCCGCCAGCCCTTCGATGATGCGCTGGTATTCCCGCCGCGAGTCTTCGCGCACATCCCCCAGCACCAGTTCTTCATAGATAATGCGATGGACAATAGCACGATCAGGCGCATCTGGCACCAGCATTTCAAAGCCGTGCAGGGTTTCCATACGCCCTCGATAAAATTCAGCTTCCATCGTGTAACCCGTCCCCAGCAGCGCGACCCGGTTGAAGCCCGCCGCCTTGATGCGATCCGCCGTTGGGTCGGCGATGTGCAGCAGCGGAATGCTAACCGCCGCCTGTACCGCCTCATACATTTTGTGCATGGTGTTGGTGCAGATCAGGCCGAAATCCGCGCCGCCCCGTTCGAGCCGCTCCGCCGCCTCGATCATGCGCTGGGTGGCCTCTTCCCAGCGGCCTTCATGCTGGAGCGTTTCAATTTCAGCAAAATCGAACGAATACATCAGGCTGTCCGCCGAGTGCAGGCCACCCAGCCGCGTTTTGACTTCCTGGTTGATAATGCGGTAGTAGAGCTGCGACGATTCCCAGCTCATCCCGCCGATTAATCCGATAGTTTTCATGATGATATTCTCGCATAAACTTACGTTCACAGCCTGAAAATTCGGTTATACTATAAAATACGATAGATGAAAACAACCGCGAGGTGCGCGATGCGTGACACAGAGCAAATAACCGGGCTGATCGAAACCCTGAGCAGCGGCAATTCAGATGTGCGCGAAACGGCGGCCATTCAACTGTTGGAAATTGGAGCGGAAGCGGTCAATGCACTGATTGCCGCGCTCAAGAATGATCACTGGCAGGTACGCTATTACGCTGCCTGGGCGCTGGGACAGATCGGCGACTCACGAGCCGTTGAGCCGCTCATCACTGCATTGCAGGATGATAATGAAACCGTGCAGGATTGGGCGGCCTCCGCCCTGGGCGAAATCCGGGATGCCCGCGCTGTTACGCCGCTGGTGGAAGCACTCAGCCACAGCGCCACTAATGTGCGCCATAATGCCGCCGCTGCCCTGGGCTACATTGGCGAGATGGCCGCTGTACCAGCCCTCATCACTGCGCTTGACGACCCCGAATCACTGGTTCGCAGCAGCGCCGCGCTTGCATTGGGGCAAATCGGCGACCGTGATGCTATCGAACCGCTGATTCGGCTGCTCAGTGACCCGGATGACTGGACACGCGGCAAAGCGGCCAAAGCATTGGGGTTGCTTGGCGCAGGCCGCGCGGCAGATTTGCTGATCGCCATGCTTGCCAGAGACGGCCAGTGGGCGCGCTACAACGCTGCCTGGGCGCTGGGGCAAATCGGTGATGACCGCGCCGTTGACCCGCTCATCAAAGCCTCGGAAACCGATGATATCTTCATGAAACGTCGCGCGACTGAAGCACTGGCGCGTCTGGGCCATTAACCTCAATCCTGGACAGACTGGTGAAGGGGAGACAATCTCCTTCACTTTTAATATTCTCTTTCATACACCTCACAGGCAGGAAAAGGCATAATAGAGTTTCGGTATTTATGCGGTTGATGGCACCAGTTCTGGTAATCACGCTTATATACCTTGACAGTTATATAACCAGTGTGGTATATTTAAATTATGGCAACCATCTTTGAGACTCTGGCTGACCCGACCCGCAGACGAATTCTGGATTTACTCCGTACCCAACCGCGACTGGTTGGCGAGCTGGCCGATTTATTGAAAATTAGCCAGCCCGGTGTTTCCAAACAGCTTAAGGTGCTGCGGGATGCTGGTTTGGTTAAAGTGCGCCAGGACGCCCAGCGCCACTGGTACGAACTACAGCCAGAGCCGCTTTCAGAGCTTGATGCCTGGCTGGCGGATTACCGTCACCTGTTAGAGGCGAAATATGATCGCCTCGACCAATTGCTGGCTGATCTGCAAAATGAGGAGGATAAGGAAGATGGCTAAAGCAACACTGATAGCAGAACCCAATTCGCACAAAGTTGAACTGATCCGCGAATTTGATGCGCCGCGCGAACTGGTTTTCAGAACCTTCGTTGAGCCGGAACTGCTCGGCAGATGGTGGGGGCAGGACAGCGCGACGACCATCGTCAGCAATCTGGAAGCCCGACCCGGCGGACTGTGGCGCTTCGTCCAGCGGGAAGCTGACGGCACAGAATATGGTTTTCACGGCGTCTTCCACGAAGTTACAGCGCCGACACGGCTGGTTTATACCTTCGAATTCGAGGGGATGCCCGGTCACGTCTTGATGCAAACTATCACGCTGGAAGATGTCAACGGCAAAACCCGCATCAGCGATGCGTCGGTTTTCCAATCGGTCGAAGACCGCGATGGGATGATGCAGAGCGGCATGGAAGGCGGCGCGAATGAAAGCTATGGCCGCCTCGACAGACTCCTGAAAACCTTATAAACCCTGTCCCGGTGATGCTTGTTCAACATCACCGGGATTTTCCCACCCTTCCACAACCTCAGACACCCACGCGGTGAACGCGATTGCTTCACCTGTCGTTTCGCTTTGCTCGGCGGGGGTGTCAACGGCGATTTCACTGGACTGCCGAATGCACAACTGGCGATCATCCCCGGCGCGACCCACACCAGTTACCTCTATAACGTTGATTTGCTCGTACCGATGATAACCGGGTTTCTGGATGCCCCACTGGCTGAGACTCCCTAATCAGATTTTGCCAGACTCCCGTCAGGGGCATGACGCATCATGCCCCTGCATCCGTGTCAGGCAGGCGTCGGATCGACAGCACCATTCGTCACTGCTTTCGCTGCCGCGAACTGCTCTGCTTCAGTTGAATCCCTGAGCGCCACCGTCGCCGAAGTGCCGCCCGTGATGGTATTTTGCAGGGCATCGAAATAACCTGTGCCGACAAATGTCTGATGTTTCACTGCCCGGTAGCCGAAGTCACGTTCAGCATCGAATTCTGCGTCCTGCAACTCGGCATAGGCGCTCATACCCACTTCCTTATACTTCCGCGCCAGGTCAAACATGCCGTAATTCAACTGATGGAAACCCGCCAGCGTGATGAACTGGAATTTGTAGCCCATCGCGCCCAGTTCCCGCTGAAATTTGGCTATGGTGTGGGCATCCAGCTTGCGCGACCAGTTGAAGGAAGGCGAGCAGTTATAAAACAGCAGCTTATCGGGGAACTCGGCGTGGATTCCCTCGGCAAATTTTTTCGCTTCTTCCAGATCAGGATGCGAGGTTTCGCACCAGATCATGTCAGCATAGGGCGCATAGGCCTTCCCGCGCGCGATGGCCGATTCCAGACCGCCGCGCACATAGAAGAAACCTTCCGGTGAGCGTTCCCCGGTCATGAATGGCTCATCACGCGGGTCTACCGTGTTTGCCAGCAAATTAGCGGATTCCGCGTCTGTCCGCGCGATAATCATGGTTGATACATCCAGCACATCGGCTGCCAGCCGTGCCGCCACCAGTTTACGGATGAATTCCGAGGTAGGCGCGAGGACTTTGCCGCCGAGATGGCCGCACTTTTTGGCGCTGGCAAGCTGGTCTTCAAAATGAACACCCGCCGCCCCTGCTTCGATGAACGCCTTGGTCAGCTCGTAAGTGTTGAGGTTGCCGCCGAAACCCGCTTCACCATCAGCGATCAGCGGCACCAGCCAGAACGGGCCTTTTTTGCCTTCCATCGTCTGAATCTGGTCGGCACGCAGCAGGGCATTGTTGATGCGCCGCACCAGATTCGGGCCGCTGTCTACCGGGTAGAGGCTCTGGTCAGGGTAGGTTTGCAGGGCGCTGTTAGCGTCCCCGGCGATTTGCCAGCCGGAAACATAAATCGCTTTCAACCCGGCGGCTACCATCTGTACCGCCTGTGTCCCGGTCATCGCCCCCAATGCGTTCAGATAGGACTCGCGGTTGAGCAAATCCCACAACTGTTCCGCCCCCATCTGCGCCAGCGAATACTCGATATGGACGCTGCCGCGCAGGCGCACTACTTCATCCGCTGTGTACTCGCGGGTGATGCCCTTCCAGCGTGGGCGGGTGTTCCATTCCATCGTGATCTGTTCCGCGTTTCTCATGCGCTGCATTCTGCTGCCTCCTCTGGCAAATAGGAAAACGAAATCTCCCGTAGAGGCATGATGTAACTGCCCCTACCCAAAAACCCTGTTGAATTGGCTGAAAGGGTACGTTTTAAGGCTTCAATGCATCTTCTAAATCGCTCATGGTCTGGAGAAATGCCTGTTCCAGATCAACACCATAAGCATCTGCCAGGATGATGACTGACCACAGGCAGTCCGCCAGCTCATGCGCCAGCTTTTCATCCACGTTGTCGATAGTGCGAACGCCATTTTTGGCCTGAACCAGCTTCACCAGATCACCCACATCGCCCACAAAACCGAGCGCCAGTTCTTCATCTGTCCATTCCCGCTGATAGTGCTCTTTTTCGTACTGCTGGTAATGCTGCCGAATGTCGAGCGCTCGTTGAATCAGATCACGAAATTCCATAGCTTGGCTAATCCAGGTAATCGTAAGCGGGCAGTGTCAGGAAATCGACCAGCGGTTCGCGCTTCGCCATATCGCTGAAAATCTGTGCCGCCAGCGGGAATTTCCCGGCGTCGTAACGCTCTGCGCCAATTTCGTCCCGAATGGCCCTAAGTTCTTCTTCCAGCATGACATCGAACAGTTCCGCTGTCAGCGGGCGGCCATCGTCCAGCGCGGCCTGGTGATGAATCCACTGCCAGATTTGTGTCCGGCTGATTTCCGCCGTTGCCGCGTCTTCCATCAGGTTATAGAGTGGTACACAGCCGTTCCCGCGCAGCCATGCTTCGATGTACTGCACGCCCACCTTGATATTCCAGCGCGTACCGGCTTCGGTGATTGCCCCGCTGGGGACTTGCAGCAGGTCAGCCGCGCTCACCTCTACATCGTCGCGCTGTTTATCAATCTGGTTAGGTGTAGGCATAATCTCATCAAAAATTTCCAGCGCCAGCGGGACAAGGCCAGGGTGCGCCACCCAGGTTCCATCGTGGCCGTCGCTCGCTTCCCGCAGTTTATCCGCGCGGACTTTCGCCAGCGCTGCCTCATTGGCTGCTGGGTCGCTCTTGATCGGAATCTGTGCCGCCATGCCGCCCATCGCGTGAGTGCCGCGTTTGTGACAGTTTTTGATGACCAGTAGCGAATAAGCCCGCATCATTGGCGCGGTCATGGTCACCAGTGCGCGATCCGGCAGGACAAAATCTGCCTGCTGGCGGAACTTCTTGATGAAGGAGAAGATGTAGTCCCAGCGTCCACAGTTCAGCCCGGCGGAATGCTCGCGCAGTTCGTAGAGAATTTCTTCCGTCTCGAATGCGCCGAGAATCGTCTCGATCAGCACCGTCGCCTTGATCGACCCGCGTGGGATACCCAGTTCGTCCTGCGCCAGGTTGAAAACATCGTTCCATAACCGCGCTTCCAGGTGGCTTTCCAGCTTGGGCAGGTAAAAATATGGCCCGCTGCCCCGCGCTAAAAGGTCGCTGGCGTTATGGAAAAAGTACAGGCCGAAGTCGAACAGGCCGCCGGGAATGGGTTTGCCATCGACCACAAAATGTTTTTCGGAGAGATGCCAGCCACGCGGGCGCACCATCAGCACCGCCGGATTATGGTTCAGTTGGTAGGCTTTCCCTTCCGCGCTGGTAAAGCTGATAGTTCGGTGGATGGCATCGCGCAGGTTGATCTGCCCCTCAAGTAAATTGGCCCAGGTCGGGGCGTTCGCATCCTCGAAATCCGCCATGAACACTTTTGCGCCGGAATTGAGCGCGTTGATGACCATCTTGCGATCCGTTGGCCCGGTGATTTCGACGCGCCGATCCTGCAAATCCGCCGGGATGGGTGCGACTTTCCACTCACCTGCACGAATAGGTGCTGTCTCCGGCAAAAAATCTGGCAGCTCTCCTCCGTCAAGGCGTGCCTGTCGTTCGATACGTTTTTGCAGCAGTTCATCGCGGCGGGTGGTGAATTCGCGTGCCAGCTTTGTCACAAAAGCGACTGCTTCCGGCGTCAGGATGTCATTGTATGGCGGTGTGATGGGGGCGGTGATTTCAACAGTGTCGTTTAAATCTGTATTCAAAAGCTCTCCTTTTAACTTTTACCTTGTTACTTTTAACTCTATTGTCCTCAGTGTAGTCTATTTTTGGACGCCAGCGCATCTGCATAGCTGTGAAATTTTGCACAGGTTGTTCGTACACATTGTAGGAAAATTGAATCGCCGTTTGATTAATTGGACAATAAAAAACGGAGACATGCTGTGTCCCCGCTGTTGTGAAATAGGTGTTGGGAATTTTCTGCTTTAGCGAGTGGCCCGCGCGGTTTGTGCCTCCGTGCTGCTGACAGGGCGAATAGCTACCGGGCGCAGGCGCGGAATGGCGAAACGAATACCCAGCCGCTTCCAGAATGGCGTGCGTTCGCTACGAATGCTCTGGGCAAGACGTTCCTGGTCGGCCCGTCTGAGGAGTTCTTCACGACGGATGCGCTCTATTTCATGGCTGTGATAAATGTTCATTTCGTCCTCCCAATCTCTCCTCGACCTATACTTTTAGTGTAAACTGGAATGCGGTCATATTCAGTCCTTATTGGAACAGATATTCGGAGATTGGCCGATGTACAGCCCAACCACACGTCTGCTGACGGTTCTCGAACTGCTGCAATCGAAGGGCAGCGCTACCGGCCCCGAACTGGCGGAACGGCTGGAAGTCGATGTTCGCAGCGTGCGCCGCTATATCACCATGCTGCGCGATATGGGTATCCCGGTGGAGAGTGAACCGGGGCGTTATGGCTCTTATTATCTGCGGCCTGGTTTTCGCCTGCCGCCGCTCATGTTCAACCACAGCGAAATCACCGCTATTTTCCTTGGTTTAATGGCCGTGCGCCGCATGGGGCTGACTGCTGCCACCGGCATGGAGAGCGCCGCCGCCAAAATCGAGCGGGTGTTGCCGGACGAACTGCGTGATCGCATTCGTGCCATCCAGGGCGTGCTGACGCTCAACATATCCGCCAACCCCGGTACGCCGGATGAACTGGTCGCCGTGTTCAGTCTGGCCGCCTACCAGCATAACCAGCTCTGGATTGAATACCGCGCCGGGCGCGATGAAAAAACGGAACGGGCGCTGGATGTTTACGGTCTGGTCTATCATGCCGGGTTCTGGTATGCCGCCGGGTACTGCCACCTGCGGCGAAATTTGCGCGTCTTCCGGCTGGATCGGGTGCTGTCTGCGCGGCTGCTGGACGTGGGCTTTGAGCCGCCGCAGGACTTCGATGCGCTGGCTTTTCTGATCGACTCGATTGCGCGGATGCCGGGGACATGGCAGATCGAAGTGCTGCTGCGGACGACACTGGAAGAAGCACACATGCTCATCCCCGACGATATGGCCGTGCTGGAAAGCACAGCAGAAGGCGTATGGATGCGCTGCTACAGTGATCGCCTGGAGTGGATCGCCCGTTTTCTGGCGGGTCTGCGCTGCCCCATGACCATCACAAAACCACCCGAATTACGGGAAGAAATGCGCCGTTTGGCAGAGGTAATTCGGGCGCTGGCAGATGCCTGACGATGCTATTTACAAAAGACTGAAATTGTGCAATTATATGATCGATAGTGTATGCCTTGGTTCGAGCTTGCAACCCCGCGCCATTGGGTTTCCTGGCCTCTTTGCAGTTGCCGCGTCAACGTACCCTATCTGATAAATCGTCTGAATGTTTGTTACTGACAGGAGCATATCTCGTGGGCAAGAAGTTGTACGTGGGCAATCTGCCGTACAGCGCGACCGATTCTGAAATTCGGGCGTTGTTTGAGCAGGTCGGGGAAATTGCTGAAGTGACCGTCATCACTGACCGTGAGACGGGTCGCTCTAAGGGGTTCGGTTTTGTGGAAATGACAACCGACGAAGACGCCCAGGAAGCCATCAAGCGCTTCAATGGCTACTCAATGGGCGCTCGCCCGCTGACCGTCAATGAAGCCCGCCCTCGTGAAGAACGCAGCGGTGGCGGCGGTGGCGGCCCCCGTCGCGGTGGCGGCGGTGGTGGTTACGGTGGCGGTGGTTACGGCGGTGGCGGTGATCGTGACCGTCGCGGCGGCGGCGATGATCGCGGCCCGCGCCGTTATTAATTCAGAAAGTTTTCTGGAGGCGCAGTCAGTTGCGCCTCTGTTTTTTCCTCTTTCAACTCCGCTGATTTTTCGCTAGAACCCGGTTAACCCCTTGCCTGCCTGACCATCATCCCGCTTGCGCGTCTGCCGCATCAGGCCTATTCTGGGATTCACCACCTCAGAAAATCAGGTCGGAGGGGATGATGAACAGCTATACGCCTGCTGAGAAACAGCTCATGCTGTTTCTGCGCTTCACGGCTTTTGTCCATTTTGCGCTGACCCTCGCTGGTGCAGTGCTGATTTATGTCCAGCAGGGCGCATCAGGCAGCAGCCTGACCCAAACCCCGCTCGACACCAATGCCTTCGCCAGCATGGGGTTACTGGGGTTGCTCGCCTGGCTGGCTTCCGCTGATGTGCGCCGCTTCCGGCGGATGATCTGGGTGCTGGTCGCCGGTTTCGCGCTCGATGTAGCCGGGCTGGTGGTCATGAGCCTCAGCCCGCGTGGGTATGATGGCAGCCCGCTCATTCCAATCATCTGGTCAGTCTTTTTTGGGCTGGTGCTGGTGCTGCTGCTCCAGCGCGCCCCGGCAGCGCCCGCGCCCTGGCTGCCCTGGCTGCCGGATAAAGCACTCACCCGCCCGGAAAAAATCGCGCGAGTTGTTTGTATTGTTGTCGGAATATTGTCGCTCGGCGGCGGACTGCTGCATTATGGCTTTGCCTGGTCGGATGCCGCTGGCGCTTTACCAGCGCTCTTCGCCCCATCGCTGCTCGTCAACGGCTCGGCACTCAAACTGCTGCTGATGGGTCTGTGTCTGCTGGTCGCCGCGCGGGATGTCCGCCGCTGGCGTGATTTCATCACTGTATTCATCCTCGGCAATGTCATCACCCTGCTGCTGGTCATTGCCGCCCATTTCGGCATGAATCGTGCTGGGGCGGTGATGATTCCCGAAGTCGGCTTGTCCAGCCGGGCGCTCATGCTGGGCGCACTGGCTGTCGATGTGCTGGTCGTCGTGGGCTTCACACTGCTGCGGCTGTGGATGGATAAAACCCTGCTCGACCATATCCGCTTTTTTGCCCCGTTGGAATTCCGTGCATTGGAAGCCGTTGCCGAAACGCTTGTCGAGGGCGGCGATATGGAGCAGACCTCGCCGGAGCAGATTGTCCTCCGCACCGATGATTATCTCAGTTCGTTCCCGTCACGGCGTTTGTTTCTGGCGCGGCTGGCGGTGATCGGACTGGAATTTTTGCCGCTGCTGTCCTTCAAGCCGCCCATCAGCTTTCTGAATCCACAGGCGCGGCGGGAATTTATTGACCGTCATTTCAAACAGGACATCGTGGCGAAACGCGGGATATATGGCCTGCTGGAACGCCTGCGCCTGCATTACGTCATTGACCTGATCGAAGGCATGATGCGCTTCAATATGCAGCTTTCTTATATGGGCTACTACAGCAACCCGGAAGTGCAGAAAAGCATCGGTTACAGCCGCTTTTCTGAGCGCGAGGCGGGTAAGAAAGCCAAACCCGCCCGTCGTTATCCGGCGCTGACCGTCACCACGCCTCAAACCCTGCGCCAGCGCGGCATTGATACGCTGACCGCTGATGTGCTGATTATTGGCTCTGGTGCGGCGGGTGGTATTCTGGCGGAACGGCTGGCGGACGCCGGGCGCGAGGTGCTGATTCTGGAAAAAGGCCCTTATGTTCACCCCGATAACTTCAGCGAAGATGAAGTGGAGCAGATCAGCCGCCTCTACAGTGATGGAGCGCTGCAAATTTCACAGTCCTTGCGTTTCACAGTTTTGCAGGGAAGCTGCGTCGGCGGGACGACGGTGGTCAATAATGCTGTCTGCTTCGACACGCCTGACTCGGTGCTGGAGGAATGGAATCATCCGCTCGGAGCAAATGCCGGGATTGATCTGCCCGCTTTCCGCGCTGCCCAGAAAGCGGTTCGGGAACGGATGCAGATTCGCTCTATTAAGGAGTCAACCACTTCTCGCCCCTGGGAAGAGGTGCTGAACCCTGGCGACAGGGTGGTTGCGCGTGGCATTGAAGCGCTGCGGTCGATGAAGCAAAACAGCATGGAATATGAAGTCATTGAGGCCAATATTCTGGACTGCCTCGGCTGTGGTTACTGCAACATTGGCTGTAAATACGGGCGTAAACTGTCAATGCTGGATGAGGTGCTGCCCGCCGCACAGCAGAAGCATGGCGAAAAATTCCGCATCGTCTCCGAGGCAGAAGTGACCCGGCTGGTTGGCAATGGCGGTCATATCACCGAAGTGGAAGCCCGCCTGCGTGATGGCCGCCGCCTGACTATTCGCCCCAAAACGGTCATTCTCAGCGCCGGGACAATCGCTTCAAGCTGGCTGCTGATGCAAAGCGGCATAGGCAGAGGCGAACTCCCGGTTGGGCAGCATCTCGCCTTCAACATGGGCAGTCCTTTACATGGTCTGTGGGATGAAACGCTGGACAGTTTCGCTGGTTTGCAAATCGCCCATTATATGAGGCCGCAGAACGGCGCAGGCTTTGTCTATGAAACCTGGTACAACCCGCCAGTGGCGCAGGCCCTTGCCATGCCCGGCTGGCTCGATACCCACTTCCAGAATATGCAGCAGTACAACAAAATCGCCGGGGTGGGTGTGCTGGTTGGTACTGAATCGAACGCCCATCTGCGTCCTGCGCTGATTTTGCGCGGTCAGCCCGACATTGTCTATACCCCTTCTGAGCGCGATATGACCCGGCTGGTTGATGCTCTGTGTTCACTGGGCGAAATCATGTTCGAGGGTGGTGCCAAAGCGATTTTCGCCAGCACCCGCCATTATCATAGCTACGCGGGCAAGGCAGTTTTCACCGCGCAGGATGCCGTCACATTTGCCGACGATCTGAAAAAGCTGGTAAAAGATGAACGCGATATTCTGCTCGGCACGGGGCATCCGCAGGGCGGCAACCGCATCAGCAAGCTGCGCGGCAAGGATGGACGCGCGGGCGGTGTCGTCAACCCACAGTTTCAGGTTTATGGCTATGACAATCTCTATGTCTGTGATGCCAGTGTTTTCCCCGGCGCGACCACCGTTAACCCGCAGCTTTCGGTGATGACGATGGCGCACTACGCGGCGGACATCATCCGTTGAGGTACAATAACGACATTTAACCATGTTACGCGATTGACGGTCTTTGTAGGGGCATGATGCATCATGCCCCAACTGCGTAACTTCTACTATCTATAAAAGGTATCCACGTCGTTGAAAGCACTCGTTACTGGCGGCACCGGCTTTGTCGGTTCGCACATCGTCCGCGCCCTGAACGAAGCCGGGCATCAGGCGCGGGTTTTACATCGTTCCAGCTCCCGGCTGGATGCGCTGGCCGGACTGGATTACGAATCAGCCTTCGGTGATATTCTCGATGAATCAGCGCTGCGAAAGGCCAGCGAAGGCTGCGATTGGGTCTTTCATGTCGCTGCTGTTGCCGATTACTGGCGCTCCGATAAAGAGCGCATGTTCGAGGCCAATGTTGAAGGCACGCGCCGCCTTTTGAATGCAGCCAGAGACGCTGGCGTGCGGCGGGTAGTCTTCACCAGCAGCGCGGCGGCGGTTGGCCTGCGTGCTGACGGTAAACCTGCTGACGAATCCGTCCCTTTTAACCTCTCACCCGAACGTTTTCTCTACGGGTACAGCAAGGTGAAAGCTGAAGCTGTTGTAGCCGAAGCAGTAGCCGGTGGGCAGGATGTGGTGATCGTCAATCCGGTCATCGTCATGGGGCCGGGCGACCTCAATATGATTTCCGGCACATTCATTTTGCAGGTGAAGCGGCTTGGCCCACTCGTCCCGGTGCCGCCCGGCGGCGTGGCCGTCATTGATGTGCGCGATGTAGCGCGGATGCATCTGGCAGCGGCGGAGCGCGGGCGCACCGGCGAACGTTACATCCTCGGCGCGGCCAATTACACTCAGCGTGAGTGGCTGGCGATGGTGGCTGATGTGGTCGGCGTGCGGCGGCCTTTCATCCCTGCGCCGGGTTTTATACTGCCGCTGTCTGCCAGTGTGATTGATGCAGCACGGCGCTTAGGGATCACCACACCGATTGACGCTGACCAGGCACGGCTGGGCGCACGTTTCATCTGGTTTGATTCGAGCAAAGCCTGGGCAGAACTGGCGCGTCCGCAAATCGACATGATGCAAAGCCTGCGCGACACCTATGAGTGGTATCGTCTGCATGGCTATATTTAGGCGTGGTCGCGTAGTGGCAAATGTTCGGTTTTCCCCTGTAAAAATCTTTGCCTTCCTCTTTTTGCTCGTGGGTACGGCCTGCGGCAGCATGTCCCTTCCATCGACACCGCCGGTTGCCATCGTCGGGCTGATTGAATTCTGGCAGCCAGTGAATGGGGCGCTTGCGCCCGGCGAAAAACACGGCTGGAAATTCCTCGGCGCGGCGGGTGATCGAGTCCGTCTGCGAAGCATCACAACGGCAGACGATGTGCTGCTGGCGCTGCAAAACCCGGATGAAATCGAACTGGCAAGTGGCGAAACCATTGAGGCCGAACTTCCGCTTGATGGCACTTACACCGTTTTCATTGAGTCGGCCTCTGGTGGGCAGTACGAACTCGGTCTTGGTTATGCTGACCGTCCCAATCCCGCCGACTACACGCCAACGCCGCTGCCCGTCACGGTCACTGTGCCAACGCCAACGCCGCCTTTTGATACACAGTTGGGTGAATTTATAAGTCCGATTGTGGGCGGACAAACGCTGGCTGGCGCATTTTTCGCGCCCGACGATTCCCATATTTACAGCTTCGAGGCGGGGGGCGGCGAATACCTGACCGTGATGATGACCCGCGAGTCCGGCGGGCTTGACCCGGTGCTGCGCCTGTATGACCCCGATGGCGCGGAACTCGCCAGCGACGATAACAACGGCGGTGGCCGGACGGCGCTGCTGGGCAGTATTTATCTGGCACAGCCCGGCTTATACAGCATTATCGGTTCAGGTGACGGATTCTCCGGCGGATACAAAATCACGCTGGTGGTCAATGACACGCCCATTCCCGTGGTGCCAACGTTCATTTTTGTGCCGACAGCCACCCGCCAACCCGACATTCTCGCCCCAACCCTGGGCGCGGCGGTGGGCGACATGCTGGACGATCATGCGCCGGTTATTGCCCAGGTCAACCGTCCCGGCGATTTTAACCGCTTCATTATTGAAGTGCAGGCAGGTGATGTTTTTACCGTTGGCGCTCGCCCGGCTACTGGCTCAACCCTGCGTCCCAGGCTGGAAGTCTATGACCCGGATGGTGCGCTGGTGGCATCTGCCGGAGTCAATGATTCTGGCGCGGGCGGAGATGCGCTCGTGGCGGCCTTGCGGGCAGGCATGGGCGGCGCTTACGCGATATTCGTAACCGGTGATGAGGACACGACCGGCGCTTATACGCTGTCTTATGGCGAGCGTTTTTCGCGGCTGGAAGTCCGGCGCGGCGAAACCCTGCCCGATCAGGCCTACGCCGGGGCAGTCGAACGGCGCGGCCTGCGCGATGCCTGGAGTCTCTATCTCAATGCGGGTGATGTCATCACGGCGGCGGCCAGCCCGGATGATGCCATTTTTGACCCCCTGCTGGAACTGGCCGGGCCGGATGGAACCGTCATCGCTTCGGACAATAACAGCGGTGGCGAACGGGATGCGCTGATTGCAGCGGCGACCGCGCCCGTAAGCGGTCTGTACCGGCTGCGCGTGGTGGCGGCGGGCGGTTTTGGCAGTGGGCCATATACCCTGATCTGGCGCTACATCAACCGCGCCCCCGACCCGACTCAGCCGCCGGGGACAGCAGCCATCATGACCTTTGACGATGCGCTCGAAGAAGGTGAATATGGCTTTTATACCTTTCAGGGTAAGGCCGGGCAGATGGTGCGCGTCCACGTTATTGCCAGCGCGGAAACCTTCGACCCGGTGGCGGCGCTGCTGGGCGTGGATGGTGAAATCATCGCCGAAGGTGACGATGAAGATGGCCTGAATCCCCGCTTTGAAGCCCGTTTGCCCCAGGACGGCACTTATACGGTGCGCGTCAGTGGCTACCTCAGCAGTGGCCAATTCATGCTGACCGTCGAAGGGTTGTATCCCGCGCCACCTTCGTAAGCCACAAAGGAGCGTACCCATGCGCGACATCCTGAACCGTATCCAGCAAACCGTGTCCGCTTGGCCGGGCGTGACGGCCAGCCCCCATCGCTTTGGCGGGGTGGAGTTCAACCTCGGCGGCGTCGAAATCGGCCATTTTCACAGTAACGGCATGGTCGATATTCCCTTTAACAGCAAGCTGCGCCACCAGCTCATCGCCGAACAGAAAGCAGAACCGCACCACCTGCTTAAGGATACCGGCTGGATCAGCTACTACATCCGCTCGCAAGCTGACGCCGACGAAGCGATCTGGCTGTTCCGGCTGTCGTACCTCTTCAATGCCACACGGGGAAAAGGCCGGGCTGAGGTTGGCGCTGCGCTCGACATCAGCGCGGAACTGTCGGCGCTCAACCCCGGCGAAACGCTGCGTGCGCTCTTCGACGGCGTAGCCGGAAAGCGCTAGTCGTCTCCTCTCCGTGAGTGGCTGAGTATCTATCCATAAACCATGTTTCAAAAGGCGAACTTTGCTTTTAGCCCCTTCAGATGTCATGTTA
>CAYUTY010000051.1:0-21781 GCA_964447795.1 uncultured Anaerolineaceae bacterium
AAAAAAGCCGCTGTCTCTCGACAACGACTTGCTTTAATCTGCCAAATTCCAGACAGGGGAGCTTGTTTTTGTGGTAGAGTCGTCTCTATGGCTGAATTTCTTTGCGACTTTGTTCCCCTGGTTGGCGGCGATAGGCTGGCGCTTGCGGGAAATGCTTATGGCGCGGGTGCCGCGACAGTGAGGGGAACTGCCGCTGTCCGTTTTTGCGGAATGACACGGCGGCAGATGTTTCGCCTGCTGTCGCGGCGGGATTGCCACTGCCGCGCTTGCCCCGCCTGCTGCCGCCGCTTTTGGTGGCGGAAAATTGTCACAATGGCGGCGCTGCCCGTGCTTCCCGCGTCTCATTTCCGCGGCTATTATCACAATTGCATGGCCTGTAACGCCGCTAGTCGTTATCTTGTCACGATTTGAGAAGCCGAATCACAAATACGCTGGCCGTTTTTGGCACCTGAATCTCAACTGTGCCATCGTCGCTGATACACCAGTCTGGATGAGAGAAGGTGTCGCCCTCGTTGAGCGCAAGCTGCACTGTCGCCACACCTTCCAGGCCGATGAAGCGCACCAGCCACGCCCGCTGCTGCTGGCCGCGCCAGCCAAAGGTCAGGTCAGAGTCGCTTTGCGCCCCGTAAAATTCGGTCACGCCTTCATCTTCATAGAGGCGGCCTGCAATCGTCGCTGCCGGGTACACATTGACGATCAGCGGGTCGATCAGCCTTTCCGGGATGCGTTTGGCCGGGGGCATGGCCGCGATGACCGCGCCGCGCCGGACGAACAGCGGCAGCGTATCCAGCGGGGCATCCACCCTGATATTGACCGGGCCAGCCAGCACCGCTCCCGTCCAGTAATCGACCCATTCACCCGCTGGCAGGTAGACGCTTCGTTGGTCGCTTTCGTCGTAAACCGGCGCGACCAGCAGCGACGGCCCAAACAGGTATTGCAGGTCTTTGTCGTGGGCGTTGGCATCCTGCGGGAAGGCCAGCGGCATAGCGCGGATGACCGGCATTCCGCTTTGGGCGGCCTCGTGGGCAGCGCTGTAGAGGTAGGGGAAAAGCTGGTAGCGCAGGTTGACATACTTCCGCACAATGGCTGTCGCTTCTTCCCCGAAATACCAGGGTTGGCGCGGGCTGTCGCCGTGCATCCGGCTGTGCGACGAGAACAGGCCGAACTGCGCCCAGCGCACATACAAACGCGGCGACGGCAGATTGCGATACGCGCCAATGTCGCTGCTCCAGAAGGGCACGCCGGAAAGCCCGATGGATAAGCCGCCGCGAATGGTGCAGGCCAGGCTGTCAAAATCCGCCGCCGGGTCGCCCGACCAGCACACTGGATAGCGCTGGCTGCCCGCCGTGCCGGAACGACTCCAGACCATGCCGTAACCGCGTTCCTGCTCTGTCACCTCGTAGACCGCCCGGTTATACAGCAGAGGATAGAGGTTGTGCTGGGTCGCGCCGGTTTCGCCGTTGTGGAAAAGGGCATCGTGCGGCACATCCTCGCCGAAGTCAGTCTTAAAAACATCGACGCCCATTCGCAGAACGGGCCGGTGCAAATCCTGAAACCAGGTATAAGCGGCGGGATTGGTGAAATCGACAATAGCGACACGGGCATTCCAGGCGGTTTCCGGCGTGGCGATGCGAATGATTCCGTCGGGACGGGGAGCCAGCGAAAGGCCATAGTCAATCACATAAATGTCGCCGTCAGGCCGCCGGAGAAAATAGCCGTTCTGTCTGCCGATGTCAAACAGTTCACTTTCAACTGAGATATAGGGGTGTTCCCACAGGCTGAGTTTATAGCCGCGCTCGTGCAGCCCGGCGATAAAACCTTCAACATCGGGGTAATTGTCCCTGTCCCACTGGAAGTCGCAGTACAGCCGCCACTTCATCCACCAGGTATCGACATGAATAACATCGGCGGGAAAATCGTGCGCTTCCAGTTCGGCGACCAGTTTTTCAATGGCGGCCTGATCGCGGTAGGCACCCGTGCCGGAGAGCCACAACCCGAACGACCATTTTGGCGGGAGCGGCGAACGCCCGGTGAGCGCCGTATACCGTTCCAGAATTTCTGCTGGCGTTGGCCCGTGAATGATATAGAAATCAAGGGCTGAGCTTTCGGCCAGCAGCGTCGCCGACTGGCTGGATTCGGTGCCAAGCTGCCAGGTGACACGCGCACCACTGTCCAGCAGCAGGCCGTAACCGCGCGTGCTGAGCAGAAAAGGGATATTTTTATGGGAACGTTCGCTGGTCGAGCCGAAAGCGTCCTGCGTCCAGGTGATGATGCGCTGGCCGACCTTATCCAGCGGGGTGAACTTTTCGCCGAGGCCGTAGAGGTGTTCATCCTGCCGCAGATGAAAGGACTCGCTCACCAGCGGCGGGCCGTTTTCCCCGCGCACGAAACCCAGCGGCAGCACAAAAGGCCGCCCCAGACCGTCCACATCGGACGGATTTTCGCGGAAAACATCGAAGCCGTTTTCGTCCAGCAGGCGCAGCGCCCAGGGGCTTTTTTGCAGATGCAGCGTCAGGGTTGGGCCAGCGGCATTCAGCTCACTGTCTGTTTCGGTTACATCCAGCGCAATCGCGGCCTGGGGAGGTTCGAGCAGAATGGGCGTCGGCAAGAGGTGGCCGCCCGGCGGGATGAAGGTCATGCGCCACACGGCGGGCGTCACCGCGCTGAAGGTCAGTTGGGCGACTTCATCACCGGCGGTTCTGACCGCAACATGCAGCACGTTTTCGCTTAAGTGCCACGAGTCGAGGGCTTCGACCCAATCGAAAGCGGCGGGCGCGTTGTAGGGCGTCTTCTGCATCAGAACACCACCCCGGCAGCGAGGATGACATTGGCATAGGGGGTGAATTCGCCAGTGCGGACGATAGCATGGGCGGCCTGCGTTTGTGCCTTGAAATTTTCGTGAGGGATGGCCGTCACGGGAATCGTACCAAGCAGGTCGAGCAGGGCAGCGTACATCTGTGGGCTGCGGGACTGCATTTCCTGGGCGATGATGGCGCTTTCCACCTGCATTTCGCCCAGCACAGCCTTCAGCACATCGAGGAAGGGCGGCAGGCCAGCGCTCACCGCCAGGTCGATGCGCTCGACTGTCAGCGGAATGGGCAGGCCAGCATCGGCAATCACCAGTTGATCGGCGTGGCCCATGCCAGCGATGACCGTCGAAAGCGGCTGGTTGAGCAGGCCAGTCTTTTTCATGACAGCACCGCCCGCGCCCGCTCCGCCGCCCAGAGGCAGACATTCCATAAATCGGCCACCGGCACATTGGTGTGGGGCAGGGTGTGCAGATAGCCCGGCGGGCCGTATTCGGGGGTGAAGGTCAGCGTTTCATGACCGTCCACCGCCCGCAAATCCCGAATCTGCCGCCACTGTTTTTCGTGCCAGGCCAGTTGAGCAGCATATTCCGGCGCGGATGGGTCTGGCACCTGCGGGCCTTCTTCGTAGCCGACGCGCCCGTGAATGTGAGCGGCGTGGCGGTTGGCGAGCGCCAGCGCTTCGGCCTCGTCTTCCGGCAGGCGTTCGCAGACGTTGACCCAATGGCTGTAGTCGGCGGTGATTTTCAGGCCGTCAAACTGGCGCAGATACCAGGCGGTATCCCAGGGGGTGAAGAAGATGCGCCCCCGGTGGGTTTCGTGGCAGACCGGAATGCCGATGGTTTCTTCAACGCGCAGCGATTCTTCAAAGATGGCGCAGGCTTCATCACGAGTCATATTGTCGCGCCCGGTCTGGAGGTTGATACGGGCCGGATGGTATTCGGCCAGCGATTCCAGCGTCGGACGCAGTTCGGCCTGGCTGGCGATGGGCGCGCCGACGATCATCTGCATCCGGTGACGTTCGGCGAGCGCGGTCATATCGGCGCGGGGGATGTTCCACTGTCCCGGCCACCACTCGAAGCCAGCATAGCCAGCGGCGGCCACCCGTTCCACCTGTTGGGCCATTGGCCCGGTCATGCCCCAGAGGGCGCGGAAGATGAGCAGATTCATGCGGTTAACGCTCCACTTCGAGGTCGGAATGGGCGAGGGCGCTGCACAGCAAACGGTAGCCCTCCGCCAGTTCATCCCGGTCAATATTCAATTCGTCGGCATATTCCGGGTCGTGTTCCGCCGTGCCGGACACAATGCGCGACATACAGGAACGACAGGTGCCGCTGCGACAGCTATAGGAGAGTATGATCCCGGCATTTTCAGCAGCTTCGAGGATGGTTTCATCCGCGCCCGCCGTGAACTGCACGCCCATTTTAAGCAGATGGATGGTGTAAGCCACGATCACAGCGCTTTGAGAACTTCTTCATCGGCTACGACGGGCGCCCACTGAATATTCAGACCATCGTCCGGGATGTCGCGCAGCATTTCAGCGACCACATCATGGAGGCGGTTGAAATAGGGGGCGAGCTGGGCTTGCGGGTCATCCTTATGGTCGCGCACAAACTGCGCCAGAATCTCGCGGGCTTCGTCGGTCAGGCGTTTGAGTTCGTCCTTGCCAGCGCTGTCGTCGCCGAGCAGATGGCGCAGCCAGGTGTAACCGTAGTTGACGTGGATGGCTTCGTCAGCCCAATCGAAATCCATATCCTGGGCGCTGCCGTCATCCTGCGCTGATTCGAGGATTTTGATTTCGATCTGTTTGGTTCCGGCGCGGAGCAGCCCTTCTTCGTAGAAGTAGAGCAGGGCGAGGCGCTGAATCGGCGGCATCGGCCCCATCGCGTTATAAAGCGCGCTGCCCCAGGGAATCAGTTCCGGCACATCCCAGCCCCAGCCTTCCAGGGCGCGGTAGCCCATGGTGCTGTGGCGGCTTTCGTCCCACGACCAGCGGGCGAGATCGAGGTAAAAATCCCAGGGCTGGTTGTCGAAATCCCACATGGAAGCGGCCACGACTTCTGCCGCCCAGATTTCGTTGAAATGGCTGATGGCTGACCAGACCTGCATGGCGACGCGCTTATCGAGCGCTTCGATACGCGCCCAGGCCTGCTGGCCTGCGACATCGTATTTGTTCTCATGGGGCAGGTGGAAATGGGCCGGACGCCAGCGCGTATCCCGCCTGACCTGACGGCCAATTTCGTAAGCGGGACGGTTGGCGCAGGCGTGGTCAAGCGGTTTTTCGCCTCTGGATTCACGTCCGGCGATGCCACCAATGGCCGCGACATACTGCTGCATATAAGCGATCCAACCGGCGTGAGCGTCGAATAAACCGGGCGCAACGCTGGCGGCTACCTGCTGCATCCGCGCGATCTGCGTTTCGATGTCGGCGACGATGTGGCGCAGGGCGTAAACGGTGGGGGCGTCGTCGAGCGTATCGGTGCTGTCGAGATAAGCACGGTAGGCGCGGCGCAGTTCGGGCAGCAGTACGCCATATACCCCGGCGATGAATTCCTCGGAAGTGGTCGCTTTGGCAGATTCGGCCAGCAGCGCCAGCACATCGGGGTCGTATTTTTTATCAACATCGCGGCGGGGATAGCGCAGTTCCAGCACTCGCGTCCGCAGCGCGTCGGCATGGCGCGAGGTTTCCCACATATCCTGTGCCAGTTGGCGTTTGAAATCCCACTGGCTGGTATCAACGAACCAGGCGGCGAACGTCCGCATCAACTGGCGTTCGGCCACGTAGCAGCGTTTGAGATAGGCAGAAGCCTGATCGACGCGGGCGCTTTCATGAGTCTGGCGGGAAGCGGGTAATACTTTGACCATCAATAAACCTCCTGAAAAACAGGCGGGAAGGGGTGATTTAAGGAAATAATGTAACCCCTCCCCCAACCCCCTCCCCGTTCACGGAGAGGGGAAGATCAGCGAAGCGCAGCGGGGTGAGGTTAAAAATGGCGCTGCTATCCGGAAGTCAAGTTCAAGGAAATAATTTCATGACCCGTGTGCGTCCAGCGCCATCTTTTGCTGCATCTTGACGGGTGTGTTTTCCATCAACCAGGCTTCGGTGCGCTCGGCAATTTCCGCCGGTGTCTCAGGATAGTTGTAGGTTTCCAGCAGCACGGGGGTCCACTTTTTGCCCCAGCGGACGTGGAAGTTTTCGTCACTCCAATCGTAGCTGACGGCGGCGGCTGAAATTTCATCACCGATGTCTTCCCAGTGTTCGCGGTTGGCGCTTTTTTCCGGCATTCCGTTCGGCTCGATGACGGTGGTCAGCAGCGCGTACTGGTCAACGGCGGGCAGCGTCATCATGACATTGTAAATCTGCACCACCTGCGGCACGTCGGCGATTTGCAGCCCCAACTGCTGCACGCGCACCTGTCCAAGCTGGCTGTGGCGGATTTCGTCCCACAGATGGCGCGAGACATTGTGCTGATATTCCCAGGGCATTTCCGGCGTGAGCCATAAAATTGAGCCGAGGGTTTCCGCCGCTGTCATTTCGTTGAGGTAGTGCTTGAAGCGCCATAAACGATGGGCTTCCGGCTCTGTTTTGCGATCCGGCTCGAAATCCACCGATGGGTCGAAGATCGGCCAGCCGGTCATGCGCTGGCAGGTTTTCCAGGGCAGCAGCAGCGGGTGTTCGTCCGGGCGCTGCGGGGGAGGGGATTTGTCGCCTGCGCCGGTCACGCCGCCGTCAGCAGCCAGCAGTGCGGCGAGGTAATCGCGCCATGTTTCCCAGCCGGGGTAGTTGTCCTGCACGCCAGCGAAAAACTGCTCTGCCCAGGCAAGCTGATTTTCAGTGATCTGTGCCAGCCGTTCGATGACCTTGACGGTTGGGCGGTCAAAGTCAGCCCAGGTGTTTTCGGGGTGATTGCGGTAGGCAGCAAGCAGCGCTTTCTTCACGACGAGGTAAACCCCGGCGATCACTTCAGCGGTGTTCTGGCCGTGATCGAGATCATGCGCCAGGGTTTCCAGCGCTGGGCTGATGCCGCGCTCTGGTTGGTGGCAGCGGAGTTCGCGCAGGCGGGCGCGCAGTTCGTCGGCGGCGTCGGCGCTTTCCCAGATGTGAAGGCCGATTTCGTTTTTGGCTTCCCATTCCGGCACGCCGGGGAGCCATCCGGCCAGCGTCCGCATAGAGGCGCGTTCGAGAAAGGCGTACCGCTTCAGATACTCGACATTTTCGTCAATCGTGATGCGCTGGTTCATAAACAATCACCATCCTTCAGCAAGTTGTCTACCTGATGGACTGTACATTTAAGCGAATGTTGTTCAGCTAAAGTGTATGCCGCTCAGCCACCGCTGTCAAGATTTCGCCCTGTTATGGCAGACTCCTTGACATCTGGCCTGAGAAATTCTATAGTTACTTGTACAGACAAGTGCAGACTATTGTTACAGACAACAGCTTGCTGAGGAGGTGGTGGCTGGCATTTCATCATCGGCAGAAAGAGATCGAATTAGAATTTTTGACCGCAGGAGGAAACAAAATGACTCGTAAATGGTTACTTCCCTTGCTTATTGTGCTGCTCGTTCCGTTTTCAATCGGCGCTGTCGCGGCGCAGGCTACATGCGACGGTGAAGCTGTCACGCTGCGGCTGGATGACTGGTCGAGCGGTGATCGCGTTGAATATATGAATCAGGTGCTGGACGCTTTTATGGCGGAAAACCCCTGTATTACTGTCGTGGCCGAGCCGAATATTGGCGATGACCAGAACACCCGCCGCCTGACCATGATTGCCAGCGGCACCGCGCCTGACCTGATCGCTACCGGCGAGTCATGGATTCCGATGTACGCTGAAGCGGGCGGTTTCCTGGATTTAACCCCGTATGTTGAAGGCGAAAATGGCTTCGACCCGGCGGAAATCTTCTATGAAGGCGTGTATAACCAGGGCTTTTACCAGGGAGCGCCTGTCGCCATCGCCAAAGACTACAGCGTCAACTCGTTCTATGTGAACAATGCGCTGTTCGAGGCTGCTGGTATTCCCCTGCCGGAAGAAGGCTGGACGTATGACGACCTGCTGGACATCTCGCTGGAACTGACGCTGGATGGCAATGGTAACAACGCCGCCAGCCCGGACTTTGACCCGGAAAATATCGTTCAGTACGGCACGGACATCATCAATGATGGCTGGTGGCGGGGTTTCCAGAGCTACCTGTATTCATGGGGCGCACACACCATCAGCGATGATGGCACGACCACCACTGGCTACCTGAACAGTGATGCGGCTGTCGAAGCCTGGGAATGGTATCGTGATCTGGTTCATGTTCATCATGTCGCGCCATCGGGTACTGTCATCGGCGGCACCGAAGGCGGGCGGGTGCAGATGTTCCAGGATGGCAAGATCGCCATCGGCGTCACCTTCCACGGCCCGTGGTGGCAGGATGTATTCAACGACACACCCAATCTGAACTGGGGCGTCGTGCCGATTCCGTCCGGCCCGGCGGGACACCGCAGCGCCGTCATGTGGATGGGCTGGGGCATCAACGCGCAGACCGAACACCCCGAAGAAGCCTGGGAACTGCTGAAATGGCTGACCACCGAGCCGGGGCAGCGCGTGTTCGCCCTGAAAGCGCTGAGCGCTGACCGCGCCGTTTCGGAAGAACTCCAGCGGGTGGATGATCCGTACTGGGGCGTGTATGTGGCTGAGGCGCAGTACCTCGACCAGCTTGATGAGCAGTTGAACGCCTTTTATGGGCCATGTGTTTTCACCCCGGCGGGCGATCTGCTGTCGCGGGTGATGGCTGATGGCGGCGACCAGATCGACATCAAGGCCGAACTGGATGCGCTGGCGGCTGAAGCGGATGCCTGCCTGGCTGAATCAGCGGCTTCCGGCTCGGCGAGCTAAGAACTGTTTATCAAAATCCCCACCCCCCAGCCCCCTCCCCGCTTTGCAAGGAGGGGGAGTAAAACTGCATGAAGCCCCTCCCTACGCAATGGGGAGGGGTTAGGGGTGGGGATTGTAGTTTTATTGACCCCTCTGGAGTCTCCCATGTTCGGACGACGCCCCTTCAGACAAACGCTGGCACAGCGGGAAGCGCTGCTGTTTTATGCGCTTATTTCGCCCTGGTTGATTGGATTCATCGTCTTTCTGGCTTATCCGATGCTGCGTTCGCTTTATCTGTCGTTCACCGACTACAACCTGCTGTCGCCGCCGGTGTGGGTGGGTTTCCGCAATTATGAACGCATTTTTGCTGATGCCAGCTTCTGGCAGTCGCTTAAGGTGACGCTGCTGTATGCATTAGGGAGCGTGCCGGGCGGGACGATCATCGCGCTGGCACTGGCGATGGTGCTGTCGCAAAAGCTGCGCGGCGTCAATTTCTGGCGCACGATCTTTTTTCTCCCTTCGATTTTGAGCAGCATCGCCGTCGCTCTGCTGTGGATGTACATCTTCCGGCCTGAAGGCGGCCTGCTGAATATTGTCCTCGGCTGGTTTGGTATTGATGGCCCGGACTGGCTGACGAGCGAAACGTGGGCGCTGCCCGCGCTCATCATCATGAGCTGGTGGAGCGTCGGCGGGCAAATCGTCATTTATCTGGCGGGCCTCAAGGGCATCCCGGAAAGTCTGTACGAAGTGGCGGAAATTGATGGGGCGAACGGCTGGGCGAAGTTCCGTTATGTCACACTGCCTATGCTCAGCCCGACCATTTTTTTCAATGTCGTGCTGGCGATTATCGGGGCGCTTCAGGTTTTTGACGCCGGGTGGGTGATGACACGGGGCGGCCCAAACGATGCAACGCTGTTTTACATGCTGAATCTGTACCGGCGCGCTTTTAATTTTGTGCAGATGGGTTATGCCTCGGCGCTGGCCTGGATTCTGTTCCTGATTATCATGGCGATCACGCTGCTGGTCATCCGATCATCGGCGGCCTGGGTGTATTACGAAACCGAGCAAAAATAAGTATGGAAACCTCGACACACCTTCCCGCTGCCGCCAGCCCGGATTCGCGCTGGAAAACGCTGCGCCAGAGCAAATCGTGGCAGCGTAATGTGCGGTTTGCCTTCAGCTATTTTGTGCTGCTGCTGGGCGCGATCTTTATGCTGTTTCCGATGCTGTGGATGATTTCCGCCAGCGTAAAACCAGTCTGGCAGATTTTTACTGATCCGCCTATCTGGATTCCGCAGCACTGGGAGGAAATCCGCGCCGGGAATACCAACCGCTTTTTCAGCCTGTGGCAGGTTGAGGTCGAGGGACAACCGCAGCAGGTGATTCGGATTGGGACGCGCAAATATACCACCGTCATCGACAGCGCTCTGCTGTCCGGGCTGCAATCGGTTCCAGCGGAGCAGCTTGGCGAGGCGGCTGCAACCAGCGTTGGCGATGTTGTGCTGAATGTTCGCCCCTGGACAGTCGAGGGCGTCAGCAAAGATGTGATTGCGCTGGCACGAGATGGCGACAATATGGTGGTTGTCGAAGTTGCCAGCATCGCCGGGGCTGTACGCCGTCTGCCGCTGGATGAGGTTAACAGCGGTGGACGCGCATCAGTGGAAATCGAAGGGGTAGAATTTCGGGGACGTGAACTTGAAGTGGATGGTGTCACGCTGCAACTGATTCCGGTCGGGCCGGAGTCGGAACTGGTGATCGTTGGCTCGCCAGAAATCGCTTCGGAAGCGGTACTGGTTCCAGCCGAGTCGTTGAGCAGTGCCGGATTTGCTACCGTCGGCGGGACGGAACTGCCGCTGGCTACCGTCGGCGAGGATACAGGTCATTATATTCTGCTGGCGCGGGAAACGTGGCAGCCGATCATTGATGAAGCGGTGCTGGACGAACATGCTTTTATCGCAGCTCGCGCTGATCTTGGCGAGCGTGAAACCAGAAATGTAGCCGGTGTGGCGATGCAGGCCGCCCGCTTTTCGCCGGAAGGCGGCGAGCCTTATGATGTCGTCATCCTCATCAGCGGCACCAACCAAAGCCTGGTCATTCCGGCTGAGCAATCTCAAACGCTGCGGCTGGCGGTGCAGGGCGGTCTGGTGGGCGCACGCGGAGACACGTATGGTCGCATTCCTTACCGCGTGATGGATGGCTTTGAAGAGGGCGCAGAAGCGGTTTCGGTGGCGCTGGTGGGCGACACGCGGGATATGGCACTGGTTGTGCCGGAGGATGCCGTCAACCGGGCTTTTGATGTCAGCCCGGATCGCCTGTCGCGTTCCATGCGTCCGCAGTTGAATTTCAGCGGTTACAGCGAAGCGCTTCAGACCAAAGTGGCGGATACCTATTTCCCGACGTTTTTCAAAAATTCGTTCGTGCTGGTGCTGCTCAATACCATCGGCCATGTGCTGTCGTGCATTGTGGTGGCTTATGCTTTCGCCAAACTGCGCGCACCGGGTAAAAATTTATTGTTTTTCGTGCTGCTGGGGACGATGATGCTGCCTTTCCCGGTGACACTGGTGCCGATGTACGAATTTTTTACCCGCCTGAATGCCGTCAATACCCTGTGGCCGCTGTTCATCCGCTCGTTTTTCGGCAACGCCTTCCTGATCTTCATGCTGCGGCAGTTTTTCTCATCGATTCCGGCTGAATTAGAGGATGCAGCCCGCATTGATGGCGCGAATACGCTGCAAATCATCTGGAATGTGATCGTCCCGCTGAGCCGCCCGGCTATCGCCACCGTGATTATTTTCACCTTCTGGTGGACGTGGAACAGCTTTCTCGAACCGTTCATCTATCTGAGCAGCCCGGAGTTGTTCCCGGTGTCAGTGGGTCTGAACTTTTTTCAGGATCAGTACGCCACAATTTATTATGACCGGCTGATCGCCGCTTCGGTGATGAGCATGGTGCCGATGATCATTATTTTCTTTTTTGCCCAGCGATATTTCATCGAGGGCATTCAACTGACAGGGATGAAAGGCTGATTATGGTTCTCGGTATGAGTACGCTGGCCGGTTTGCCGCTGCTGCGCCCTGGCGTTAAACGCCTGCGCCTTTCCAGTTACGACCCGACGGGCGGTAATAGTGACTGGTGGGAAATTCAGCCGGGGCAGACGCGCGACATCGGCCAGATTGAGGGGCCGGGCAGCGTCAAACACATCTGGATGACGATGTGGAGCGACGACAAATACCAGTTCCGCAAGGTGATTTTGCGGATGTACTGGGATGGCGAGGAAAATCCCAGCGTCGAGACACCGATTGGCGATTTCTTTGGCATGGGTCACAGCATGTCGCGCAATTTTGTGTCGCTGCCGCTACAAATGAGTCCCGAAAATGGGCGCAGTTTCAACTGCTGGTTTCCGATGCCCTTTGAAAGCGGCGCACGCTTTGAAGTGCTGAATGAGGCTGACAGCCGCCTCAACCTGTATTTTTATATTGACTACGAAGCTTATCCCGCTGGAACGAGCATGGCTGATTATGGGCGTTTTCACGCGCAGTGGCGGCGGGTCAATCCCACGCCTGGCTGGCAGGACCCGGCTGAACGGTGGGAAGGCAATCATGAGCGGATGCGGGAAGTCTGGCGCACGCCCAACACCACTGGCGAGAATAATTACCTTATTCTCGATGCTGAGGGGAGCGGGCATTACGTTGGCTGCCACCTTGATATCGACTGTTTTTCGCGCCAGTCCAATGACTGGTATGGCGAGGGCGACGACATGATTTTTGTCGATGGCGCACCCTGGCCGGGTCTTCATGGGACAGGGACAGAAGATTATTTCAACACGGCCTTTTGCCCGACGCAGGAGTACAGCGCCCCTTATCACGGCCTGATTTTGTATCAGGGAACAGCGGACTGGCCCTGGCGCGGCAAGAATACCGTTTACCGCTACCATATCGAAGACCCGATCTTTTTTGAAAAGTCAATTCGCGTGACCATCGAACACGGCCACGCCAACAAACTCAGCAACGATTATTCGTCAACCGCTTACTGGTATCAGGCCGAGCCGCATAAGCCGTTCCCGGCTATGCTGCCCGTCGCCGAACGCCTGCCCCGGTTATGAGGGATATGATGCAGCAGTGGCATAACGAACTGGCGGAAACGCTGTCGCTGAATGGTGTGTGGGATTTCTCGCTGGCGGGCGAGAAAGGCGCAATCAGCGTCCCCGGCACCTGGGAAGCGCAGGATTACCCGCGCTATGTTGATGGCCCGGCGGTTTATCGCAAAACGATTCATGTTCCGGCGGCATGGCAGGGGCGACGTGTTCAGCTTCAGTTCGACGCGGTGAGTTATCACGTCGAAATTGAAGTCAATGGCATCGCCGCTGGCGATCATAGCGGCATGTGGACGCCGTTCGCGCTGGATGTGAGCGAGGCGCTGCATTTTGGTGCAGACAATGATCTTCAACTGACGATTTTCAAGCCGGGCGAGCGCTTCCGGAGGCGCGAGGCGCTGGCGGGTTTCCTGCCGGAGGTGTGTTTACCGTTTGGGGGCGGGGGGGGGGGGGCGCGGCTGGTCGCGTTTGAAGGCGCAGCAGTGGAGGATTTCTGGCTCCTGCCGGATGCTGAAATGGGCGTGGTGCAGGTGAATTTCACGACGCAGCACGGCAGTGGCCTGAAGGCTCAGATTGTCATATCTGACCCTGAAGGGAACGAAGCCAGTGTATGGGAAGGACAGGCAGATGCGGGTCGTGTCTCGCTGCCGGTTGAGCCTATCCAGCGGTGGCGTCCCGATTCGCCGCTGCTCTATACCGTCGAAATCCGGCTGCTGGCGGGTGATACAGTCCGGGCGGTTTGCCGCAAGACATTCGGTTTCCGCGCGCTGACGACGGCGGGTGAAAAGCTCTATTTCAACGGCGATACGGTTTTCCTGCGCGGCGTCCTCAACTGGGGCTGGTATCCCGACATTTTCTGCCCCGCGCCAGATGAGGTTACTATCCGCGACGAATTCCGCCGTGTCCGTGCGCTGGGCTACAACATGGTCAAGCTGTGCCTGTATGTGCCGTCGCCGCTGTATTTCGAGATTGCCGATGAGGAGGGGATGCTTCTGTGGCTGGAGCTGCCGATGTGGCTGCCAAAAGTCACTGAACGGCTGCGCCAGCAAGCGCCGCTGGAATATGCTGATATTTTCGCCCGCGTGCATCATCATCCCAGCATTGTTATTTACAGCCTGGGATGTGAACTGAACGCAGCGGCTGATGGCGACCTGTTGAGCAGCCTGAATGCGCTGGCAAGACGGCGGGTGAGCGGGGCGCTGCTGTGCGACAACAGCGGTTCTGGCGAGGCATATGGCGGGCTGGGCTACGATTATGCTGATTTCAACGATTACCATTTTTATGCCGATCTGCACAACTTTTCGCCGCTGGTTGACCACTTCCGTCGCGACTGGCGCGAACCGCGTCCCTGGATTTTTGGGGAATTTTGCGACGCCGACGACTACCGCGACCTGAACCAGATTGCCGCTGGCATGGGCGGGTCACTGCCCTGGTGGCTGGTGGAGAAAAACCCGCTGCATCCGCTGACATTCATTGCTTACGCTGAACAGCCGGAACGCATGGCGAAACTGGATTTGTCGCCGTTTGACCACGACGGCATCCAGTGGGTATCGCGGCAGCAGTCGCTTGTGGTGCGGAAAGTCATCCTGGAAAAAGTTCGCGCCCGCGCCGGGATGGGCGGTTATGTGGTGACGAGCATCCGCGATACCCCGCTGGCGACTTCTTCGATGTTCGATGATCTGGGACGCGAGAAATATCCGGCGGAGGAATTCAGCCGTTTTAACAGCGACAGCGTACTGATTCTGGAAGGCGGGCGCAGGCGAACCTGGCGCAACGGCGGTGATCGCATCGCGCCGCTTGACCGGCACTGTCATGTTTCCGGCGGGATGCTCGATTTCCGCATTGTGCTGGCGCATGTCGGGCGCGATTTGCCGGGACGCGATCTGCGCTGGCGGCTGACAGACGCAAATAATACGATGATCGCCAGCGACACGCTTTCGACGGACGCACTGGCCGCTGACGGGATGCCCCACGAACTGGCACACATTTACCTGACTGCGCCGACCGTTGATAGCGCACAGCAGTTCACGCTGGAAGTGCAGTTAGCGCATGTCACCGAGAACCGCTGGCCGATCTGGATTTTCCCGGAAGTGAAGGAATGGTCGCGGGCATTAGCCGTTCATGACCCCTTTGGCGGTCTGTCAACTTACGAGGATTTGCTGGCGACGGAAGGGCTGGTCTTTTCGGCTGACCCGGCAGAATGGGCGGGGCGGGTGCTGGTGACGACCGCCTATTCGCCGCAGGTGGGAGATTTTGTGCGGGCGGGCGGGGAGGCGCTGGTGATTCAGAATGGGCCGGGGGGGATGCCTGGCGCTTATGGCCCCTTCTGGCGCGAGGCGATCAAACTGCTGTATCGCCATCCCGTGATGGATCACTTCCCACATCAGGATTACACCGATGTCCAGTTCTACCATCTAGCGAGCGACTACGCCCTGGACAGCGCCCGCTTTGTGGCAGAAACAGCGGATGTGCGTCTTGTCTTTCCGCTCATCAAGCGGCTGGATGCACGCCACTTCACCGAGCTGGATTATCTTGTAGACTTTCGCATCGGGGCAGGCCGTATGGTCGCCTCAACCCTGCGTTTCGCCGGAGGGATGGGCGATCAGGCAGCGGGGTTACGCTGGAATCCGGCGGGACGCTGGCTGCTGCACCGTTTACTTACCTGGTTACATTCGTAAGGGTTCATTTGACAGCCTGGTTGGGGTGACGTATATTCAAAATAGGTATAGACAAATTTTAGAGATGTATAATCCACTGGGGTAATGGGCAGAAATGACGCTGCAATCGATTAATCGTGATAAAGATGAGCCATTGTATATCCAGGTTGCCAACATCCTGCGCCAGCACATCCTGGACGGGTCGTGGCGCGAAGGCGATGCCATCCCGCCGGAGAAAAGCCTGTGCGCCGAGTTTGACATCGCACGCGGCACGCTGCGACAGGCGCTGCAAATGCTGGAAAGTGAAGGTTATCTGGCGCGGGAACAGGGGCGGGGGACGTTTGTGCGGCTGGTTGAGCGGCACCCTTCAAATGGTGATGGGCAGAACCGCCATCTGGCCTTTGTCGTGCCATACATCCGCGATTCGTCGGTTTCGACCATTCTGGTCGGCTTTCAGCAGGTGGCGGAGCAGGCTGGCTATTCGGTGATTTTTAACCACGTCAATAACGATCTGGAACAGCAGCAGGATGTGATTCAAAAGCTGGTGGGACAGGGCGTGACAGGGATCGCGCTTTACCCGGTGGACTCCGAATCACCGGCTGGTATTGACCGGCTGGTACGCGCTCATTATCCGCTGGTGCTGGTTGATCGTTATCTCAAACAGCTTTCGACGGATTATGTGATGTCTGACCATTTTGGTGGGGCGCTGCGCGGTGTACATTATCTGGTTGAAGGGGGACATGAACGGGTGGGGTTTGTCACCTGGTTGTCCCCGGCAGTGAGCATGGATCACCGCTTTCTGGGTTATGCCCAGGCTTTGCGCGAACGGGGTATCGAGGCGGATGAGTCCCTCATCTGCCGGGTCGAAGGTTATCCGACGGTCAACCGCGCCCCTCTGATGGAGTATCTCACCGGGCCGAACCACCCGACAGCTATTTTTGCCGCTAACGACCAGATCGCCATCGCCCTCTACCGCGCCGCAACAGCCGTTGGCCTGCGAATTCCTGAGGATTTATCGGTCGTTGGTTTCGATAACCTGGATATGTCAGCGCACCTTGACCCGCCGCTTACGACGATGGCACAGCCTTTTCTGCAAATGGGACGGGCTGCCGCTCAGGTCTTGCTGAGCCGTATTCAGGGCGAGAAGCTGCCGCCGCAGCAGATCACGCTTTCGCCCGAACTGATTATCCGCGAATCCTGCGCCCCACTGGTCGAAATGGGCGAGGGCCTGCCATTACGGAGCTTGCCGTGAACGCCGCTGAAAAAGTCTGGCATGTCAATCTGGTCAGCCATACCCATTGGGATCGGGCGTGGTATGTCACCTTTCAGGAATATCGTACCCGGCTGGTGCAGTTAATTGACCGGCTGATTGAGATTCTGGACAGCCAGCCTGAATACCGGACGTATATGCTCGATGGTCAGATGAGCGTGCTGGATGACTATCTGGAAGTGCGACCCACGCGCAAGGCTGATTTGCAGCGGCTGACCCGTTCCGGGAGGGTGCAGGTTGGCCCCTGGTTTGTGCTGGCTGACGAATTTCTGGTCAGCCCGGAATCGCTGATTCGTAACCTGATGCTCGGTCACAAAATTGGCATGGATTACGGCGGTGTGATGAAAATCGGCTATGTGCCGGATGGCTTCGGCCATATCGCCCAGCTTCCGCAAATTCTGCGCGGTTTCGGCATTGATAATGCTTTCTTCTGGCGCGGGATGGGCGCGGAAGGCGACGAACTCGGCACGGAATTTGAGTGGCAGGCGCTTGATGGTTCCAGCGTGACGACGATCCTGATGCCCTGGGGCTATCACACCGCCAGCAACCTCGGTTATGGCGTCCACTGGGGTGACTTTTCGCAGATGCAGTTCGATATGGAACTGGCGCTGGAAAAACTGGGTCGTTTCGTCCATAAACTGACGCCGATGACCCACACCGACACGGTTCTGCTGATGAATGGCATCGACCATCAGGAAGCGCAGCCAGAAGTGCCGCGCGTGCTGATGATCGCAAATGACCTCAATATGGATTTTCGGGTTCGCCAGACGACGATCAAAAATCATCTTGACGATGTACGTGCCTTTGTCCGCCACAACAATCTGACGCTGCCGAAATTTCAGGGGGAATTCCGCTGGGGGCGTTATTCCGAGATTTTGCAGGGCGTCCACGCCACCCGTTTGCACCTCAAGCAGCGCAATCACCGTACTGAAACGCTGCTGGAGCGCGTGACTGAGCCGTTGATTGCGATGGCGGCGATGGCTGGGGCGACTTCCGTTGAACAGCAGGCCGGGACGGATGACCTGCTGTGGACGGCGTGGCGCTGGCTGCTGTTGAATCATCCCCATGACGATATGTACGGCTGCGGCATCGACGCTGTTCATGAAGAAATGGCCTACCGCTTCAGCCAGGCGGAACAGATTGGTTCTCTGCTGGCACGGGATAATCTGCGGGCGCTGGCGCGGCATGTCGATTTCAGCGCCCATCCCGGCATCCCGCTGATTTTCGTCAATCCACTGAACTGGCAGCGCGAGGAAATGGTTGAAGTCGATATCGACTTCAATTATGACGATGAAAGCGCCGATAACTTTGAAATCGTCACTGGCGAAGGCCATCCAGTGGCTTATCAGGTTCTGAGCGATGAGCAGACTTTCTGGATGGAAACGCTTAAGGCCAACCGCAAACGGCGGGTACGGATTATCGTCCCGGTCAGCGTGCCATCCTGCGGCTATACGGCACTTTACGCCCATCCCCGGCGGCAGCCGCGCCCGGTCACAGCGGACTGGACATTTGACGAACACAGCGCTGAAAATCGTTACCTGAAGCTGGAAATTGCCGATGATGGCAGTCTGAGCATCACTCACAAAGCCTCCGGCAGAAGTTTCAGCGGTTTGAATCAGTTTGAAGATGTGGCTGATTCAGGCGATGCGTATACCTTCTGCCCGTTGCCGGGCGATGTGCCCATTTCAACCTCTGGCACACAGGCGGAAATTCGCCAGTTATGGGCCGGGGCGAATGCTGTCTGTCTGGCGGTGACACAGCGCCTCTCGCTGCCAGCCGGACTGGCCGCTGATCGCCAATCCCGCAGCGGCGAAACGACGATTACCATCACCTCTGAAATCATAGTGGAGCGTGACACACCTTTTGTCAAAATACGGACGCGCTTTTTCAACAGCGCCCGCGACCATAAACTGTCCGCCATCTTCCCAACCGGACTCGATGTGGCGCTGGCGCATGTCGATGAATCCTTCGCTGTGGTCGAGCGGCAGATTGATCTGCCCGCTTCTGAGGGCTGGGTAGAAGACCCAACACCGCTGATGCATCAACGGGCCTTCACCGATGTCAGCAGCGATGGCCTCGGCCTGGCGATTCTGAATCGTGGTCAGGCGGCTGTCGAAGTCACACGCGGCGAGGATGGTCTGGCACGAATCGCCCTGCCGCTGGTGCGTGCGGTGGGCTGGCTCTCGCGGGATGATCTGTGGGTGCGCCGCATCGCCGCCGGGCCGCTGGTGCCGACGCCGGGAGCGCAGTGCCAGCAGGAATTCACCTGTGAGTATGCGATTTTCCCACATGAAGGCGACTGGCGCGATGTCTATGCGACTGCCTACAACTACGTCACGCCGATCACCGCCGGACGCGCTGATACGCACGCTGGCATCGATCTGCATGACATGAATATCACCCGCGATGATCCGGCCAAAATCACGCCCATTCCTTTTCCGCTGGGAGGAGAACTGCCGGAAACACACCGCTTTTTCGGGATGGAAGGGCAGGGGGTTGTGCTGACGGCGCTGCGGCGGGGCGAGGGCGGTATTCTGCTGCGCGGTTTCAACATCCTGCGCGAGCCGACCAGCACAACCATCACATCGGCTCAACCGCTGGCGGCGGCTTACCGCCTCAACCTGAATGAAGAAGTGCAGGAGTCGCTGGTTGTGAAAGACGCGCACACGCTGGACATTCCGCTGCGCCCCGGAGAGATCGTTACAGTCGGCTTCACCTTCAAGGAAGCGTGACCGGCTTTTCGATAAGACAAACTATTAAGTTTAAGAGGAGATTTGGTTATGGAGTCGAAAGCAAAAGTAATGAAGGGTGTTTCGCGGCGCACCTTTTTGAAAGGTTCTGCCGGGGCGATTGCCGCCGCCCTGGCTGCCATGCCCGGCAGCAAGTTTGCTACACAGGGTATTTTCGCGCCTCGTGTTGTCCGCGCCCAGAACAACACTGTCGTTTTCGCCATTCAGGAATTCACGCATGATATTCTGCGCGGGGTGCTGCCGCAGTTTGAGGAAGCCACCGGTCTGACCGTACAGCTTGAAGGCGGCCCGGTCAGCGGGAATGACATGCTCACCCGTTATGCAACCGCCTTCGCTTCTGGCGAAAGCCCGGTTGACCTGTTCAGCGATGCCGACGACAGCTCACCGACCTTCATGCGTGCGGGCTGGGTGAAGCCGCTTAATGACATTATTCCGCAGGAAACCTGGGACGATTTCCCGGCGAGTATGCAGGCGCATATTGACGGTTTCCTCAGCATTGAGGGTGAGCGCTATCGAATCCCCCACGAATTTGCGGTGGGTTACTTCTTCAACCGGATGGACTGGCTGGACGAGCGCGGGCTGACCCCGCCAGCCACCTGGGAAGAACTGGTCAACGCTGGCATGGAATTCACCGACTCGGCCAACGGCGTTTTCGGGACAACCGACGGCCTGATTAAACCAGCGCTGCTGTATGTCTATATCGCTTATCTGACAGCACAGGCAGGTGGCAGCGTTTTCGAGTTTGACGAGGCTACTGGTGACGCGCTGCAATTTCTCTATGACATGATTCACACGCACAAGATTTTCCCGGAAACCGCGCTCAATAACGATTACACCGCCCAGAACGAACTCTATATGCAGGACAAAATCGCCTTCATGCGCCAGTGGCCGTTCTTCCAGGGTGTCGCTGAGGGTAACGCAGATTGGTTCGCGCCGGAAAAACTGGTCATCACTGTGCCACCGGCTGGCCCGGCGGGCAGCAAAAGCTGGATTGGCGGCTGGGGTTTCTCCATCCCGACCTATGCACCCAACTCTGAAGGGGCGGAAGAACTGATTCGCTTTTTGACCAGCAAGGAAATCGCGCCGGTGCTGGCGGAACAGCAGGGTTTCCTGCTCACGCCGCGTACCTCGATCCTGGAAGTGCTGGATCAGGAGAATCCGCTGGTACAGGCGATGGCGCTTTACGCGGAAGAAGATGTCTTCGCCGCGCGTCCCTTCCATCCGCGTGTGGCCGAGGCGCAGACCGTTGTGGACGATGTGGCGTCGCTGTTCCTGTCGAAGCAGTCGTCGCTGGCCGATGCGCTGGCGCAGGGTAAGCAGCTCATCGCCGCGCTCGATCAGTAAAATTTCAGGGCATGTTCTTGTTGGGGTGAGCCAACTGCCGGTTCACCCCTAAAAACTGCGAATAATATTTCGAGGATTATTCTTTGACGATTCGCTCATCTTTGCCATCATCTCAGCCTTTTTTGACTCTGGCGCGGCGGCGCTATTTACTGGCTGCCGGGCTGGTCGCGCCGGTGGTGCTGCTGCGCCTGTTCACTACCCTGTACCCCTTCATCCAGACGGGCCTGCTCAGCACACAGAAGTACAACCCGGCCTTCCCGCCGCAGACGTATGTGGGCCTCGGTAATTTCGAGCGGCTGGCGAATGATATTGTGGTGCAGAACAGCATCGCGTTCACGCTGATTTTTGTCTTCGTGTCAACCTTTTTTCAACTGGTTTTCGGGCTGATGATCGCGCATCTGCTCAATGCGCCCTTTCGCCTGCGCGGGGTGGCACGGACGATCAGCCTGATTCCCTGGGCGATTCCGATGGTGGTGGTCGCCATTGGTTTTCGCTGGATGTTCGACAACCAGTTCGGCATCATCCCGGATGTGCTGCGGCGGGGGTTGGGTATCGAGACGCGCTGGCTGATTGACCCGCAGAATGCGCGGCTGGCGGTGGTGCTGGTCAATATCTGGAAAAGTACGCCGTTCGTGGCGCTGCTGTTATTAGCCGGGATGCAGGGTATATCGCATGACCTGTACGAAGCGGCGAAAGTCGATGGCGCGACCTGGCGGCAGATGCTGCGCTTCATCACTCTGCCGATGCTGCTGCCGATTATCGTTTCGGTCAGCATGTTTATGCTGGTGTGGCAGTTGGCTGTTTTTGATCTGCCATTCGCCATGACGGGCGGCGGCCCAGGTTTTTCGACTACGGTACTGGCGCAGAAGATTTATCAGGAAGTCAACACGCTCAATTATGGCTATGCGGCGGCGCTGGGCATCGTGCTGGTGCTGCTGGCGGCGGTCATCGGCGGCATTGGCATGTACATCTTCCGCCGCGTCGAAGTCAGAAACTAAAAGT
>CAYUTY010000051.1:21791-42111 GCA_964447795.1 uncultured Anaerolineaceae bacterium
AAAGACCTTAGGAAAAAATATGGAAGCTGAAACTTCGTATCAAATTAGACCCCTTACCCCGACTGCGGCGGCGCGTCCGTCGTGGCTGTCGCGGCACGGGCAAAGCATCGCGCTTTATGCCAGCTTCGCCATTTTCGCGCTGGTCATTTTTGTGCCGTTTTATTACATCTTCACCTCATCCATCACGCCGCGCGACCAGCTATTCCAGATTCCGCCGAGCTACTGGCCTTCCACACCAACGTTCGATAATTATCACAGCATGGCTGATTCAGTGCCGTTCGTTCAATACCTGCGGAATTCGCTGATTTTCGCCATTGGTTCGAGCGTGGTGTCGGTGTTGTTCAGCGCCCTGGCGGCTTATGCGCTGGCCCGCATTCAGTTTCCCGGCAGCAATATTCTGTATATGGCGCTGATTCTCTCGGTGGCGCTGCCGCAGATTGCCGTGCTGGTGCCGATGTTTCAAACCCTGCAATCCGTCAGAATGGTTAACAGCCATCACGGCCTGATTTTGCTGATGAGCAGCCTGCTGCTGCCTTTCACGGTGCTGACGCTGGTATCGTTCATTCATCAGGTGCCGGGTGAAATCGAAGAGGCCGCCATGATCGACGGCACAACCCGCCTCGGCGTGATCTTCCGCATCGTCTTTCCGCTGATTCGTCCGGCGCTGGTGACGATGCTGGTCATTAACTTCATCATTAGCTGGAACGAACTGCTCTATCCGCTGGTGTTCGCGCAGCGGGTCGATACCAAAACCCTGAGCGTCGGCCTGATGGAACTCTCCAGCGATGCTTCGACTTATACCCGCCCCTGGGACATGATGAGCGCCCTCAGTGTGGTGATGGTCATTCCGGTGCTGGTGCTGATTTTGTTCGGCCAGCGCATGATTATTTCCGGGCTGGCGCGTGGCGCGATCAAATAAACCGGCTTCGTTTCCGGCGGCGCGGCGCGGTACAATTGAGCGAAAATTTGCGAAAAAGGAGTTTCATTTTGTACCACAAAGTACGCTGGGCGCAGCAGAAATTCGCACAGCGCATCGACCTGATTAAGCCGCTGGTTTACCGGCGTTCCCACCCCCTGCCGGACTTCCGCTATCAAACGCTGCCAGGGCCGGGGGATAACCCGCCTGTCAGCCCGGATGTTGACGACAGCAGTTGGGAGATCATCGCCCCCAAAACTTACTGGGGGACATGGATGACTGACTTCATCCTGCGAAGCAGCTTTGAAGTCCCCGCCGACTGGCCGAAAAATGCGCCGGTTGCCCTGTATCTGCCGCTGGGGGAGGCCGGCGATTTCAGCCATCCTGAAGTGCTGGCTTATATCGACGGACAGGCTTATGCCGCCGCCGACCGCCATCACCAGGAAATCCGCCTGCCGGACAGCGCCCGCGATGGTAAAAGCCATAAACTGGCGCTGCATGGGTGGACAGGGCTGGGCGGTTATGCCATGAATGAGCCGGATACCAAACTGTATATGCGCCCCTCTGCCGTCGTGCAGATCGACCAGCCCACGCGCGATTTTGTGGCGGCGGCGCGGGTGGCGCTGGAAACGGCGCGCCTGCTCGACGACCATCATCCGGCTAAAGGGCGGCTTTTTAATGCACTGGATGAGGCATTTGTCGCGCTTGATACCCGCGACCCGCTGCCAAGCGACGCATTTTACGATACTGTTCCCGCCGCGCTGGAAATCCTGAAATCGGGCGTTGCTGAGGCGGGCGCACCGCTGGATGCTGACATCATCGGCGTCGGCCATGCCCATATTGATGTTGCCTGGCTGTGGACGCTGGGGCAGACGCGGCGCAAGGCAGGCCGTACTTTCAGCACCGTTCTGCGCCTGATGGAAGAATTCCCCGAATACACCTTCACCCAGAGCCAGCCGCAGCTTTACCAGTATACCGAGGAAAATTACCCGGAAATTTTTGAGCAGATCAAAGCGCGGGTAAAAGAAGGGCGCTGGGAAACCATCGGCGGCACCTGGGTGGAGCCGGATTGTAACTGCATTGGCGGGGAGTCGCTGGCGCGGCAGTTTTTGCTGGGGCGGGGTTACTTCCGCAAGCACTTTGGCGATGTTGATACACCGCTGCTGTGGCTGCCGGACACCTTCGGCTATAGCTGGGCGCTGCCGCAGCTCATCAAACAGGCCGGGATGAAATATTTCATCACCCACAAGATGAGCTGGAATCAATACAACCAGATGCCCAACCAGATTTTATGGTGGCAGGGACTGGATGGCACGCGCGTTCTGACGCACTTTTTGACGACGCCGCAGGGCGATGAATTCCTGCCTCATGCCACCACCTATAACGGCCTGCTCAACCCGAAGGAAATCCTCGGCACCTGGACGACCTTCCGCCAGAAGGAACTGCATAACGAACTCATCACCGCTTACGGCTATGGCGATGGCGGCGGTGGCCCCACCCGCGAGATGATCGAAAACATGCGCGTGCTGGCTGAGCATCCGGCCATGCCGCGCGTTCGCCCCGGCACCGTGCGCGAGTACATGGATCGCCTCGAAAGTGAACTCAGCGACCAACTGCCGGTCTGGAATGGCGAATTTTATCTGGAATATCATCGCGGCACCTTCACCAGCCAGGCACGCACCAAGCGTAACAATCGCAAGAGTGAATTTCTGCTGCATGATGCTGAATTTTTAGCGGCGTGGGCGGCGCTGGTGGCGGATTATCCCTACCCGCAGGATGAATTACATGAAGCGTGGGAACTGGTCTGCCTGAACCAATTCCACGACATCCTGCCCGGCTCGTCCATCGGCCCGGTCTATGTGGACAGCGATTATGATTTTCAGATCATTCGCAGGCTGGGCGAAGGCGTGCGTGAAGCGGCGCTGACCGCGCTGGCCGCTGTGCTGCCCGCTATTGCGGCGGTTATGGCCGTTAATCCGACTTCCTTTGGCGGGACGCGGATTGGTTTCCTGGCTGAGCCTATCGGCACTGGCCTGAGTGATGCACAGACTGGCCAACTGGTGCGGACACAGGCTGTCGAGGGTGGCACACTGGTTGAAATCGCTGCTGCTGCCCCGTATTCCCTTACGGCTCTCAGCGCTACCGAGTCGGTTGCTTCGGTTACAGCGCTTTCGCTGACCGAAGCGGGCGGGGCTTTTGCGCTGGAAAATGACCTTCTCCGCGTCGAAATCAACAGCGGCGGCGACATCAGCCGTATTTACGATAAGGAAGCCGGACGCGAAGTCCTGCCTGAAGGCGAAATTGCCAATGCACTGCTGGCCTTTGAAGACCGCCCCATGAATTTCGACGCCTGGGACATCGACATTTTCTACGAAGACCGCACCGAGAAAATCGACGGCCTCGAAAGTATCCGCGTCATTGAAACTGGCCCGCTGCGTGCCGGACTGGAGATCAAACGGGCTTACCGGGACAGCCGGATCGTCCAGAAAATTTACTTCTACCATAACAGCAAGCGTATCGACTTCGATACCTGGGTCGATTGGCACGAACATCATATTCTGATGAAGGCTGCTTTCCCGGTGGATGTTCTCTCTCCATCGGCGACTTTCGATGTCCAGTGGGGTAATGTCCAGCGCCCAACGCACCGCAATACCTCATGGGAATGGGCGCGTTTTGAAACCTGCGCTCATAAATGGGCTGATCTCAGCGAGGGCAATTACGGCGTGGCACTGCTCAATGACTGCAAATACGGCCACGATATTCACGAAAATGTGATGCGGCTGACGCTGCTCAAAAGCGCGACCAGCCCGGATTTCAACGCCGATCAGGGCGAACACCGGATGACGTACAGCCTGCTGCCACACAGCGGCAGTTGGGCGGAGAGCGATGTAGTAGCCCAGGCTTATGATCTCAATAATCCGCTGATTGTGCGCCGTGTACAGAGCGATGGGGCAGGCGTGGCAGCGGCGGGTTTCCTGTCGCTCGACAGCGGCAGCGCTATCATTGAAACCGTCAAACGGGCTGAGGATGGCAGCGGCGTGATCGTCCGCCTCTACGAAAACCAGCGCAACCGGGGGACTGTTACCTTAACCACTGGTTTCGCGCTAAGTGAGGTTTATCACTGCAATCTGCTGGAAGAAAACGAAACGAAACTGGAACACAGCGGTCATCAGGTACAAATCCCGCTGACCCCTTACCAGATCGTCACCCTGCGCCTCGTCCCACAGGCGTAACATTGTAGGGCGGAGGCAAGCTATCACCCCTCCCCCCAGCCCCCTCCCCATTGCGATGGAGAGGGGGAGCAAATGCCAATGCCTATGAGGGGAAATTTAAAACCATGTAAAAAGTCTCGTTCGCTGAACCACTCCGTAGAGAGGGCAGCGAGCGTGGGGTTGAGAATATTTTTAATCCCCGGTATCGAACAATTCCTGACCTGGCTGGCGGTTACGGTAGCCTTTGACCATCAGGCCGGGACGTCCCATGCTTTGCCCGAAGGTCTGTTTATTTTCCGGGTGACGGTAGCCCACGCGCACCAGCCGCCGCGGCTGTCTGGTGGAGTTGATGTACGAGCCGTGAATGGTGTAGATGCTGAAGATCACCACGTCGCCGCGTTTGGCCGGGACAGGAACGGTATCTTCCAGACTGTACTGGTCAAAGGGAAGGTGCGGGGTGCAGGGCGTTCCATCGGGCATGGTGAGGACATGTTCCAGCGCCCCCAACTTATGTGAACCGGCGGTGAAACGGATTTCGCCGTTCTCGTGCCGTGTGTCGTCCAGATGCACCAGCACATCGATATAGCGATTATCGCTGTGGATGTAAAATGGATTGTCCTGATGCATCGGGAAGGGGTGACCGGTCTGCGGCGGCTTGATGTGCAGGGTTGAATGGTGCAGCTCAACATCCGGGCCAAGCAGGTCACTCATGGCCTCGACCAGCCGCGGGTTGGTTACGGCCCGCATCCAGGCCGCTGAATAAAATTGCAGGTCGTGCATGGCTGTCAGTTTGGATTTTTTCTCGGTATCGGCATCCATGTAGGCCTGCCGCCAGGGGCCCGTCCAGCCCTCGCTGGTGAAGGCCCATTCCTGCACCAGCCGGTCAAGCTCGTCGGAAAGCTCGTTGGTTTCTTCCGGAGTAAAAACCTGCGGAATATGCAAAAAACCCTGTTCATTGTAAAAGTCGATTTGTTCCTGCGTGAGCATCATTATTGCTCCATATCACTGTAATGGGCTTCCGGCTCAACCGGAACACCGTCTTCGTATAAATAACAGGCCGCTTCATGGGTTTCGCCGTCAATGGGATACAGCGGCGGCTGCGCCTCCAGACAGCGATCCATGTGATGCGGGCAGCGCGGGTAAAAACGGCAGCCGTTGATGGAGGCAATCCGCATTTCCTCATCGTCGGAAAGCAGGGTGTCGCTGCCCCATTTGACGTCGGGGTCGGGTATCGGAATGGAGTCAATCAGCAGTTGTACATAGGGGTGTTTCGGGTTTTCAATCACCCGCGCTGTCTCGCCGCGTTCGGCCAGCGATCCCTGGTACAGCACATAAATATCGTTGCCGATCTGGTAGGCGGTGCTGAGGTCGTGGGTAATGTACAGGAATGAGACATTAATCTCGTCGCGCAGGCGCAGCATAATGTCCAGAATCATGGCCCGCAGCGAGGCATCCACCATCGAGACGGGTTCGTCCGCCACAATCAGGCTGGGGCGCAGCAGGTAGGCCCGCCCGATCATCATGCGCTGGCGCTGGCCGCCGCTCAGTTGATGCGGGTATTTTTCCAGCACTTCTTCCCCTCGCAGCCCCACAATTTTCAGCGCACCCTCGATAATTTCGCGGGCGGCTTTTTTATTAGGCGCAAGGTTGAAGCGGTTGATGACCATATCGAAGATGTGCCGCACCCGGTAAAACGGGTTGTAGACTTCGTAGGGATCCTGAAAAACGGCCTGCACTTCCCGCCGGTAGTCTAGCCTTTGCTTGCGGTTCATCGTGGCTACATCCTGCCCCCGGTACAAAATCTGCCCCGAAGTCAGGGTGGTGAAGCCCAGCACCGTGTTCGCCAGCGTCGTTTTGCCGCTGCCGCTCTCCCCGGCGATGGTTGTGATGGTGGCCGGGTTTTCCGGGATGACCAGGTTGAAGTCCTGCAGGGCTATTGTGCCGCCGTAGAGTTTGGTCGCGTTGCGAATTTCAAGTAATGGTTGAGACATGATGGGCTGTTCCAGCTTATTCATACAGATGGCAGGCAACGTAGTGTTCGGGCTTCATCTCACGCAGCGGCGGAACGACCTGGCGGCAGGTATCCATCACGTGCGGACAGCGGAACTGGAAAATGCAGCCCGGCGGCGGGTTTCGCAGATCGTGCGTCAGCCCTTCGGTCACTTTCAGCGGCTTACGTTCCTTGATTGAGGGGATCGACGCGATCAAAAGCTGCGTGTAGGGGTGCATCGGTTCTTCAAAAATTTCCCGCACGGGCGCAATTTCGACAATGTTTCCCGCGTACATGACGGCGAGCCGGTCAACAAGCTGCGCCTGCAAGCCCATGTCATGGCCGATGAGGATCATCGACACGCCAAGCTGCTTCTTCACATCCAGCAGTGTTTGCCCGACGACGCGCTGCACCACCACATCCAGGGCGCTGGTTGGCTCGTCGGCGATGATAAGCGACGGGCTAAGCGAAATCGCCATCGCTATACAGACACGCTGTTTCATGCCGCCGCTCAGTTCATGCGGGAACATCTCGTAAATCCGGCTTGGCAGGCCAACCAGACCCAGCAGTTCCAGAATCCGTTCTTTCAGCGCCTTGCCTCTGATTTCTGGTTCATGGGTGGTGATGGCATCGCCGATCTGATCTTTGATTTTCATGATTGGATTGAGGGAGTTCATCGCGCCCTGCGGAATCAGGGACAGCCGCCGCCAGCGGACTTGCCGCAGTTCCGATTCGCTCAAATCAACCAGATTGGTGCCGCCCAGCGAAACCTCGCCGCTGACGATGCGCCCCGGCGGCTGCACGAGGCGCAGGATGCCCATCGCTGTCGTGCTTTTGCCGCAGCCCGACTCGCCCACCAGCCCCAGCGTCTCACCGCGATAGAGGTAGAAGCTGATGCCGTTGACGGCGATCACATCTCCGCGCGGGGTTTCATAATGGATTCGCAGTTTGTTGACTTCCAGCACTTTTTCGCGTTTATCAGCGATAGTTTGCTGGTTAAGGCTTGTGCCTGGTGCAATGGTCGTCATTTTGACTGGGTTCCTCTCAGACGTGGATTGGCGATTTCGTCCAGCCCGGTCGCAAGCTGGAACAGACCGGTGAAAATGAAGACCAGCGTTAGTACCGGGAAGCCCCACCACCACCACATACCGCGCATGATGGCTGTCGCCTTCAGCGCGTGGAACATGGTTGTGCCAAGCGTGGGATAACGTGTTGGCCCCAGGCCGAGCGCTTCCAGGCTGGCCGCCGCCAGAATCGCGCCGGAGATATTCCCGGCGAGGCTGGCCGCCAGATAGGGCAGCAGATTTGGCAGCATCTCTTTAAAAATAATGCCGAAGGTCGAAACGCCTGATAGCTGCGCCATCCGTACATAACCGCGTTCGCGCAGCGTCAGAACCTGCGCCCGGATCAATCGTGTCGGCCCCGGCCAGGCAAACAGCGCGAGCAGTAATGCCATCGTATCGAGGTCAATCCGGCGCAGATATGCTGAAATGACCAGCAGTACCGCCAGCGACGGAATCGTGAAGGCCACATCGGAAATCGTCCGTATCACCGCGTCTACCCATCCACCGAGGAATCCGGCTGTGAAACCCAGGGTGACGCCGATAAGCATCCCGACTGACGCCGCGATTACGCCTACGCGCAGGGAGGCAGGCGCGCCGACAATCAGCACCGCCAGAATATCGCGCCCGCTGTTGTCAGTACCAAGTGGGTGTGCCGGGTCGCCGCTCAGACGTCCTGTGCGGGCAGCCGTATTATTGCTTGTAAAGGTAAAATTACTGCCTTCGGAAGCGGTTGGTTCTACGGCGGGTGTGCCGGTCTGCATCAGATTGGTGAGGCCACTGCCGCCCAGACCACTGCTGCCGAAGCCGCTCAATGGCGTTGTGGTTGCCGCTGCTGCCGGTGTGCCGGTCTGCATCAGATTGGTGAGGCCACTGCCGCCCAACCCGCTCGCCCCAAAACCAGCATTGGGGGTAGCAGTCACGGCTGCCGTGCTGGCTTCGGTCGTAGCGGTTGCGGCTTCTTCGGTGTACTGTACCCAGAAAGGCGGCATATTGAGCGGGGAACTCGCTACTAAGGCCAGTTTGGTGTCCCAGAACAGCGGCCCGAACAATCCAAGTGCCACCACGAATCCAATCATAATCACGCCTGTGATAAATCGTGGATTCAACCAGGGCGAGTCAAACCGGCTAATGCGCCGAAGTTTTGGCGGCGTCGTTTGTGTTTGGATATGATCTGTTGCCATCTTTACCGCTTTTGATAAGTAATACGTGGGTCAAGTAACGGATAAATCAGGTCGATAATCAGTACAGCGAAGGAGGTTGCCACGATCAGGATGAAGACCACACCCTGAATCAGTGTGAAGTCGCTGTTGACGATCCCCTGATAGAGCAGGTAGCCCACGCCGGGATAGGAAAACAGGTATTCCACCAGCACCGAACCGCCGACCAGACTGCCCATCGCCAGTGCCAGCGCCGTCACCTGCGGCAAAATCGCATTGCGGACACTGTAGCGCCAGAAAACCCGGCTTGCCCGTAATCCTTTTGCCTGGGCCAGAATCAGATAATCCTCGCCATCGCTGGTAATCATCATGCCGCGCATTCCCAGCGCCCAAAAACCGATGGAAGCGATGATGATGGCAAATGCTGGCAGCATACCGTGATGAATCACCGTCAAAATGTATTCGAGCGTCAGGCCAGGCTGAATGCCGCGTGCTGCTGCGCCGCCCGGATTAAACAGGCGCAGGCCGTAGGCAAAAATATAAATCATCAGCATCCCCAGCATGAAGAAGGGGACTGAAGTGAATGTCAATGTGAGTGGTAAAAGCCTTTTTAGCAGTACCGGCGTTTTTCGCCATCCCAGCAGTGCGCCCACCAGATTGCCACCAATGAACGAAATGATGGTGGCGACGAACAGCAGCCCCAGCGTCCAGGGAATGCTGCGGGCGATCATTTCATCCACACGGGCAGGGAAATAGGCCAGCGAATAATCCAGATTTAAGGTGAGCATGTTGCCCATATAACGGAGATACTGCACCAGCGGCGGGTCATCGAGGCCAAATTTTTCCCGCCAGGCCTGAATGATCTTATCGGTGTTTTCGACGCGCCCGGCCTGGGCCATCATGCGGCTGACCATCGCCTGCACCGGGTCGCCGGGCATCAGCCGGGGGATGAGAAAGATGATGGTCGCGCCCAGCCAGATGGTCAGAAAGAACATGCCGACGCGGCGTATGACATAGCCTCTTGTTAAACCACGCATAAAAAGTTTTGCCTAAAAATTAATCATTGTGTCAAAACAGGGTGTTCGCTGCTGACACTGGACATCATCCCACTGCCAGCATCGGTTTTGAACCGTAACGAAATGAGCCTGATAAATGGGGGAGCAGGCTTGCACCCACTCCCCTGAGTTGCTGAAACGTCTGTTAGCTGCCCGCAGGCTGGATATTGTGGATGACCAGGTGCGTGCTTTGCCACCATGTCCAGGCCGAGGTGTAGTTATTCTCGGCGGGCGGCCAGTTCGTCCAGTAGGTGGTGTTGAGCGGAATCAGCTTCCGTGCCTGTGTGATCGGGATGGTCGGCAGTTCGGAGTAGTAAATGCCCATCGCTTCCACGAACAGCGGGTCGATTGCCGCGTCGCCCAGCGGCAGTTGGCCGATCTGGTTGACCAGTTCGCTGTAGCGGTCATTGCTCCAGCGCCAGCCATTGAAGCTCGACAGTTCACCCACCGGCACAACCCAGCTTGCATTCAGCGTATCCATTGAGGCCCAGGGTTCATTCACTGAGCCGCAGTTCTGCCAGCCCATCCGCGCCTCGAAGTTGCCACGCCGGAAGTTGTCGTCCCAGGTCGCGCCGGCTTCGTTACGGGTGCTGGCGTTGATGCCCACGCGCTGAAGCTGCTCCACGATGACAGCGGCGATGCGCTGCTTCTCGATGAAGGCTTCATGGGTGGTGATGTCGATAGCAAGCTGCGTGCCATCTTTCGCATAGTATCCATCGTCGCCCATCACATAACCGTTGGCTTCGATCAGTTCCTTCGCCTTGTCGGTGTTGTGAGTCGTGACCGGATATTCGGTGTAAACGCCTTCCGAGTCCAGCAGATCGGTATAGCGGTTCAGCGGCGCGTAGGCCGGGAAGAACGAACGCGACGGAACGGTGCTGCCTTCGTAGGCGATTTCCACAATTTCGTTGCGGTCAATCGCATAGTTCACCGCCCAGCGCATGTCCTTGTTGTCCCAGGGGGCAACGGTGGTGTTGAACTCGAAGTTACGGGCGCAGGGATCGAGGGTTGCATAGGGCAGGTCGGGCAGCCAAGCGGTCACATTGGGGTTCTGTTCCTTAAGCGCCAGGAATGTCCCAAGCGTGATGTCCATCAGGCTGTCGAGGCCGTTATCGCCCATCAGCGCGGCGCGGGCTTCTTCCGGCCCTGCCCATGTCCAGATCAGTTTCTTCGGTGCGGGCAGGTCATCGACACCCGCCGCCACGCCCCACCAGTTGTCGTCACGCACATAGGTGAATTCGGTGTTGCTGATTGAATCAACTTTGTAGGGGCCTGTGAAAACCGGCCAGCCCTGCTCAGGGTCGTAATTCTTGAAGGTCAGGGGGTCCTGACCGCTCCAGATGTGTTCGGGGACGATATTGACGCCGCCCCAGATACGTACCGAGAAGTAATCCAACTGGAAGCGTGGATTCGGGTTGGTCAACTGGAATTCAACCGTCAGGTCATCAACCTTGCTGACCGAGGAAACCCACTGCTGCATGTCGCCCGCATTGTTGAGCGTAACATTTTCCGGCACCAGCAGCATGTTGATGCTGAACACCACATCGTCGGCGTTGAACGCTTCGCCATCGCTCCACTTCACGCCGTCGCGGATTTTCAGTGTCCACACATCCAGCGATTCATTGGGGGTCATGCTTTCGCCCGTCCAGGGGACAATCTGGCCGCTTTCGTAATTAAGTATAAACAGGGGTTCCATCACTGCCTGGTGGAAACCATGATCGCGTCGGCCACCTGGTACGTAAGGATTCCAGATGTCGGGGTTTTCGACGCGCCCGCCGTCAATATCAAAAATCGCTGTCTCGGCCCGGTCATCCTGCGCGGCTACCATCTGAACCGACAGAACAACCGCCAATGCAGCGATGAGGACGAGAGACAAAATGGACAAAAACTTTTTATTCATCTTCTGCTCCTGCGTAATGAAAAACAATCATTTTCCTGGAGATTCTGAATGGGGTATCCTGCCAGTTTCACCTCCTTTAGGCGCTGCGCGTGTTTTAATGTAGGAAATAATTGAAGGGGAAAACGGAGTCACGGCAGGTGGCGTGGTCTCCTGTCGTTCACCGGGAGCAGTTGGTTCGGCGTTCGTTTTAAGGCTGGTACGGCAGTTTAAATAAAAGGCTTCAATATTATTCATGTGAAAGAGCCTTTATCTTAAAGTATTTTGAAGCTGATTATAACCTTATTTTCAAAAAGCAACAAAGATTCTCACCGAATCACAAAATTTGTGTTAATATTCACACCCATACCAGTTTGCAGGATGGTCAGGTTGTATGATTCCGGCACAGCGTCGGCGTGATATGCTCAAAATGATCGCGGCCCAGGGCGTCGGCACAATTGCCGAACTGAGCCAGCTTTATGGCGTCTCGGAGATGACGATTCGGCGTGACCTGAAAGCGCTGGAACAGGAAGGTCATCTCGTTTACACACACGGTGGCGCGCTTGCTCCACTGCTGCTGGATGCCGAACCGCTCTATCCAGCGCGGCGATACCATCTTGCTGAGCAGAAAAAGCTGCTGGCTCGCTATGCAGTCAACAGCTTCGTCAACCACAATGACATCATCATCCTTGAAGGCGGCACGACTATAGCAGCCATGACGCCGTTCCTTGCCGAAAAAGAAAATCTGACCGTAGTGACCAATGGTCTTCATGTGACCAACGAACTGCGGGCGCTTTTGCCCGGCTCGACCATCATTTGTACCGGCGGCATTTTGCGTGAGGTGTCCTTTACCTTTGTTGGGCCGGTTGCAGAGGGTTTTTTTCGCCAGTTTTACGCCCGTAAGGTGTTTCTCTCCGGGTTAGGCTTCACCCTTGAAACCGGCTTAACCGACCCGCAGATGATCGACACCCAGGTTAAAAAGGCCATGATCGACTCGGCAGATCAGGTCATTGTACTGCTGGATTCATCTAAATTCGGACAGAGATCGTTTACCAGTGTTGTCCGCCCGACGGATATTGATGTACTGATTACCGACTCCGGCGCACCGCCGGATGTGCTGGATGAACTGCGGGCGGTAGGTGTCGATCTGCATATCGTGGAGCATATCGATTCATGACAGTTGCGCTGGGCATTGACGGCGGCGGTACTCATACTCGCTGCCTGGTGCTGGATGAAAACGGAACCGTAATTGGTGTTGGGGCCGGTGGTGCTTCCAAACCGGATGCCGTCGATAGTGAAACGGGACGCGCCAATCTTCATACTGCCGTGCTTGAAGCCTGCCAGTCAGTGGGCGGCGCGGCGGCGCTTGATTCAATTTTTGCAGGCATGGGCGGGGTCGTCTCGGCTGGCGATGTCCAGGTTGTGCGTTCGCTGCTGGAGGGTCTTGGCTTTCGCCGGGAAATTCCCATCAGCATCGACCATGACATCCGCATCGCGCTGGCGGGTGGGCTGGCAGGCAAACCGGGAATCGCCCTCATCGTTGGTACCGGGACATCCTGCTATGGGCGCAATGCCGCTGGAATATCATGGCGGGCGGGCGGATGGGGTTACATCATTGACGATTTTGGCGGGGGGTTCTATCTCGGTCAGCATGGCCTGATGGCTGCTGTGCGAGCCGTTGACCGGCGTGGGCCGGATACGGCGCTGGTTTCGGCGCTGCTGGAAGCGCTGGGTCTGGACGATATGAATGCGATCATGCACCGTATTTATCATCCCCGGCTGGATTACGCCGCTATCGCTGGCCTCGCGCCGGTTGTACTGCGTCTGGCTGAAAAAGACCCCAGTGCCCGTTTGATCGTTGAACGCGGCTGCGAAGAACTGGGCCACATGGTGATGGTCACTGCCCGCCAGCTTGATCTGGAGGGCGATGTACCTGTTGTAGCAAGCGGCGGCTTAGTGGATTCCAGCCCGTTTTACCGGACGGTGCTGGAAAAAGCGCTGAAGCGGGCGCTGCGCGAAACGCACTTGCTTCAACCGATTGTGTCTCCGGTTGTCGGAGCCGCATTGCTCGCCCTGGAACAGGTCGGCATCACGCTCTCTGAAATTCAGCTTGCTCAATTGGCAGACAGCCTGAAAACCTAAAGGTCAACCTTATGCCATCCTTCATAAACCAGCCGCACGCGCATACTGAACCGGGCGTGTATGATTTGCTGCCCACTTTTCCGCTCCCCGCAGGGCAGATTCAAACGGGGTGGGCTGCCTTAGCGCGACAGATTGAAAAGGCTTTTGAGGCTGGTGCACGCCTGATTGCGATTGACGGCTATGGCTGTGTCCTGTGGGATGACTTTAAAACCCGGCTGGAGGCGGCGCTGAGTGAGCTGAATATTCCGTTAAAGTGGCGGGCGGCGGCGGATGCTATGCTCCCGGAAACCCGCATTGAGGCGCTGATTGACCCGTATCTGGGCGGCGATGACCCGATTTTTGGGCGCTTGTGCGATTTCGATCTTGCCGCATTTTTTGATTCCGAAGGGTTGAAACCAGTGCCGGAGGCCGATCATTTAACCATTATTTATGGCGCTGGCGCGGCCTTGACCGGGATGCCCGATTACATGATTTACGTCGATGTGCCAAAGGACGAAATTCAGCGCCGCATGATGGCTGGGACAGTCTCGAATCTGGGTGCGTCCGGCCCGGCGACTTACAAGCGGCTTTATTTTATCGATTGGCCGGTGTTGAACCGCCATAAAGCTCGCTTATTGCCCAGCCTGAACTGCTTCGTGGATGGTCAGAATCCACTTGAACCCACCCTGATCGCTGGCGACGATCTCCGCGCCGGGTTAGCCCTTATGAGTCGCAGCAGCCTGCGCGCCCGTCCCTGGTTTGCGCCGGGGCCCTGGGGCGGCCAGTATATGAAAGAAAATTTCCCCGGTCTGCCGGGAGATGTGCCAAATTACGCCTGGTCATTTGAACTCATCACGCCCGAAAACGGCCTGGTCTTCGAGAGCGGCGCGGCGCGGCTGGAATGTTCCTTTGACCTGCTGATGTTCGCGCATTATCAGGATGTCCTGGGAAGCGCGGCGGAACGCTTTGGCTATGATTTCCCTATCCGCTTTGATTATCTGGATACGATGGGCGGTGGCAATCTCTCGATTCAATGTCACCCGCGTCTGGACTACATCCGTGACAACTTTGGCGAGCCGTTCAGATAGGACTAAAGTTATTACATCACCACCTGCACGGCGGAAGCGGGCGTCTATCTGGGCTTCCGCGAGTGTGGCGATGCCGATGAATTTCGTGCGGCGGTTGAATACTCCGCCCGTGAAGGGGCCACTATCGAGGCGGAGGATTTTATTAACCGGGTTGATGCTCGTCCGCATGATTTATTTCTGATTCCGGCGGGGACGATTCACGGCAGTGGTGCCGGTAATCTGGTGCTGGAAATCAGCGCCACACCCTATATTTATACCTTTAAAATTTATGACTGGATGCGCCGTGACCTGAATGGAAACCTTCGCCCACTCAATATTGACCGCGCCTGGGACAATCTCTATTTTGAGCGCGGCGAAAGTTATGCCCGTGAGAAGCTGTGTCCTGCGCCAGTGACTCTAAACGAGGGCGATGGCTGGCGCGAAGTTTTCGTCGGCACTCATGAAGCGCTCTTTTATGCTGTCCACCGTTATGAATTGACATGCCGCGTCGAATCCAGTACCGGTGGGCGCTGCCTCATCCTCAATGTTGTGGAAGGCACAGCCGTTATTGTCGAGACGGAAAATGGCTGTCGCGCTCGCTACAACTTCGCCGAAACCTTTATCATTCCGGCGGCGGCGGGTCGTTTCACATTGACTCCGGTTGGCGAAAGCATCTGCAAAGTAGTTTTTGCTTTCGTGAAGGACTGATTCTTTTATTCCAGACGGTAGCTGAAGGGAAAGAGTGCTACCGGCACCAGCTTAAAATGCTGCCGCGCCAGCGGGAGGCCGATAATCGTGATGGCGAAAATCACCCCGCCGATCAGGTGTGTCAGCGCAATTTCCCAGCCGAACAAAATCAGCCACAGGACATTGAAAACCAGCGCCACACACACCTCGCCGCGTGGAGTCGGGGAAACATGTTTGCCAAAAGGCAGCAGCACCATCGTCCCAATGCGGATGCACTTCAGGCCAAAGGGGATGCCGATGATGGTCAGGCATAACAAAATTCCACCAAGCCAGTAACCCAGCGCTGCCAGGAATCCGCCCAGAATCAGCCATAAGACATTACCCAGTGCTGTCATCATTTCCCCCTCAATTGACTCATTTCTCTTTAAACCTAGCCTGAAAAATGCAATTCGGCAAATGGATGTGGCTTTATAAAATTCACGAAAATTGTGGAAAAATTTAGAAACCTCAACGAAATTGTGCGAAATTAAGGTATGAAAATAGTTATGGTTATCTGACTAAAGTACCAATCACATCGAGGTTCACAACATGCGCTGTTCGCGCCGTATCCATCATCCCCAGGTTTCATATCATCGCTTTCTGACTTATCTGTTTGTAGTAGTGCTGCTTTCAGCATCATTGACCGTGAATGCATCTGTTCGGGCGCAGGAGGGGGGTGGCGATGTGCCGCCTGCTACGCAGTCCCCGACAGATGTGCCGCAGGTTGACCCACCTCCCGCGCCCACAGAAGCACCCACCGAGGTTCCTACAGAAGCGCCGACAGAACTTCCAACAGAAGCACCCACTCAGATTCCAACGGAAGCGCCTGTTGTGACCCAGGCACCTACAGAAGCACCTGCCAATCCTCCTGTTCAGGCGAGTCCTGAACCTGAAATAACCCCCCAACCGGAAAGCACGCCAGAAGCTGTTCAGGGATTTGGTTCGTCGGCATCCTGCCAGCTTGATGTTGGCACTGGTAACGATACCAACCCCTTCACCTACAGCTTTAGCGCTGTGAATGCGATTGGCATCGCCAGCTACAGTTTCGATTTTGGCGATGGCAATGGCGCGACTGGCGCAGGCCCGCACGCGCATACCTATGCCAGCATCGGCAGCTATACCATCACCCTGATCTGCACCACTACGGGCGGTATAGACCTGACTCTGACGGGAAGCGTCATCATCAGCAACAACGTTGCCGCCGGATTCACGGTTTCGCCCGGCAGCAGCGGTTACGCCCCCTTCGTCGTTCATGTCACCAATACCAGCCAGGGCAGCTCGCTGACCTACCAGTGGGAAGTGCTGGACTCAACCAGCGCTGTCGTATTCACCAGCACCAATCAGCACCCGACCTTCACCTTCACTATACCTGGCACGTATACCATCCGCCTTATCGCTCGTGATAGCGGCGGCCAGACCAGTATTTTTGAATCGGGCGTCATTGTGCTGGTTGCTCCGCCCAAAGCGGATTTTACGCTCAATCCCAATTCTGGTGGCACGCCGCTGCTGGTCGAGGTGGAAGGTTTTGATCTCGGCGGTGGCCCGATCACAAGCTGGAGCTGGACATTCGGCGACGGCGTTGGCACAGCCAGCGGGCCTGGGCCGCACACCTATACCTACACCACCGTGGGCACCTATTCGATTGTGCTGTCCTATTCCGGCCCTGGCGGAACTGGAACCGTTACCAGACAGGTGGGCGTTTATGCTGTCAGCGAGCCGGTTGATGCCGACTTCACCTATGTCAGAAATGGCCTGCGCGTCTGTTTCACCAACGACAGCACCGGCCCCTACATCACCAGCCAGTGGAATTTTGGCGATGGTACGATCATCAGCAGCAACAGCGCCACCATCTGCCATGACTATGCTGGTGAAACCAATTATGATGTAACGCTTACCGTCACCGCTGCTGATCCCCTGGTGTTTTCAACCGCTACCAAAACAGTCTCGGTCATCGCCGCGCCCATCGCCGCTTTCACCGCGTCCGACGATGAAATTGCTGCTGGTGATACCATCAATTTCAACAGCTCGCCCAGCAGCGGCACCATTACATCCTATGCCTGGGATTTCAACAGCGATGGCACGACAGACAGCACCGCCCAGCTCCCCGCCAATATCGCGTCCAACACGGGTGGCAGCAGCACCGTCCTCCTGACGGTGACGGGGCCCGGCGGCACATCATTTTCTGAAATGACCATCCGCATCCTGCGCCGCGAAATCACCTGTTCCTTCACCGGGGAATTGAATCCGCTGCCCGGAACGGGACAGGTCTATGACGGCACGGTTGGCGATCTGGCCGGGCGCACACCGACCTATAGCTGGACAATCACCGGGCCGGGCGTCAATCAGACCCTTACCACTGAAGACATCAACATGACCTGGACGGCTGTTGGCGCATATTTTGTCACTTTTTCTGCCCAGCCGCCCGATGGTTCGAGCTGCTCCGAAAGCAAAACGGTTCAGGTCGCCTGGCCGCCGCTGGTCTGCACCCTCAGCGGTAACTTTGCGCCTGTTCCTGATGGCAGCAGCTACAATTACACGGTATCGCTCTCCGGTCTGGCCGGGCGCAGCGTGACTTATCAGTGGTATGTGGATGGGGTGCTGCAAGGCGAGACCAGCGACACCCTTAGTCTGTCGTGGACGGTTTCAACCACCGCTACCATTGAAGTCGTTGTAGACACCACCAACGGTTCTGGCGGCTGCGATGATGAGCGCGTGATTGTCGCCAACTGGCCGCCGCTGACCTGCACGATTTCTGGCAATCTGTCTCCCCTCCCCAGTTTGCCCACCCTGACGCGCAATTATGATTACACCGTCACGGTTGGCGGCCTGGCCGGGCGCAGCGTGACCTATCAGTGGTATGTGGATGGGGTGCTGCAAGGCGAAACCAGTGACACACTGACACTCTCCTGGCCCTCAGAAACCACTGCCTTGATCGAAGTGGTGGTCACAACCACCAATGGCACCGGCAACTGCGATGATGATTTGACAGTCGATGTCGCCTGGCCGCCCCTGACCTGCAATATCGCGGGCAACCTGAACCCCATTCCCACCCTGCCGGATATGGTGCGTTCCCATCAGTATACGGTCAGCCCCACCGGTCTGGCCGGGCGCAGCGTGACCTATCAGTGGTATGTGGATGGGGTGCTGCAAGGCGAAACCAGCAATACACTGACGCTCTCTTGGGACTGGGATGAAACAGGCATCTATGATGTCGAAGTTCGCATCGTTGTGGATAATGGCGATGGCAGTAATGACAATTGCAGCGAAAGCATTTCGCTCAATGTCAACGTCCCGGCGCTGCAATGCAATACACCCTTTGGCGACAATACGCCGGTAGTGAACGAATCGGTCACATTCTCGCGCAATCTGGCGAACCAGTTTGGCCGTACCATCAGCGCTGGTTCGTGGGAATTCCAGAAATCGGACGGCGCGGGCGGCTGGATTAGCCTCCCCGGCAGCACTGACCCAACCTTTACCTTTCTCTTTGATGACCCCGGCGCGATTTACCAGATTCGTTACGATGTATCGGTCATTGAGCCGAATCATGACTGTCAGAGCGAGTGGATGACCGTCAGGACGGCTGGCATTGGCGCGGATTTCACCTGCGACGGCTGGGCGGGCGGGAACTTCTCCCCGGCCAGCGCCGCTGGCAGCTACACGTATACTGTCACAGTGGATAACACCAATAACATCCCGTTGAATTTCATCTGGGTGCTGGAAACCCCCACTGGTGATCGCACGCTGGGGACAACGCCCAATAATAATGTTGATGGCAATGTCAGCAGCCCGGCTTTCAGCGGTGCCAGCCTCGGCCCGGTGGATAACTACACCCTGCGCGTTGATGTCGAATCGAATGACCCGCTGCTCAGCACCCATAGCTGCTCGCTGAGCCGGGCGCTGGTCGTCGGCACGCTCAACGTCAATTACAGCTATACCGTTGATCGCAACGCCGTCGAAGTCAATGAACAAATCTGCCTGACCAATATCTCGAACACCAGCCATGATGACATCAACGGCCTGACCTACGCCTGGGACCTGGATGGCGATGGCGCGGCGGACGACAGCAGCGACCAGCAGCCGCCCTGTATCAGTTTTGCCGCACCCGGCACTTATAACCTGATGCTGACTGGCACGACACCCTCCGGCAGCCGCAGCGCCTCGCGCACCTATGCCTTCCGTGTCTATGGTTCGCAAAGCCTGTCGATCAGCCGTTCCAATGCCACTTACGCGCCCGCCAATATGTCCTTCTCGGCGGTCAGCGTCAATCTCAGTGCGCCTTTCAACTGGACATTCCGTGATGCGACCACCAACGTTATTGTTGGCACGCGTGTTGGGCAGAATGTGACTTTCGCTTTCGCTACCCCCGGCCAGTACACGGCGGAAGTCCGTGCGAGTGGCCCGCTCGGCGAAAATATCGCGCTCGTTCCGTTTGAGCTGCTTGGCGCAGACGACATTCGCGCTGCCTTCCGCCCCTCGTCTTTCGGCGGACAATCGCCGCTGTATGTCTGCATGACAGATCGCAGCGTTGGCACCAATATCGTGAGCTGGGCGTGGGATTTCGGCAATGGTGAGACGATCACCAATACCAGCGCTGCCGTTCCCTGCACTACTTATCCCGCCCCCGGTACAGCCTATACTGCCCGCCTGACGGTCACCAACAGCAGTGGCCGCACCGCGACGGCCACCAATGTCATCCGCACCTACACACTGTTCGAATCCAGCGCTACTTTCACCATTCAACCCCAGGGCAATGGCCGCTTCTGCTTCACGCCGCAGGTGACTGCCGGTGTGACCGTTACCGGCTGGGAATTTGGCGATGGTCATTCGCAGACAACAGGTAATCTCAACTATCCCTGCTACACCTATCAGGCCTCTGGCAGCTATCTGGTGACGATGCACTTCACCGACGGCACGAACACCGGCAGCGTTATTCGCCCGCTCGATGTTGATGTGACCGCCGTTGTGACCCCGGTCGCGCTCACGGTGACCGCGAGCTGTAATGCGGCTGGCACAGCGACCTTCATCATTCGCAATAATGGTGGTGATATGACCACGCCTGACCGCGCCACCATCAGCGATGGGAGCGGTGTGATCGAGGTAGATGATTTCCTGCAACTGGCGAGCGGCGGCACCAAA
>CAYUTY010000052.1:0-40907 GCA_964447795.1 uncultured Anaerolineaceae bacterium
CCAATATGGGCAGTGCACGCAATATAATTGGGGTGCAGAACCAGATTCTCAGTAATTACCCCCCCGGACAATATGCTGCTTTCCTCACAAATCATGACCAGAACCGGGTTATGAATTTCTTTGGTGAAGATGTGAATAAGGCAAAGGTTGCAGCCAGCCTGCTGCTGACGAATCCGGGTGTGCCATTCCTCTATTATGGTGAGGAGATTGGCATGATTGGCCTTAAGCCAGATGAATGTATTCGCACGCCAATGCAATGGGAGGCAGAAATCGCAGCAGCAGCTTTTATGAGCGGCAAAAACTGTGAAACGAATGAGGCGTCTTTCAATCTGGCAGGGCAGGTAGACGATCCGAATTCACTTTTTAACCATTACCGGGCTTTGATTCACTTCCGTAATGAGCATCCGGCGCTCAGGGTTGGCAGCTATACGACGGTTAAAAACTCAGATGTGCGTTTGTACAGCTTTATTCGCCAGAGCGCTGATGAAACGCTGCTGGTGCTGGTGAATTTGTCTGACGAAATAGTGAGCGACTATGTGCTGGAATGGGCCAATGGAACATTAGAAAAAGGTACAGTGACTGTGCTAATGGGTGAGGGCGAACCCGTTGTACCGGAAATCAGTGCGGGTGGTTTTGCAGGCTATACGCCTTTGCAGGAAGTTGCACCATACAGTACGACTGTCATTCAATTAAGCTAAAAAATCAAAAGGGCGCATAACGTGCTATGTGCCCTTTCGATGTTGTGGACGTGTCCCGTACTGCCCGGGAGTCTGCCGAGGCCGTTAACAGCCGGTTTTCGCGTCTTGCAATTGCGCCTTCACACTACTTACCGACCCGCACCTTGCATCGATTCTGGTTCACGCCCTTACAATCATTATACATCAGATTATGGGGTTCACCAGAGTGCATAGCGGATTTTACGGTTTTCTAACGTGCCAGTTCGACGGCCAGAGCAATCATAGAGGGGTCAAGCTGCTTTTTTCCTGTAACAACTACGTCCAGCGGCGTTGTCGTGATTTCACCTTTGTTCAAACCTACCAGAACACCATGCTGATCGGTTTCGAGACATTTGACCGCCGCCGTACCGAGTCGTGTAGCCAACAGTCGATCAAATGCGCCGGGTGCGCCGCCGCGCTGAACATGACCGAGTGTCGTTGCACGCACTTCAAAACCAAGCGCCGCCTGATTTTCCTTGAAATAGTGCAACATCTCCTCTGCGCCATGTTTCGCGCCTTCAGCAACAACCACAATGGCGTGCGCTTTACCCCGCTCGTAAGCAGCGCGGAGTTCATTGGCAACCTGTTCAGGTGTCACTTGAACTTCAGGTATCACAGTGGCTTCTGCGCCACCGGCAATTCCGCTCATTAACGCCAGATAACCGCAGTCACGACCCATAACCTCCACCAGAAAAGCACGGTTGTGCGATGAAGCCGTTGTTTTGAGGCGGTCAATGGCTTCCAGCGCGATATTGAGGGCGGTATCGACACCAATGGTAATTTCTGAGCCATAAAGATCGTTATCAATGGTGGAGGCTACGCCCACAACGGGAAACCCCATCTGACTCAGGGCGTGCGCGCCCGTTTGTGAACCATTGCCGCCTATGACAACTAATCCGTTAACTTGCTGCTGATTAAGTTCCCGCAGGGCTTTACGGCGACCTTCTTCCGTTTTGAACTCTGGAGCGCGAGCGCTGCCCAGCACGGTACCGCCCTGCTGAATAATGCCGCCTACATCGCGCGGGCCTAGTTGCCGCAGTTCGCCACCCATCAACCCGGCGTAACCATGTTCAACGCCGAACACTTCCCACCCTCGTGCCAGTGCCGAACGAGTGACGGCGCGGATAGCAGCGTTCATGCCCGGTGCGTCCCCACCACTGGTGAGGACGGCGATACGTTTTGTCATATGACCTCCAATGTTTTGTTTGTGTAATCCATCCAATGTTACCCCTCTCAGAGGCTGCTCACCAAGTGACATTTGGGTATTGGTTGTCGTCAGACTCGTAGAAGGAGATGACAAAAAGCACTATAATCGACTTAAGGTAAAGGACGGAGATCGATATGTACGGTGCCACGGTTGACCCCATCGAACAGCATCTAAGTGATGAAAACCGTCTCAAGGAATTTGAGGCCAGGATATCACGGGGTGAAAAAATAGAACCGGGCGACTGGATGCCGGAAGAATATCGCCGCCAAATGATTCGCATGATTTCGCAGCACGCACACAGCGAAATCGTCGGAATGCTCCCGGAGGGGGCATTTATTACCCGCGCCCCCTCACTGCGGCGAAAGCTGGTGCTGCTGGCGAAAGTTCAGGATGAAGGCGGGCATGGGCAGTATCTCTATCATGCGGCGGAAACGCTTGGCGCGACCCGCCAGGAGATGATCGAGGCACTACTCTCCGGTAGGGCGAAATATTCCAGCATTTTCAACTATCCAACCCTGACCTGGGCAGATATGGGGGCAATTGGCTGGCTGGTGGACGGCGCTGCCATTCTTAATCAGACGATGTTGGCGAAATGCTCCTATGGGCCCTATTCGCGGGCCATGCTCCGCATTTGCGCTGAAGAAAATTTCCATAAGCGGCAGGGGCAGGATATTGTGATTACACTGGCGACCGGCACGCCTGAGCAAAAAGCAATGATGCAGGATTCACTCAACCGCTGGTGGCCGCCCACATTGATGATGTTCGGCCCGCCTGATACGGACTCTCCTAACAGTGCTGTGCTGATGCGCTGGGGAATCAAGACGAAGACCAATGACGAACTTCGGCAAATGTTCGTCGATCAGACTGTCCCGGATTTACTGGCGCTGGGGTTGACGATTCCTGACCCGGATTTACATTTCGATGAAGCCAGTGGCCACTGGCATTTCGGCGCAATCAACTGGGATGAATTTTGGCAGGTAGTCAAAGGAGATGGGCCATGTAATGCTGAACGCCTGACCGTGCGCCGGGAGGCTCACGAAAATGGACAATGGGTGCGCGAAGCTTTGACAGCCTATGCAGCGCGCTCCGACTCATGATCGACAGCCAGTGGCCGCGCTATATCGTCTTTGTGAAGGCGAATGCGGAGGAATCTCATTTTTATGCCGGTTCAGTTCATGCGCCGGATGGGGAAATGGCGCTGCTGAATGCGCGGGATGTTTTCGCACGGCGTCCAGTCTGCGTGAGTGTGTGGGTTGTCCCGGCCAATCGCATTCTGACGATGACGGCTGAGGAATTCCAGAGCAAGGCTGATTGGCTGCCTCAAAAAAGCACCCCAAAAAAGGATTTGGAAATGTATGCTGGTTTTCTTAAACTAACACACCGGGGGACGTTTACCTACGCGGGGGAAATCGCGGCTGAATCACCCGAAGCAGCATTACACAAACTCATCAAAACGCCGCCTGAAGCTGTGGCATGGTGGGTTTTTCCGGCGAGTGTGATTACTGCTTCGACAGCAGACGATGTTGATGAGCTTTTTCACCCGGTTATTTATAAAGCATTCCGCGAACAGTCGTTTTATCATACTGTTGCTACTTTAAAGGAGCTCAAAAGCAAACCTTTAGAAGGCGCAGGCGATGAAGCCTGAGTTGCGTGCTGCTCTGAGCGCTCGCCTGCTGGCGATGGCGGATGATGAATTGATCCTGGGCCACCGGGACTCGGAGTGGTGCGGCCATGCGCCGATTCTGGAAGAAGATATTGCCTTCGCCAACATTGCGCTGGACGAAATTGGTCATGCCATTATCTGGTACAACCTGCTGGCGGATATGGAGGGTGAAGAACAGGAAGCCTATGCTAATTATCTGGTTTACCATCGAGAGGTTGATGCTTTCCGCTGTGCCCAGATAGTTGAACATCCAAAAGACGATTGGGCATTCAGTATGCTTCGGCAGTATTTGTTCGATCTGATGGAAAAGCTGCGCCTGGAAGCACTCATGGCAAGCAAATATCAACCGCTTGCTGAGGCCGCTGCGAAAATTCGCCCGGAAGAAATTTATCATCTACGCCATACATCGGCCTGGGTGCGGCGGCTAGGGTTGGGAACGGACGAAAGTAACCATCGGATGCAAGCCGCGCTCGATCAGTTGTGGCCGCTTTCCGCTCAGCTTTTTGAGCGATTTCCCTATGATGAGCTGCTGATTGAAGCTCATATCTACCCTGATATGAGTTCTGTTCAGCAGGAATGGGGGCAGCAATCGTGTGAATTTTTAAGCGCTTCAGGATTGACTATTCCGAAGGATGCATTTGATCCAGCCGGTCGGACTCAACACACAGTGCATTTACCGGAGCTGCTGGCGGAGTTACAGAGCGTGGCGCGAGCTTACCCGGATGCAAGATGGTGATGTGATGCTGACTGTTGACGAAATCTGGCAAATTCTCGCTGAAATTCCAGACCCGGAGATTCCAACTGTCTCGCTGGTTGAACTGGGAATTGCACGCAGTGTGGATATTGGGCCAGATGATGAAATCGTGGTGACAATCACGCCGACATTTTCTGGATGCCCGGCGCTGCATGTGATGAAACAGGAAATTGTGGCGAGGCTATCTTCAGAGGGGCAAGCGGTTCAGGTCAGTGTGATCTACAGTCCACCCTGGACAACAGACTGGATAACGGAATCGGCACGAGAAAAACTACGTATTGCTGGTATTGCGCCTGCGCGACATCACGGTGGTAACTTTGAAGTGGTACTGCTGGATGCAGCGCTTTGCCCTTACTGCGGCTCGGAGCGTACTTCGCTGCGAAACAGTTTTGGGCCGACTCCCTGTCGTATGATTTATTACTGCAATGCCTGTCAGCAGCCGTTCGAGCAGTTTAAGCCTTTATAATTACGCTTTCTGAAAGGTGAGAAATGACTTACGAAACTATCCTCTATGAGCAGGAACAGAGGATATTAACGATTACCCTGAATCGCCCAGATAAATTAAATGCTTTTACGGACACGATGCTGGATGAATTGGCTGCTGCTTTTAAGCAGGCAGAAGCGGACTCAGGCGTTCGGGCGGTGGTGTTAACCGGGGCAGGGCGGGGATTTTGCCCTGGTCAGGATTTGGCTTTTGCGGTGCAGAATGGTGCTGGTGGGAATGGGTTTTCTTACAGCTCCCATTTACGGGCGCACTATGACCCGCTGATTCTGGGGATGCAAGCTTTCCCCAAGCCCATCATTGCCGCCATTAACGGCGTTGCTGCCGGAGCAGGAATGAGCCTGGCACTGGCATGTGATCTGCGAATCGCGGCGGAAACTGCCAGTTTCATTCAGGCATTTGTCAAGGTTGGGCTGGTGCCAGACAGCGGTTCGACATGGATGCTGCCGCGCTTAATCGGTATGACGCGTGCGATGGATATGATGCTGACGGGTCGTAAAGTGAGTGCAGATGAGGCGCTGGAGTGGGGCATTGTTAACCGCGTCGTTCCTAACGAGCAGTTAATGGATGTGGTTTATGCGCTGGCCGGAGAACTGGCTGCCGCACCGACAAAAGCGATTGGCCTCATCAAACAGGCCGTGAATTATGCCCAACACAGCACACTGGCCGAAGCGCTGTATCAGGAAGCTGAATTGCAGGATATGGCCGGGCGCACTACCGACCATGCTGAAGGAGTAGTCGCATTTTTGGAGAAGCGCCCGGCACAATTTAAAGGTGAGTGAGCATCACTCAAACACCACTACGCCGCGCGCAACTGTGCCGGTCAGCATGGCGTCATAGGCTTCGTTGATCTGGTCAAGCCCATATTCGCGTGATACCAGTTCGTCCAGTTTGAGCTTGCCTTCCATGTAAAGATCGAGCAGCAGCGGAAAATCACGGGCCGCGTTAATCGTGCCATAGTAACTACCTTTAATGACTTTTTCCTGCCGGGTGATGATCGCGCCCGGCAGGTTTGTCCCTGTCCCCATTGGCGATAATCCAGCGAGTGTCAGTGTGCCGCCAGGTCGGATAGCACTCAGGGCGAGTTCCTGTAAAGTAGGGATGCCGACGGCTTCAAATGCATGTTCTGCGCCGCGCCCATCGGTCAATTCACGAATATGCCGGATCGGATCGTCATCTGCCATCAACACATGAGTCGCTCCGAATTGGCGTGCGATTTCCATTTTTGCTGGATTGGTATCAATGGCGATGATCGTTTTGGCGCCGCACAATGCCGCTCCCTGCAAGATATTCAGACCAACACCACCACAGCCGAAAACGATGACGCTCTCACCGGGTTTGACATCGGCGGTGTACATGGCCGCGCCAACGCCCGTTGCTACCGCACAGCCCACCAGTGCTGCTACCTTGAGTGGCACATCTTTTCGCACCGGTACACAACTCTCCTGCGGCACAACGGCGTATTCGGCGAAAGTTGCCAGCCCGGAAAAGTGGTAGGCCGTCTGTCCTTTCCAGCGCAGGCGGGTAGTACCGTCGAGCATGGTTCCGGCCCAGATGGGTTCAATATAGGTTTCACAGAGGCTGGGTTTGCCACGCAGACAATAAAAACAGCGCCCGCAGTCTGGTGCCCAATTAAGTGTGACATGATCACCGGGACGGACTCGCGTGACACCCACGCCAACTGCTTCAACCACACCCGCGCCTTCATGACCGGGTACTACGGGCAGGGGATGTTGAGTCGCGCCACTGATGAGATGATAGTCGCTGTGACAAACACCGCTGGCAGCAATTTTTACCAGCACTTCGCCTGCTTTTGGTTCTTCCAGTTCAACTTCATCAACAATAAATGGCTGATGTGCATTGAGGATAAGTGCAGCCTGCATTTTCATAGTTAAATTCCTGTAGTCATAAGGAAAATTACGCTTTTGATTGTATCAGAAGAACAGATGGCGTTATTATCCCAGAGTATCGACATGAGGAGGAAACATGGAAGTCCCACCGCTGAAGGATGTGCTTGAATTCGCGCTGGATGCTGCCTGGCAAGCCGGGCGCATCACACTGGGTTATTTTCAATCGGGCGTGGCTGTTGAACACAAAGCCGATACCTCGCCAGTCACTATCGCCGATAAACAAGCCGAGCAAAAATTACGCCAACTGATTGGTCACTATTGGCCGACACATGGCATTATTGGTGAAGAATTTGGACAGCAAGCAGGGGAAAGCGGTTTGTTATGGACAATTGACCCAATTGACGGCACCAAATCCTTCATACACGGCGTGCCGTTGTATGCGGTGCTGCTGGCACTAACCGATGGGTCAAAACCTCTGATTGGCGTAGCTCATTTTCCAGCGCTGAATGAAACACTTTATGCTACCCAGGGCGGAGGGTGCTACTGGAATGGACGACGAACACAGGTCTCCACAGTGGAAACAATGGCTGATGCGGTGCTGCTGGCAAGCGATATTGATGTTTTTGAAAAAACCAATAAAGCAGCTTCATGGGGGCGGTTAGTCCAGGCGAGTTCGTTCCAGCGCACCTGGGGTGACTGTTATGGCTATGCATTGGTTGCTACCGGACGGGCTGAGGTCATGGTTGACCCAGTCATGAATGTCTGGGACTGTGGGCCATTTCAAGTAATTATGGAGGAAGCAGGTGGTACATTTACCGATTGGTCAGGTAAGCCAACTATATTTGGCGGTGAAAGTGTAGCGACCAACGGTAATTTATTTAGTGAAGTCATGAATCTGATTGAGGGATAGAGCAAAATAACTATCCCTCTGTAAATTATTAATTGCGGTTCAGGCGTGGGTCGAGCGCATCACGCAGACCGTCACCCAACAGATTGAAGCCCAGTACCGTCAGTGTAATAGCAATGCCAGGGAAGAAAACGAGGTGCGGCGATGTAAACACATAAGCCCGTGCCTCGCTCAGCATGTAACCCCACTCAGCGGTAGGGGGCTGAGCGCCTAGCCCAAGGAAGGCCAGCCCTGCCGCTTCCAGCACTGCGCCACCGATTCCTAAGGTTCCCTGTACGATCAGGGGAGTCAGAACATGGGGCAGCACATGGCGAAAAACGATGCGGTTTGGCCCTGCGCCCAGCGATCGCTCTGCCGTGATGAATTCTTCTTCTTTTATTGCCAGAACACTGGCGCGGGTAACACGGGCGTACTGAGGGATAGAAACAATGGCAATCGCCAGCAGCGCATTTTCCAGCCCTGGCCCGCGAATAGTAACAATCGTGATTGCCAGAAGAAGTGATGGAAAGGCCAGCATCACATCCATGAGACGCATGATACTGTTATCTGTCCAACCGCCAACATATCCAGCAATCAGCCCAAGAAATGTACCGGCAACAATAGCAAACATGACTGATGTGATACCAACGACCAGCGATGTACGTGCGCCAAAGATAACCCGGCTGAAAACATCACGCGCATTCAAATCCAGCCCCATATAATGCTCGATTTCATCGGTTGGGCAGCCAAACAGATGAATACAGGGCGGTTTACGGGGGAGTTTTCCAGTTTCGCCGGGCTGCCCCAGCATTGATTGAATGGGGTCGTGAGTGGCGATAACTGGCGCAAAGTCTCCAATGAGGATGAGAAAGCTAATGATAAGCATCCCCATTACAGCAGATCGATGGCGGAAAATGTTATTAGCCGTTTCAAGGATGGGAGCATTCTCTTCCCGCGACTGCGCCCAGGCATAGATGGCAATTCCGGCAGGCAGTGCTATCAGAAAATTCAGATCATTGAGACGTTGAAAAATAGTTTCGAGAAAGCCTAGAAACGGAAAAAATTGCAACATCGACACGATGCCAATCACCAGCAGCCGAACAATCATGGCTGCCAGCAGGCACATCGCAACAGCACGTCCGGGTGAAAGTCGGATAGTCTCAGGGCGACGGTAGCCTTCGCGCAGGCTGACGGACTCTACACGCTGCATCGCAGGCTCCCTAACTCAAACGTATACGTGGGTCGAGGTAGCCATACAGCACATCAACCACGAGGTTAATCACAATAAATGCCACCGCCGTGACGATGGTAATTCCCTGTACAAGGGTGTAATCACGGGCAGTGATGCCATCAAACAGAATGCGCCCAATACCAGACAGACCAAAGACTGTTTCAGTCAGTACCGCTCCACTGAGTAGCCCTCCAAAGCTGAGGCCAATAATGGTAACAACCGGCAGCAAAGCATTTTTGACAGCGTGTCCAACCACGACTACAAATTCACTCAGGCCTTTTGCTCTGGCCGTTCGTACATAATCTCGCCGCAAGACTTCAAGCAGACTTGATCGCATCATACGGGCGATAATTGCTAAGGGAATCGTGCCAACTGCGATAGCAGGCAGGATGAGATGACGAAGTGCATCGACAATCTGCTGAAAATTAAGTGTCAGTACGCCGTTAAAAATATTCAACCGGGAGATAAAGACCATCAACCCGCTGGCCGCTCTTTCGCTCTCAGCCAGTCCCCAGACGACATAAAATGGTGCATAATTTGCACCTGCTTCCAGGCGGCCTGAAGGGGGTAGGGCGAAAGGCGTGTCTTTTAAGACGACTCCGAACAAATAGGCCAGCATAAGACCTAGCCAGAAAACGGGCATAGAAACGCCGAAATTTGCACCCATCATGGTGCCAACATCAAGCGCGGAGTTCTGCCGATAAGCTGAGATAATGCCGAGTGGGATTCCGACGATGATAGCAAAAATCAGCGCCGAAAATGCCAGTTCGATAGTGGTTGGCAGCCGTTCGATAATGAGGTCAGCAACCGGACGGCCAAAACGAAACGACTGGTCAAGATCGCCCCTTAGTGTTCGCCCCAGGTAGATGACAAGCTGCTCAGGAATGGATTTATTTAGTCCATAGCGTTCATTGTAGGCATTGCAAATTTCCGGAGTTGCTCGCTCGCCCAGAATAGCAACACAGGGATCACCGGGAATAGAACGCAGTAGAATGAATGTGACGACCAAAATCCCAATCAGAACAGGGATGGTGAGAAAAATCCGGCGCAAAATAAAGGTTGACATAAAGCTCTTCTGCTAACTGATATGAAAGGGACACGGCACGCCGTGTCCCTCTAACAGTAGGTTTTTACTTACTCAGTCGCCGCAGGTGGATTCAGGAAACCACCGAAGAACGCTGAGAAGTAGGTGAAATTACCATCGCGCCCAATGTGGAGCGGGTTGGCCGCGGCCCACTGAACAACAATTGTCTGCACGACATCATTGGCATCCAGTGATGAGCCGTCATGGAAGGGCACACCATCGCGCAGTGTGAAAGTCCATTCGGTCAGTTCTTCATTGACTTCAAAGCCGGTTGCCAATGAGGGAATAACCTCACCGGTGCCGATTTCATAAGCCATCAATGACTGTCCAACCTGTTCGCAAGCGCGGAGGGTTTCGCCGTCAGTTTCATCGGCGCAGTACAGGCCAATCGGTTCAGCATTCTGCATCCAGACAATGTTGTCATCATCCGGGTCTTCCATCAGCGCGAACTGTTCCGCGCCAACATCCGAGGCATAGGCACCGGCAATGCTGGCTTTGAAGACCGCACCGCTGCCGCCATGAGCAATCGGAACCATTGGAACCAGATCGCGGATGAAGGTGTTCGCTTCCTGATAGACCGGATAGCGGTCTTCGGGAGCAGCAAGCTGGCCGGCTTCTGTCAGCGCATCTGTGATTTCAGAGAACTTGGTGCCGAACTGGTCGCTGGCACCAACGCCAAAATGGAAATCAAGGAAGTTGGTTGGGTCTGGATAATCCATACCCCAGCCGAGCATGTAGAAAGCGAGTTCGCCTGCATCCGAAGCATCAAGGAAGGCGCCGGATTCCATGACTTCGATGTTCATTTTGATACCAACTTCGGCAAGCTGCGCCTGAAGATCGGTTGCCACAACACCGGGGCTGGGAAGATAGCCGCGTACCACATCACGGTAGTTCAGCGTGACCTCAAAGCGGGTACCATCTTCGCCGGGGACGAGTCCTGCTTCGTCGAGGAGGGCCTTGGCTTGTTCAACATCATAGGCCAGCGGTTCAACTTCCGGTGTGTACCCGAACAGGCTCGGCGGCATAAATTGGGTTGCCGCAACCGATCCCGGGGGATAGAAGTTATCGACGATACGCTGTTTGTCGATTGCATGGGCGATAGCCTGGCGAACCTTCACATCATCGAATGGCTCGAAGGTGTTGTTCATGCCCAGGTAGAAGACATTGGTGCCGCCGCGTGTATACAGCGCCAGGCTTGGGTCGGCTTCGATGACCGCGAAGTCACCTTCACCGGGGTTGTCGATGCCATCCACGTTGCCGGACTGAAGTTCGGTGAGGCGGGCGGTGGCTTCTGAATTCCAGCGGAAAATAACCGTCGGTTCTTTGGCTGCTTCACCCCAGTATTCATCGTTCCGGGTCAGAACTATCTCGTTGCCCAGGTCCCAACGCTCCAGCTTATAAGGGCCGGTGCCAATGGGATTCTGAATCAGATCACCACCGCCGCCTGTCGATTCCAGGTACTCTGATGGCTGAATGATGAAGGCCGAGAAGGCGATCTTCGAAAGGAAGGCCGGGTCGGGATTGCAGAGGGTGAATTTCACAGTTGAGGCATCAACGGCTTCGATAGCGGCGAAATTGCTGGCGTTATTCTCAGCGCCGCATTCTGCCGTGACGACCATCATATCCTGTGCAGCGACTGGCAGAATAGCCAGACCAAGCAGCAGGGCGACCAGCCCAACAAGGGGCAAAAGACGCATAACAGCTTTCATACCTAAATACTCCTTAAGTACATCAGAACACTATAGCAATGTGAACTTTTCAGACGTTAAAAAGCCTTGTGTACTTAAAATAACTTTTGAGCGCCTGAATCGTTCAAATTTGCGCTGCCATTGTAATACAGTTATAACCCCTTGCCAAATCAAATTATGGTTTAGCGCTTATTTTTATCAGGGTGACAGAAAGGTTGGCCGATGTTCGGTGTACTGGTGAGTGAGACAGAAAATATGGCGCTAACCGGACTTCTGGCATTATGGGCCATCTTATTGTTTGGCGGGTTTATTTTTGGCCGCCTGAACAGTGAACAGACGCACCGGATGCCAACATGGACCCGGATGGCATCATCTTTTGCTCTCGTTACTGCCGCATGGGGCTGGTATCTGGTCGGGAATTACGCTAACAGTGGTGTGTCTGTTTTTCTGGTAGCTGCGGGTATGACCCTGGGATTTATCGGCGATCTGTTCATGGCGCGGTTGCTGCCGATCAAAGAATTTGTGCTGGGCGGCATTGGCTCATTTGGATTAGGGCATGTCGCCTATATAATCGCTTCTGTACTGGCAGGAAATCAATTGGGACTCCCTGTACACTGGGGGGCGCTGGTCGGCTGGTGGCTGGTTGGCACGGTTGGATGGTATGGAGTTGTATATCGTGGCGCTAAAGAGCGGACAATCCTCCATATCGCCGCGCTGCCGTATGCTTTGCTGCTGGCGAGTACCGCCGGGCTGGCGACTGGGTTGATGCTGCAAGCAAGTGTTTTTCTTCCGCTGGCGCTGGGTTCTGCGCTCTTTTTGCTGAGCGATCTTCTACTTGCTGCACAGTTGTTCAATGGGCTGCACTTCCGCTTTATTGGTGATATCGTCTGGTTGCTATACGGGCCGGGACAAATGCTGATTGTGTATGGCTTTGCCTGGGCGATTGCAAATCTCACTTAAAAAGGTGTGCTTTTCGGTAAGTGTCGGCAACGAGATCGTGTCTGGGATTGTATAATTTTTTCCACCTGGTCAAAGGGGCGAAACATGAAAATTCTCGGTCTGCATCACATCACCATTGTCTCAGCAGATGCCCAGCGAACAGTGGATTTTTACACCGGTATGCTTGGTCTGCGCCTTGTGAAGCAGACGGTCAACTTTGATGAGCCAACCAGCTATCATCTGTATTTCGGGGATGAGACGGGAAAACCCGGCACAGCGATCACTTTCTTTGAGTGGCGCGGCGCACAAAAAGGCGCTCCCGGTATTGGTGGTACTCATCATTTTGCCCTGCGTGTGCCAGATTTTGACCGCCTGCTGAAGTGGAAGCGCTGGCTTACCGGACATAATATCAACGTTGATGGCCCATTTGACCGGCATTACTTCACCTCGATTTATTTCAACGACCCTGATGGCACCATCATTGAAATTGCCACTGATGGGCCAGGGTGGACAATGGACGAAGCAGCAGATGCGATTGGCAGTGAATACCGCGAACCGCCCGCGCAAATGCTCGTCAACAACCGCGATGAGGAACGCATCAGGGCCGAAACCTGGCCGGAGCCAATTGAAACGATCACACCGGATATGGCACTGGCAAACGGTATGCATCACATTACGGCGATAGGGACAAATATCGAACGCACTGATGAATTTCTGGGTGGGGTATTAGGCTTGCGGCGAGTCAAAATGACATCCAATTTTGACGATCCCAATTCGGCTCACTGGTATTGGGGTGTAGATGATGGCAAACCCGGTACACTTATCACTTATTTTGAGCGTGACCCGGCAAAAACACGGCAGACACGCATGGTCGCAGGGCAGACGCATCATTATGCCTTTGCGGTGGCTGACGAAGAAGAGCAGGCAGAATGGCGCAATCATCTGATTGATGCGGGCTATCGTGTATCGCCGATCATGGATCGTATCTATTTCAAGAGTATCTACACCAGCGATCCCGATGGGCATATCGTTGAACTGGCGACGGTTGGGCCGGGCTTTCCACTCGACGAAACAGTAATGGAACTGGGCACGCATTTGAAGCTGCCGCCCTGGCTGGAAAAGGATCGTTCGGCGATTAGCAGTATTTTGAAACCGATTAATGTTCCAGCGTGGCCGCTGCGATAAGAGAGGGTTAACATGTCACATCCAACGAATAGTCCCCATAAAGGACAGCAGGTATTGGTCACTGGCGCACCGCTGGATAAAGCTAAAGCCGCCATGATTATGCTACATGGACGCGGAGCGTCAGCAGAGGATATTTTTTCGCTGGTGCCAGAGCTTGCCCATCCTGAATTTGCCTATCTTGCGCCACAGGCTGCTGATTTTACCTGGTATCCTAACCGCTTTTTCGTGCCGCTGGAAGCCAATGAACCCTGGCTGTCCTCGGCGCTGGCGATAGTGGCCGACCTGCTGGCACATGTTGTTGAGGAAGGTATTCCACCGGAACAGGTAATTCTGCTTGGTTTTTCGCAAGGGGCGTGTCTTGCTCTGGAATTTGCGGCGCGCAATACTCGCCGCTATGGCGGGTTGGCTGCGTTGAGTGGTGCCCTGATCGGCCCGGAAAATATGCCACGACAGGACACTGGTTCGCTGGACAGCACGCCGGTGTTCATGGGTTGCAGTGATGTGGATTTTCATATTCCAGCCGGTTATGTCCAGCGCAGCGCCGGTGTGCTGAAACAACTGGGGGGGGATGTCACCATGAAATTGTACCCCGGAATGGGACATACAATTAACCAGGATGAGCTAAAGGCCGTGCGTGCGATGATGACTGCGCTGGTTTAGTGACGAATTCACCGATGCAGGCATGGCATGTGTCGATGCGATGCCTGTGGTTCTCCTCTATACTAAATAACAGTGTGATACAGCCTGCCTGAAAGGTGTCCTTATGACTGTTATTCCCCCTGATATCGAGATTGCGCGCAGTTGTAAACTCCTCCACATTAATCAGATTGCGGAACAATTAGGACTCGACCCGGATACCGACCTGGAACATTATGGCAAATATATGGCGAAAATTGATCTCGCGGTGCTGGAACGGCAGCGCCGACGCCCAGATGCCAAATACGTAGATGTAACCGCTATTACGCCGACGCCCTTGGGAGAAGGAAAATCCACAACGCTGGTTGGGCTGGGGCAGGCGATGAAACACATCGGCAAACGTGCCATCATCACCATTCGACAGCCCTCACAGGGGCCGACATTCGGCATCAAAGGCGGTGCAGCCGGTGGTGGTTATGCCCAGGTTGTGCCGATGGAAAAATTTAATCTGCACCTGACCGGTGACATTCATGCCATCACCGCCGCCCATAACCTGATCGCGGCCATGCTGGACAACCACCTCTATCATGGTAATGACCTGAATATCGATCCGCACGATATTGTGTGGCGGCGTGTGCTGGATTTAAATGATCGGGCTTTGCGGAATGTCATCGTTGGGCTGGGGGAAAAAGCTGATGGCATTCCCCGCCAGACCGGATTTGACATCACCGTTGCTTCAGAGATTATGGCAATTCTGGCTTTGACAACCTCGCTGCAAGACCTTCATGCTCGTCTTGGCAGAATGGTGATTGCTTATAACCGTGAGAAAAAGCCGGTTACAGTCGATGATCTCAAAGCGACGGGCGCAATCACTACACTTTTGAGTGATGCCATCAAACCGACGCTGATGCAAACGCTGGAAAATACGCCAGCACTGGTTCACTGCGGGCCATTCGCCAACATTGCACATGGTAATTCCTCGGTGCTGGCGGACATGATCGCGGTGAAGTGTGCTGATTATGTATTGACAGAGTCAGGCTTTGGGGCGGACATTGGCGCGGAGAAATTCTTTGACATTAAGTGCCGGGCATCCGGGTTGCGGCCTAATGCAGCGGTGCTGGTTGTCACGGTTCGCGCCTTGAAAGCCCACACTGGCAAATACAAAATTACACCCGGTAAGCCGCTCGATTCGGCGCTGACGAGTGAAAATGTAGCTGATGTCGAGGCAGGGGCGGCTAATCTGGTGCGCCATCTGGAAAACATGCGGAAGTTTGGCGTGAATCCAGTTGTGGCAATTAATGTGTTCGCGCAGGACACGGCTGCCGAAATTGATGCAATTAAACGAATTGCGCTGGATGCCGGGGCAGTTGGAGCAGCAGCAGCGCGGCATTTTGCCGAAGGTGGGGCGGGTGCGGTGGAACTGGCTGAGATGGTTGTGACAGCCTGCGAGCAGCCCAATGATTTTAGGTTTCTCTATCCGCTGGAATGGCCGATCAAGCGTAAGATCGAAGCGATTGCGACGGAGATTTACCGGGCGGATGGAGTGGACTACACACCGGAAGCTGAAAAGCAGATTGAAACTTTTGAGCGTAATGGCTTTGCTGATCTGCCGATCTGTATGGCGAAGACGCACCTGAGCTTTAGTGCTGATCCAGCTTTGAAAGGTGCGCCGACTGGATTTCGTTTACCTATCCGCGAGGTGCGAGCTTCAGTAGGGGCAGGTTTCATTTATCCACTCTGCGGCGATATGCGAACGATGCCCGGTTTGCCGAAACATCCGGCGGCGGAGCAGGTCAATATTGATGATGAAGGGAATGTGGTTGGGCTGTTTTAGGTCTTAATGTTGTCCTGTGGGCCATTTAATCTGTGGATAACAGATGGCATGATATGCTTTAGTTTTCAGCGATAGCATCCTCACAGCAGGGGTGATTTTGGCTTTTGCCCCTGCGAAATCAAAAATTGCAGTAAGCGTCAAAAGCTCACATTATCGCCATATCACTCAGGGGAAAACATGCACAACCTGCCGTTTGATAAGCCCGGCAAATTTTTTAAAGGTAACTTACATACGCATTCTACCCGGTCAGATGGTTTGCTTACCCCGGAAGCGGTTTGCCGGGTGTACCGCGAGGCCGGATATAATTTTCTGGCTGTGACCGATCATTTTTCAGGTGAATATCATTATCCAATTACGGATACGAAACCCTATCGCGACGATAATTTTACGACGATTCTGGGGGCAGAACTCCACGCTCCGGCGACTGAACTGGGCGATGACTGGCATATTCTGGCAGTTGGGCTGCCAGCCGATTTTACACGGACTCAACCTGGCGAAAGTGGGGCAGGACTGGCCAGGCGGGCACTGGCAGCAGGCGCTTTTGTCGCGGCGGCGCATCCGGGGTGGTACAACCTGTCGGAGAATGATATTCGTTCACTGGGCGCTATTCATGCCGTTGAAACCTGGAATGGGACGGCAGTAGATGACAGTGACCGGCAGGATGCCTGGTATATTCTGGATAATCTGCTGTCACGGGGCGGACGTTATTTTGCCTGCACAACGGATGATGCCCACTTTGATCCAGCACGCTATGATGCGCTGCGGGCGTGGGTGATGGTGAAGACGGAGGCGCTCACGCCGGAAATGATTTTGAGCGCTCTGAAGGCCGGGCATTATTATTCCAGCAATGGCGCTTTCATCCATGATATTCGGGTAAAGGCTGAACGAAAATTGTCTGTAAGGTGTTCTCCGGCTGAGCGGGTGTTCGTGACCGGGCGTGGGGCGAACTTTAGGGCCGCTCACGGCATCAACCTGACGGAAGCGGAATTCGATCTGAGCGAATTTACCAGCCCGTTTTGCCGGGTGACGGTGCGCGATGCACAGGGGCGGAAAGCATGGTCAAACCCGCTCTGGTTTAATGCGACCTAAGGGACAAGGAAGGGTGAAATAAATTACGGTTTGTTGCGATGGTAATAATGGTGAAAATGAGAATTTGAAATCCAGCCATTTCACCATTTGCATTTTACGGCATTCGCGGCAATTGCAAATGACTTTTTTTGCCGCATTTTGGGTGGGAAGAAAGAGCCAGGAACACCCAATACTTTACCCATTTTAGCAGAGTATGCAGGGAACGTGTGAAACATTTGTCATGACATTTGTTTCGATTTTTTCGGCTAAAAGGTGTGATTTTTGATGCGAATTGTGATGTTTTCGATCAATCCGCTGTTCGCGGAGAAGGTGATGGGCGGCGCACCCAAGCACCTTCAAAATGTGGCGATTCACCTGGGCAAACTGGGTCATGAAGTGAAGGTGCTCTGCACACAGCGGGATGAGGCGCATATTCCGTTTTCGTGGGGTGAGCGAGTGGAAGTGCTGCCCATTCTACGCTTCAAGCAGCCGTTCCCGCAGCCTTACGCCATTCCCGCTTACGATATGGCGGCGATGATTCAGGATATGAGCGAATACCTGGCACAGGCTGATCGGTTTTATATGCACGATGGGGAGTTTTTATACCCCTATGTTTATCGGCATGTGCCAACCGTCGTTTCGCTGCGGGATAATGTATACCCGGAAACGCTACTGGGCGGTTTTCTGTTTCAGGGCGATTCGCTGATTCTGATTTCGCATTATGCGCGACAGTATTTTGAGCAGACGGTAGGGCGCTTTTTCCTCGAACTGCCCGCGCGCATCAAGGTGGTACGGAACGGCCTGGACTGGTCGCGCTTCAAGCCGACAGCAGCGGGTGACATCCTGAAAATCATTCCGGTTAATCCCCAAACTGATAGGCTGGTGCTGCATCCTCACCGGCCAGAAGAGACAAAAGGTATCCGGCAGACAATTGATGTGATTGACAGGCTGGTGTATCAGTATCAGATCAAGGGGATTAAAACGCTGGTGCCGCGCTGGATTGATGCGGAAGCCTCCGAAGAACTGCGATTATTTTACCGAGAGATTGACAGCCTCATCGCTGAACGCGGGTTGAAGGATAATTTCGTTTTCCATGACTGGATTCCCCAGGCGCTGATGCCGGAGTATTTCAGCATGGGGGCAGTGACACTGGCGCTGGGGAATTTTGTCGAGTCGTTCGGCAACGCAGTTTACGAGTCGCTGGGGTGCGGGACACCAGTGGTCGTTAGCCGGATTTCATCGCATCGTGAACTGCTGCCGGAAAATCTGGTAGACAAGGTGGATTTTGACGATGCGGAAAGCGCTGCCGCTTATGCCGCACGCATCATCACTAATCGAGAACGGACACGAGCGGAAACACTGACTTATCTGCACCAGCATTATTCAATTGAGCAGCAGCTTGAGGGCTATGCAGCGGCGATTCTGAACGCGAAAGTTGTTCCTGAAATGCGTTATAAGGCAACTCCCCGCAGCGCGGAAACCCGTTATATTTTGCCGGTGTGGTGTTATGAGGCAAAGCGCGGGATTTATCACGATTTCAGATCGGAATACCATGAACTGCCTCAACTGGCTGATCTGCTGCGGACTTACCCGTCGGGCTTCACTGTGGATGAGGCGGCAGGGCGGGGAATTGAGGTGGCAACAGTAGAGGCGAGATATCGGGATGGATACATTACCCATCTATGATAAATCCTAACGAGGGAGCTTAACCGTTACGGTTGTTTTTTCCCAGGGGATACTTTCGATGGAAAGTTCTCCACCATGCAGTTGAGCCAGACGAAGCGCGATGATGAGACCGAGTCCCAAGCCCTGCTGTTCGTAGAGCTTACGCTCGAACTGCATATAAGCGCCTACACTGTCGATTTGCTCAGGAGTCATACCGCGACCCCGGTCAGTAACGGTGAGCGTGAGTGAATCATCCGAGGCGACAGCAGTCACTTCGACAGGTGTGCCAACTTCAGAAAATTTACAGGCATTATCAACAAGTTCATCCACAATTTTCCCCAGATTTTCGCGTTCGATGTGGACGTTGACATCGGCAACCTGCACTTTCAGATCGGCATCGCGGTTATGTTCCGCTGCTTTGGCGATGGCATGGGTGGGGATGACTTCAAAGGCATCCGTGATCTTTTCGCGCAGGGAGCGGATCCGCTCCGGGTCGTTGAACAAGATTTCTACCTGAGCGTAAGTGAGAAAATTTTCCAGTACACGGTGAAGGCGCAGGCCGGATTTATAAACTACTTCTGTCATCGCCCGTAAATGGTCGAAGTTGGCCTCATCGAAGTCCATCAGCATAATTTCGGTATAGCCGATGATACCGGTGAGTGGGGTGCGGATTTCGTGGGGGAGGGCGCGGACAATATTGCTGCGGAGGTCTTCCATACGGCGCGTATAGGGTGCGGCAATGGTCGTTTGACGATTGAGACGTGCCTGGACTGCCGATAACAATTCCGGGGTATTAAAGGGCTTGACCAGATAGTCATCCGCGCCGAGTTCCATGCCTTTCCGCATATCGCCCCGTTCGGCCCTGGCGGTGAGGAACATAAAGGGGATTTTGCTCATGGTAGGGTCGCTGCGGATTTCCATCAGCACGCCGTAGCCATTCAAACCGGGCATCATGATGTCGCAAATAATCATGTCCGGCAAGAAAACGCGGGCAGTATGAACGCCAGCTTCGCCATTGGCAGCACCGTGGACGTTAAAACCTTCCAGTTTCAAGGTTTCAACAATGTTATCCAGGATACCGGGTTCGTCTTCAATAACCAGAATTTTTTTTGACATTTTTTCAGGGAAAATGGATGTTTCTATAGCGGTTAACTAAATCACCTGATTCCCTTCCTCCTTTCAACCCTATTATTATACGCACTAAATTGAAGTTGGGATGTGAGTGATTTTTTGAAAGTTATATGAAAATGGTATGCCTTCGACCAAATCCCGATTGTGGCTATAATTCCCAGCTATACAATTTTCGACAAAGGACTGCTGATTTTGAGAAGTGTTATCCCTTTCAATAATGACTGGTTATTTGTTCCACAGGATGTTGATGGCAATACACCAGACATCGAATTTGAACATATCACACTGCCGCATACGAATATCGTCCTGCCGCATCACAACTTCGACAATCTGGAATATCAGTTCATTTCGACCTACCGCAAACGCTTTAAGCTGCCGGAAGCGCGCGAGGGCCGGCGGGTCTATATCGACTTTGATGGCGCGATGATCGCCGCTGAAGTATTCCTCAACGGGCGCAAAGTGGGCGAAAACGAGGGCGGGTATACGCCGTTTTCGTTCGACATCACCGACGCGCTGAATGAAAGCGGTGAAAATCTGCTGACGGTGCGATTGGATTCGACGGAGCGGCCGGATATTCCGCCGTATGCGGGTGTGGTGGATTACCTGACGTTCGGGGGAATTTACCGCGATGTGTGGCTACGTTATATGCCCGAATGTCATATCGCAGGGGTATTCGTGAAGGTCAAGGATGTTCTCACAGAAAACCCATTCTGCGAAGTCGATGTACTGGTACGAAATCAATCCAATGCAACTGTAAGAGCAGCGCTGAGCCTCAGCTATACATTTTCTCGGCAAATTGGTACAGACAGCGATGTGATTGACTGGTGTAACGAGGCAGTTGTTGTGCCACCGGGTGAAGAAGTTCATCACACTCTCACCTGTCCGTTACCGAGTGGGATACTTCGGTGGACATTGGACGAACCTCATTTGCATAACCTTATGGTTGATTTGGATTTAGGCGAATCACCTGACATTGAACTCCTTGATTCAGTTGATGTTCGCTTCGGTGTGCGCGAAGCAGTTTTCAAAGAGAATGGATTTTATCTGAATGGGGAGAAGGTGATGCTGCGAGGGTTAAACCGTCATCAGACGTACCCCTATATCGGCGCGGCAGCCCCGGCGCGTTTGCAGCGGAAAGACGCGGACATCATCAAGTATGAACTTGGGTGCAATATCGTCCGCACGTCGCATTATCCACAGTCGCCGCATTTCCTGAATCGGTGCGATGAAATTGGACTGCTGGTTTTCGAGGAAATCCCGGGCTGGCAGAGCATCGGCGACGCGGATTGGCAGGGAATCAGCCTGCGCGATGTGGAAGCGATGATCGTGCGTGACCGCAATCACCCGTCGATTGTGCTGTGGGGTGTGCGAATCAACGAGTCGTGGGATAACGAGGCGTTTTATACGGCGACGAACGCGCTGGCACACAAGCTCGACCCGACGCGGCAGACAGGCGGTGTGCGCTTCTTCCAGAACAGCCAGTTTTTGGAGGATGTTTTCACGTTCAATGACTTCTCCAATTCGGTGCAAGACCCGGAAAATACGCCGCACATGATTACCGAGTTTAACGGCCATATGTTTTCGACCAAGAGCTTCGATCAGGAAGAACGGCAGGTCGAACATGCGATTCGACACGCGCGGATTCAGGATAAGGCGGCTGGGCATGAAAAAGTGATCGGGGCGATTGGCTGGTGCGCTTTCGATTACAACACACATCGTGAGTTCGGTTCGGGCGACAGGATGTGTTATCACGGCGTGAGCGACATTTTCCGACTGCCGAAGTTCGCGGCGTATTTCTACGAGAGTCAGATTTCCCCTAGTGTGCGGCCAGTGGTGCGGGCGGCGACTTTCTGGACGATGGGGGACAGAAGCGGCGGGAATGTTGACCCGCTGATTGTGTTCAGCAACTGTGAGGAAATTGAGGTGTATACCGGCGATGAGTTGTACAAGCGGTTTCAGCCTGACCGCGAATCGTACCCGCATCTGCCACATCCACCGATCAATGTGAAGGGTTTGCAACTGCTGTGGGGCGGCCATAAGTTTGAGGATTTACGAGTGGTCGGTTTCATCAACGGAGAAGCAGTCGCAGAGCAGCAGATTCGAGCGGATGGTTTGCCAAACATGCTGGTGCTGCTGCCAGATGACACGGAACTGAACGCCGATGGGGGGGATATGACGCGGCTGGTGTTCAAAATCACGGACAAGTATGGCAATCGGCTGCCGTATGCGACGCAGACCGTTACGTTTGAGATTGAAGGGCCAGGGGAATTGATCGGCGAGAATCCGTTTGCGCTGGTGGGTGGTCAGGCGGCGCTGTATGTGAAAGCGCGGCATGAGAGAGGCGTGGTGACGGTACGGGCGCGGACGGCGCGACTGCCAGAGGCGTTGGCGACGATCACGATGAAATAACCCGTTTCCTGGAAGCAAGGGTAGAGGCATCGCTCTACCCTTGCCAAAATGTAATCTGAAATAAATTTTTAATAGGAAATTTCGAATTAATAATATCTTTGCGGGTTGTGCGAATAAAGTCTACTATGTAGGCCTTGCGAGGTAAAAAGGGATTATTTTAAGGCGGAAAAATGGCCGATTATGTGTTGGCGCTCGACCAGGGAACGACTTCATCGCGGGCGATTCTGTTCAACCGGGCTGGCGAGATTGTCGGCCTTGAACAACAGGAATTCCCGCAGATTTATCCGCAGCCGGGATGGGTGGAGCATGACCCAGAAAAAATCTGGGTGACGCAGATTGAGGTCGTGAAGAATCTGCTGGCGGCACAAAAGCTGCACCCGCCAGACATCGATTCGATTGGCATCACTAACCAGCGTGAGACAACAGTGGTATGGAACCGGGAGACAGGTGAGCCGGTTTACAACGCGATTGTCTGGCAAGACCGGCGCACCGCCGCGATGTGCGATCAGTTGAAGGCTGACGGATTTGACAAGATTATTCTGGCTAAGACCGGGCTGGTTACAGATGCATATTTTTCCGGCACGAAGGTAGTCTGGATTCTGGATAATGTCGCAGAGGCGCGGGGTCTGGCCGAGGCTGGGAAGCTGGCTTTTGGAACGATGGATTCATTTCTGGTATGGCGGTTGACAGGCGGGAAACTGCATATCACCGATGTGAGTAACGCCAGCCGGACGATGCTGTGGGATATTCATAAGCAGGAATGGTCGGCGGAGCTGCTGGAACGCTTCAGGATTCCGGCGTCGCTACTGCCGGAAGTCGTCCCCAGCAGCCGGATCTATGGCGAGACAATTTCAGAATTGTTTGGTGGTGCGATTCGGATTGCTGGAATCGCGGGCGACCAGCAGGCCGCAACCTTCGGGCAGGCATGTTATGCGCCGGGGTTGGTGAAGAACACATACGGCACCGGTTGTTTTATGCTGATGAACACGGGCGAAAAGGCTATCGCTTCGAAAAATAATCTGCTGACGACAGTGGCGTGGAAAGTGGGTGATGAGCCGATACAGTACGCGCTGGAGGGCAGTGTATTCATGGCGGGGGCGGCGATTCAATGGCTGCGTGATGAGATGAAACTCATCACTAATGCGCCCGAAAGCGAATTATTGGCACAGACGGTGGATGACACCGGTGGGGTGTATGTCGTGCCAGCGTTTGTAGGACTTGGCGCGCCTTACTGGGATCAGTATGCACGTGGGGCGATTCTAGGGATGACACGGGGGAGCAACCGGGCGCATATTGTGCGGGCGACGTTAGAAAGCATCGCCTATCAGACACGTGATGTACTGGAGGCGATGCGGGCGGATTCCGGTCTGTCGCTGCAAGCACTACGTGTGGATGGTGGGGCAGCGCGAAATGATTTCCTGATGCAGTTTCAGGCGGATATTGTGGATGTGCCGGTAGAGCGGGCGCGGGTGGCAGAGACAACGGCTCTGGGTGCGGCTTATCTGGCGGGGCTTGCAACAGGATTCTGGTCATCTCAGGAAGAAATTGCCGAACAGTGGGCGTTGGAAAAACTGTTTGAACCCATGATGCCGGGGGAGCAGCGTGAAGCATTATATGCAGGGTGGAAACGAGCGGTGGAACGGGCGCAGGCCTGGGAAGCACCGTAGACATGGTCTGACATTTGACTGTTCGGCGGGATTGCAGATGGTGGAAGTTGTTGGTTAGATGAGGATATCGAAATCGTGCTGCGGCTGGATAATTTTGAAACTGAGATTGACGGAGAAATTCTCAAGCGAGGGAAACAGTATTTTAAGTCCGGCTATGTTGTGCGGCTTGAGCCAGATGAAGATGGCTGGACGGCAATTGTCAGTGGTAGTGAAGATTACGAGGTCATAGTAGAAGCAGCAGGTAGTGGTGAACTGCTGCTGGAATGTGACTGCCCATACGATTATGGGCCAATTTGCAAGCATGAAGTGGCGGTGCTTTATGCCATCCAAGCGCAAGCGGAAAAACCAGTGAAACCGTCCGTGAACATTGGGCAGGTAGTGGAGGGATTAGCACGAGAAGACCTGATCGCTATTGTGTTGCAGCAGATTAAAAAAGATAAAACACTGGGCAATACAATCCTGCTGCGATACAGCAAGAATGCGCCGAGCAAAGCTGTTTACTGCCAGACAATCAATGACTTGATGCGGGCAGCACGGGGACGTGACGGATACCTGGATTATTCAGCCGGTCGCCGGGCAGCCAAAGGCGTATATGATCTGTTGAACGAGGCGCGGCGGTGGATTGACCAGCGACAGGCTGCGAAAGCGCTGCCGATCTTGCAGGCCGTCATCGAAACAATGCCGGAGGCAGTTGCGGATGCCGATGATTCACATGGGGAATTGAGTGGAACACTTGAATCGGCTTTTGATGCATTGGATGATCTGGTCGAAATACTGGATGCGGAAGGTAAGATTGCACTGTTTCGCTACTGTCTGGATGAGTCTTTTCAAGGGCGATACGGCTATCTGGATAATGATTGGGATTTTTTGTGGCTGGCGGGTGGACTTGTTGTATCCCAGGCAGAGCGGGAAGCTCTGTTCGCAGCGCTGGACAGGAAAGTCGCGGCACTGGACAAAACCCATTTTGCGAGTTATCGGGCGGAAACCGCTGTTGAAATCAAAATGAATGTGATGCAGCGGCAGGGCGATAATGCAGCAGCAATTCAGGAATTATTGAAAGCAAACATCCATCTTGACCGGATTCGCCAGCAGTTGATTCAACAATATATTGACGAGGGAAAATTAAACACAGCGCAGAAATGGTGTATGGAGGGAATAAAGCAGGCGGAAAGCCAGAGACTGCCAGGGCTTGTCACGCAGTACCGCGCTTACCTGCTGCAAATTGCGGAACTCGAAGGAGATACTGAGATCGCCGTTGATATATCCCGCGACCAATTTTTGCAGACTCATGATTTCGCATATTATGACAAGCTTAAGCATCTCATCCCTGCAAGTAAATGGGCTGATTATCTGAATAAGCTTCTCAAGAAAATTGAGGCATTGCCGGCGTGGGGTGGCCCAAACCGGATGCTAGCGGCGATTTATGCGCGCGAAGCGATGTGGGGTGATGTGCTGAAGCTGGCGGAACGGCATGGTATGTCGATTGTCGAAGCATATAAGGACGAATTACATACGCGATACCCGGAGACGATTGCTATCATTTATGAAGAGACGGTATTCAGAATGCTGGCGGATACAACAAACCGGGATACTTATCAGCAGGCGTGCAACTTATTGCAGCGCATCAGGCTGTTAGGGCGAATGGAGCGCGCGAATGAAATCGTCTCGGAACTGAAAACGATGTATCCCCGGCGCAAGGCATTGATGGAAGAATTGAACAGATTTTAATTTTCAACGATTTTTGAAACATCATGAGCAACACTATACTCGTCGCGGGCCTCATCAACCTTGAAACCACTTTGCAGGTCGAGACTTTTCCTATTGATTATTCACCAGTCCGTTATCCATTTTTCGGCGTGACCAGCAGTGTATCGGGTGTGGGATACAATGTTGCCAAAGCATTGACAGGTCTTAATAACCGGGTCAATTTTTTGTCGATCATTGGGCAGGATGCGGCGGGCTACCTGGCGCGCGAACGACTGAACGCCGATGGGATTGATGGCGCGGGCGTAGTTGATTATCTTGAAAGGACGCCACAGTCAGTTATTCTGTATGACCGGGATGGCAGACGACAGATAAACGTTGACCTGAAGGATATTCAGCAGCGCGTTTACCCGGATGACTTGTTTGATGAGGCGGCAGCCCAATGTGATATTGCTGTGCTGTGTAACATCAACTTCACCCGACCATTTCTGCATCGGGCGCGGCGGATGGGCAAGCTGGTGGCGACGGATGTTCATGCCATCGCTCATCTGGAAGATGATTACAACCGGGATTATATGGCGGCGGCGAACATCCTGTTCATGAGCCACGAATGGCTGCCGTGTTCGCCCGAAGAATGGACGCGGCAAATCATTAATCGGTATGGGACAGAAATTATTGTGATAGGCATGGGTGCTGCTGGGGCGCTGCTATCCGTAAAAAGTCATCGGTTCGTTGAGCGCATCCCGGCAGTGCAAACCCGCCCGGTAGTGAATACGATTGGAGCGGGTGACGCCTTATTTTCGGCATTTGTGCATGTCTATAACAGTACGGGCAGCCCATATGAGGCAATCCGAAAAGCGGCAGTTTTTGCCTCACATAAAATTGGCGTGAATGGTGCTGCAGAAGGACTGCTGGATGAAGCCGGATTGGACGCATTATATAATCAGATCGTTTCCAGTTGATCGTTATCAATTGTGTGGAAGATGTGCAGCGGCCATACTCTGTCTTAATGAATTGAAGGTTTGAAAGGTAGTACATAATGTCCAGGCAAGCGGTGTTGGAACATATTCGGCAGAATCCTGATGTGTCGGTACTGATTGTCGGCGGGGGAATAAATGGAATTGGCACATTCCGCGATCTGGCTTTACAGGGCGTGGATGTGCTGCTGGTGGACAAAGGGGATTTCTGTTCAGGTGCGAGCGCTGCTTCCTCGCACATGCTGCATGGCGGCATTCGCTACCTGGAAAATGGTGAGTTTCGGCTGGTGCGAGAAGCGCTGCATGAACGCAACCGATTATTAGTGAATGCGCCGCATTATGCCAAGCCGCTGCCGACAACGATTCCGATTTTTAAATGGTTTTCGGGATTTCTCAACGCACCGTTAAAATTTTTGAATCTGCGCGATAAGCCAAGCGAACGGGGTATTGTGGTCATCAAAATTGGTCTGATGCTGTATGACCTGTTCACACGAGGCAACCAGCCGCCCAACATGGAACATCACCGTATCATTGGACGCGAAGAATCGCTGCGGCTGCGCCCGAAACTAAATCCGAAGATTGTTTGTGCGGCGAATTATTATGATGCATGGATGCCCTATCCTGAACGTATCTGCATGGAACTGATTATGGATGCGGAACGGGAAAACCCTAAAGCAAGGGCGATCAATTATCTGCGGTTGGTGGGGGGCGATGGCGAGCGTGTGATTTTACGCGACGAGGTCAGTGGTGAAACTGTCACTGTGAAACCACAGGTTGTGGTGAACGCGGAAGGCACATGGATTGACTATGCTAACCAGTCTATTGGTGAGAACAAACGCTTCATAGGCGGGACGAAGGGTTCAAATAATGTCGTCAATACCCCGGAACTCCATAAGCTGACGAACGGCGCAGAAATGTTCTTCGAGAACAGAGACGGGCGTATCACGCTGTTTTTTCCGCTGCTGGATAAGGTGCTGATCGGTACAACCGATATACGAATTGATGACCCGGAACAGGCTATTTGCACTGAAGAAGAGGTTGATTACATGCTGGAACTGGTGCGGATTGTATTCCCGGATGTTGAAGTAAAACCTGAGAATATCGTTTTCCGGTTCTGCGGGGTGCGGCCACTGCCAAGCAGCGAAGCAGGGAGGACAGGCCAGATTAGCCGTGATCACAGTATCCGCACTATTGAGCCAAATGACAGACTTCGATTTCCGGTGCTGTCGCTGATTGGTGGAAAGTGGACAACTTTCAGAGCGTTCTCAGAACAGGCGACAGATGCGGTACTCAAACGCTTGAATCTGACACGGAAAGCGGATACCAAGCAGATGGCTATCGGGGGAGGTATAGGGTATCCACAAAGTGAAGCCGAACGCACCGCCTGGATAAGCGATGTAAGCAGCCAAACGGGTGTACCTATTGATCGTCTGAAGACATTGTTTGATCGTTATGGGACATACGCTGCAAAGGTTGCGGCCTTTATTGCGGCAGCGCCGGATGCGTTGCTGCAAAATCATTCCAGTTACAGCCGACGCGAAATTGAGTTTTTAGCACAGCAGGAAAAGATTGTACGGCTGGATGATCTACTTCTGCGGCGGTCATTGATGGCGATGCTGGGCGAAGTGAACAGTAGGCTAATGCAGGAGGCAGCCGACATTCTTGGCTCGACACTCGGCTGGACAGAACCTCAAACTGCAACCGAAATTGCGCGTGTGATTGATCTGCTGCGCGTGAGGCATGGGGTACGGGATGAACAATTGGATGGGACAGTAACAGTTCCCTAGAATCGCTGCCTCACAAGTAGGGCGGGGTAATGCCTCCGCCCTACGAATAATTTCTTCATTCAAATTATCCAATCTAATCGGCTAATGAAAACTTGACAGGTGAAATCTTTGCGTATATTCTAGTAGTTAAGCCTTTAACTATGCTCGTTTTAGCTAAATTATTGATTGTTCGTACAAGCAGTTTTTATGGCAACTTTGCAGGATGTAGCACGGTTGGCGGGGGTTTCTACCGCTACCGTCTCTAAAGTTCTCTCCAACACACCTTACTTCACTGAAGACACGCGCGAAAAGGTTATGCGGGCGGTGGAAGCTCTGGGCTATGTGCCGAATTTGGCGGCGCGAGCGCTTTCCACAGGCAAAACGCATATCATTGCTATCGTTTTCCCCTATGTTTACGACACCATTTTTACCGATCCCTTGGTGTTACGTATTCTGGAAGGTATAGAAGCCGAATGCAGCCAGCGGGGCTATAACATCCTGCTCAGTACACCGCGCCTGAACGACAGTGGGCCGGATGAGCATTATCAGCAGCTTGTGAAAAGCGGCTATATGGACGGCGTCATTGCACTGGACAGTGTACCGATGGCCTCAGTGCTGGAAATCGTGCGTAAAAAGGGCATTCCGGCAGTTTCAATCGGCTATCACCCGCATGAATATACGGTATGCAGTGATGATTTTTCCGGCGGACACCAGCTTTTTCAGCATGTAGCCGAACTTGGTCATCAGCATATCGGTATTGTGGGTGTGCCGGAAAACCTGCATTATGCAATTGCCCGGCGATTGGACGGTTTGCGGACTGCGGCGGCAGAGGCTGGTATAACGTTTGATGCGCTTCCTCGTGAAGACGGTGATTTTTCCACGACAAGCGGCGCGATGTGCGCGGCAAGATTATTTGATAAACATTCGGAACTAACTGCCTTAATCTGTCTCAATGATCGTATGGCAATGGGTGTGATCCAGCACGTTCGACAGATAGGACGTCACGTGCCAGATGATTTGACCGTTGTCGGCTATGACGACATTCCGATTTCTGCCGCTTTTACGCCTCCGCTCACGACGATTGATCAGCGGGCGGTAGAAGTGGGGCAGGCAGCGACCCGCACCTTATTCGCCATTTTTGATGGGCAAACTCCCTCACCAGTAACGGTTCCCGTGAATCTGGTGGTACGACAATCTTCCGGCCAGGTGTTTGGTATGCCAACAGGAGGTGGAACGTAGATAGTTTAATAGCTGCGAATTTTTCGTTCTTACAATCTGGTTTTCAGGAGTTTTTTGTATCATGAAAATTCGGCTTTTGGTTTTGTGTTTTACGATCGTTCTTTTTGTTATAGGCGGGGCTGTACTGGCACAGGATGACCTCATTCGCTACGCTTCGTATGCTAGCGATGAAGGCGCACGTGAAGCGGATGAAGCGCTGGTGGCACTGTTCAAGGAACAGAACCCTGATCTGAATCTGGAACACTCAATCACCGATCATGAGGCGTTCAAACAGGCGATCCGCGCATTTCTGGTGGCTGACCCTGCGCCGGATGCATTGACCTGGTTCGCTGGTAACCGGATGCAGTTTTTCGTTGATCGCGGGCTGGCGGCTGATCTCACACCGCTGTTTGAGCGTGAAGGCTGGTACGACAGCTATGCACCTGGTTTTGTGGCACTGGCTACAGGTGCGGGAAGTGAAAGTCAGTATTTTGTTCCGACCAGCTACTACTGGTGGGCGATGTATTTCCGCCAGAGCATTCTGGATGCTAACGGCCTGACCCCACCTGAAACATGGGACGACCTGCTGGCGGCGTGCGATACGCTGAATGCGGCGGGCATTATTCCGATTACCATTGGCACTAAAGCCCCCTGGACAGCAGCAGCGTGGTTCGACTTTCTGAATATGCGTATCAACGGGCCGGAATTCCACCGCGACCTGATGCTGCTCAAGGAAAGCTATACGGATGAGCGCGTGGTAGCGGTCTTCGACCACTGGCGTCAGCTTTACGAACACAACTGCTTCATCCCAGACAGCGCTGCTTACGAGTGGCAGGATGCGCTGGACTTCATGAATCGTGGCGAAGCAGCTATGTACCTGATGGGCGGCTTCATCACTGACAGCGTGCCTGATGATGTTGAAAGTGACTTTGACTTCGTGCGCTTCCCGATTATTAACCCGGAAATGCCGATTGGTATTGATGCGCCGACTGATGGTTATTTCATGTCGTCAAATTCGCGGAATGTAGAAGGCGGGTTTGATTTCCTGGCATTCCTCGGTTCGAAGGAAGCACAACAGTACGCGGCTGATAACCTGGGTCGTCTGCCAACCCGCACTGATGTAGATGTGGATAACTTCACAGCAGCACAGCAAAAGGGCATTGGGCTGGTTCAGGAAGCTGATCTTGTGCTTCAGTTCTATGATCGTGACACAACGCCGGAAATGGCGGAAGCAGGTCTGAATGCCTTTGCGGAATTCATCAGCGACCCGATGAATGCTGATGTGGCGGATATCCTGCAAATCCTGGAAGCTGATCGCGTTCGTATCGCTGAAGAACAGGCTGCGGCGGAGTAACAGTTTCAGTTACAGGGGCGGATGATATTGTTCCGCTAAAACACAGTTGGTGAAGGTGTTGTTTCACCAACAGACAAAACGAATCTAAGGCTATGTTTGTCGAGGGCGGGCGCAAATCCGCCCTCAATTTCATCAATATGATTTTTCAGGCAGGAGAAGGACATGGCTTCAACGACTTATCCGGCCACCCGCAGCAGCAATACCCCACGACGGCGCATTAACTGGACGCCGTATCTGTTTCTGGCTGTTCCCTTACTGCTGTATTTTTTGTGGATTATTGGCCCGACTTTTTACACATTTTACCTGAGTTTAACGAACTGGGATGGCATTTCCGAGGCGAAGTTCATCGGCCTCGACAATTATACGCGCATGTTTCAGGACAGGGATTTCACAACCTCATTCTGGAATAATGTACGCTGGCTGGTGATTTTTATCACTGTTCCTACAACCGTCGGATTGGGGCTGGCGATGATTTTTAACACCGATTTGCGCGGCAGCCGGTGGTTTAAAATCAGTTTTTATGCGCCACTGATTTTGTCGTTTGTCGTTATCGGCACAATCTGGTCATGGATTTACGAGCCACGTAATGGACTCATCAATTCTCTGCTGCGGGGAATTGGTGTGGAAAGTACCCCCGGATGGCTGGCAGATAAAAACCTGGCACTGCTCTCGATTATAGGCGCGGCGGTCTGGCGTCAGGTTGGGTATGTGATGATTCTGTATCTGGCCGGATTGAAGAACCTTGATCCCTCATTGATCGAGGCGGCACGGGTGGACGGTGCTAATGGTTGGACGCTGTTCCGCAGGATCATTTTCCCGCTGTTAGCACCAATCACAACTGTAGTTATCGTTATTTCGGTGATTGACTCGCTGCGGGCTTTCGATCTGGTTTCGGTGATGACGCGCGGTGGCCCGGCAGGGTCCTCTAACGTGCTGGCGAACTTTATGTATATCGAGTCATTCAACAATTACAAAATGGGGTATGGGGCGACTATTGCCGTTGCGCTCTTCAGCCTGTCGCTGTTCATCATCATTCCATACTTATACCGCACCATCAAGACGGAAATGGAATATTAGGGGGTGTTATGGCGAACACAACTACATCCGGGAGTTTGATGACGGCCACTCCGACTGCCGCAACGCGGGCAAAGCCATTTCGTTTCTGGTCAAATGCATTGTTTGTGCTGATGTTGATATTGACAGTAATCTGGTTGCTGCCGTTCTTCAGTGCACTGCTGACGTCAGTGCGAACGCAGGATGAGATTTCACTCAATGGCTTCTGGCGGATACCTACTGAATTAACGTTTCAGAATTTTGTCGAGGCGTGGGAGCGTGGACGAGTTTCGCGTTATCTTGGCAACAGCTTCGCTATTACAATTCCGTCACTTATATCGACTTTGTTCCTGTCATCATTGGCGGCTTTTGCGCTGGCGCGGTACAAATTCCGGGGCAACACTGTCCTGTATTTCATGTTTGTAGCCGGGACAATGCTGCCATTCCAGATTTTGCTGCTTCCGGTGTTTCGTCTGTCAAATTCGCTTGGTATTTATAACACACACTGGTCGCTGATTCTGATTCACACGGCTTTCCAGATGGGGTTCTGCACGTTTGTACTGCGGAATTTCATGCGGACAGTGCCTAGTGACATCATCGAATCAGCGCGAATTGATGGATGCAGCGAATTCCGCATTTACTGGCAGATTATGCTGCCGCTGAGCCTGCCGTCACTGGCAGCGCTGGGGACGCTGGAGTTCACGTGGATTTTCAACGATTACCTGTGGGCGATTATCCTGGTGCAGAACGACTCTCTCAAGCCGGTGACGGCTGGGCTGGCGAGTTTGCAGGGTCAGTTCACAACAAACTGGCCGGTCATCACTGCCGGATCGTTGATTGCAATCTTCCCAACGATCATCGTGTTCGCATTTTTGCAGCGTTATTTCATTCAGGGTTTGACGCTCGGTTCTGGCAAGTAAATCAATTTTTCGTTATGCAAAAGGCCCCGTCTTCGAACGGGGTTTTTGATTCTTGGGTTTGAATTGTGAAAGATGTAAAAATCTTAAGTGTCACAACTGATAATTAATTGATAATGAAGAGAGGTAGGATGAAAGTCCTATCATTAAGACAATCTGAACTGCAAAGGTAGAAATTGTGTCCGTGAAGAAATGTCGCCAGATTATAGTTTTCGCCTTCATCCTTCTGTCACTAGCCAGCCTGATTACGGCTTACGCTGCCACGTCGCCCCGCATCACCATTTCAGCATTAAATATTTCCAAGGCGTTGACCTTTTTTCCGCTAAACGGAGAGACATGGGAAATTGATCCCTGGGAAAAAGGAATCGGCCACCTTGAATATACCGGCTGGTTTGATGGGCCAGGAAATATCGTGCTGGCAGCCCATTCCAGGATGCCGGATGGATCAGCGGGCGTGTTCGCCAATCTGGACAATTTGAGTGCCGGAGAAGTAATTATATTGTTTGATGGCGAAGCTGAGCGGCAGTATACCGTGATTGATGTGCGCATTGTGCCGTTTGACGATGTGAGTGTGGTGTATCCGACGGCGGGCGAGCAGGTCACACTCATCACTTGTGATACCGGTTCCTATGATGCTGCTTCGGGAACTTACAGTGAGCGAGTCGTGGTCGTGGCAGAACGGGCGGGCTAGAACAGAAAGGGCGCATTATGCGCCCCTGTTAATCAGGATCGGTAGTTTTTAAAGCTGGGCAGCAGCCTCGGCATCTATAAACCAGCTAAGGTTGCCGTGAGTTGGTTTGACAAGCTGAGCAGGGAGATCATAAGGCTGGTATTCACCACTTGTGATCTGCTTCAGACGCTCAGCTTTGTTTTTGCCGGAGACTACAAACATAATATTGGCAGCACCATTGATCCCAGGGCGCGTGAACGTGATGCGCCAGGCCTGTTTGGCAGGGACATAATTTTCCGTTACCCAGCGCTGTTCCTCATGCAGAGCATTGGTACGCGGGAAAAGCGAGGCGGTGTGACCGTCATCACCAATGCCAAGCAGAATCAGATCAAAGCGAGGGCGGTCAGATTTGAAAATTCCCCGAAGAAGGGCTTCATATTCAGCAGCGGCTTCATCAGGGCGAATTTCGCCTCTCATTCGGTGAATGTTGTTGGGCAGCACGGGGACATGATCGAGAAGAGTCTGACGTGCCATCTTGTAACAGCTTTCGTCGTCATCCGGGGGAACACAACGTTCATCACCCCAGAAAATAATCACCTTTTCCCAATCTATCCGCGATTTATAGGCATCTGTTGCCAGCAGTTGATACATAGGACGCGGTGTTACGCCGCCCGATAGCACCAGGCTGAAGCTGTCAGTTGCTTTAATTGCGGCATCAGCAATGGTGATGATCTGGTCGGCTGCTGCCTCCGCTAATGATTTCACATCGGGCAGGACATGTATATTGGTCATTGTTTTTCCTCGGTTTTACGCCCCAGCCGCCAGACGTGGTTATCACGAGCCAGGAGTTCTTCGGCTTCAACGGGCCCCCAGCTCCCACGTTTATAGGTAGCTACAGGGGGTTTATCCTTTTTCTCCCAGGCTTTCAGCACCGGGTCAATGATGCCCCAAAGGGTCTCAATTTCGTCACTACGCGTGAAAAGGGCAGCGTCGCCATTCAGCGCGTCAAGCAGCAGGCGTTCATAGGCATCGGGAATCATGTATTCCCCGAAATCCGTGCTGTAGCGAAAATCCATAGTAACCGATCGTGTGTCTGGGGAGTCGGGCAACTTGGCCTGCAAGCTGAGATTAATTCCCTCATCGGGCTGAATGCTAAAAGTCAGGGTATTCGGCGCGAAACTTTTATCCTTCGGCGAATTATGGTTGAACAAAAGCTGCGGTGGTCTGCGAAACCGCACCCGAATCTGGCTGACTTTGGCGGCGAGGGCTTTTCCAGAGCGCAGATAAAATGGCACCCCTTCCCATCGCCAGTTGTCGATTGACAATTTCATCGCGGCATATGTTGGCGTCCTGGAATTGGGTGCGACGCCCTTTGCTTCAAGGTAGCCTTCGTACTGCGCGCGCACTGTATTTTCAAGGGGAATAGGGCGAACGGCACTGAGAACTTTGACTTTTTCATTGCGGAGTGCGGTCGCATTGAAGGAAGCAGGGGGTTCCATTGTCACCAGCGCGAGGAGCTGCAAAATGTGGTTCTGGAACATGTCGCGGACGACACCCGCGCTGTCGTAGTAGGCAGCACGGTGTTCAACATCAACTGTTTCTGCAACCGTAATTTGTACGTTGTCGATGTAATTGCGATTCCAGACTGGCTCGAAAATGGTGTTAGCAAAACGGAAGAACAGGATGTTCTGTGCGGTTTCCTTGCCGAGATAGTGGTCTATCCGATAGACCTGACTTTCATCAAATGAGTGATGGACGACAGCATTCAGCTCGTGGGCCGATTTCAGATCAGTGCCGAAGGGTTTTTCGATGATAACACGACACCAGCCACCATTTTCTTCGGTCATGCAGAGCGCACCGAGATTTTCAACAATAGGCGGATAAAGATCGGGCGCGACAGACAGGTAGTAGAGATGATTGCGTTCCCCGGCCTCATGTTCTGCCAGAAAATCGCTGATCTTCAGCATATCTTCCTGGCGGGAAGCATCACCTGGCACATACCAGATATGTTTAGCAAAGGGTTTCCAGGTTTTTTCAAGGAAAGTATCCTTCGAAAATTCTTTCACATTTTTGTGCATAGTGGCACGAAACTGCTCATGAGTGAAAGCTGTGCGGGAGACACCCACGATATTGAAATTTTCCGGCAGGCGTTCTTTACGATAGAGATTGTAAAGCGCCGGAATGAGCTTGCGCCCGGTGAGATCACCGGACGCGCCAAAAATCAAAATCGTGGTTGAACCGTTCTTTTCGGCCATGATGATGTCAGGCTTTCTTCACTTCGTGACCACCGAACTGATTTCGCATGGCTGCCAGCAATTTAGCAGCATAACTATCGTCCTGACGGCTGACAAAGCGCATCATCAGGGAGAGGGTGATGACAGGTGCGGGAACATCCTGGTCAATCGCTTCGAAGACTGTCCAGCGACCTTCACCAGAGTCGGCTACCCATCCCTTGATCTCGGAAAGTTCGGGGTCATCCTTAAGGGCATTAGCAGTGAGGTCGAGCAACCAGGAACGGACAACACTGCCGTAGCGCCAGAGTTCAGCGATCTGATATAAGTCGAGATCAAATTCTTTTTTAGCGCGCATGATCTCGAAACCTTCGGCATAAGCCTGCATCATGCCATATTCAATGCCATTGTGTACCATTTTGACGAAATGGCCGGAGCCAGTAGGGCCCACATGTCCCCAACCCTGATCGGGGGCAGGTGCAAGTGTCTCCAACAAGGGGCGGATATGGCCAACTGCTTCGTCTGAGCCGCCGACCATCATGCTATAGCCTTCTGTGATACCCCAGATGCCGCCGCTGGTGCCGACATCTACGAAATGCAGCCCTTTGGTTTTGAGTTCTTCGCCCCGTCGGATGGAGTCTTTATAGTTACTGTTGCCGCCGTCGATAATAATGTCGCCAGGGGATAGAAGCTCGACAAGGGTATCGATCATTTTTTGTGTAGTGTCACCGGCAGGTACCATGACCCATACGGCGCGTGGGGCTTCCAGTTTACTTACAAGTTCAGGGATGGCAGTCGTCGGAATTGCGCCATATTTGGCGGCTTCTTCCACTGGGGCCGGGCTGCGATTGAAAACGACAACTTCGTGGCCGCCTGTCAACCATCGCCTGACCATATTGCCGCCCATACGCCCCAGGCCAATCATTCCTAATTTCATGCTAGATATTCCTTTCGTATCAGGATTAGGTCACTTGTATTCAGTGTAGATTGCAACGAGTGTTCTTACACGCTGCGGGTGATTTCCCGGATGCCATCTGCCCCGGCAATGATTACATCGGTGGCAAGGCCGATGAACAAGCCGTGTTCAACGATGCCAGTGCGTCTTTTAAGTTTATCGGCCAAAACTGCTACATCGGGAATAGGGCCGAATTTACAATCGAGAATCAAATTACCCTGATCGGTTATAAAGGGGCTGTTGTCTGATTTCTGTCGTATTTTTACTTCAGCACCCAGTGAGCGGAGATAGGCTAACTGAGCGCCATGCCCAAAAGGAATGACTTCAACCGGCACTGCCCAGTGTGTTCCCAGCGCGGGAACCAGCTTTGATTCATCGACGACAATGATTTCCCGCCGACTGGCCTGGGCGACGATTTTTTCCCGCATGAGTGCCCCGCCACCCCCTTTGATGAGTTCAAGCTGAGGGTCAACTTCGTCAGCGCCATCAATGGTCAGATCAATTACAGGACGATCTTCCAGCGTGGTGAGGGGGATGCCTAGTTCGCGGGCTTCTGCTTCAACCAGTACAGAGCAGGGAATGCCGAGAATTTGTTTTAGTTCCCCCGTACTGATGAGATGCGCGAGGCGGCGAACAGCCCAGATGGCGGTGCTGCCATGCCCCAGACCAACGACCATGCCAGATTGAACAGCCTGTACAGCATGTTCGGCGGCGCGCTGTTTGAAATTTATCGATTCGGTCAATATACCCTCTTTCAGAGAAGCTGACGGGCAGCAAGCGCCGCTCCGACAATACCTGCATCATTCTGTAATTCGGCTGGAACGACACGGGCGCGGGTAGTGAGCAGGGGCAGAAAACGATCAGCTTTTTTGCTGATGCCGCCGCCAATAATAATCAGGTCGGGCGAGAATAAAAATTCTACTTTATCAAGATATTCCTGCACCTTTTCGGCCCATTTTTCCCAGCTCAGGTCTTTTTCCTGGCGGACGCGGTCACTGGCACGCGCTTCAGCAATTTTGCCGCGAATTTCCAGATGACCCAGTTCAGTGTTAGGGAGGAGCAGCCCATTATTGAAGATGGCACTGCCGATACCCGTGCCAAAAGTGAGCATGATGACCACACCCATGTGCCCACGCCCTGCGCCAAATTCCATCTCAGCAATGCCCGCGGCATCTGCATCGTTGACCAATAGCACCGGACAACCGGTTTTCTGATGAAAAAGGGTTTGTCCGTTGGTGCCTATCCATGATTTATCGACGTTAGCGGCACTATAGGCAACTCCTTCTTTGATGATAGCCGGGAAAGTGCAGCCAATGAGTCCATCCCAGTTAAAATACTGTACCAAGTCAGCCACTACAGCTCCAACATCATCCGGTAGAGCAGGCTGTGGAGTTGGGATGCGATGACGTTCTGCCAGGAATTCGCCATTCTCGGTATCTACCGGCGCACCTTTAATGCCGGAGCCACCAATATCTATGCCCAGGATTTGCATGTTTATCTCTCGCCTCATCCAGATTTTGAGCAGTTCAACTATATCCGCTGCGCTTCAAGATGACCAGTCATTCGCCTCCAGTCTGTTGAATGAGTTTGGCGACCAGGGATGTCCAACCTGTCTGATGGCTTGCTCCCAGTCCTATGCCACTATCGGCATGAAAATACTCATAGAAGGGAATGTAATCGCGCCAATGAGGATCGGTCTGGAAAAGGCTGTTCTTTCCAAAAACGGCACGTTCTCCGGTTTCTGATCTTAAAAAGATATGCTTGAGACGATCGGATAAGGCGCTGGCAACCTGATTGAGCGTGGCGGGCTGACCAGTATGGGCGGGAAAATCGGTTTTAAAATCATCACCATAATAGTGGTGATATTTTTGCAGCGACTCAATCATCAGGTAATTGACTGGAAACCAGATTGGGCCACGCCAATTGGAATTGCCGCCGAATAAGCCGCTGGTAGATTCGGCAGGTTCGTAGGACAGCGTGTGTTCTACCCCGTCACTGTGGATGGTGTAAGGATGGGTGGCATGATATTTCGAGAGAGAACGAAGGCCATAGGGCGAGAGAAATTCATCCTCATCGACCATCGTATTGAGAATTTGTTCAAGTTGTTCGCGGTTAATGATCGAAAGCAGGTGGCGCTCACTCTGCCCCGGCGTTGTGAGTGAAGCGATACGCTCGACAAGCTGTGGACGGTATTTGATAAACCACTCCATGCGACGTCGAAAATGAGGTAGTTTTTCGAGGAGATCATGTTCCAGTGTTTCGACGGCAAAGAGGGGGATGAGGCCGACGAAGGAGCGCGTTTTTAGCGGTACATAATCCCCGGAAGATGTAAATAAAACATCATAGAAGAAACCGTCTTCAGCATACCAGAGGCCGCCCATACTTTCGCCCAGCGAATGCATGGCATCGGCGATGTAAATGAAATGTTCAAAAAATTTGGTGGCAATGTCTTCATAAGCGGGTTTTGTACGCGCCAGTTCAAGAGCTATCGCCAGCATATTGAGGCAGTACATACCCATCCAGGCAGTGCTGTCTGCCTGTAAAATAGCTGCACCGCCCGAAAGGGGGGCGCTGCGGTCAAAAATGCCAATGTTATCTAACCCAAGAAAACCACCTTCAAAGACGTTGCGCCCCGCCCAGTCCTTTCGATTGACCCACCAGGTGAAGTTCAACAACAATTTATGGAAAACTTTTTCCAGAAAATCGGTGTCAGCAAAACCTGTGGCCTTACGGGAGATTTTGTACACACGCCACGCGGCCCAGGCATGAACCGGTGGATTGACATCATTGAATTTCCATTCATAGGCAGGGATTTGTCCGTTAGGGTGCATGTACCATTCGCGCAGAAGGAGAATGAGCTGCCGCTTTGCCCATTCAGGGTCGATCATCGCAATTGGAAGACAGTGAAATGCTAAATCCCAGGCGGCAAACCAGGGATATTCCCATTTATCCGGCATGGACAGCACATCAAGATTGTAGAGATGAGTCCAGGCGGCATTACGGGCTGATTTTCGCTGTGCAGGGGGAGGTGGTGTAGCCGGGTCGCCAGACAGCCATAATTCAACGCTGTAATGATAAAATTGCTTATTCCAGAGAAGACCTGCAAAAGCCTGACGCTGGATTAAGTTTTCATCCTCGCTCAATTCGGGACGAGTTAGTGAGCTGTAGAATTCATCTGCTTCGCTGATGCGCTGTTCAAAAATGGTGTTAAAGTTTTTGAATGGGGTGGACTGAATGGTTTTCGTGAAGCGCACCTGGACAGTGAAAGACTCACCCGGTTGGAGTATTTTGTGGATATGGGCAGCGGCTTTTGTCCCCTGAAGCGCTGGATTTACACGATTTGTTTGCCCGTTCACAACCAGATCATTGATGCTATCTTTGACATAAGGTGTCGCATTAGGCCAGTTGTAAAGCCGCTGGGTGTTGGTGTCATTTTCAGTGAACAAAAGCGTGACCGGTTCACCATCTGCATCGACATACCACCAGCGCTGTCCTAGATGACGCTCATTAACTTCAATACACTGATTATTGAGAGCGCGAAGAGAGGGGCGATTCGGGCTGTCAGTCCACGACCAGACATTGCGATACCAGATATGGGGCAGGATATGCAGCGGTGCGGCTTCTGATGCACGATTGACGGCGGTTATACGGCAGAGAATGTCTTCCTGATCGGCTTTGGCATATTCAATGAAAATATCAAAGTAGCGATTTTCAGCGAAGGCCTCTTCCAGCGCGTCTATCAACTCAAATTCGGGATCAAATCGTCCGCGTTGACGGTTTTCTTCGACAAGCTGGCGGTAGGGAAATTCGACCTGAGGATATTTATAAAGCATCTTCATATAAGAATGGGTGGGGGTATTGTCCAGGTAAAAATAATACTCCTTAACATCCTCACCATGATTACCTTCTGTTCCGGTAAGGCCAAAAAAACGTTCCTTCAAAATTGG
>CAYUTY010000053.1:0-40068 GCA_964447795.1 uncultured Anaerolineaceae bacterium
TTTTTTTGATCACCTGACCCTGGTCAAGACATTTCCCGCGGATTCGAATGTACTGGGTGAGACGACCTGGTTCTACCGTATGCTTCCACCAGCGGTGATGGCTGAAGCAGTTTTTGGCGAGCAGATCGCGCTGGCAGGCTATGATCTGACAGGCGAAATGAAGGCAGGCGAGACAATCCAATTTGCCCCATTCTGGCGAGCGACCCGCAAGCCAGACACCAACTATTCGATGTTTATGCACCTGTATCCGATGGACGAAGAGCGCTTGATCGCCCAGTATGATGGCGCACCAACCGTGCTGGAACGACCTACATTGACCTGGGATGATCCCGATGAATTATTGATTGGCGCGACAGCAGGGCTGGCGATTCCAGAAGATACAGCAGCAGGTGAGTACCGGCTGGTAATCGGCCTGTACGATTACAGCACTGGTACGCGGCTAATGCTGGCGGACGGGACGACATATTTCAGCCTGCCGATCACCATAATCTAAATGCCAGCAAAGTAGATTAGCTGGGCATACGCATGGTCATGTACGAAATGTTAAGAGAAGCGCCTCATGAGTAACTTGGCAGAGCGATCCGCTATCTGGAACAAGGACATACGCGCAGAAAGTCATTATCGGCATAACTGACCAGCCGCAGCGCCCGACCACGATGGTAGTGGCCTTCATCGTGGTCGGATAAACCCGTCGTCACACAGCAATACTGCCATCTCCTCTGCACAACAAATACAGACCGCCGTTATCAGCTGCTATTTCGCGCAGAACAGATCGAATGTCGCCGCCGCATGTCAAAAATACTTGACACAGTGGATAAATTGCGCTACTCTATGTAAAGTTTACTTTACTCAAAGTAAAAATTGACAGACACAAAGAGGAGACTCATGTCCTATCAGGAACGGCGCAGTATCGTCAACCTCATCAGTACGGTTCTGATTTCAACAGGATACAGCGCCTACATGATTCAGCGATACCCGCAAGGGAATCCGTATTCAGTGGATGTCTTCCACTACTGGGGGGCATTTATCCTGATGCTGATCCCGGTGTCGGTGGTGGCGAAAGTCCTCATTTACATCGTCTTCTACATCCTCAATGCCATAGCAACCCGCGAGCAAGAACCAGATATTACGGATGAACGAGACAAGCTGATTGAATTAAAAGCGCAGATGAACGCCGGCTATGTGTTTATTGTTGGCTTTATACTTGCCATCACTTCGCTGGTCTTTAACATGCCACCCTCGATGATGTTTATCATCCTCATTCTTGCCGGGGTTGTTTCGCAGATGGTTTCAGATATTTCAGAATTCTACTTTTACCGGAGAGGATTCTGAGATGAGCAAATTTCTCATCAGCAACAACATCCGCAGGCTGCGTTTCGAGCGGGATGAAATGACACAGCAACAACTGGCGGAAAAAACGGGTGTGACCCGACAGACTATTATCGCTATCGAAAAAGGACAATACTCCCCATCGCTGGAACTGGCGTTTCGTATCGCGCTGGCGTTCGATGTCCCATTGGAAGCTGTGTTCTTCTTAGATAATAAAAATTCATCGTAGCTGCTATTTAAAGACAGCCACCATTCGAGTTGTTAACGTGCTGGTCAGGGAATAGCGCTTCGTTCAATTCGCCTGGTTTACCAATTCGATCAAGCCCAACTCAGGAGGAAAACATGAAAGCAGCAGTCTTCACACAATACGGATCACCAGATGTCCTTCATCTCAGAGAAGTAGCAAAACCTACCCCAAAGGACAATGAAATACTGATCCGAATCCGGGCGACACCCGTCAACATTGGCGATCTTTGGGCGCGAAATTTCAGCGCAATCTCCCCGCGCAAATTCTCGATGCCGATGCCACTCTGGTTACCTGCACGAATAGCGATGGGTTTCAACAAACCGAAAAGAACCATACTGGGAAGTGAGTTTGCCGGGGAAGTTGAATCAGTCGGGAAAGCCGTAAAACGGTTTAAAGCAGGAGACCCTGTTTTTGGGTATCGTGCTATGAACTTCGGTGCTAATGCGGAATATCTCTGTATGCCTGAAGATGGGTTGGTGACGATAAAGCCGACCAACATGACCGATGAAGAAGCTGCTGCTGTTCCCTATGGGGCATTAACGGCGCTGAATCTTCTGAGGAAGGTCAATATTCAGCGAGGGCAGAAAATCCTTATCAATGGCGCTTCGGGCGCGATAGGGTCATACGCGCTCCAGCTTGCCCGGTATTATGGGGCGGAAGTGACCGGGGTCTGCGGCACGCCAAGAGTGGAGATGGTGAAAGCACTGGGGGCTGATAAGGTCATTGATTACACCAAAGAGGACTTTACTAAAAACGGCGAAACCTATGATCTCATTTTTGACATCCTGGGCAAGAGTTCGTTTGCGCGCTGTAAAAACTCGCTCAAGCCAAACGGACGCTATCTGCTGGCGAGCTTCAAAATGAGACATCTCCTTCAAATGCTGTGGACATCAAGAATAGGCAGCAAGAAAGTCATCTGTGCCTTGTCAAGCGAAAGTCGTGACGATCTCATTTTTGTTAAAGAGCTGGTTGAGGTGGGAAAGCTAAAAGCGATCATCGACAGATGCTATCCGCTCGAAGCGGCTGCCGAGGCGCACCGCTATGTCGAAGCAGGATATAAAACCGGAGCGGTGATTATCACCGTGTGAAATCAGCTCACAGCGCCTAATATTGACCGGCTCAGCCTGGCTGTCTTTCTCCAGTTCTCGCTTGAATGAGGGCGGGGTTCGGCATCAGGCTGGTGTAGTTGAGCATAATGAGTGATCTGGAAATGCCGGTCAGGGAACTGGCAGTTCGTTATCGCCCTATTGGAAGCTGTACTTCGAAGATAAGCGGCTCTCCAGCGCAGGGAGTCTGGGCATAAACCTCGCGGCAGGGGCCATCCGCCAGACGATAACCGCTTTCTGCGATCCAGTTCCCTAAATCCCGGTTAGCCGCGTAAATGTCTGCCTGTGATTCCATCTGGCATACAGTCGAGGCGACCTGAACAGCGGCAAGTGTGCGACACTCCATAACCCAGCTATCGTCAAGGGCTAGTGAAGATGGCGCAGCATCCGTGACTGGGATCGCCACCTCCACGTCCAGATCATGCTCGCGGTATTCGCCGTGATGGTAAAGCGCCAGGCTGGGGCCAACCGGCTCGACTTGCCCCGCCTGAAGCGCCTCACCTACCCGCATAAACAAGGGGCGAATCTCCCAGGGGCCAGCCAGAATCGCTCGGTAAGCCAGCACCCGCTGCGCTGCCGCCTCCCGCACCACAACTTCATGTGTCGGCATCTGGCCTTCCCGTTCGATCTGGCGCAGACGCGCTTCTACTCGCTGCAAACGGGACTGTTCGTCGTCAATTGTCTGTTGGAGCTGCGCCTGCTTGAGACGCAGCATCCCGCGTATTTCCGCTGCTGACGGATTCTCGCACAATACCCGCCCGATCTCATCCAGCGACAATCCCAGGTCTTTCAGCGCCAGGATACGGTTCAGGCGGTCAATCTGTGCGACAGTGTAATAGCGGTAGCCAGTGAAACGGTCTACCTCCGCCGGTTTCAACAGCCCTTCACGATCATAGTAGCGCAGGGCTTTGATAGTCACACCCGTCAGTTGGGAGAATGCGCCAATCTTGAACATTACAACCTGTGATTCTGGTAAGTCATCGTGCCTTCATTCTCACCTGTTCCCGGTGCAATGGCAAGCTGGCGTTCTTCCGGGTAGGCAATCACCGACCAGATTGTGCCATAGCCCTGACCATCGAACACGTCATGAGCGCATACCCGGTTTTTGCGGTCATTGAGCGCGGCTTTCATATCACCCAACGTAATGCTGCTGTCGGATAGGGACCGCAGGCGATCATAACGCATGAGCGAATCACCCGGCACAAAGTTCGCTTGTGATCTGAGGTCAGTATGTGCGGGGTGGTTGGTCATCACCAGCACGCCGTCCTCAGGTTCGCGGATGTAGACTCTATCAATGCTGGCTTCCGCCACCACCGCTTTGTGGCTGTCAGCCAGCATATAATTCCGGCTTTGGCTGTGCGGCACAGATTGAATCCATGCCACCGCCTCATCAACGCTGGTGCAGTATTCCAGCAGATGGCGGACGATAAACCAGAATGGCAGTCCCGGCTGAACACCCTGGATGAAGGTGGCGCTCATCGCCACGAACAACCCCGCCGCATTAAGTCCATCCTCGCGCCCAATCCAGATGTCGCTGCTGCCGATATGAGCCTGGCTGCTGGCAGGATAGGTGCTGTAAATTGTCGCCGCTTCCCAGGAGATGTTGTAGGCGAAATCATAATTGCGCCCGACCATCAGTTTACCCTTGGCGCTGCGTTCCGGCAGTACAGCCACCACGCTGCACGATGGCATCGTTTGTTGCAGCGGTATCGTCAGGGTAAAGGTTTTCAGGTCTTCATAGGCAATCTGTGCGGCATCGGCAAAGGCACTCATCTCCTCGACCAGTTCCGGTGTGTGCTGGAGAGCGGCCTGCTCGCAGTCTGCCGCCAGTTTGAGCATAGCTGGTGCTGCTGTTGGCAGTTGTAGTCCCGTTTGCCGCATAATCGCGCCGTGCTGCGCCCCCATCTGGGCGGGTGTCCCGCGTAAAGTGATTTCGTGCATGGTGATCCTCCGCAATCAGCTTGTCTTCGCTTTACACGTTACAGCCTCCTCTTGGGGGAGAGTCAATTGTCTGAATGCTGCACCCATGATGACGCGATCACGCATCGCTTTCCTCGGATAAGCGGGGAAGGCTGAACAGAAAAAATATGATGCGCGATTTGAGCTGCCGCGCCGTCCGTTCAAACGCTGCCCGGCGTTGGGCGTCATTCTGGATCACCACCGGGTCGGGGAAGCCCCAGTGTACCTGTCTGCCGTAACCTGGAAATGTCGGGCAGACTTCCCTCGCTTTATCGCACACCGTAATCACATAATCGAATGACTGCCCTTCAACATCAGTCAGAGAACGGGGGCGCTGGTGGCTGATGTCGATGTCCAATGTGTTCATTGTGCCAATAGCATCCGGGTGAATCGCCGTCGGCTGACTGCCTGCGCTCAGGACATCAACATATCCCTGACTCAGGTGACGCAGCAGACCTTCCGCCATCTGAGAGCGGGCGCTGTTGTGCGTACAGACAAACAGCACACGCTGATGTTGCAACCGGGAAACATTCACCGCTGGCAGATTTATCCCGATTGCCGGATGCAGCAGCGCCCCCGCCTCTGCATACATCTGGTGCAGACGGTTCAGATCAAGGCTGTAATATACATCCCGTCCATCTGCATCGCTCCGTCGTGTCGTCACCAGAGAATCATCACGCATCTTTTTTAGATGATACGACACCAGATTCATCGGCTGCTGAACCTGTGCCACCAGTTCGTTTACCTGAAGATCGCCCGTCGTCAGCGCCTTCAGCAGCCCCCAGCGCAGATCATTTGCCAGCAGTTTGATGAGATATGGCGGGTGAACGGCTTGCATCAGACTGCCTCCAGTTCCGCCACCCAGCGCTGGACTTTGGCAGCAATCTGGTCACGGACTTTACGAAACGCAGCCAGTTTTTCCTCTTCGGGTCCCTCCGCCGCTGCCGGATCATCATACGGCCAGTGAAACTTTTTTCCGCCCTGCGCCCAGAGTGCCTGCGGGCAGTTTTTGTCTGCATCAGAGCAAACCGTGATGAGATAATGAAAAAACATGTGTCCCATATAGGTTTTGGTCGATTTGGAATAGTGACCTCGAATATCAATGCCTACTTCATCCATCACACGAATGGTATACGGATTGACGCCCTTCGCTTCCAGCCCGGCGCTGTGAACCTCAAACTGCTCCCCGGCATAATGGCGCAGGAAAGCCTCACCCATCTGCGAACGGGCAGAATTCCCGGTACACAGGAAAAGAACACGCTGCTTCACCATCGCACCTCCAATTAGTTCAAAATGATTTGATGCAATTATAGCTGAATGATGATCTGAAATCCACTTATTGTGACACCTATCTGGCGAGGCCAGCCTGATACGGTAACATAGAGTTGCTTTGCAATAAGGCGACAGCGAAGAAGGAGCGAATACATGGAATACCGGCCCTTAGGGCGTACTGGCGTGATGGTATCGAGTTTGTGTCTGGGTGTGATGAATTTTGGCGGCGTGACCAGCACCGAAGACTCAATTGCCATGATTGACCGCGCACTGGACGCGGGAATTAACTTTATTGACACCGCCAATGTCTACTACGCCGGGTAAAGCGAAGTCGTGCTGGGTAAGGCCATGAAAGCCAATGGCAGGCGCGACTCGATTGTGCTGGCGACTAAAGTGAACGGCGCGATGGGCGATGGGCTGAATGATCGGGGGATTTCCCGTTATCATATCATCAAAGCCTGTGAGGACTCCCTACGTCGCTTACAAACCGACCACATCGACCTTTACCAGCTTCACCGCCCTTCCTTGACCATCCCCCAGGATGAAACCCTCCGTGCGCTGGATGATCTGGTTCGTGCGGGTAAGGTGCGCTATATCGGCAGTTCGACTTTCCCCGCCTGGATGGTCATGGAAGGCATCGCGGTCAGTGAGCGTCAAAATCTTGCTCGTTTCATCAGCGAACAGCCTCCTTATAACCTCTTGGATCGCCGCATCGAAAATGAGCTGGTGCCGCTCTGTCAGAAATATGGCATCGCCATTCTGCCCTGGTCGCCGCTGGCGGGTGGCATCCTGGCCGGACGTTATAACGCCAATGGCTCCAGTGGTAACTTTCCCGAAGGCTCGCGCGCCCAGCGCAGCGGCGCGATGTTCCAGGAACGTGTGACCGACCGAGGCCTCGGCGTGGCACAGCAGGTGAACGCGCTGGCACATGAACGCGGCCTGACCGCTTCACAGTTCGCTTTACTCTGGTGTAAGGATCAACCCGGCATCACCGCGCCAATCATCGGGCCGCGCACCATGTCCCATCTCGATGACGCGCTTGGCATCGCTGATAAAAAATTGGAGGATGCTGATCGCGCCCTGCTGGATGAACTGGTGCATCCTGGCACGGCGGTGGCCGACTTCCACAACAGCAACGAGTGGATGAAGGCACGTATCCGCTGAAGCATTATGTGAAATCTCGCCAAGCAGTGTGTGTCACAGCGGTGGCACACACTGTTCATAATTGTCTTGTCGATGAGAGATGGGTCTTGAGTTCCCTCAAACACGATCATCCATATTCATCTTCGGGGAAGGTGTCTTCAAACTCGTTGCCGATGAGATCATCAATATCATCATGCAGTCGTTCCCAGCCAAATTCGTTGATAAGCGCCTTCGCGTCAGCCGGATTGGCTTTGAGTAAATCCATGATGGCGTCTTCTTCATCGCCGATGGTTGCCCCATCCAGCAGATTACCGATGATGTCTTTCTTCTGCTTCAGCGTTAATTTATCTAACTGCCCCTTGCTCTTGGCTTCTTCATAATACTCAAGCGCATTATCATCCTGGTTATGACCAAAAAGCCCGCCCCCCGTATCCGGTGTCCAGTTGATTACATCCCGCAGCACGCCGAGGCATTGGCTGGGGTCGCCCAGCGGGTCAATAACGGCTAATTGCAGCGCTTCCTGCTGGGCATACTCCTCCAGTCCCTCTTTTGCTTCCGCGAATTCGCCTGCCTTTTCCTTGGCGAAAAGTTTGAAGGCCTCCTGGAACTGGCTGTCGCCCAGCAGCCCCTCCACATCATCGTAATCCCATTTGACGCTTTGGTCATCCGGGCCTAAGTCACTGTCTGGAACGACTTTTGGCAGCATCCGTTCGGCGGCGAATAAACCATCCTGATACACGGTGGCGATCACGGCTAACGGGTTGGTTTGCGCCTTCCCCATTTCATAAACGCGGGTCACATCATTGTGGCTCAGGTTCACCACGCTGCGAATCAGGTCTTCCTGGGTAGCACTTTCGGAGAGATGCCCATCGCCAAAAAGCTGGTGCGGCACACCATCCACCTCGGCAATAACGCCGCGCTGATTGTCGTAATCGTGAATCGCCCCGGCAACTACATCGCCAAACTGGATGAAACCTTTCGAGTCCAGAATGCTGGTCACTTTGCCTACCGTTTCGCCGTAAATTGCTTCAACCGTCAAAATTCCATAAGGCAGATCGGGGAAGTTATCAATCGGCGCGGGCTGGATAGCGAGGAAGAAATTGGAGGTCAGGGTTTCAGCCAGCCGCTGCGAAATATAACCCTTTAGATTGAAGTTGAACATCGGCACACGCGTGTTCCAATGCTCGCTGATGCTGGTGCGCGGAGTACGCAAATGCCCACCGGCGAAGGCATCTGTCAGATAATGTGCGCCGAAAGCTTCCGCTGCCAGCGCCGAATCCACACCCTGCCCTTCCAGCCCGGCAAAATAGGCTTCCATCAATGCCTGAACATGATTACGCCGGTATCCAGCGCCAGCGTTATTCGGCAGGGTAACAGAGGTCACCTGTGGGATAAATCCCTGCCACTGAAGCCGTAATTCATGGTGAACATCGTCTGCCTTATCGCTGGGGTCACGCGCTGTATCACCCGCCACCGGATTCAGGAAATGCGAATCGTTGCCGCCCGCCAGCTTGTAATATCGGGCTTTGGCCGAGTTTATGGCTGCGTCGCTGAATCTGCCTTTCTCTCCTTTTTTGCCGTTGATTTCCACCACGCGCACATATTCAATTTCTTCGCGGGAATCCGCACCTGTACCGCTGTTGGCGGCAAACTGGCGCATCTGTCCAATGCTCTCAAAATGATCGCCTGCCATAGCGATCATTTCGCCATAGGTAATCGAGTAATCTTCAGTGAGCTTCACCATCTGCGGGTCACCGCTGCCGGGTGGGCCATCGCCAATGCGTTTATGTTCCGCCGCGCCAAAGCGCTGGATAAGCTTGCCGGGCGCAGCGCTGGCAGGTTGAATGTCCTGAACCGGGTTTTTCGCCGCTGCTTGATCTGGCTCTGACGATTCACGCCGGGACAATACGCGCTGTGTCGCACGATTACCGATGGTGCGCTGTAATTGCAGCACCTGTTCGGTAGAAATATCCTCTGCTGCGGAGTTCTGTGTTGCGCTGAAGGTGGGCTTGGTGTGGGAGGAATTTTCTTGCGGGTGTTTGACCGTTACGGATTTATAATCGCGTTTGGTGGTCATTACAAACTCCCTGAACAACCACTTTAACGCATTATAATATCAAGCAGAAATCCGCGAAACTCAGCTATAAAACAACGCCACATGAAAGGCATGTGGCGATAACTGTCAACTGAAAGGGAAAGTGAAAATTACGCGCCGCGCAGGTAATGCAGCCGTCGTGTTGTTTTACGAGCCGCCCGCTTCGCCTCGCGCCGCGCTGCAAAATTTTCCCGCCGCCGTTTTGGTTTGAACATCATGCCCTCCCAAATAATGAAGCGATCATAATTTTAGTGTAAACCTGGAGAGGCATAATCAATCCTTAAAGTTTTAAGGATGGTCTGCTGATTATCGCAATAGAATCCAGTACAATGGTCATACATTCCGTTATAAATTGGTTTTACGCTATGAATCTCACCTATATCATCCGCAAACTGTTCGCCGGCCTGCTGCTGCGCTGCCCCAACTGCGAACGCGGGCGTATGTTCACTGGCCTGTTCCATCTGGAGCCGACCTGTAACATTTGCCATGCGCGTTACGAGCGGCAGGAAGGCGAGTCCATTGGCGGCACGCTCATTAATTTATGTGTCGCTGAATTGCTCTCAATTGGCGGTTTCATCGTGACTGAGATTGCCTTTCATCCACCGCTGGCTTTCCAGCTAACCTTCTGGGTGGCCTTCAATCTGATTTTCATTGTGCTGTTTTATCGCCACGCTCGCGCCCTTTGGATAGCCATATCCTATCTCAGCGGCGGTGTCTACCCGGATGGAGAAACTGCACGGCAGGAGTAACACGCCATGCTGCTGACCATCCGCCCTGTCCATCTAACTGACTTGCGCCGCATCATCGCCATCGAGCGTGAGGCTTTTGCCGAGGAAGCCTTCGACGCTGCCCTCTTTGTTTCCCTGTATCTACAAGGACGCGACACATTTTTGGTGGCACTAAGCGAACCCGACAGGAAAATTGTCGGCTATATCTCCGCCTACCGGGAGAACGACGCCGGTTATGTCGCCTCGGTGGCTGTGGCGCAGGCAGCCCGTGGGCAGGGCATCGGGCGGGCGCTCATGATGGCAGCTATAGACCGGCTAATCGCCAAAGGTATAGCACGGCTGACGCTCCATGTCCGCGCCGATAATGTCGCCGCCATCGGCCTCTACCAATCCCTCGGCTATACTATCCGTCAGCATATCCCTGACTTTTACCCTGATCGGATGGACGGCCTCTATATGGAAAAAGTGGTAGACTTCGAGCGCTGAATTTTCGCGTAGCAGGAGTTTTCGTACCTGTTCTCCCGCATCGGTCTTCATCCCACACCAGGTTTTTATTCATAGGGCAGATTAAAGCCGTCGCTCTTTACATGCCCTTTTAACTTTGACCTTTCTACTTTTAAGGCCCCATCTCCCCTCAAAATCGAAACAAATGTCATGCATCGATGAGTCGCCGCAATATGCACCCCATCGCTGCATGAGGTGAACACCAAACTGATCGCGCAGACATAGTGCATCGCAGCGGGCGTTGCAGCCCTTGACACCCTGCACCCGCAAAATCACTAAGTAGTTGGTAGATCGGCGTCAAATCGTGGCAGTGCGCCAGTAGCATTTCTAAACGCAGTGAGACCCTCAGCGGGGAATACCAGATGCCGCCCATGAACACCACCTGGCAATCACCGTGTCATGACATTTGTTTCGATTTTGAGGGAAACACAGCGCCCAATTGGGAACTGATGACCGTTTTTGAGCGTCTTTACACCATCAGGATTTACGCTTTTATAGAGGCATGACGCATTATATCGCTACCGACAAACTTACTGAAGCACATAACTTCTATCCCTACGCTATAAACAGGAGTGAAGCTGATGAAACGGTTGTTATTGGTTGCTCTGGTCATATCGCTGCTGATGACTGGCGGCGTTTTCGCTCAGGATGAAGCTGATACAGATGAGTCGCTCCCACTGGTTACGATGACGATTTTCGACCCCTGGAGTGTGGTAATCGGCTCAGATTCGCCGGTTTTTACGCTGTACGAGGATGGGCAGGTCATTTTTCAGCGGACAAACGAGGATGGCGATTGGGAACTGGCATCGGTTCAACTGGACGAGGACGAACGCGATGCGCTGCTGGAACAGATCATCAGCGAGGCGTTTTTTGAGCTGGATAATTACTATGACAGCCTGCTGCTGACCGACCAGCCCAGCACCATCATCGAAGTCTTCACATACGAAGATGACCTGGAATCCGATTCTAAAATGGTCTCAGTATATGGCAGTTTGTTCGCAGAGGAAGCTGGAAGCGAACTCAGCGCCCGCGAAACGACGCCTGAGGCATTTCTGCAAGCCTTTGACATGATGATCGGTTTCAACCTGGATGAGGCGGAAAGGTGGACGCCGGAGTACGCTGAAATCGTGATATGGCCGTATGACTACAGCGACCCAACACGCTGGCCGGATCGGTGGCCGGGGCTGGATGATGAACTGACCGTCAAGCGCGATTCGGTTTACAGCCTATACCTGCCCTTCGAGAAGTACCCGCGCTTTCTGGAACTGTCAGACGATGCCAGCGCCTTTCTGATCGACGGGGAAACCTGGGCTTTCAGCGTCCGCCTGCCACTGCCGCACGAGTTCGCGGAAGCTCATAGGGTGGATTAGTCCAGCGCCAATCGTATGCGCCGCCGGAGGTTCAAACCTCCGGCTGAAGGAAAAAGTCCGCTGAAGCGGACAGAAAAAAGCTGGCAGTATCTAATTCGACTTTATAACAAACTAAACCACTCAATCACCACTAAAAGCAGTGCTGCATACGAACGATTATTCGAATACATGCTATAATGTAAACGAATACCTGTGAAGCAACAATAATCGCTTTTTCACTGAAAATGCGTGGACTGAGTTATATGAATTTATCCTTTTGCGGCCTGCACTTGAAGAAGTTATTGCGTTTCATGCCCCAGAAGTGTGCAAGACGGCGTTCATCATTTATTGGCGGCCAATAAAATCCGCAGACTCACAGACACAGAAAACGCTGAGCTTGATGAATTTGAGCGTATTAGTCACTTTGTGGTCATGCTAAAAATTCACGCTCTAAGTAAGCTGGACAATGGGGAGGCCAATCAAGCATGACAAGGATTTTCATTTCGTATCGCCGTAATGACAATGCAGGAACTACAGGACGAATATATGATCGTCTTGTAAACGAATTTGGCAATCAAGACATATTTTATGACAAGAAAAGTATCGAAATTGGAGAGAGATTTCCCCAGAGAATTGAAGAAGCAGTTAAACAATGTGAGATTTTATTGACAATTATCGGGCCAAATTGGGTTGGATTATCTGAAAATGGACAAATTAGAGTGGAAAGCGCTGAAGATTTCGTAAGAAAAGAGATTGAGCTCGCATTGCAAAATAACAAACTTATTATTCCAGTTTTGATTCACAATGCCAGTATGCCATCAAAGACTACCCTACCTCAGAGTTTGCATCAGCTACATGAATACAATGCTTCAACAATTGGCGACGATCCTTATTTTGATTCGCATGTACAGCGTTTAATCGACAAACTTCAAGAACATTTGAGTTATCAGGTGCTAGAGATTAATTCGAATTGGACTGCTTGTTTCTTCTCTACTACTAATCATACTGGTACCCCTATCCCTGTAGCAGGATTAAAAGAGATTAACTTTAATTGGGGACAAGGTATTCCAAATGTTGATGGATTAGCTATACCTGGGATTTCGGCAGACAATTTTTCTGCACGTTTTGTTGCTGAAATATTCTTTCCACAAAACAGAAAATATCTATTTGTGATTACTTTTAAAGATCATATCAAATTGATTGTAGATAATGATTTAGTTTATGATCGTACATCATCTAAGCTATTGACTGAACCTGTTCCCTGCAAATTAACGGCAGGAATCCATAACGTAACGGTAGAATATACTCATTTCACAGGAGAGGCTGAGGTCAGCCTCGTGATTAGGTAGAGTCCACATTTAAGCCACGTTATTTTGTCTTCCGTGCCTGCCGCCCCATGCTATAATGCCTGTATTCCGATCATATAGCACGCAGCACCCATCACTATGTCCTTACTGACTGGCAACAACCTCGCCAAATCCTATGGCCCGGATGATATTTTCGAGGGCATCAGCGTCGAGATTCCGCACCGCGCCCGCATCGCCCTGGTGGGGCCGAACGGCGCGGGTAAAACCACCCTGCTCAATCTGCTGACAGGCAAAGACCACCCCGACGCAGGAAGCATCGCGCTGGCGAAGGGGACGCGCATTGGCTTTCTGCCACAGCGCCCGGAACTGGCGGGCGATCATTCGCTGTACGAAGAAATGCTCAATGCTTTCACCGACCTGCGCCGTATGGAAAACCGGCTCAAGCAGCTTGAAGCCGATTTAGCCGACCCCGCCAAACACGATGCGGTGTTGCCGCAGTACGGCGAATTGCAGCACCGCTTCGAGGATGCAGGCGGCTACACTTACGAAAACCGCATCAAAATGGTGCTGCACGGCCTGAGTTTTGCGCCTGTGGATTACAGCCGTCCGCTGACAAAACTTTCCGGCGGACAGCGGACACGGGCGCTGCTGGGCCGTTTGCTGCTGGATTCACCCGATTTGCTGGTGCTGGATGAGCCGACCAACCATCTTGACATCGTGGCTGTCGAATGGCTGGAAAGTTTCCTCAAGGATTTTTCTGGCGCGGTGCTGGCCGTCAGCCATGATCGCTATTTCATGGATGCCTTCGCCACAACGGTGTGGGAACTGGACTTCGGCGTGCTGGAAACCTACCGGGGCAATTACAGCCATTACACCCGCCAGCGCGAAGAACGCTACGAGCGGCGGCAGAAGGAATACGAAGCACAGCAGGAATTCCTCGCCAAAGAGACGGAATACATCCGCCGCAACATCGCCGGGCAGAATACACGGCAGGCGAAGGGCAAACTGAAGCGGCTGGAAACGATGAAGAAGCGCGGCAAACTCATTACACGCCCGCGTGAAAAACAGGCGATGCACCTGAAGATGGGCGAAGCCGCCCGTTCCGGTGATCGGGTGCTGATGACGAAGGATTTGCAGGTGGGTTATGACGATGCACCCGCGCCATTGTTCACTGCGCCGGACATCATTCTGCTGCGTGGCGAAGTGGCTGCGTTGATCGGGCCGAATGGCGTGGGCAAAAGCACTTTCCTGAAAACGGTGCTGGAGCAGCTTCCGCCGCTGGGGGGCGAAGTCAAAATCGGCGCGGCGGTGCAGGTCGGCTACTTTGCCCAGGCGCATGAACTGCTGAACCCGAAGAACAGCATCCTCGACGAAATTCTGACCATCAAGCCGATGCTCCCAGCAGAAGGGCGTAATTTCCTCGGCCAGTTTTTGTTCTCTGGCGAGGATGTTTTCCGCCCCATCGAAACCCTGTCCGGCGGGGAAAGGGGGAGGGTGGCGCTGGCGAAACTGGCGCTGTCCGGCGCGAACTTTTTGCTGCTGGACGAGCCGAGCAACCATCTCGACATCGACAGCCAGGAAATTCTGCAGAATGTGCTGGCGAATTTCGGCGGGACGATTCTGCTGGTGAGCCATGACCGCTACCTGATTGATGCACTGGCGACGCAAATCTGGGCGGCCAGCCCCGGTGCGCTGGAGGTTTTCAACGGGACGTACAGCGAGTGGGCAGCGGCGAAGGCCATACAGAGCGAAAAGGTACTTGCGAGTGCCGCCTTTCGCCTTCCGAGCGAAAAGGTGGAAAAAGCTGAGAGCAATGGCAAGAAGAAACACGGCCTGAACCCGTACCAGCTTGAGAAAAAGCTGGCACAGGTGGAAGCACAGATCAGCGAAATCGAAACCCGCCTGAATGATCTGACCGAGGCACTGGCCCAGGCCAGCGGGGCGGGAGATGCGGGGCGCGTGGCTGACCTGGGGGCACAGTACACCCAGACTGAACTTGATCTCGAAGCAGCGATGGCCGAGTGGGAACTGCTGGTGGAATGAGGCTACAATTGCCGCAAAATTTTATAGCTGAAGGAAAGAACTGATGCGTATCAATACTATTCGGGTGATTTTATCAGTGATGCTGATAGCGGTCGCTGCGCTGGTTCTGGCGCTGGCAACGGCTGGATTACCCGCTTCGGCACAGGGGAGCGCGGCGGATATGCGAGCGCTGCTGGAAGCCAGCAGGGCCGGGACGATCACTATTCAATTTGCTTCACCGATTGTCGGGGGGGAAACGCTGCTAACGCTGCCCGATGAAGCCCTTGGCCGGACGTTGGCCGATGTTGGCGCGGATTATCTGTGCCTGAGCGAACCCTGGAACAATGGCTTCCGTTCCTACTGCACGCCGTTTTCGAATGTGGTAAGCGTGAGCTATATTCGGTAATTCACAATCCAAGCCGACGCCGGAGCAGCGCGCCCATCCAGCGCAGTTCTTCGATGCGGAGCAGTACCGCCAGCAGCAGGAAAATGGCGATGCTCAGCCCGCCGCCCACAACTACAAGTGCTGTTTCGGCCAGCAGGGAATTTACACCGAACAGTCGTATCAGCGCTGGCAGGGTCACGTAAGCTGCCAGCCCCATTAACCCGGCGGCCAATGTGGTTTTGAGAATCGTGGCGAGGAGGCGCTGCCCGCTCAGGCCATCGAGACGACGGCGCAGCAGATAAGCCGATGACAGGGCATGGACGACGTGTTTCACGCTGTCGGCAATCATCAGGCTGAACAGGCCAAAACGCGGGAACAACACCACCGCTGTCAGCATATAGATCAGCAGGCTGACGACGCCAATCAGGGCAGGAGTGAGCGTGTCCTGCCGCGCATAAAAGGCATAAATCAACAGCAGATCGAGCGCAGCAAAGGGCAGACCCACCAGATACAACCGCAGCGCCAGCGATGTCATCTGTGTATCATGGGCGTTGAAAGCGCCATGCTGGAACAAGAGCGCCACAATCGGCGTTGCCAGCACAAATAATCCCACAGCAGCAGGCAGAATGAGCGTGATTGCCAGCCGCAAACCCAGCCCCAGCGTATCCTTAAACGACTGATTGCCCTCAGAAGTCACCAGAGCCGCCTGGCGCGAGAGAGTCGGTAAAATGGCGATGCTGATAGCCGTTGCCCCCAGGCCCTGCGGGAATTGAATCAGGGTTGTCGCCCAGGTCATATAGCCAATGCTGCCTTCACCCGTCTGGCTGGCGAGGTTGTAGCTAAACGTTCGAATGACCAGTGTATCCATGATGAGCGAAAACATCACGGGGGCATATAACCGCGCGATCTGCCGCACCGCCGGGCGATTCCAATTGAGCGTAAAATGTAAACGTGCCCCACGCAGACCGGGAAATTGCAATGCAAGCTGCGCCAACGAACCCACCAGCCAGCCAATTGTGATGACGATAATACCTTCTACCGGGCGTGCTGCCGCCCAGCGAACAGCCCAGTTCGGCTCAATAACGGGCGTGATCTGGAGCGCGGGTGCGAACACCAGCGCAATCAGGACGATACTGCCATTGAATACGGTAACAGCGAAAGCAGGCCAGGTGAACTCCCGCAGGGCATAGAGCGTGCCACTGAGGACGGCGAACAGGCCGAGGAAAATCAGCGCCGGGGCGGTCAGTTGAAGCTGCTCTGTCGCCAGCCGCAGCGTGGCCACATCAAAGCCGCTGCTGACCAGGCCAATCACCTGCGGCGCGAAAATTTCCAGCAGCAGCACCACAATTGCCAGAAATACCGCCAGCAGGCTGCATAATGCCGACACCAGTTCCCACAGCGCTTTACGGCCTTCTTTAGCCGCGACTTCGCTCAATACCGGGACGAGCGCGCTGTTAACATGACCGCCGATCAGCAGATCATAAAGTGCTTTTGGGACGATAATGGCAACATTAAAGGCATCTACCGCCCTCGACGCGCCGAAAAGGTTGGTCAGGACAATTTCACGCGCCAGCCCCAGCACCCGGCTGGTGATGTTGCCCAGTGCAACTACCCCGGTGGCACGCGCAACACGCTCATTGGTCTCTGCCTGGGCGCGGGCAGCGGTTTCACTTTCCACTTGGGACTCGGTTGGCACGCTGTCGATGGTCATCACGCCTCCGCCTGAACAGCGCCTAAGCATAGCATAGGCATGTGCGGATGCCAGACGGAAAACATCTGCCGGGTATAGTGCAGAGTGGCGTCAGTCGTTGGGAAGCGGCTTAATCATCTTCCCACCAGCTAAACCCTTCCGGCAGATTATCCATGCCCGGCTGGTGTGAACGGTCATTCAGCAGCGGCGGCATACGCAGCGGCGCATCCGGGCGGCGGGCAATAGCGGGAGCGGATACCCGTAATGGTGAAACCGGGCCAATATCGCGGTAGGTACGGAATTGAGACTGCAACCCAATGACGATAGCGCCGAGACCGAGGAAAACACCGACAGCGCTCACTGCCCAGCCAATAACGGGCAGCGGCGTGAGCAGTGCAATCAATGCCAGCCCAACTGCCAGGCTAATGTAGATAATTCGCATACTGCCATCATCACCCAGAGTCGTTCGCACCAGCAGCCGCCCCAGCCACAGCGCCACAATCGCCCGGCTGATGAAAATCGCCACGAAATAAAACAGGCTCACCCCAGTGAGGCTCATGATTCCCAGCAGCCCGCCACCCACCAGCAGCAGGCTATCCAGCCCCAGGAGAGACAGAATAAAAACGATAAGCAGGCAGAGCAGCAGCAGAATCAGAATGATCGGGAACGAAAGGATAAAGGTCAGCAGCCCAACACCCAGACTGGGGAGGGGGCGGCTTTGAATATGGCGCAGCGGTAGCTGAAAAGGGCGTGGCAGCAGCAGGAGGCCGAGCAAACTGATGATGCCCAGCGTTATGAATTCCCGCACTACCTGTGATAAATACAGACTCAATCCACGCCGCGCACCCTGTTCTTCGGTTATGATCTGCGTCAAATCCGGCTGTAAATTCACTTCAGTGAAGACGGTTTCGCCGGTTACGCGCCCTTCAATTCGTCCTGCAACCGGCCCGCTGTAACGCAGATCACCCGCGACGAGGCCATCCTGTGTGATTACGATGCCGGGATCAATCAGGTTAACATCCCACGAGAAAGGGATGAGCAGCGTTTGCAACTGCGAAATGCCCGATTCAGGATCGCCAACATTGGCATCCACATCACGCCCAACAGCGCCATTGACAGTCAGCGCCGATCCCCAAAAGTTCACCTCACCACCGGTTTCACCGTCCAGCACGAGCTGGTAGCCGACATCCGTAATTCCGCCCGGCAGTATTGCACCGTCTGTCAGCGTGGTGCTAAGGCTCAGGCTCATCAGGTCAGCATGTTCATCATTAAAAACTGCTGTCGGCAGAATACGCAGCACCGCACCGCCAAAATGCAGATTACCGCCAATCGTCCCGCCGATGTCGAGTTGTCCGGCGATTAGGTAGACATCTCCCGTCACCTCACCATCGATGCGCGCATCAGTGGCCGCACCGATCAGATTACCCTCTACCCGTCCATTCAGTACCAGTGTGCGGCAGGTGATGAACAGATTGCTCTCAATAACTTCGCTCGCTGTAACGATGCATTGATCGCCCTGTAAGGTTTCACGGGCAGTCACCCCGCCTGAACCCAACAGGAGCAGCGCCAACAGCATCATGATGATTTTCCAACGCATGGCAGACTCCTTCGCTGCGCTCGATTGTACGGCGTGGCTGCCCTATTGCCAATTCATTCTTTCTCTGCAAGAATGATTTTAATAATTGCTTCAGCAGGAATGAACCGAAATGGAGCATCAGCCAGAGGACACCAACCTGATCCAGCCCCTTTCTCTGCGCCTGCAACTCGAAAGTGACAGCCGCACGAGCATTAACTTAAGACTCAGTGAGCGTATCACCATTGGCCGCGCTGACGAAGGCGAAGAACATGAACTGGGACTTGATCTCGCACCTTATGAAGCAGCGCAGCATGGCGTTTCACGGGTGCACGCGGCTTTATTCGGCGAAGATGGCATCATTTATGTTGAAGACCTGAACAGCAGCAACGGCACCCGCATCAATGGTTTTCAGGTTAACGCGGGCCGCCCTTATCGCCTGCGCGATGGTGATGAACTGGAATTCGGAAGCCTGCGGCTGGTGGTGCGTTTCGCCCGTTCATCATAAACCGGTTTACCATGCCCGTTCAATTTTGTAGAATATTCACCACTCGTCACTAATTACCTGGAACGAACTATGCCTGATGTTGTCATTATTGGCGGCGGCCTGAGCGGGCTGGCAGCGGCTGCCGAACTGCAAAAGCACAGTATTCCCTATACGCTGATCGAAGTGAAAAAGCGCCTCGGCGGAAGTATCGCCAGCCAGCGGCACGATGGTTTCGTGCTGGACAGTGGCACATTTGCCTTTCCTCGCAGCGCAGATTGGTCATTTCTGGAGGAACTCGGCTTACAGGATGCCCTGTTTGATCTGCCCTGGGGCAATCAGGTGGCTTTCAAGGAAGGCACACAGGCCGTCATCGACGCGCTGGCAAAAGACCTGACCGGGACATTTCTGCATAAAATGGCCGTCAGCAGCCTGGGCGAGATCGATGGACGTTTCGCTTTGTGTATGGAAAACGGGCTGATGCTCGATGCCCGCGCCCTGATTGTGGCCGCACCTGCTCGCCATGTCGAGCGCATGTTCCGCACCTTCGCCCCGGAAGTCAGCCTGCGCCTGATGGATTATGGCTATGACAGCATTATTCGCGTCGCGCTTGGCTACCGTGCTGGCGAAACCCGTGATCCTGGCAGGCGCATCTGGGGCGATGTTGTCTGCGCCTATTATCAGACAACCGAACATCCAAGCCGTGTCCCACCTGACCATACCCTGGTGCAGTTAGGGATGCGTTTTTCACTGGAAAGAACCACGCCGGAAACACTCCTGAGCGCGATTCAACATGATTTCGGCTGGCCCGATCCCGTCATCAGCCATGTTTCCAAATGGGCAGAGGCCGACCCCCTGCCACCATTTACACGCCATTTTCAGGAGAATATGACGGCGCTGGAACGTTTTTTACCGGACGGAGTGGCGTTGGCCGGTAGTGATTATGCCGGTGTTGGGCTTGGCGCCCGCATTGCCTCTGGACAGGCCGCCGGACGCAAAATCGCAGCGTGGCTAAAGCAGTAGCTACCCGTTTAAGCACTTAAAATCGCCTGCCAGCTAATCGTCATCTCCACCTTTTTTCGGCGGCATCCAGCCGAAGGGCGTATCCTCATCCAGCAGGTCAAATGGATTAACGGGACGGCCAGCGGTGGGTGTTTCCTGTGGCAGGATGGGCGCGGCGCGACGGGCTTCCCGCGCAGTGTTGCGTTTCCGCAGATCAGCAGCATAGTACATGGTTTTAGTACGATTTTTGTCCAGCGTGATGCGTGCCACACCCCGCGCCAGCATATCCACCGGCATCGGCGCGATCCGTCCAAAGCCAAACCAGGAAATAACCGGTGTACTGCCCAGGAGCGTCATCAGCCAGTAAAAGGGATGGCGGCGTTCCCCGCGCACATAGGCAACCGGTGCGCGGATAATGGTCGAATGCAGTCCAACCCGCCCCATGTAGGTTTCTGCCTCGCGTTTAGCCCGTAGATAATGGGGATTTACCCAGGGCGCACGGACGCTGCTCATCAGCACCATGTGCGGTACGCCATCGCTGACGCACATATTGGCGACATTGCGGGCGGAGGCAAAATTCAGCCAGTTATGATTCAGCCCCAGCGCCGGGTCAGCCACCATACTTCCCACTGTGTGGATGACGGTGGCATGGCCGCGCGCCCGCCCGCGCAGGCTGGCCGGATTCCAGACATCTGCCGTCCCCCAGCGGATACGCTGCGCTAAAGGCCCAAGCCGGTCTTCCGCGCCGGGGCGAACCAGCAGCGTGACTTCCGCGCCTTCAGCCAGCAGCGCGGCAGCGATATTATCACCGAGGAATGTGCCGCCCCCGGTGACGAGGATGCGTTTATGTGAAGTGGTCATTCCGGCAATTGTAGCGGCGGGGGCGGCGAACAGCAAAATTGACCTGTTGTGTAAATCTGTTAAATTGTGCATAATATAAATCAGTGGTGTTGTTAATCCTGAACCACGGTTGACGTTGCAGAACGACTGATTTATGAACAGACCCGCTCCATAATTTGGGGTGGATGTAGAACCTGTGTCGGACTGATTATGCGGGCTACTGAATGCCTTTCATCGCTACGATAGTACATTTCAGGGGTTGATAGCGGCAGCAGATAGCCCATCAGTGAACATGAACACACCTGCGCCATGCCATAGGGGGCGATTTTGGCGTTGGTGAGAACAGCAGACTGATCGGACGCACAGCAGCATAAGCGTTCTCAACTGAGCTTGAATGCCCAGCCGTGGTTGCATTGATGTGACTGCGGCTGTTTGCATTTTAAGCGAGGAGCGATGGCGAACAACGTCATCACAGCGCTGGAAATCCAGAAACGTAACAAAGACCGCGTCAATGTTTACATCGACGACGAATTTGCGTTTGGCCTGAGCCTGATGGAAGCGGCGCGGCTGCGAAAAGGACAGGTACTTTCTGAGGCCGAAATCGCAGCGCTGCGCGGTGCAGATGATGTGCTGCGTGCGGTGGATTCGGCTGCCAACTTTCTCAGCTACCGCCCGCGCAGTATAAGCGAAGTGCGACGCAATCTGAAAGAAAAGGATATACCGCCGGAAGTGATCGAGGCGGCTGTCGAACGACTAACGGCGCTGGGCTATCTTGATGATGAGGCTTTCGCCCGCTTCTGGGTGCAGAACCGGAGCGAGTTCAAACCGTTGAGTCATAAAGCGCTGCGCCAGGAACTTCGACAAAAAGGGCTGGCTGACGCCATTATCGGAGAAGCGCTGGGTGAAACCAGCGAGAGCGAGATGGCATACCAGGCAGCGATAAAGCAGTCACGACGTTTGCGCGGTCAGACAAAACCTATCTTTAAGCAAAAGCTGACCGGCTTTTTGCAGCGTCGGGGATTTTCCTACACCACCACGCGGGACGTGATCGAACGTTTGATTGACGAATTCGACGCGGACGACCCTGATTATTTCGACCAGAGGACAGACACCCCACATGATGAGGAATAGCAATGGACATTGGTTCAGTCATACTACCTTTGATCGCCCTGGTGATCGGCATTGGCATCGGTATTTTCGGCCTGCTTTATACCCAGAATTCGCGCGGGACTAACCGGCGTACTCAGGCGGAGGACGAAGCCCGCCAGATTGTCAGCAAGGCACAGGAGCAGGCACAAACAAATTTGCGCGAAGTGGAAGAACGCGCCAAAGCACTGCTGGAGGAAAGTGAACAGACGACAGCCCGCCGCCGCCGTGAACTCGACAAAGAGGATGAACGCCTCCGCCGCAGCCGGGAAGACATTGACAAGCGTCTGGAACGCCTGGAATTACAGAATCAAAATCTGAACAAGCGCCAGAGCCGTATGGACAAACAGCAGCATGACCTTCAGCGGCTGGAGCAGCAGCGCATTGAGGAACTGGAACGCATCGCCCAGATGACAGTGGATGAGGCCAAAAAAGAACTGGTCACTGCCGTCGAAAGGGACGCCCGTGCGGATATGGCGCGGGTCATCCGGCAGGTAGAAGCCGAAGCCCGCGAGGAAGCCGATACCCGCGCCCGCGATGTGATCGCGCTGGCGGTGCAGCGTCTGGCCTCCGAGCATGTCAGCGAAATTTCGGTGAGCGTTGTTCCGCTCCCCAGTGACGAAATGAAAGGCCGCATTATCGGGCGCAGCGGGCGCAACATTCGCGCTTTTGAGCTGGCAACCGGTGTTGATGTGGTAGTCGATGATACGCCCGAAGCCGTGACTATCAGTAGTTTTGACCCGGTGCGGCGCGAAGTTGCCAAACGGGCGCTGGCGAAGCTGGTGGTGGATGGCCGTATCCACCCAGCGCGTATCGAAAAGCTGGTAGAAGACGCCAAGCTGGAAGTCGAACAGACGATTCGTGAAGAAGGCGAACGTGCTGCCTATGAAACCGGTATCCCCGGTTTGCATCCCGAAGTGCTGAAACTGGTGGGGCGGTTGAAATTCCGCACCAGCTACGGCCAGAATCAGCACGCCCACTCGATTGAAACCTCGCATATCGCCGGGATGATCGCCGCTGAATTGGGCGCGGATGTCAACCTCGCCAAAGCAGGTGGCCTGCTGCACGACATCGGCAAGGCAGTAGACCACGAGGTCGAAGGCACACACGCCATCATCGGCGCGGAAATCGCCAAGCGTTACGGTGTCAGCGCCAAGATCGTCAACTGCATCGCCAGCCATCACCACGAGGTTGAGCAGGAGTGCGTCGAAGCCTATATCGTCGAAGCGGCAGACGCGATTTCCGGCGCGCGGCCCGGCGCACGGCGCGAAAGCCTGGAAACCTATATCAAGCGCGTCAAAACACTGGAAGAAATCGCCAACACATTTGACGGCGTGGAACAAAGCTATGCCCTGCAAGCCGGGCGCGAAGTGCGTATCATCGTCCGCCCGGAGACGATTGACGACCTGAAATCGCTGCAACTGGCGCGGGACATCGCCCGCAAAATCGAGGAAACGATGCAGTATCCCGGTCAGATCAAGGTGCAGGTCATCCGCGAGACCCGTGCTGTCGATTACGCCAAATAGCCTGTAAATAGGCGTTACCATGTAGGGGAGAACTTATAGTCCTCCCCTACAAGACAAAAGAATTATCCTCGCTGGGGACAGCCTTTTTGTTCGCGGACGCACCATAGCCAGACTTATCGCGCAGTGCTATAGTGGCAGCAGAGTCGATTGCACCGGAATTTGAGTGAAAAGATGCGCTTTTTCGCCCTGATTACTGCGATCATGGCAGGTTTTATAGCCCTTGCTCCTGCCGCTGCCCAGATGATCTCCGCGCCCGAACTATGTCAGCAGCAGTTCGAGGCCGATACACCCCGCCCCATCGCTTCCGACGAGCCTGCCATTCGTATCATCGCTCCGGCTTTCGGCAGTACCGTTTACGGGGCACAGTTTGCCGTGACCGTACAGTTGCAGAATTTCCACCTCAATACCGACGGTAATTACTGGGCGCTGTGGGTCAACGGCGATCAACTAACGCAGAGTTACGAGCTGGATGCGCTGGTCAACCTCGAACCGGGGCCATACCAGCTTTGCGCCGTGATGACCGACAGCCGCGCTCAGCCCATCGGCACGCCGGACGTCATCCTGATTACGGTGGAGGCCGCCGGGGAAGGCACGCCTGCCGCTACGCTGCCCGCCGCGCCACAAACTGCCGCTGGTGCCGGTGCGTCTGTCGATTGTGAGGCACTGCTCCCCGCCGACAGACCGCTGCCAGTTGGGGCAGACGCACCCGCTATTCGCCTCGTCGCTCCGGCAGATGGCAGCACGGTTTATGGCGAGCAAATTGCTTTCCGCGTGGAAACCCAAAATTTCGCGCTCAATTCTGAAGCACGACACTGGCACATCTGGGTAAATGGTGCATTAGCAGGGATGGTCTATCAGCCAGACGCCCTGCTCGATTTGAAGCCTGGCACCTATAAAATCTGCGCCAGCCTGGGGGATACCGACCATGCTGATCTGGGAATGCCCGCCAGCATCACCATCACCGTAGCCGAATTGCAACCTGGACAGCCAACGCCCACGCTGCCTGTCGCGCCGGAGATGGCGCTGGTTCAGCCAGAACCTGCTGCTGAGCCGGGCCAGATTATCCTGATTGTAGTCATTGGGCTGGCGGCGGCGGCTGGTGGCTGGTGGCTGGGGGCGCGGCTGGGCAAGCGCCGCTGAATGGATACATATCCATGATTGCTATCGCTAATCAGTGCGATAAAATGTTAGTCTTATCAAAAAATCACACGGAGCAACGAATGAAGAACCTGCGCCTGATCGCCCTTTTGACTCTGCTACTGTTGGCACTGGCTGCGCCTGCTACCGCTCATGAAGGCCGCGAAGTTGGGGAATATACCATCGTCTTTGGCTGGCGCGCTGAACCTGCTTACACCAATCTCTTCAATGGCCCGGAATTTACGGTAACACCACACGGTGAACATGGCGGAGAAGGTGAAGCCGAGGGCGAACACAGTGACATGGGAAGCGAACATGCTGATGAAGAAGCAGCAATCACCGGTCTGGAAGATACCCTCCAGATTGAAGTGACTTACGGCGGACGAACCAAAACACTGCGCCTGCGCGCTGTTTATGGTGAACCAGGCAGCTACACCGCCGATCTCATTCCGACTCAACCCGGCGATTACAGCTTCCGCGTTTTTGGCACGATTGGCGACATAGAAGTTGATGAAACTTTCTCCTCGACTGAAGGTGAATTCAGCACAGTCGAACCAATTGAGGACATTCAGTTTCCATAAACGAGCGGTGTTTTGCTTTAAGTCGATGCTTAAAGCTTCACCTGGCCTAAGGCGCTAAAAAGATCACACGCGAGGGGGTAGAATAGATACTGTTCTGCCCTCCGTTGTTTTATTGAGGTGTCACCCATGCTTCGCAGATTCGTCGCCGTCAGCATTATCATCGCCGCCATGTTGATCGGCGTCCGCCTGGTTTCGGCACATGCCAACCTCGCCCGCTCTGAACCACTGCCTAATTCGATTCTGGTCGAAGCGCCGCCAGTGATTCGCCTATGGTTCACCGAACCGCTGGAACCTGATTTCAGCAGCATCCGCTTACGTGACTCAGGCGGCAATATCGTCGAAATGCCTGCCAGCATCGTTGACCCGACAGACCGTTTTCAGATGTCGCTCACGCCGGGCGACCTGCCCGATGGCCTGTATACGGTAGTATGGCGGGCACTGTCGGCGGCTGATGGTCATCCATCGCAAGGCAGTTTCGCTTTCATCGTCGGCCAGGCCGCCGGTGGCTTCGGCACTATCGCACTGGTCGAGGAAACTATCCCGATAGATGGAAGCCTGATACGCTGGGTGAACTTATTCAGCCTGTCGCTGGCAGTAGGTGGCCTGGGCTTCTGGATGTTCGTCTGGCGGCCTGCTGTCTCCGGCGAAAATATGGCGGCAGAGCGACGAATGCAAAGTGTATTGTGGTTAGGCTGGGCGCTGGCAGGGGTGAGCGGGCTGCTGCTGCTCGCCCTGCAATATGCGCTTTCAACCGGGAATCCGCTGCTGACGGCCATTGACGGCACAGTTTTGCAGGGTTTCATTGCCGATACCCGCTTCGGCCAGATATGGCTGGCGCGGATGGCACTGTGGGTTGGGCTGGGACTATCGCTGTACTTCGCCCGTGACGACCGCTGGTTTTTGTGGGTCGCTTTCCTGCTCGGCCTGGGCTTACTGCTGACCAACAGCCTCTTCAGCCATGCCAGCGCCGCCAGAGATTCGACCCTTTCTATCGGCGCGGACTGGCTGCACCTGAGCGCGACGGCCTTGTGGGTTGGCGGCCTGGTCGCTCTTGGGCTGGTGATCGGCCCGGTACGGCGCGGTACAAACGCGGCAGCACAAACGCTGTCGGCGCTGGTTGGCTATTTCTCCAATTTCGCCCGTGTATCCGTCATAGCGCTGATCGTCACCGGGATTTATGCCTCGTGGTTGCAAGTCGGCTCGCTGGAAGGGCTGCTGACAACCACTTATGGCGCGACGCTGATCATCAAGCTACTGCTGATTTTGCCGTTGATCGGGCTGGCGGGAATAAACCTGCTGGTGACAGGCCGCGAACTGCGTGCCGGAAACGAAGCCTGGGGCGGCAAACTGCGCGGCCTGCTGGGGGCTGAAATTGTGCTGACGATGGGTGTGTTAGCGGCAGTTGGCGTTATGACTTCGATTGCACCTTCGCGGACGGCCCTCGATTTGCGTGCTTCTCAGCCCCGCCTGCCCGATCCCACTCCGATTGTCGAGACGCTGACCAACGATGATCTTAATCTTGAGCTGGCTATTACTCCCGGCTGGGTCGGCGACAACCTGTTCACGCTCAGGCTGACCGATACCAATGGTGCGCCTGTAGAGGATGCAAACCTGATTCGGATGCGTTTTGAAAGCAAGGAACAAAATCTGGGCGAGAGTGAACTGCGCCCGCAGCATCAGGGAGAGGGTATTTACACCATCAGCGGCTCAAATCTGAGTGTACCGGGCGAATGGCGCATCCGGGCCACCGTCCAGCGCCCGGATAAATTTGATGCACTCGCCGATTTCAAGCCGGTGTTAAGCCTGCCAACTTTTATCACTCCGCCCCCGCGCGACCCGAATATCCCACTAACCAACCGGACACTGGTGCTGCTGGTCATCGGGCTGGCGGCGCTGATTATTGGCGGATTTTTCCTCGGCGAAAGCCGGTTGCGCCCGCCGCTGGCATCGAGTCTGCTGGCGGGCGGCCTGGTCGCAGTTGGGCTGACATTCCTCATCGGTGGCGTCTTCACCACCACAACCGCAACCTCCACTACAGGGGCGCTTGAACCTGCACCAACTCCGCTCCCGGTGGGAAATGCGCCGATCCGCGTTGTAGCCGGACAGGGATTGGATCTGCCCTATCTGATTACAACCGACGGGGATTTCCTCAAGCCCAATGCAGATGGCGAAAGCTGGTCGTCTTATTCGCCAGGCGCACCGGTACGCGATGCCTATGTTGATGGGCGCGGCCAAATCTGGGCTGCTACCGACGCTGGCAGCTATACCCTGAAGGATAGCGAGTGGTCGCTGCTGGGCGACCAGCCCGTGAGCCGTATAGAGGTCATGCATGGATATGTATTCGCGCTGGGAAATGGTGCAGTTCACCGCTTCCCGGCTGGTGGTATCGAACTGGACAGGGCGCGCGACCTTGCCATACCGCTGCCAAACGAACCTGCCCGCGAAATGGTGATGCTCGGCAATCACGATCATGTGCTGCTCAATGGCGATCAGTTATTCCTGACGCCCGACCTGGGTTTGAGCTGGGAGCCGGTTGAAACCCCGGCCAAAGCAACGGCCATCTGGGTCGATGCTGAAGGGCAGCTTGTCGCCGTGACCAATGCCGATATGCTGCGCTGGGATGCGTCCGCCAAAACCTGGACGGCCTTCGCACCCATCCAGAATGGCGATCTGCGTCCCACCATGCAGGTTTTCAATAATCAGTTTTATGCCGTCTCTGGCGGAGTATTATACCGGCGGGCGGGCGCGGCCTGGATTGACATTGGTCTCCCCGGCGAAGGCACATCCATCCTGACAGGCATTGATTATCAGTACCCGGATAAATTGTGGGTGCTGGATGCAAAAGGGGCGCGTCTGTGGTGGACAACCGACGGCGATAACTGGACAATGCTGCCGGTTGTGGTCAGATAGAGCCTGGCAGCCAGGTAAAATAAGGCGGATGACAAAAGGCTGTAACTGAAATAAGCAATAAGTCATCCGCTGAATCTTTTCAGTCATCGGCTTCCATATTTTGCTGTAAACTGAAGCATGAGACGACTCTGCATTTATCTGAGGGGAGCAGTTCTTCATGGCAAAACGTTTATTCGGTCTGCTGTCATTACTTATCTGGCTGGCTGCCTGCGCCAATAACCCCGCCCCCGCGCCAGTTGCGGAAAGTGGCGCGGTCATCGAGTGGGATCGCAAGCCGGAAACCATTGTTTTTCGGGCTGATGTCACCGGCGGCAATGGCGACCCATTCCTGAGCCGCAACGAAATACCTCCCTGCACCATCTATGTCTATAACCATATCGTCTGGACTAATGAGCTTGGCCCGTTTAATATTCAGGTTTTAGAAGATCGCCTGAGCGACGATCAGATTCGGGAATTTGTTAATTTCATGGCTCTCAGCGAACAGTATTATAAATACACCCCCCGCGCAGATAATGCCCCGGCCAGTGATGTATCCCCCGTCGTTGAGACGCTGGCGCTGTTCGTCAATAACGTTAACCATGTCACCGATGCATTTTCGGGCTGGACATTTGATTATTATCAACGGCTGCTGCGCCAGTGCCAGGGAACCAGCCGCGCCCCGGCACTTTACGAACCTGCTGCGGCCTATGTCTCGGCGCAGGTGGTAGGCTACGATCCCACCGCACCCGGCATCCCCTGGGACGCGGCGGCCAACGGCCTCAGTCTGGCGGAGCTGGCTGCTGCTGGCGAACGCCGCTGGATTACTGACCGCAATGTGCGCGTGCTGTGGACGCTGCTGCGGACTTCTCCGCCATCGCTGCAATTCTATGAGAACGATGTGCAGTACAACGTCGCGCTGGAAATCCCGAATCTGACACGGGAATCGCCACCCGCTCCATAGCACTAAACAAAGGGGATGTCAGCAAATAATGCTGTCCCTTGCTGATTGAATCAGGCTGAATCCCGATGATTGTGCAGGAGAGGGGTTGAAACCTTCCCTGCACAATTTTATATCGTCTAAACGCCGGGATGCGGCTGTTCAACTGCTGAAAACGGTTTGCTGACGACTCGTTTTCTGATCGCTCTTTCATCTCAGCGGAGTATAATCATGACGATTGTCTGGTCGCGTGTGCTGCCAGTGCTGATTTCAATGGGTATCATCATTCTGGTTGCTGTCCTCCGCGAATACTCGAAAACGCTGGCAGCTATCACCGCCACCATGCCGATCAATGTGCCGCTGGCTTTGTGGATTATCTACGCCGCCGAAGGAACGGATAAAGCGGCGATGGCGCAGTTCACCGAGTCGCTGTTCATCAACATCTGGCCGTCAATGGTCTTCGTGCTGATCGCATGGCTGGCCGCCCGCGCGGGCTGGGGTTTAATACCGATGCTGTTGGTAGGATACGCCGGTTGGGGTGTCAGCCTCGGCGCAATTTTTATCATCAGATCGCTGACAGTCGCTGGCTGATTATTTTAGCAGCCTTCGGTTGTCACCTAACAGGCTTTACTATCATGCTCCAGAACATTCAAAGACTTCCCCGGCGGCAGCGCATTATGGTTTTCGCCCTTATCATGATCGGCGGCCTGCTGGCGCTGGCAGGCATTACGGTGCTGCTGATTTTCAACGGTCTCAATTCCCAGAGCGCGACCCAAAGCGTTGCCCTTTCAGAAAATGTAACTGTGCGTGAATTCGCCGCCTTGCCCGACGATGATGCGTATCCGGCAGCCCTCGTCGTCGGGGCCGATGGCACTGTTTACAGCGGCAGTTATGTCACAGGCGCGTTGTGGGCCATTGATGCCGAAGGACAGGCGAGTGAAATTCCCGGCACGCGCGAGGCAATTGGCGCGGTAGCCGGGCTGGCCGTCGCGCCTGATGGAAGCATCCTGATCGTCGATCAGAATGATGCTGACCCGCGCACAGGCGGCGGTGATCTCAAACGCCTCTCACCGGATAAAACCACTGTCACAACCTTTGCGACCATTCCCGCTGGTTTCATCGCCCCCGACGATGTGACGGTAGACGCGGCTGGCTTTGTTTACGTCAGTGACCGCGGACGTGATGAAGTCTGGCTTTTCGACGCCAATGGCGAAAATGGCATTATGTGGTGGCAATCGCCAGCCGTTGAAGGAAAAGAAGAATACGCGCCAACCGGGCTGGCTTATGACGCTTCAACCGATACTATCCTCATCACCGATGGTCTGCTCGACACCCTCTATCGCGTATCGCTCGATGGCGCGACTACTGACATAATATATGCCCATGATGATCGGCCCGATGCTCCCGGCTTCGATGGTCTGACCGTGATGCCGGATGGCACGATTTATGTAGCGGCGCTGGCGCAGAGCGGTATCGTCCGTATTGAAGGCGATTCACTGACTTATATTGCCGGGTTATTCCGAGGCGGAAGTGATGTCGATTACAGCCCACAGGCAAATGCGCTCTATGTGACCAATTTCGATTCGCAGCCGCTGGTTGTGCCGGGCCGTTCGCCGCGCCTGCCCTTCACCATAGATGTGGTCAGTTTTCAGTAATTGAGAAACAGCGATAAATACTCAGGCAGCAACGTAATATGTCTCGCTGTGCATCCCTCTAAAGATATGCCTGTTAAATGTCGATGAAATATGAAGAAGCAATCACCATGACAATTCCTATCCCCGTTGATGTCTGGTCGGACTTTGTTTGTCCCTGGTGCTTTCTGGCATCGACCAGTATCGACAAACTGAAAGCATCGCACGGCGTCGAAGTCACCTGGCACTCATTTGAACTACGCCCTGCCGGGTCGCCGCCAATGCCCGACTCCTATCGCCAGCGTATTGAACAGACTCGCCCGCAGATGGAGCAAATGGCGCGAGAGCGCTATGGCATCGAGATCAATTCCGGCCCGTTTGGCATCAGCAGCCGCGATGCGCTCATTGGCGCAAAATTTGCTGATGCTCAGGGCATGGGCGAGGCTTACCACGACGCCACCTTCCGCGCCTACTGGCAGGATGCCCGCGACATCAGTGACCGCACCGTCCTGCGGGAGATTGCTGAATCAGTTGGTTTGGATGGTGAGGCATTCGCCGCCGCGCTCGATGAACCGGCTTATGATGAGGAAGTCCAAATGGATGTTGACCAGGCAGGTCTGCTCGGTTTAACAGGCGTCCCAGCGCTGATTTTTGCCAAAAAGTATCTCGTCAGCGGCGCACAGCCCTACGAAGTGCTGGTGAATGTGGTTGAACAGGTACGCGATAAGATCGAAACGAATTGATGCGGCAGGGGGCAAACTCTCCCTACAGAAACGATTCCTTCATAGGGGCATTCAGCGATTGCTAACCCTTTTTGGTTTTGCGGGCCTGTTCCAGTTTGCGGTCAAGGTCGCTGAGGCGGTTCTGCATCCCCAGCGCGACAAAAATAGCCCGCGCTTCCTGCAAGTGCTGGACAGCGCGTTTATGCTCGCCCAGGGTCAGATAATCGTCCCCCAGATCGGCCAGTGTATAACCTTCACCGCGTTTGTCATCCATCTGCCGGGTGATTTCCAGCGCCCGCTGGTGATGCTCCACCGCCTGCGTCATATCATTCAGGTCACGGTAGGTATCGCCCAGCCGACCCAGGTTGCTGGCCTCGCCGCGATTGTCGCCGCTCTAACGGGCAATATCGAGCGCCCAGCCGAGGTGTTCCACCGCACGTTCATAATCACCTTTGCCTCGGTAAGCATCGCCCAAGCGCCCCAGGTTGATGCCGCCGCCACGCCGGTCACGGGTTTCGCGGGAGAGTGAGAGCGCCTGCTGGTAATAGTTGATGGCTCGGTCAAGGTCGCCCAGGTCGCGGTAGGCATCGCCAATGTTGCCCAGGTTGATAGCCTCGCCGCGTTTGTCGCCGCGCTTACGGGCAATATCGAGCGCCTGCTCCAGATAGCTGATGGTGCGGTCAATCTGCCCTGCCAGCCGGTGCGCGATGCCGAGATTCGCCAGGTTGATGCCCTCAGCCCGTTCATCACGGTAGCGCCGTGCAATATCGAGCGCCTGCTGCAAATGGTCGATGGCCGGTTCAGCCTGCCCCAGCAGCCGGTAAGCGATGCCGAGCCGCCCCAGCGTGATGCCTTCGCCGGAAGTATCGCCCAGATCGCGGTAAATTTTCAGCGCTGTCCGGTAAAATTTCATGCCCTGCTTGACCTGACCCAGATCGCGGTAAGCGCTGCCGAGGTTGCCGAGATAGGCAGACTGATGCAGCCGCTCACCCAGCGCTTCCGAAGCCGTAGAGGCATGCGAAAGCAGCGACGTCGCCACTACCGCGTACCCTTGCAGATGGAGAAAGCCTTCGGTGGTGTCGCTGTCAAAACCGCGATAGAGCCACTCGGCAAAGCGCTCGACATCGACATAACGCTCAACCGTGATCGCCCAGTTGACCGCCCCAATGAAGTTGTCCAGCTCGGAGCGCAGGGCGGCGAAATTTTCTGCTACGGGGTCTTTGTAACGGCGCAGATATTCCAGACAGGCATCCATCGCCCGGTGACGCTGTTCGTCCGTCGTTTGCGCTTTGGCATAGCTGTAGGCCAGATCGTGAATCCGGTACTCGACAGCCCGCTCATCGGTTTCCGCCACCCGCTCCGCCAGACCGCGCCGCTGCAAGCGATTCAGCGCTTCTTCGACTTGCGTCTGATCCTGCCGCATATAAATCGAGAGCAGCTCCGGCGTGGCGCTGGCCGTGAAAAATACGCCAAAAGCCAGAAAAGTCGCCTGCGCTTCCGGGTCGAGGGTGTACATGCTGGCCTTGAGGAGGTCTTCAAAGCTGCCCCGGCCTTCTTCTTCCGCCCCATCCGGCGCGGCCAGTGTCCAGGGAGCGGAACCGATGCGTTCCAGCAGTTCGCCCGGCGTCAGGCCATCGAGCGCCATCGTCAACCCGGCCAACCGCACCGCGAAGGCGTGGTCGCCCAGTTTTTCACAGAGATTATCGGCGTCGGCATCATCAACGCAGTCACACAGATAGGCCAACAGATGCAGCGAAGCCGCCCGCGACAAACGCCCCACATCCAGCCGGGTCAGGCCGACGAAGCGCTGCCGCGACGTGACCAGCACCGCCACCCCCTGGGGGAAAGCATTGACATTCAACAACTGCGTCAGGGCGCGGGCGTTCCACACATCGTCCAGCACCACCAGCCGCACATGATGCTGCGCCAGCAGCAGGCGGACGACACGCGCCTGATTGGCGCTGCCGGTTTCTTTCGCCAGCGTTTGCTGAGCATTGAAAGCCCGTGCCAGCGCCGCGAACAGACCATCGCGGTCTTCCGTACCGGCCCGCAGCCACAGCACAGGCCCTTTATCCTCGGCGATTCGGCCAGCAGCCAGCGAGGCTGCCAGCGCCGTTTTGCCCATGCCGCCGAAACCTTGCAGCAGCACGCGCTTGCCTTTATCCAGCAGGGCATTGATTTCCGCCAGCAGTTCATCGCGCCCGACCAGCGTTTCCGGCTGGCCGGGGATGTCTTCCGGCTGGGTCGCCAGCACCGCGTCCAGCTCGCCGCTGCGGGCTGTGCGCCATTCCTGCCAGTTCACCAGCGCTTGCAGCAGCTTTTGACGGAAATCCTCGACGGTGGTGAAGAGCGCCCGGATGACCGTTTTATCGATTTTGTCCTTGAAGGCTTGCAGACGTTCAGCATTCTTCCTGTCGAAGGCGCTTTTCGGCCAGGCATGGTCGGGGTCAACCATGAAGCAGAGCCGGTCAAGGCCGCGTTCGCCAGCGTAATCGAACTCGACTTCGGTCACACTGCGGTCATAACCGGCTTCAATATAGCCATAGCGGTGGGCCGTGATGCCAATGTAGAGATCAGCTTCGCGCAGTTTACGTTTGCTGCCTTCGGTCGCGCCGACGCCCATCGCCTCGAAATTTTCCATCGCAATCGGCTCGAAACCCAGGTTGTTGCAAACGTCAATCGCCGCCTGCCGGTACTGGCGCAGGTCAACACTGGTACTGCTGATAAAAATGCTTTTGGTCATTGCCTGTTCATTTGCATAATGAATGGAAAACGGGGCAGGTTGGTCAGCCTGCCCCACTATTCTATCTTACGATAAGGCTATCAACGGCACAAGGTAGGGAAAGCGAACGGTAGATGCCGGTCTGATGGGGTACAATGCGGCCTTATGAGGAAAACGAATCTGCCCCTATTTCAACTGCTGCTGCTCATGCTGCTGGCCGCTGCCGCCTGTAATTCGACTGCCGCGCCCGCTGCCGCGCCCACTGCCTCACCTGCCGCAGCCGATACGCCCACAGCCAGCGAGCGTGAGCCAGAACCGGCCACGCCAACGGCAACGGCCTTCATCATGCCGACGCTTCCGCCTTCACCGACGCCGATTTGCCCCGGTGCGCCGCGTACCCGCCTGCTGCTCGACGAACGCGGGCGCGTGCTGGCGGACGATCCACGCCCGATCAACCTGCGAGCCGAGCCGGACGGCCCGATCATCACCGGCATCCCCATCCGCCAGACGTTTTATGTGCTGGAAGGGCCAGTCTGTACCCAGGACGGCGACCGGGCTTATGCCTGGTACAAAGTGCGCTACGAGCGTTACGAAGGCTGGATTGCCGAGGGCGACCTGACCAGCTACTACACCGAACCGTACCTGCCGGGGTAGGCATTTCGATCATATTGGCCAGGCACGCCGGAGGTTCAAACTCAAGTCAGGATTACGAATTGTGATGGCGGCGGCGGCGGCGGTGGCGGTGATCTGTTTTTTTGGGTGTTCCGCCGCCATTTCCGGCTGGCTGATGGCGGCGGCGGTGAAATGGTGAAAATGGGAATCAGGCATTTTTATCATTTGGGCCGGTAGTCGGTAGTCAATCGTCAAAAGATTTCACTACAGCGGCACAGCGGACACAGAGAATCCATATAGACAGTTTAGCAGGGAAACAGGGCGAAAGGTGAAACATTTGTCATAACATTTGTTTCGATTTTGAGGGGAGATTTTTGAGTTAAAAGTCAGGCATTATGTCAGTTTGATTTTCTTCGCTCACATCCTCACCCCCGTTCGCTTGAGTCATGCACAGCCCTCTCCCCTGCTTTCAGGGGACGACAGTTTTGATGAAAGGGGTGATAGCTCGCCTTCACCCCTCCCCCCAGCCCTCTCCCCATTGCGATGGAGAGGGGGAGCAAATATCCATGTCTGTGAGGGAAATTTTAAAGCTACTTAAAAAGTGTCGTCCACTGAACCATTGCGATGGAGAGGGGGAGCAAATACCCATGTCTGTGAGGGAAATTTTAAAGCTGCTTCAAAGTGTCGTCCGCTGAACCAGTGCTTAGAGAGCGGGAGCCAGGCGAAGTGCAGCGGGGTGAGGTGTAAAACCAGCATAATGACCAAGATGAAAATCAGTTATCATGCCAGGTTAGAAGCAGGGGAGGGTTTGAAACCCTCCCCTACAGCGCCAGCACACAGCATGGGCGCACAGACAGGCGCGCCCCCTACGTTAATACAAGTCCATGTAGACCATCTGGGCCGCGCCCCACGCGCCCCAGGTGCCATCCGGCTTGAGCGCCCGCACCCGCCAGTAATACAAGCCGCTCTGCGAGAGGCCAATTGAATAGGAGAGCGTGGCAGTGCTAAGCGGCGCACTCGTCAGGAACAGATCGGTAAAGGTGGCATTGCGGGCGATCTGAATCTGATACCCTTCGGCAAAGCTGATGCGATTCCAGGTGAATGTCACCGAGCCAGTGGTGTATACGTCACGTGGTGGCGCATTATTTAATGGTGTCTGCAATTCCACTTTGCGAATTTCACCCCAGGCAGTGCGATCACCACTGGGGAAAACCGTTCTCACCCGCCAATAATACTCTCCCGGCAGCAGTTGCCAGGGCAGAGTAAAGGTATTGGTTGTCGCACTGTAAAGCGTTGTGGGTGGTGAAGTTTTGCCAATCTGAATTTCGTAGCTGCTTGCGCCAAGGATATTTGTCCATGTGAAAGCAGGCTGCACACTAGCCAGAACCGAGTTATTGAGAGGAAAGCTAAGCTGTGGGATGAAATATTCTATAACATCCTGAGCATTGATTGCTGGAAATGTCAGCCCATTTTTACCATCAGTAACAGGTGTTCCAGTGGATTTCATGATCGACTCGATCTGAGCCGGTGTCAGCGACGGATTGGCATCCAGCATCAGTGCCGCGATGCCTGCCGCCGTCGGTGACGCCTGCGAGGTGCCACGATAGGTCGCCAGCCCGCCGTTCAGGTAAGCATTGCTGATGCGCGCGCCGGGCGCGAGGATATCCAGCATGGCGTTGCTATTGGTAAAGCAGGTGATCTTGAACAGGTTAGTCGCCGCATCGGCACAGGCAGGCCACGACCCGCCAAAGAGCGAATTGTAGGTGCCAGTGTCGGGTTCCGCGCCCAGGTTAGCATCATAAGTCGCGCCCACCGCGATCACATGGCTGTTGCAGGCCGGGGAAGCCAGCATGGTCGCCGACCCCTGGTTGCCGCTGGAGGCGAAGACGACGATTCCCAGCGCGTTGATCTGCGCCAGCACATTGGCCGTCGCCGGGTTTTGCGCGTCGCAGTTGCCGCTGTAGAGGGTGAATGTCCCCAGGCTCATATTGATGACATCGACTTGCAGCGCACCCTGGTTAGCGATAATCCAGTTCAAACCAGCCACCCAGTCCGAAACCCAACCGCTGTTATTCGACCCCAGCACCCGTATCGCCACAATTTCCGAGTCGGGGGCAAAGCCTTTGTAGGTGGCGTTGTTGGAGGTGATGATGCCGGTTACGTTGGTGCCGTGTCCATTGCCATCTTCCGCACTGATGCCGGTTATCGTGCCGGAAGGCGGACAGTCACCCGCGCCAAACGGGCTGCCCTGGTTGAAACACTGCTGGGCCACGATGCTGCCAGCGATGTAAGGATGATCGGTATCGACGCCGGTATCCAGCACCGCCACCCGCACCCCGGCTCCGGTGATGCCGTAGGTGCTGTGAACGATGTTGGCCCCCAGCGCCGGAACGCTGTCTACCGTATGGGCAATCGTCCGTTCATCCACCTGTACATAGAGGACATCCGGGTTGGTTTGCAGCGCGGCCAGCTCGTCTTCTGTGACGGTAGCCACCAGCGCCGGGACATGGCTGTAACGATAGTCCGGCGTCAGGCCGGGTGTTTCGGCGATTACTTCCGCCTGGGCAGCAGCAACCGCCGCCGCCGCTTCCCGACTGCCAACCGCGCCGCCCGCCGCTGGTGGGCGCAGGCTGATAATGACGCGCACGCCTTCCGGCTCTGCCGCCGCCGCTGCGACGCCCGCGCCCAGCTTATCGCCATCAGCATCCGGCGTAACAGTTTCCTGGGCGGCTGCGCCCGACATGGTGATCGCCAGCACACAGATCAGCAGCGCCCAGCGCATAAAATTTAAACGCACAATAAAAACTCCTGTCCTACATCATCCTATTCAACTATAAACCGATAAGTGTCCCATGACGATACGGATTTTTGGGGGTTGGGGAAGCGCATCAAAATCAGACAGCCATTAAAAGTCATTTTGAACCACAGAGACACAGAGAACACAGAGCGAAATTCATATTTCCCCTCATTCTCTGTAAAGGCTGTGCCTCTGTGGTTCGTTCTGATCTTTTGTGAACCGCAGGAATCGTTTGATGCGTTTGCCGTAATTATTGGGGGTTTCCATGAGGTGAGGTGGTACAATCCTGAGCTATTGTTGATCAGACATTTTCTGATGACCGCTGGAACACACACCATGACCCTACCGCTGCAAGGCATTCGCATTCTCGATCTGACCCGGCTGCTCCCCGGCGGAGTCGCCACCATGATGCTGACCGACATGGGGGCGGCGGTGGTGAAAATCGAAGACCCGAACGGGGGAGATTATTCGCGCTGGATGCCGCCGCAGGTGGACGGCCTGGGCGCTTATTTCCGCGCCATCAACTGGGGCAAACGCAGCCTCATCCTTGATCTGAAACAGCCGGACGGCGTGGCCGTGCTGAAAAAGCTGGTCGAAACTGCTGATGTGCTGGTCGAAGGCTTCCGCCCTGATGTCATGACACGCCTCGGCTGCGACTATGCCGTCCTGAAAACTGTCAATCCGCGCCTGGTCTACTGCGCCATTTCCGGCTGGGGGGCGACTGGCCCTTATGCCAGCCGGGGCGGTCATGACCTCAACTATACTGCTGTCGCCGGGCTGACCGGGGCGATGCGGACGCCGCAGCCGCTCGGTGGTCAGGTGGCGGACATCGCGGGCGCGTATCTGGCCTTCGCCGGAATCTGTGCCGCCCTGGTGGGCCGCGCCCAAACGGGCGAAGGCGCGTTTGTGGATGCCTCGCTTTTTGATGCGGCAGTTCCGTTCGCTGGCGTGGCCTGGATTGATGCCGAACTGAACGGGACGGGCGCGGGCGAAGGCGGCCTGACGGGCGGCGCGGCCTGCTATAACATCTACTACACGCGCGACCATAAAGCGGTGTCGCTTTCGGCGCTCGAACCCAAATTCTGGGCTAATTTCTGCGCGGCAGTTGACCGCCCCGACCTGCTGCCGGATTATCTTGAACCCGCCCGGCAGGATTATCTGCGTGCCGAAATCGAGCAGATTTTCGCCCTGAAAACGCTGGCCGAATGGCTGCCCCTGCTGGAAAATGCCGACTGCTGCTTCGCCCCGGTGCTGCCCCCTGAGCAGATGGCCGCCAATCCCCACACCCAGGCGCGTGGGCTGTTCGGCATCGGCGCGGGTGGCGCGCCCTGGCTTCGCAGCCCGGTTCGCTTCGGCGATCTGAACTTTCAGCCCGGCGCTGTCCCCGGCTATGGCGAACACAGCCGCGCCATCCTCAGCGAAGCCGGTTACAGCGCCACCCAGATTGAGAGTCTAGCCGAAGCGGGCGTCATTAAGCTGCTGGAATAACCTTTCGCCGCTGAACCCTGCCATTCGTGGAAAAACTGTCCAATTTGTTCAAGACGGCTCACCCTCCGCCGTGCTATGCTGCACCTGTTCGATATAAGGAGTGTTCACCATGAGAAAAATCATTTCCATGATTCATCTGTCGCTGGATGGTTTCGCGGCAGGGCCTAATGACGAGCTGGACTGGATTTCCTATGATGAAGAACTGGAGCAGTATGCCCATTCGATGCATGAGCTGACGGATGCGGTCATCTGGGGGCGGAGGACGTACCAGGGCATGGCGGGCTACTGGCTGACCGTGCCGGGAAACCCCGCTAGCACAACGGCTGAACTGGAACACGCCCGCTGGCTGGATAACGCGACCAAAATTGTGGTTTCGCGGACGCTGGAACGGGTCGAATGGAACAACGCGACCAATACCGTGCTGATTAAGGACAACATCAGCGAAGCCATCAACACCCTGCGGCAGCAGCCCGGCAAAGACATCTGGTTTCTTGGCAGTACGCTACTGGCGCAGACCTTCATGCAGCTTGACCTGATTGATGAATACCGAATCAACATCAATCCGACGGTGCTGGGACACGGCAAAGCGCTGTTCGCCGGTGTGACGCGCAATTTTCCTCTCCATCTGCTGGAGTCCAGGGTGTTTAAGAGTGGGGTGGTTGGCCTGCGCTATGAGTCGAAACGGCAGTAGCGAACGAGGACGCAATTGAGAACCTATCCGTAAACCTATTTTCCTGCTGTTACGCCGCCGCAGGCTGAAGCCATGCGGCTACATGCTTCGGGTCGGCTACGCCGACTGAATGCAGCTTCGCTGCACCTACGCAAAATCAAGCCCACTTGTATGT
>CAYUTY010000054.1:0-207 GCA_964447795.1 uncultured Anaerolineaceae bacterium
CTTATATCCCCTAACCTAAAGGTTGGGGGATATAAGGCGTTTTTTCGATAAAGTACCGTTAACAAAGGTCAGCCTTTACACTCCAGAGGGCGTCTGGTATAACAGATTCAACCTGCCCTGCCCGTGATGGCGCAATGCGTTTTGAGCCAACACCCATGAAAAGGGCATTCAAATTCTGGTGTTGCGGTGATAGGCCTGCGTTGGCTA
>CAYUTY010000054.1:217-40008 GCA_964447795.1 uncultured Anaerolineaceae bacterium
AGACTATGATGCCAGTTAGATGACCCACCTGCGAAAGCAGGTTCAAAAACATCGCGGCACACGGCATGGCGGGATCCTTGCAAACAAAAAGCGTACCCAACCCTGAGTACGCTTTTTTTGTTTGACTTGATCGGTATTAGTTTATCCCGAATAATTTGCGCCGAAGACTTCCACCATCAATGGGCCAATGTTGAAGCGGTCTGGTACCAGAACCGATGCGCCCTGTGAAGTTGTGTATCCAGTGGTATAGCGCTCATCAATCACGCCGGTTTTGATATTCTCCGTTGGAATGTCTTTCAGATACCAGCCCAGTTGCAGAATTTGCTCGAACTTAAGCCCCGTGCTGACCCCTGTGCTGAGTTCATTCCACAGGGTAGGTGCCTGTACCACCATTTGCGACAGCATATCAAAGCTCAGCAGTTTGTCGCGGATCGCGTAAAGCACCATCTGCTGGCGCTGCGCCCGCTGAAAGTCACTGTCACCATGCCGTGTGCGTGCATATTTCAGGGCGGTTAGCCCATCAAGATGCTGCTGACCGGCACGGATATAAAAAGGATCGTAACCATAATTCATATCCGGGTACGCTGAGTCGCTGATGCTGTAGGGTACATTCAGATCAATCCCGCCAATGGCATCCACCAGTGTGATGAATGTATTGAAGTCCACCGCTACATAATCATGCACACGCATTCCCAGATTGTACTGTACTGTCTGCATCATTAACTGCGGCCCATATCCCGGCTGCCGCAGTTCACCCAGCACCATCGGTGAATTGACACGCTGGAGTTCGCTATACCCCGGCACTTCGACATATAAATCGCGCGGGATGCTCAAAATTCCTAGCTTTTTTGTCGCCGGGTCAAAGCTCACCAGCATCATGGTATCGGTTCGATAAGCCAGTCCCGTTTCGTTTGGCCGTCTGTCCAGTCCCACGATCAGGATGGTGAAGCGTGAATTGCCATCCCAGGGGGTCAGGATGATGCTGCGTCCGTCGCTCAGTGTGAATTCCTGTGCGCCTTCAACATTGCCTTGACCACTGCTGAAATCGGTACGGGCATCCACCGGCGTTGGCAGGACGGCTGCCGCTGTCGGGATAACTTCTTCCTCAGTTTGTGAAGCGCGAAGCAGCACGAAGACGCTCATGCTGACGATCACAACCACGCTCAGCAGCGCCAGCGCGATGACGACCCAGGCCCACTCGCCCCCGCTGCCCCGGCTGTGGACGCGCCTGCGTCGGGAGCGGTCACGTGCAGACGAGTCTCTTGCTATCGGGGGCGGGGACGGCGGCAGCAGGACTGCGTTATAATTAGCATTGCTGAGCGGCTCGTGATTGGGCTGGGTTGGTGCACCTGGCGTCCAGGCTGGCTCATTTCCCAGGTCGTGTACAATACGGTTGCTGGTGACGGTTGGCTCTACTGCCGGAAAGTTTTTGGGTTCGGTTGCCGTCGAAGAGTCGTCGGGCATCCAGTCTTTTTGCATTGAATGTTTACCGTTATTGACCAATATCTAAAGACAGTATAGGCAGGCTGGTAACATGCGTCAATGGCGCTTGATCGACGATTACCCGGCGTCCGGGGCGTACAATATGGCCGTTGACATGGCAATTCTGGAATCGGTTGCCAGGGGCGATGCTTTGCCGACGCTGCGTTTTTACGGCTGGAATCCACCCTGCCTGTCACTTGGCTATGGTCAGCGTGCTGCTGATGTCGATTTTACACGTGTGGCCCAAATGGGCTGGGAAGTGGTTCGCCGTCCTACTGGCGGGCGCGCCATCCTCCACATTGATGAACTGACCTACAGTCTTGCCCTTCCCGCATCCGATTCAATAGCTGCTGGAAGTGTGGTAGATAGTTACCGTCGCATCAGCACGGCGCTGGTAGCCGGATTACGCAAGATTGGCTTGCAACCTGAAGCTGATAGTCACACTGAGCCAATTTCATCTGGCGGCCCGGTCTGCTTTGAAACGCCTTCCCATTACGAGATCACGGTTGGCGGGCGCAAATTGATCGGCAGCGCTCAGGTGCGTCGGGGCGGGGGCGTTTTGCAGCATGGTTCATTGCCACTTTTCGGCGATCTTGCCCGCATCTGCGACGCCCTGGCCTACCCCGACGACTCCGCCCGTGAGGCGGCCAGAGCGCTCGTCCGTGCCCGCGCCATCACCCTCTGGGACGCATTGTCTCAGCATTTTATTCCCCCTCGCTATGGAGTGGAGAGGGGGCTAGGGGGTGAGGATTTCCCCCCCATCTTCGCTCGCGCCTTTAGTGAAACTTTCAACATAACCCTTGAACCCTCCCCATTGACCGCTGGCGAAACCCGCCGCGCTCAAGACCTGATGCATCAAATCTATGGCAGCGAAAGCTGGACACGCCGCCGCTAACGAACATCCGTGCGGTTCTTCGCTTGACAAATGTTCTAATTCCGTTTATGTTAGGGGAGAGTCATGAGGTTGTTATGAATCAGGTGTCGCTATGTCTGACCTGCGCCAGCTTCCACTTTTACAGCCGGAAAAACCGGAAGACCTGAATCCGCATACTGAACTACGCTACGCCATTCCCCTTTTCCAGCAGCATTTGCTCAAGGAAGGCAAATCTTCGCATACGGTCAACGCCTTCACCTCCGATCTTCAGCTTGTGGCGGAACATACTGGGGATGAAACCCCGCTTGGCAAATATACCACCAGCGCTCTGAACGAATTTCTCGACTGGCTGGAAAATGGGCGCGGCGTACCATGCAGTCGCAAATCCTATGCCCGCCGTGTGACGACCATCAAGGTATTTTTTAAATGGCTGCATACTATCGGTGCGATTCCGCATGACCCGGCCAAGCCGGTTTTGCAGCGCTCTGGCCCGGCTCCATTGGCGACCATCCTCACACCTGCTGAAGTCACCGCCGCCATTTTTGCCGCTCGGCAGATGCGCCGGGGGGAGGAGCCGGATACTCGCCCGGAAATGTTGTTCCGCCTGATTCTGGACACCGGAATCAAAAAGAGCGAAACCAGCGCCCTTCGCCCAAATGATATTGATCGGAGCGACCCCCAAAATCCGGTGCTAACCATCAGGCATAAGGTTCGCAACGTCTACAAGGAACGGCGTATCGACCTGGAACCGGAATGGCTGTTTCTGCTGGATGATTATCTGCTGCAATACAAGCCGCAGGATACCATTTTCAACTGCACCGCCCGTAACCTGGAATACATCCTGACCGATGTTGGTGTGGCGGCAGGCATCCCGACCAAACTCTCGTTCGAGATGCTGCGCTGGACGAGCGCCGTCCGCGATTATCGTGCTGGCAAAGAAGAGGATTTTATCCGCGATAAACTCGGCCTCAGCCCGATTAGCTGGGTCGAAACCGGTGCAAAAATCAAACGCCTCGCCGAACTGCAACAGCGTGACGAATCCCTCGCCCGCGTTTAGTAATCACGCCCGTTTCTTATAACGGGAAACGACGCCCCCTGATTCTCCCCCCTCTCTACGTAGTGGAGAGGGGGTCGGGGGGTGAGGATGAACTTGTGGATTGCTTCAATACACCCGCAGCAGCAGCCCCTTGAGATACGCGCCTTCCGGGAACGTCAGCGCGACGGGGTGGTCGTCACCCGGCCCAAGATGCTTCAGGATTTGTGCCTGCCGTCCGCTGTCCGCCAGCGCCCCAAACACAATTTTCTGGAACAGATCAGCGCTGATCGCCCCGGAGCAGGAGAACGTCATCAGGTAGCCGCCTTCCTTGACACATTTGAAGGCGTTGAGGTTGATATCCTTGTAGCCGCGTGCTGCTTTTTCCACCTGCCCGGCGTTGTGGGCGAATTTGGGCGGGTCGCAGATCACCACGTCATACTGCTGGCCTTCCGCCGCCTGATCGCGTAAAAACTCGAACACATCCGCCTGGATGAATTCGGCTTGGACAGCTTCATCTCCGCGATCATTTATCTGAAACATTCGTTCAGCGGTTTGTAATGCTTCGGCGGAACTATCGACGTTGATGATCGAGCTCGCGCGGCCATGCATTGCATGTAAGCCAAAACCACCTGTATAGCTGAACAAGTTAAGCACCCGTCGGTCTGTTCGATTATGCTGATCCAATAACTGACCAAGTAAGAATCGATTGTCACGCTGATCGAGGTACATGCCCGTTTTGTGACCTTTACGGACATCCACTAAAAATGTTTGCAAACTACCTTCAGGTATAGGCATTTCCTGCGGTGGTTCCTCACCTAAAAGTGTACCTACTACTGGCTTCAGACCTTCTTTCCCGCGCACATCGACATCGCTGCGCTCAAAAATACCTTTCACCTTATAATGGTGAACAGGATTTTCAAGAATTTCTGCCAGAATTTCTCCAATCATGATTTTGCGCTGGTCTATAGCAAGCGTCAATGCCTGTACGACAATCCAATAGGCATATTTATCAACAATCAGACCCGGAATATAATCATTCTCAGCGTTGACCAAACGGCAACCAGGCAGAAGCGTATTCGATTCTATGAGATTATCGAAATATTGTCGTCGATCAACCGCCCGCCGCAGCATCCGCCGCCACCACGCCTCATCAATCGGCTCGTCCTGCCACGACAAAATCCGCACCTGAATCTGTGACTTGGGATTCCAGTACCCCCGCGCCAGAAAATGCCCGCTGCCGTCCACCACTGTCACGATGTCGCCGGGCGTGGGGTTGCCCTTCACCTCGTCAATCGCCCCGCTGAAAATCCAGGGGTGCTGCTGGCGAATCGGCTTCTCCCGCCCGCGCTTGATGACAATTTTTCCGTCACTCATGTTCATCGCTTTCGTTTGTATTTCTGTCGTCGTTATCCGTGAAGGGTTTACCGCATGACACGTTTTGGGTACGTCAGGTTTACCTCTCACAAGTGTTTGCATTTGCTCCCCCTCTCCGCGCGCGGGGTAGGGGGCTGGGGGGTGGGGTTCTGAGCGAAAGTCCTGAAAACTGGCAACTGGAAGCTGGTAACTGGCAGTTATTTATCCCCCACCAGCCGCCGCAGATCATCCTCGCTAATGATTGGCAGGCCAAGCTGCCGCGCCTTGTCGGCCTTGCTCCCCGGCGAGTCGCCCACCAGCACATAGCTGGTCTTTTTGCTGACGCTGCTGCTCACCGTGCCGCCGTGCGCCTCGATCAGCGCGCTGGCTTCCTCGCGGCTCATGGTTGGCAGCGTCCCGGTCAGCACGAACGTCAGCCCTTCCAGGCTGTCCCCGGCCTTGACCTTTTCCGCGCCGTGCATGTTGACGCCCGCCGCCCGCATTTTATCCAGCACCCGGCGGCGGTAATCGTCGGCGAAGTAATCGACCACGCTCTGCGCCAGCACCGGGCCGATGCCTTCAATCGCGTCGATGTCGTCAGCGCTTGCCTGCATCAGCGCTTCCACCGAGCCGAAGCGCTCGGCCAGCAGGCCAGCCACCACGCTCCCCACGCCGTCGATGCCGAGCGAAGTCAGGAACTGTGTCAGCGGACGGGCTTTAGCCGCTTCCACCGAGGCCAGCAGGTTATCGACCTTCTTCTCGCCGAAACCTTCCAGTTCCAGCAGCGGCTCGCGCTGGAGGTAGAAAATATCGCCCTCGTCCTGGATGAAACCGTTGTCCATCAGGATTTTGACGGTCTGCGGCCCCATGCCCTCAATATCCATCGCCCCGCGCGAGACGAAAAATTCAATGCTGCGGAAAACTCGCTCCGGGCAGCGGGGGGTAGGGCAGACATAATCGACCATGCCATCCAGTTGCACGATTTTGTCACCAGAGTGGGGACAGGTCTCCGGCGGACTGATGAACTGTTCGCTGCCGTCCCGCGCGGCGATTACCGGCCCGATCACGTAAGGAATGACTTCGCCGGAGCGCTTGACGATGACGGTATCCCCTAACCGCACATCCAGCTTGGCGATCTGATCGTAGTTGTGCAGGCTGGCATTCACCACCGTCACTCCGCCGATGAACACCGGCTCAAGCTGTGCTGTTGGTGTCACCTTGCCTGTTCTGCCAATGTTGACCGTCACGCCCAGCAGTTTGGTGGTCATTTCTTCTGCCGGGAATTTGTAGGCAATTGCGCCGCGCGGGTCTTTTCCCACAAATCCCAATTCATCAGCCGCTCGCAGATCGTTAACTTTAAGCACTACACCGTCAATTTCAAAGTCGAGTTGGTTTTTGCGGGATTCCCATGTGGGTAACTGCTGGATAATGTCGGATAACGTGGGATAATATCCAGCACCCGGCGCAACCACAAACCCCATATCCCGCAGATAATTCAGAATATCCCACTGCTTATCCCACTTTATCCCACTGGCAGCCACCACCCCATAAACATACACTGTCAGGGGGCGTGAGGCTGTCACCCGCGAGTCCTTCTGCTTTAGTGTGCCGGATGCGGTGTTACGCGCGTTCACGTACAACGGCAGGCCGGCTTCTTCCTGCTTTTTGTTAACGCGGGCAAAATCCTTTTTCAGAAACATCACCTCGCCGCGCACCACCAGGCGTTCCGGCGCGGGCGGGCCGTCCTTGCTGACCGGGATGCGAAGTGGGATATTGCGGATAGTGCGGACATTAGCCGTCACATCGTCGCCCATCTCGCCATTGCCGCGTGTGGCCGCCTGTGTCAGCACGCCATTTTCGTAGGTGATGACGATGGTCAGGCCGTCCAGCTTTGGCTCCAGGGTGAAATCAAGCTGCGCTCCAGCAGGCAGCAGTCGCAGGTTGCGCGTTTCCCATTCGCGCAGATCATCCTCACTGAAGGCGTTGCTCAGGCTCAAAATCGGCGCGGCGTGGCGCACTTTCGGCAGATCAGACGAAAGGTCACTGCCGACGCGCTGGGTAGGGGAGTCGGCTGTGATGAGTTCCGGGTGTTCGATTTCCAGATTTTTGAGTTCGTGATAAAGCCGGTCATATTCCGCATCGCTGATGACCGGCTGCCCCATCACATTGTACTGGTAAATATGGTAATGCAGTTGTTCGCGCAGTTCCGCTGCCCGTGCCGCCAGATCGCTCATCGTCAATCCTTATTGAGAGATTGGAACTTTAGTTCTAAAAGAATACTTGCAAAATAATGCCTGTGCAAGTTCTTCAATGCATTTGCCTCACGAAATTGGGACGGCTTCCGCCGTTGGCATTGCTAAAAATACCGATGCCCCCCAGCCGCGCCGTGTCGGGTCATTCGGGCTTTGAATTTCCCACCACGTGAATCCGTCAGCCTGTGTCGGGCCGCCGACAATCGTGAACACTTCGCCATCATCTGCCACGAACAGCCGTTGATTCTGGATGCCCGCGCCTGCCCGCACATTCAGTCCGCTCTCATCCGCCTCAACCATCACTGTCTTGCCGATGCCCATGCTCTCCGGTGTAGGCGAGATAATGACCGGGGGCAGCGTTGGCCCCTGTAGCGAAAAAGCTGGCACTTCCCCGCTTGAACCAATCTGATTGGGGTAAGGTGTGGGTGCGATAGAATCCAGCACGAACGCTGTGCTGGTTGCCATCTCTGCTGTGACAATCACAAAACGTGGCGGGCTGGCCGCTGGCGTCCTTCCCCCTAACCCGACAACTGCCACTACAATGCAGGAAACCGCCCCACACACCATCGTCAGCATGATGAACACCGACCACAAGGGCAGTCGCAGTGGGTTTTCCCGGCGGGCGGGTCGCGGCGTGGGCGCGTAAAGCGAGGCGCGCTTCGGCTTCTCCGGGACGATGATCTGCGTCGGCGGGGGTGGCGGTGGCGTGGCACGGCGTACATTCACCGGTGGCGGTGGTATTGTGCGGCGCACCGGTTCTACCGGGGGCATACCCCTGGTTCGTGATTCCTTTCCCTGTATGCGGGTGGCCTCATCATCCGGCATTTCCGGGGGCAAAATCGGCGGCTGCGGTTGGGTATCGTCAGGCGGTAATTCAGGCATGTCTTACTTTCCCCGGCTTTGTGTCCAGGCGATGAACTGTTCTACTGGCCAGGTATTGATGACCGACTTCGCCTCAACCCAACCCCGCCGCGCTGTGACGACCCCATAAGTCAGTAAATCCATACCCTCGGCGCTGTGGGCATCGGTGTTGATGGATAGCGGTATACCGAGTTCCACCGCCCGTCGGGCATACTGGGCTTCCAGATCAAGGCGGTGCGGGTTGGCATTGATTTCCAGCGCCGTACCATGTTTTTTTGCCGCTTCAAAAACCGCGTCCATATCAAGGTCTGCCGGTTCCCGTTCCGGGATGAGCTGCCCGCGCGGGTGGCCGATCAGGTCAATATGCGGATTTTCGATGGCATTGAGCAAACGCCGCGTGATGACCGAACGTTCCTGCCGCAGACTGAAATGCAGTGAGGCGACCACAAAATCCAGCTTCGCCAGCACCTCATCGGGGTAATCGAGCGTGCCATCACTGCGGATGTCCATCTCAACGCCGTGAAAGACGCGGAAATCCGGTCCCATCTCGGCATCGACCTGGCGTACTTCTGCCTGCTGCGACAGGATGCGCTCGACGGAAAGACCGTTGGCAATCGCTGAGTACTGTGAGTGGTCGGTAATGACGATGTATTTACGCCCGCGCTCCCGTGCCGCTTCCGCCATTTCGCGGATGCTGAGCGTGCCATCGCTCCATGTGCTGTGCATGTGCAGGTCAGCCTGCATGTCGTACATCGTAATCAGGTTGGGCAGCCGGTTTTCCATCGCCGCCTCAATCTCACCGCTGTCCTCGCGCAGTTCCGGCGGAATCCAGGGCAGGCCGACTGCTGCGTAAACTTCTTCTTCCGTCGCGCACAGCGTTTTGGGCGCATCTTCGATGATGCTGCCGGATTTATCCACCGGGCTGAGAGCATGTTCGTTCAGACTGAAGCCCTTTTTCAGCGCCAGTTCGCGCATCCGAATATTATGCGCCTGACTCCCTGTGAAATAATTGATAGCCGTCCCCCAGCGGGCTTTTTCCAGCACACGCAGGTCAACCTGTAAGCCGTTGTGCAGTTCGACGGAGCTTTTGGTCGGGCCATGACCCAGCACGCGGGCGACGGCTTCCATCGCTACGAAGGCATCCATAATCGGCGCGGCCTCGTCGCTGGCGATCAGCAGATCAACATCGCCAATCGTTGGGCGTCCCCGGCGGATGCTTCCAGCGATCACGCCTTCGGCAGCGCCCGGCAGTGTCAGCAGGTGGTCGAGGATGGCCTGCGCGGCGGGCAACGCTTCGCCCAGCCGTTTCCGCCCGGTCTGGCGGGAGAGCGCTTCAATCCCTTCGATGATTTTCTGTTCGCTTTTCGCGCCCATCCCGGCCAGGTCGCGCAGTTTCCCGGCGCGGGCAGCGGTTTCCAGTGCTTCGACGCTGGTGATGTCGAGCTGCTCCCAGAACAGTTTGGCCTTCTTCGGGCCAACGCCGTTGATTCGCAGGATAGCCACCACGCCCGGCGGGATTTGTGCCGCCAGTTTGTCGTAAAATTCGAGTTTACCCGTGTCCAGCATTTCCTGAATTTTAGCGGCCAGCGTATCGCCGATGTTCGGGATTTCCGTCAGCTTGCCCTCGGCGGCGATAGCGCGGACATCGCGTGCTAGTTCGCGGATAGCGAGCGAGGCGTTGCGATAGGCGAGGACGCGGTGAATGCTCTCGCCTTTGATTTGCAGCATATCGGCGACGGTTTCAAAAATGTCGGCCATTTCACGGTTCGAGAGAGACAAGATTTGCTCCTAAAACTCAATCTATATTGCTAAACAACCATATGGCAAAGCCATAGGAGTTTATGAAGGCAAGCATACCCACAATGGCAATAGACCATTTTTTCCAGCGCCAGAAGATTTCAATCAGCCAGCCAAGCGCGAAACCAGAAAATGCGGAGATTAAGAAATGCCCTATGGTTAGTTCAGCAGTGTTTAATGGGAGTGCGAGGGAGACAAAGCCTAATCCGAATAAACATAATATGTTGGTTTCACCATCAACTCGATAAAGTAAAATCCCCAATCCCCAAAATACTATTGAAAGAAAAAGAGCAAAACGATGTTTCTCTGCAATATCTCGCAGCCTGTCAGGAACAAAGTCGATAATATGCATTTACTTTGTCACTATACTGTCGCCCAAGTAGGCTATAATCCTATCATGGATTGGTGGGGAGGTATAGAACAGATGGCAGAATTACTCATTCGGGATGAACACATCGCTTGGCGATTGCTGGATATTGCCCAACGGGAACAGCGCTCCGTCGAAGATGTACTCGATTCGCTGCTGGCGAATTATCCTTCGGAGTCAGAAGCGCAGGAAACGCCCAAAGGGACATTTGCCGCGCTCAATTGGGCAGCGGAGCAGGCAGGTATTGGGCTGGACGCTGAACCAACCGATACTTCCGAGCGCAGCCGCGAAATCCTGGAAACTGAATATGCCGACTATTTAAAGCGACGGATGCATGAACAATCGAATACTGATTGACAGCAGTTTCCTGTTTGCCGTATTTCATCAACAAGATGTAAACCATGAACAGGCAAAGGCGTTCAATGCGAATACAACGCAGGTTCCGTTAGTGCCAGATATTATCCTGCCTGAAGTCAGTTTTCTGTTTCTGCGTGATGTCGGATATCACGCACTTGAGCCATTTTTGAAGAATTTAGCTGCCATTGATGTTCAGCTTACAGGACTGGATATGGCGGATGTCCAGCGCGCCAGAGAAATTGTTGGCACTTATCCAAAAGCCAGATTCGATCTGGTCGATGCCTGCATCATGGCGTTGGCGGAAAGGCTGGAAATCACGCAGGTTTGCACTTTTGACCGGCGTGATTTCAGCATCTTTCGTCCCCAGCATTGTTCGCATTTGGAACTGTTGCCGTAAAAATTACCCTTCCAGATCAACATCCTCGCCGTCATAAGTGCCAGTTACAGTGATGCTGCCATCCGCTCCTGAATACGTGTAAGTCAGGAATCCATCGGCCAGTCCGGTCACATACACATCAAGCGTGAAATCCCTGCTTTCATAATCAGTATAACCGTTCCCGGTCATCGCAAATCCTTCGGAAAAAGCGCACCCGCTCAGACGGAACTGATCGCCCTTATCCGACGGCGAGAAGTCCAGTGTCCCCCCGAATCGGCAGCCGATCATCGTCAGCGTCACGGTATCCCAGTAGTAATAATCAGGCATGTGATAGATATCGTTATACACGCCATCCAGATTTTCCAGCAGGTTGTCATAGTCGGCGGCATCAGCCTTCGCAACCGGCCAGTAGGAAGATGCAATTTCCCCTTCGCAGGTGATTTCCCGCTGCGCTGGCATTTCATCATCGACCAGGAATGCGGTCACAATGTCGTCCGGGCAGGTGTTCCCTCGCCCGTAAATGACGTGCGCTCCACCCTCTGTCGTGATGAGATACCCATCTGCCAGCCGTTTGAAAACCCGTTCACCATTTTGGACAGGTGTAGCCGGGTCGCCTGTAGACCCTAATACCAGCGTCGGGATGTTTTTTGCGACCAGCGGGGCAGGGCGTGTGCTTGGCGGTTCGCCCGGCCAGAAAACACAGGGCAGATCGCCATAGAATATGGCACTAAAACGTGGCACTGTGCTGTCAATTTTGTCGCCAGCCCGCATGTAGGCCTCGGCCCGGGCTTCCGGTGAGCCGTTGAAATAGCTGTAATCATTGCACTCCACAGCATAAAACAGCGCGTCGGAATAGGTGGGGTCAATCGGCGCATCATAGGTTTCCGGGTCAATACCATAGGCGTTGTAAACCGTTCGCGCCAGCAGCACAAAATCGCCCTGTGAAGCTGCTGCAATTGCCCGCTGGAACAGGTGACGTGAGCCTTCGGAGTACATAAACGATGAAGCTGCGTTTTCCAGATCAACAGCTACAAGTTCGCGTTTTTCGCTTATACCTGCTGGCAGCGGGAATTCGAAAGTGATGGGCGCGGTTTTCATTTCTTCAATCAGGTCATCATAAACCGCCAGCGCATCACCGCCTTCCACATCGGCGCTGCAAATCTCGTCGGCAGAGCAGGCTTCTAGTGTATCGACCAGAACATTGTTAAAAGCCTGTGCCTGTTCACGGTAATAATCGACGCCTGAGATCGTTAAATCAACTGTCCCATCAAGTATTAATCCAGCGACATTTTCGGGATGAGCAGCAGTATAGGTCTGGGCATATTGTGTGCCATAGCTTTCGCCATACAACCACAATTGTTCGTCGCCCATCTTCTGGCGGAAACGGTCTAAATCCTCAACTGCCTGATTGGTGCCGTAGAAGGGCAGCGTGTCGCTATCAATGCCCATTTCCGCTACACAATCCTCAGCATAGGTTCGCGCTGCCTCAATGTAGGCTGCTTCTCCTTCCGCTGTGTCGGTATCAACATCAGTCTGGTAATACTGAAAAGTGGCGTCCGGGCATTGCAGATTCCCTGATTGATAGGCTCCGCGCTGGTCGAAGAAAACAATATCGAAGTGTTCCAGTATTGCCTCATCCATCGCCCCCGCATACGAATCCGCAGAGGCCAGCCCTGAGCTGCCTGGGCCGCCTGTTGCCGTGACAAACATGCCTTTACGCTCGCCACTTGCAGGCAGTACCCCGAACACGACATCAAGAGTGCGGTTGTCCTCCGGGTTAAAGTGATCCAGGGGAACAGTTAAGGTGATGCAGGTAAACTCACTGTCCGCGCAAGGGTAGCCGCCCAACCGCTCCAGACGTTCCTCAATCGTTGATTGGGCATAAACTGCAAAGCCTGAAAGCAGGAAAAGCAGACTGATAAACATAAGACGGCGCATGAGTAAACCCTTCTTGAGGCAGATAATTTCTATCTGAAAACTTCTGCGCCAGTATACTACGAAGTGCTTGACAGACGCGATTTTTCTGGTTACGCTAATCTCCAATCACATATCTAAAAATGTTGATCTGAAAAAGTACAGATTAATACGGTGTTCAGAGAGCTGCCGGTTGCTGTGAAGGTGGCACACACGATTATCTGGAATGGGTCAGGGAGTTGCGCGGGCGAAGTAACAGTAGCCAGCGACGGAAGCGCACCGTTATCACAGCGCAGGGTATCGGCTTCGGCCTGTACCTCCAATGAGCGAGCCGTTTGCAGAATCCGGCTTAACCAAGGTGGCACCACGGGAACCCCTCTCGTCCTTGAACGAAGAGGGGTTTTTATTTGGCAAGTTACCGGGGGTTCTGATAAATGGTATTTTCACCTGCTGTGGCGCAACCGCGTGAGAACGTGAAACCGGATCGGGAAACGGTGCGGGCATTGTTTGAACGCGGTGATCTTGTGCCGGTCTATCGAACGCTGTTGGCCGACCTGGAAACGCCAGTATCCGTTTACCTCAAACTTGCTCAGATGGGAACGGTTTCGTTCCTGTTGGAAAGTGTTGAAGGTGGCGAACATATTGGCCGTTATTCTTTCCTCGGCGTGAATCCCAAAGGTGTTATTACCATCCATCATGGACAGGTAACCCGCACCCTGCATGGTATCACCACCACGCGCAGCCTTGCGCCGGGGGAAGACCCCTTAACCGCAGTTAAACATGAATTTGATCGAGTTAAACCCGTGCCGGTGGATGGTCTTCCGCGTTTTATCGGTGGAGCGGTTGGTTTCCTGAGCTACGATGCTGTGCGTTATTTCGAGCGGCTTCCTTCAACCGCTGTTGATGAATTGGATGTACCAGAAGCGGCATTTCTCCTGCCGGATACACTGGTGGTCTTCGACCACGCCAAGCATCAGCTCATCCTGCTGGCAAATGCTCACAACACCGGCGACCCGGATGCGGCTTATGATGATGCGCTTGGACGCATTGACCAGCTTGTCGAAGCCCTGCGCCAGCCGTTACCAACCGCGCCAGAGCCAGCGGCGCTGCTCGATATGCCACTGGCTTCTAACATGCCCCGTGAGCGCTATGAACAAATGGTGCGCGATGGTAAAGAATATATTGGCGCGGGTGATGCCTTCCAGATCGTCTTATCGCAGCGTTTCAGCCGCAAAACATCAGCACCCCCGCTGGCAATTTATCGCGCTTTACGGATGCTCAACCCTTCCCCTTATATGTTTTTTCTGCGCTTCAGTGAAGACTTCAGCCTGATTGGCGCATCGCCAGAGATGATGGTGCGGCTGGAAGATGGAGTTGCAACCGTTCGCCCCATCGCCGGGACACGTCCGCGCGGTAAGGACGATCAGCACGATAAAGACATGGAAACCGAGCTGCTGGATGATCCAAAGGAACGCGCTGAACACGTGATGTTAGTGGATTTAGGCCGTAATGATTTGGGCCGTGTTTGTGATTACGGCAGCGTCCGTGTGGCGAAGATGATGTATATCGAACGCTACTCCCATGTGATGCATATCGTCAGCCAGGTTGAGGGCAATTTACGGGCTGGTCTGAACGCCTTTGATCTGTTGCGGGCTACTTTCCCGGCAGGGACGTTGAGTGGTGCGCCCATAGTGCGTGCTATGTAATTCATTGAAGAACTGGAAGTAACACGCCGGGGAACCTACGGCGGCGCGGTGGGTTATTTCAGCTTCGATGGCTCAATGGACACCTGTATCACTATCCGTTCGGTGCTTTTACGCGGTGACACGGCCTACATTCAGGCAGGGGCGGGTATTGTCGCCGACAGTGACCCGGCGCGTGAATACGATGAGTCGGTCAACAAAGCACGTGCTGTTGCAGTTGCCATTCAACGGGCGGAGGAGGGACTGGTCTGATGGTTCAGGATGTTGCGGACTTCAACACCTGATACGCGGGTTACAATAGGGCCTTTACTTGCATAATCAGGAGCAAACATCGTGACAGTCAAGCGTGTTATTTTCATCCGCCCCGGCGAAACAGATTGGAACCGTCAGGTGCGTTGGCAGGGCTGGGTGGCTTCGCCCTTGAATGAGCATGGCAGGCGTCAGGCACAGCGTCTTGCTAATTACGTTCGCCACATCGGCATGATTGCCCTTTACACCAGTGATTTACAACGTGCGCTGGAGACGGCAACCCTCTTGAGCGAAAAACTGGGGTTTTCGCCAGTGCCGGATGCTCGTCTGCGTGAGCGCAATATTGGCGAATGGCAGGGATTGACGATTGATGAAATGAAGGCCTGGTATCCTGATAATTATGAAAAATTGCTGCGTGATTCTGAAAATTATCGGGTGCCAGGTGGCGAATCGCGTGCGGATGTTAAAAAGCGCATGATCGAAGCTTTTAACGAAATTACAGCCAGCGTATCGGGTGAGACCGTTGGCATCATTTCTCATACTACCGCTATTCACGCGCTGCTGGATGCCATTGTTCCCGGCGGCACAGGGCAGGAAGTGGCAGTTAGCAATACCTCAGTGACGACAATCGTCAAAAGTGATGACGGTCAGTGGCATCTCGTCGCTTCGGACGACGTGATGCATCTCGAAGGGCTTGAGGCGCAAAGCGCACCTGAATTGGAGGATAAATCATGATACTGGTCATCGATAACTACGACAGTTTTACCTATAACCTGGTACAGGAAATGGGTGAGCTTGGTGCGGAACTCTATGTCATCCGCAACGATCAGGTGACACTGAATGAAATTCACGCCATGCAGCCCAGCCATATTGTCATTTCGCCTGGCCCCGGCACGCCCGATGATGCCGGTGTTTCTCAGGAAGTGCTGCGGGAACTTGGCTCGACGACTCCCATTTTGGGCGTTTGCCTCGGTCATCAGTGCATCGGGCAGGTGTATGGCGGCGTCGTCAAACGCGCCCCGCGCCTCATGCATGGCAAAACCAGCATGATCTATCACAAGGGCGATCTCATGTTCAGCGGTGTGCCTAGCCCCTTTGAAGCGACCCGCTACCACAGCTTGATTGTCGAGGAATCCACCCTGCCCGATTGCCTGACCATCACCGCTTTCACCGATCAGGGCGAAATCATGGGTGTGCGCCACAAGCAGTATCCGGTTTACGGTGTCCAGTTCCACCCGGAAAGCATACTCACCAAATACGGGATGCGGATTTTGCAGAATTTCCTTGAAGTGCGTGTGCCTGTAGCGGTGGGGTAAGAATAATGGATATTCAACGCGCAATTGATCTCTTGAGCCGTTACGGCCATTTGCAGGAAGAAGAAGCCGAAGCCGTCATGAACCAGATTATGACGGGCGGCGCGACCGATGCGCAAATCGGCGCATACCTAATGGCGCTCCGTATGAAGGGCGAGACGCCGGACGAAATCACCGGCAGCGCCCGCGCCATGCGTGCCAATGCCGAACGGGTGCAGACGCGTTTTAACGGCGAACTGCTCGATACCTGCGGCACAGGCGGCGACAAATCTGGCACATTTAACATCAGTACGACCGTTGCCTTTGTGGCAGCCGGGGCGGGTGTGCCAGTTGCTAAACACGGCAACCGCGCTGCCAGCAGTAAATGTGGAAGTGCTGATGTGCTGGCCGAACTGGGTGTCAATCTCGACTTGACCCCCGAACAGGTCGGCAAATGTGTTGATGAAGTCGGTATTGGCTTTTTGTTTGCCGTCAAAATGCACCCCGCTATGAAACATGCCATCGGCCCGCGTCGGCAGATGGGCGTTCGCACCATCTTCAACATCCTCGGCCCCTTGACCAATCCCGCCGGTGCGAAACGGCAGTTGATGGGAATCTTCGCCTCCGATTTGACCGATATGGTGGCGCACGTGCTGGGGCAGTTAGGTTCAAAATCGGCCATCGTTGTCAGCGGCTACGGCGGTTTGGATGAACTGACCACCACCGGCCCCAATCACGTCAGCCACTTTCAGGATGGCAAAGTCACAACTTACGAGATCGACCCGCGCGAGTTTGGCTTTAGCAGTGCCAGTATCGCCGATCTCTTGGGCGACGACGCCCCAACCAACGCCGGGATTTTGCGCGGCATTCTCTCTGGCGAAATCCGCGATGCCAAATACGATGTCGTCCTGCTCAACGCGGGCGCGGCGCTGCTGGCGGCGGGCATCGTTGACGATTTGCAGGCCGGGATTACCCGCGCGGCGGATGTCATTGAAACTGGCGCGGCCTTAGAGAAGCTCAACTCGCTGGTGGAATACAGCCAGCAGTTTACACCGGTGCAGTGAGGGATCTAGTGATGCAATTTGCGGAACTCGCCTCGCCTTTGCCGGATGATGTGCTTGCGCGGAGAAGTACCCTGCCGCTCAAGCCTGCTCCAGCCACATTCACCGGCGATTTTGTGCGCCTCGAACCCTATGACGAAAGCCGCGATCTGGAAGCGCTCTATGTCATTTCGAACGGCACACATATCGAACGCAGTGGCCGCCGCGTCGAAGCTTACGACGCCGAAGCCCTGATCTGGCGTTATATGTTCCTGGGGCCATTCCCGACATTGGCCGATTTCGCCGTCTATATGCGCGGGCAAGCCAACGCGCCCAACGGTTTACCCTATACGGTCTTTGATCTGGAATCAGGCGAACCGGTTGGCATTATCAATTACATGAGCAATGTCCCCGATCACTTGAAGATCGAGTTGGGCAGCATTTGGTACAGCCCGATAGCCCAGCGCACCAAAGCCAATCTTGAATCCACCTATCTCTTGCTGCGTAACGCCTTTGACCTCGGCTACCGCCGCTTGGAATGGAAATGCAACGCCCTCAACGAGCGTTCCCGCCGTGCCGCGCTGCGCATGGGCTTTAAGTTCGAGGGGATTCAGGAATCGCACATGATTGTCAAAGGCCGTAATCGGGATACGGCTTGGTTTCGCATCTTGGATACGGAATGGCCGGATGTGAAAACCCAACTTGAAACCTTGCTCCGTGCATGAGGGAATCGCTGATGACCTTCGTCAAGACCGACACCATTCTCGACAAAATTCTGGCGCATAAAGCGGAAGAAATTGCCGCTTGCCATACCCACACAACGTTTGCGGAAGTGCGCGCAAAAGCGGAAACCAACCCCCCGCCGCTGGATTTTGTCGCCGCTTTGCACCGCGATACCGTCGCCCTGATTGCCGAGGTCAAAAAAGCCTCACCGAGCAAAGGCGTCCTCATCGAAAATTTCGACCCCGCGGCCATCGCCACGACCTACGCTGAGAATGGTGCGGCGGCCATTTCGGTTCTGGCAGATGAGAAATTTTTTCAGGGCAACATGCGCTATCTGGACGCGGTGCGGCAGGTGGTCGATGTGCCGATTCTCTGCAAGGAATTTGTCATCGAACCGTATCAGGTCTACGAAGCCCGCGCTCACTATGCCGATGCTGTCCTGCTGATCGTCATGGCGTTGGAAGACTCGCAGCTTGCCGATTTGCACGCCCTCATCACCGAGCAGGGCATGGCCGCGCTGATCGAAGTCCATAATGAAGACGAACTCGAACGCGCCCTGAAGCTCAACGCCAAGCTCATCGGCGTCAACAACCGTGACCTGCGCACCTTCCACGAGGATTTGAGCATCACCGAACGCTTGGCGAAAATCGTCCCGCCCGATGTGACGCTCGTTGCCGAAAGCGCTATCCGCAGCGTGGATGATGTGCGCCGCATGGGTGAATATGGTGCGCGGGCGGTGCTGGTTGGCGAATCGTTGGTCAAGGCTGGCAATGCTGGTAATATGGCCGCACAGGTGCGGGAATTTAGCAGCCAGCGGCGAGGTTAACCAACAATGACTCAGGTGAAAATTTGCGGGGTGACGAATTTCGACGATGCGCTTTTCGCGGCGGAAGCGGGCGCGGATTTGCTCGGCTTCAACTTCTATAAAAAGAGTCCACGCTACATCGCGCCGGAAGCCGCCCAGCCGATTTGCGACGGTCTGCGGGCGCAGTTAGGTGCGTCTTGCCCGGTCTTGGTTGGCGTGTTCGTCAACGAAGTCGTCGGCTTGATCTCGGCCATCACCCGTAAAGTTGGCCTGAACGCCGCCCAACTCAGCGGTGACGAATCCGACGCCTTGGTCGCTGAATTACGCGGCATGGGCTTCAAAGCCATCCGCCCCATGAACTTGGCGCAGGCCATCGACGATGTGCAGTATTTTCGCCCTTATTTCACGTCCAACGAGCAGTTGCCTTCGCTCCTGCTCGATGCCTACCATCCGCAGCTATACGGCGGCACGGGCGAACAAGCCAGTGTCGAGGTCGCGCTGGCGGTGAAGGCCGAAGTCCGCCGTTTGATGCTGGCGGGCGGTCTCACGCCCGACAATGTGGGCGAACGTGTCGCGGCGATACAGCCTTGGGGTGTGGATGTTGCCAGCGGTGTTGAACAGCCGGATTCCCCCGGCATCAAAGACCCGGCGCTGGTTCAGGCTTTTATTCAGGCGGCGAAAGGCTGATTGATCGTGGCTGAAGCGCTCGATATTTACGATGAACAGATGAATCACATCGGCGTCAAGGAGCGCTCAGCCGTTCACCGCGACGGCGACTGGCATCGTGTCTTTCACTGCTGGATCGCCTACCGCGACTCCGCCGGAAAAGACTTCATGGTCATGCAGCGGCGTGGCCCAAATCAGGAAACCTACCCCAATTTTTTGGACATCACCGCCGCCGGTCACTATCAGGCCGGGGAAACCATCGAAGACGGTATCCGCGAGGTTGAGGAAGAACTTGGCATCCATGTCCGTTTTGATGCCCTGATTCCATTGGGAATCCGCATCGGCGTCGGGCGTTACAAAGACATCATCGACCATCAGTTTGAGCATGTTTTTCTGCTTATACATGACGAGGATATTGCCGACTACCAGTATCTGAAATCGGAAGTCGCGGGTTTAGTCGCCCTGCCAGTTGACGAAGCCCTCGAACTCTTCGCTGGCGAACGGGGTGAATTGCAAGCCCGCGCTGTCGGTTTTTACGAGGGTGATCTGACCCTGACCCTCTCGGATTTCATCACCAACATCGACCGCTACACCTATCGCATGTTGATCTTGGCGAAACGCGCCCTCAACGGCGAAAAATATCTCGCAATCTGAGTGAATCACTGATGACATTTCTACTTGAACCTCTCCGCGCAGAACATTGGGAAGTCGTCCGCGCGATTTATCTGGAAGGCATCGCCACTGGCAATGCCACTTTTGAGACAACTGCGCCGGAATGGGCGGATTGGGACGCCAAACATTTGTCGAACTGCCGCCTCGTCGCCCTCATCGATGGTGCGGTCGTCGGTTGGACGGCGCTTTCCCCTGTTTCCGCGCGCCATGTTTATAGGGGCGTGGTCGAGGAAAGTGTCTATATCGCCGCTGCCGCGCAGGGGCAGGGCATCGGTAAAGCGCTTCTGAAAGCCGTCGTTGATGAATCCGAACAGGCTGGAATCTGGACGATTCAAACCAGCATTTTCCCGGAAAATGTTGCCAGCATCGCCCTCCACAAAGCCTGTGGCTTCCGCGAAGTCGGACGGCGCGAACGCATCGGGCAGATGAACGGCATCTGGCGCGACACGGTTTTCCTTGAACGACGCAGCACGGTAATCGGTTAGTCATTTTGTAGTTTGCACTTCACCCTTGGGCTTCTGTTAGCTCCCCCTCTCTACGTAGTGGAGAGGGGGCTGGGGGGTGAGGATAGGAGCGAAGGTTCTCAAAAGATGATGCTTAAAACCTCTGACCGTTATATCGAAACAGGCATAGCCTCCGTCCCCGACGAGCGCGGCTACTACGGTGAATTTGGCGGGCGCTTCGTCCCAGAGACGTTGATGCCCGCGCTTGACGAACTGACCGCCGCTTATAACGAAGCTATGGCCGATCCTGCCTTTCAAAATCGGCTTATGCACCTTCAGCAAACTTTCACCGGGCGGCCAACCCCCGTCACCTATGCCCAGCGCTTGAGCGACTACCTCGGCGGAGCGCAGATTTACCTCAAGCGCGAAGACTTGGCGCACACCGGCGCGCACAAGATCAACAACGCCTTGGGGCAGGCGCTTTTAGCGCAGCGCATGGGTAAAAAGCGCGTCGTTGCCGAAACTGGCGCGGGGCAGCATGGCGTCGCCAGCGCCACCGTTTCATCGCTGCTTGGCCTCGACTGCCACGTCTACATGGGCAGCGTGGACATCGCCCGCCAGCAGCCGAATGTCTTTCGCATGAAACTGCTCGGCGCGGAAGTTATTCCCGTGGAGAGCGGCACGCGCACCCTCAAGGATGCCATCAACGAAGCCATCCGCGATTGGGTGACGAATGTCCGCGACACTTTTTATCTGCTTGGTTCGGCGCTTGGCCCGCATCCCTATCCCATGATGGTGCGCGATTTTCAGAGTGTGATCGGTGTTGAAGCCCGCGCCCAAATTGTCGAACAGGCAGGCCGTTTGCCTGATGTGTGCATCGCCTGTGTAGGTGGCGGCAGTAACGCCATCGGCTTATTCCACGCCTTCCGCGACGATGAGCATATCGACTAGATCGGCGTTGAAGCGGGCGGGCATGGTGTCGCCAGCGGCGAACATGCCGCTCGTTTTGCAGACCCCGCTATCGGGCGTCCCGGCGTCCTGCATGGGACGCGCTCCTACGTGTTGCAAAACGAAGACGGCCAGATCATGAACACCCACAGCATTTCCGCCGGTCTGGATTATGCTTCCGTTGGGCCGGAACATGCCCACCTGCGCCAGATCGAACGCGCTTATTACACGCTGGCGACGGACGAAGAAGCACTGGCCGCGTTTCAGACGCTTTGCAAGTTGGAAGGAATTATCCCCGCGCTCGAAAGCTCACATGCTGTTGCCGAAGTCATCAAACGCGCGCCCACCATGCCCAAGGATTCGATCATGCTCGTCAATCTCTCCGGGCGTGGCGACAAAGACCTCGATACCGTCATGCGGGAATTGAAACTCAATGAGTGAACGTATTGCGACCGTTAGCGCCTTCCTTTATAACCGCGACGGGAAAGTGATCGCCCAATTGCGCGACGACAAACCGGGTTTGATGTTCCCAGGCTGCTGGTCAACGCTCGGCGGTCGCGTCGAAATGGGCGAAACGCCGGACGAAGCCATGCGCCGTGAACTGTTGGAAGAAACCGAGCTGGAAACGCCGCTGGCTTTTTGGCGCTTATTCGAGCATCGTTTTCGCCATAAAAACATCATCCATGAAGCGAACATTCACGCCTATGTCGGCCAGATCGACATCGCCGCAGTCGATATTCACTTGCACGAAGGCCAGCGCTTGGAATTTCTGAGCGCGGCGGATATTGACCGGCTGCCGTTCGCCTTTGGACTCGACCATATATTCAGGGAGTTTTTCGCGGCCCATGAGCGTAGCGCTGGCGACGACTTTTCATCCGCGCGGTGAGATTCCGCGTTTACAACGGCTGCTGCCTGTTTTAAAACAGCTCTACAGCGCCATTGTCATTTCCCTGCCGCCCAACACAGAGCCGCTTGATGTCGAGGCGGTGATGGCGTTGCCGGATGTGACGGCTTTCGTCAATGATGAATGGGGAGCAGGGCGCTATCGTGCGCTGGAAGCGGCCTGTCAAACCGGCGCGGATTTCATCCATTATGCCGATATGGACAGGCTGATTCGCTGGGCGGAAACCCGCGAAACCGAATGGCTGCAAACTGTTGAATATCTTCAGACCTGCGACTGTCTCATCATTGGCCGCACACCGGAAGCATGGGAGACGCATCCACAGGTGATGATTCAGATGGAACATATCATCAATTCGGTTTTTTCCTTTCATCTCAATGGCGATTACGATTTTGGCGCGGGTTCAAAGGGCTTCAGCCGCCGCGCCGCCGCTTACATCCTCGACAACTGTGAGCCGGCCAACGCCATCGGTGCCGATACCGAATGGCCGATTGTCTGTTACCGCGCTGGCATGAACGTCGAAGGGGTGCTGGTCGATGGACTGGATTGGGAGATTCCCGATCAGTTCCAGCCCCATGCCGCTGACCGTGAACGGCAGCATGTGTTAGCCGCAGAATACGACGCCGATGTCCAGCGCTGGCAGCATCGTATGAAAACCACACGGGAAGCGGTTGAGGCCGGGTTGGTCGCGCTCAAACGGCCTTTAAAACAGGAGCAAACCTGATGCGTTATGTTGAACTCCGTCGCCATACCATGCGCGTCAAACCCGGCCAGCACTTGTCGCAGGCTGGCGTGACTTTGGCGCGTAAAATCGGCGAAACCATCGGCCCGTTCAACCGCGTCATCACCAGCACCATCCCCCGCGCTTATGAGACGGCTATTGCCATGGGCTTTGCCGTCGATGAGCAGTTGGGCGAACTGGCGCATTGGGCGGAGGGGGTGGAAGACGTGATAAGCTGGGATGCCGGTTTTGTTACTTTTGCAGAAAACGCGCGGCAGGGCGGGGCATTGGAAAAATACGTTCGCCAACAGGCTGAACTCATCACCCGTATCGCCCGTTTCTTACCAGATGATGGCGCGGCATTGGTCATCTCGCATGGCGGTATCGTCGAGTCACAGGTTGTTGGCTGCCTGCCGGATGAGGATTTTACCACATGGGGCAGCCCATGTGACTACTGCGAAGGGGCGCGGCTGTTTTTCGATGGTGAATGTTTCCTGCGCGGCGAAGTGCTGCGGGTTGAAGGGTTCACACCATGAGCGTTTTCCTCTCATACTCGCGCAGCGAGAACGAATTTGTCGATTTGCTTCAGCGGTTGCTGCTCAGCAAGGGCTATGATGTTTGGGTAGACCGCAGCGGTATCGGCGTTGGTCAGCGCTGGGACAATGCCATTCAGGCTGCCATTGATAGCTGTACTCATCTGGCGGTGGTGCTGTCTACCCAGGCGGCAGAATCGGAAAATGTGGCTGATGAGTGGAGCTACGCCATCGAACGCGGCAAAACCGTGATCCCCTTGCTCTATGGCTGCGATAATATCCCCATGCGCTTGCGCCGCCTTCAATGGATTGACTTTGAAAAAGAGCGTTTCGCGGTTGCTTTTGAGAAATTGACGCAGACTTTAGGCGAACCGGATAACCGTCCGTCAGACCCAATTGCACTGGCGAAGCGAGACGGTTTTGTATTAGTTGATTTAGGTTCATTAACGGGTGCGAGTCCTATTCGAGTTGGCTTTGTATATTCTGATTATCCACAAATGGGACCATTCTTGAGGACGGTTTGGTTTACCTTGTTATGGAAATTGGAAAAAGATGCCGCTGGCTATGGAAAAAGATGGATCTTACGGAATAAGTCAAATTCGCAGCTTATTTCGCCACTGAAGTCGCAATTTGATGAGGTTCTTCTTCATGAGATGGGTATTGAACCGGGTTCAGAACTGGAAGTTGTGTTTTGGGAAGATTAGAAATTATGAGGCGGAAATACTTCTCTGGAGCATGATGCAGTTTTACTTTTAAATACGGAATACCTGTCACCCGTGTTATTCCCCTCCTTGCGAAGCGGGGAGGGGTTAGGGGTGGGGATTTTTTATTATTGCCTCTACCTGTCCCCTTCAGGGGGCATTAACCGTCAGCCGGAAGGCTTTAGCCTCCGGCGGCACTTGAAATGCTATGGTTAAAGGACAAAAAATGATGACCACGACAACACTTTCGGGTCTGGACGCCATTACGGCGATTTTTACCCGCACAAAAGAGCAGGGTAGGGCGGCCTTTTTGCCCTATTTCCCCATCGGCTTTCCCGACTATGAAACCTCGCTCGATGCCATTGTCAAGATGGCGGAGGCGGATGTCGATGGCTTTGAAATCGGTATGCCCTTCAGTGACCCGCTGGCCGATGGCCCTGTTGTCCAGTCCGCCACCCAGATCGCGCTGGAAAACGGCATGACCGTTCGCAAATGCCTCGAAGCCGTGCGCCAGCTTCGTGCGCGTGGGGTGGCACAGCCGATGGTGCTCATGGGTTATCTTAATCCCTTGCTGGCTTATGGCGTGGATGCCTTTGTGCGCGACGCTAAAGCGGCGGGCGCGAATGGTCTGATTGTCCCCGACCTGCCGCCGGAAGAAGCGGGGGAATTTATCGAAGCCTGCACCCGTGAAGGCATGGCGCTGATTTTTTTCCTCACGCCAACCAGCAACAGCGAACGCATCAAAGTGGTCAATGAGAAAGCCACCGGCTTTATCTATGTCGTCACCTTGACCGGCGTGACCGGTGTACGGGCGCAACTTCCGCCGGATGTCGCCGATTTTATCGCGCGGTTGCGTAAGGAGGCTGATAAACCGCTGGTTATGGGCTTCGGCATCAGCACACCGGAGCAGGCGAGGACGATGAATGGCCTGGTCGATGGATTTATCGTCGGCAGCGCGTTGGTTCGCGCGGGCAAAGATGGTGCGGACGCCGTGCGCGACCTCGCCGCCAGCCTCCGCAATGCTTTGGACTAGACTTTGTGCACCTCACCTCATCCCAATATCTCCTTTCTTGACTATTATTCCCCCTCCTTGCGTAGCGGGGAGGGGGCTAGGGGGTGGGGATGGAGCGATAAACGTGATTAGCCATCCTGCACACCCACGATTGTGCAGCCTGAACGGACTTTTGAAGAGATCGGAGTCGAACGCGCGATTGATTTGACAGCACCCTCCCGGACGTGGTACGCTTTGCGCCAGATCGGTAAGGAACCGGATTGTCATCATTTTGACTAACCTGCTCAACGCATCCCGCTACTATTACTTTTACTTTAAGAGCCACATAGGGCGAGTGGAGCGTTGCGTGCTGGGAGGATGACGGTTCTTGAACCGAACAGTTTGAGGGAACTCAAAGGCGCAGAGCAAACGCTCCGCGCCTTTTTTGTTGTGTTTTATGGAGGAGGGGCTGTATGAGTCTGAAGTTTCGCGGGGTGCGTGGCGCGACCACCGTGACGCAAAATACGCCAGAGGCCATCTGGCAAGGCGCACGCCAGGTGTTGCAGGCGGTGATCGATGCCAACCAGATTGTCGAGGATGATGTCGCCAGCGTCATCTTTACCACCACGCCCGATTTGAATGCGGCTTATCCGGCCAAAGCCGGGCGCGACCTGGGCTGGCACCGTACAGCGCTCATGGGCTGCCAGGAAATCGACGTGCCGGATGGCATCCCGATGTGTATCCGGGTGCTGGTTCACTGGAACACGGAGAAAACGCTCGACGAAATCACACACGTTTATATGCATGGGGCGATTGCGCTTCGCCCTGATCTTTATCCAGACAACAAAATTGTTTTGAACGGCACAAGGGAGGAAACTCAGCCATGATCGTCGTGATGCAGATTAAAGCTACCGCCAGAGAAATATCAGATGTCATCTCGCGAATAAAGTCGGATGGTTACGAAGCCAATATTACCGAGGGTGAGGAACGCACTATCGTCGGCGTGGTCGGCGAAAGCCCAACCCCCCTGCGTGAGGAAAATTACAGCACCATGCAGGGGGTGGAAAAAGTTGTCCGCATCTCTGCCCCCTACAAACTCGCCAGCCGTCATTTCCATCCCCATGATACCCTTGTCCCGCTCAATGGTTCGCACATGGGCGCGAAAAAGCTGCTGGTGATTGCCGGGCCGTGTTCTGTCGAAAGCCGCGAGCAGATTATCGAAACCGCCTGCGCGGTTAAAGAAGCCGGCGCGACAGCTCTGCGCGGTGGCGCATTCAAGCCGCGTACCTCACCCTACAGCTTCCAGGGACACGGCGAAAAGGCGCTGCAATGGATGGCCGAAGCCCGTGAAGTTACCGGTTTACCTATCGTCACCGAAGTCATGGATACCTCACAGGTGAAAATGGTCTGCCAGTACGCCGATGTGCTGCAAATTGGTGCGCGCAACATGCAGAATTTCAGCCTGCTCAATGCCGTTGGCGAGAGCCAGCACACCATCCTCCTCAAGCGCGGCATGAGCAGCACCGTCGAGGATTTGCTCATGTCGGCGGAATACATTCTTTCGCATGGCAACACCCGTGTCATGCTCTGCGAGCGTGGCATCCGCACTTTCGAAAAAGCCACCCGCAATACCTTCGACGTCAACGCCATTCCGGTATTAAAAGCGCTGACGCATCTGCCAGTGATCGCCGACCCCAGTCATGGCACCGGATTGTGGGAGTATGTCGAGCCAGTGGCGCGCGCTGCTGTCGCCGCTGGTGCGGACGGGCTGATTATCGAAGTGCACTTGGAACCCGACAAGGCCATTTCCGATGGACGCCAGAGTCTCAAGCCAGATCGTTTCAAGGCGATGATGGAACAGGTGCGCCGGGTGGCCGATGCAGTTGGACGGACGGCATAACATATGGCAAGCGGTGGCTTTACCAGCCGCCATCTGGCGGTAGTAGGTCTGGGATTGATGGGCGGTTCGCTCGCCCTGGCATTGCGTGGTCATACCGGGACAATCACAGGGATAGACCCCGATCCTGAGACACGCACTTATGCGCTGAAACAGGGCATCGTCGATCAGGCGACCGACGATCTCAAGGCAGGTGTCGCTGAAGCTGATGTCGTCATTTTGGCCGCGCCTGTGCGAACCATCCACACCATGCTGACGCAGCGCATTGGATCATACTTGCGCTCCAATACGCTGCTCATCGACATCGGCAGCACCAAACAGGATATTTGCGCGGCGATGGCTAACCTGCCGATTGGTGTACAGGCTGTTGGCGGGCATCCAATGACGGGGAAGGAACACAGCGGTATTCAGGCCAGTGACCCGGCGCTCTACAAGGGTCGCCCCTTTGTCCTTTGCCCGACACGGCGAACAACGCCTGCTGCCCGGTTACGTGCGCTGGCGCTGGTCGATGCGCTGGAAGCCGTGCCGTTTGAGATGGATGCCGACCGTCACGATCATTTAGTCGCCGCTATCAGCCATTTACCCTATCTGCTGAGTTCGGCCTTAGTGGCGACAGTGGCAAAGGAAGGAGAGGCCGATGCCACAGTCTGGGAACTGGCAGCCGGTGGTTTTCGGGATATGTCCCGCTTGGCGGCACAGGATGTCGGCATGATGGGCGACATCCTCAGCACCAATACCCAGGCTGTTGCCACCCTGCTGGCCTTATTCCGGGTGCAGCTTTCAATGCTGGAAGCCCTGCTCGTCTCGCGTGATGACCAGCATCTTGCTGACTTTTTGCGCTCACCACGGGAAGCGCGGCTTAACTGGATACAGAAGTATGAGAACGGTCATAAAAATGGGAACCAAAAATGACAGCTTTAGACTGTTTTGTAGTAAAACCGGGTAGTCCACTTTCCGGCACAGGCAGTGTGCCAGGGGATAAATCAATCTCGCACCGCGCGGTGATGTTTGGCGCGCTCGCCCAGGGTGTAACCCAGGTGCGCGGTTGGCTGGCGGCAGGCGATACTGAAGCCTCGCTTGCGGCTGTTCAGGCCCTCGGCGTACAGATTGATCGCCACAGCCAGCACGACCTCACCATTCACGGCGGTGAACTTGGCCCGTCATCCGCCCCGCTCAATCTCGTCAACGCCGGGACAGGCATTCGCCTGCTGGCGGGTATTATGTGCGGCCAATCCTTCGGGAGCGTGCTGGATGGCAGTGAACAGTTGCGCCGCCGTCCCATGAAACGTATCCTCAGCCCTCTGCAATTGATGGGAGCGAATATCAATGCCGTCAACGACCGCGCTCCGCTCACCATCAAGCCAGCCCGTTTGCACGGTATCAAATACGAAATGCCTGTCGCCAGTGCCCAGGTCAAGAGTGCGGTTTTGCTGGCAGGTTTGTTTGCCAAAGGGGCGACAGCCGTTGTCCAGCCCGGCCCGGCGCGTGACCATACCGAGCGCATGTTGAGCGCGATGGGTGTGGACATCGCCACCGAGGGTGACACCATTGTCTTGACCCCCAATGGCAGCTTGCGCCCGATGGATTTGACCATTCCCGGCGATATTTCATCAGCCGCTTTTCTGATTGTGGCAGCGCTCCTCGTCCCCGGCAGTGACATTACCCTCACCGGTATTAATCTCAATCCGACACGCACCGGCATTCTCACGGTGCTGCGCCAAATGGGTGCTGACATCACCGTGACCGAAACCGGCCTCGAAGCGGGTGAGCCAGTGGGCGAAATTCGTGTGCGCCACAGTATCCTTACGGGTGCGGAAGTCGGTGGGGATGTTGTGGTTGAGATGATCGACGAATTCCCAATTTTGATGGTGGCCGCGCTGGGGGCGGAGGGTGAAACGATTGTCCGCGATGCTGCTGAACTGCGCGTCAAAGAAACCGACCGTATCGCTGTCATGGCGGCAGAACTGGCGAAAATGGGCGCGAACATCACCGAAACGCCCGATGGTTTCGTCATTCGCGGCCCACAAAAACTGGAGGCTGCGCTTGTGGAGGGTCACGACGACCACCGTGTTGCTATGAGCCTGTCGGTTGCCGGGTTGCTTGCTGCTGGCGAGACAACCGTGCTGGATGCCCGTTGTGCGGGTGACTCATTTCCCGGTTTTGCGGAAACACTGGTGCAGTTAGGCGCGGATGTAAGCGTGAAAGCACTCGCATGAATAAAGTTGGCGTAATCGGTTGGCCTGTTACCCACAGCATCAGTCCGGCCATGCATGGTGCGGCTTTTCAGGCATTGGGGTTGGACGATTGGAGCTATGAACTCGCGCCCGTCCCGCCGGATATTGTCCGCCAGAGTTTGCGCACCTTGCGCGACGAGGGCGGTTTCATCGGCGTCAATGTTACTGTTCCACTCAAACAGGCCGTTATGCCCTATGTGCTGCCGGACGAACGCGCCCGCGCAGTTGGTGCGGTCAATACCATCGACTTCCGTAACAACATCGGCACCAATACCGATGTCGCCGGATTCATCGGTGATTTGAAAGCCCACAAGGTTGAATTGTCAGGCGCGGATGTACTCGTACTGGGGGCAGGGGGAGCAGCTCGCGCCGCCGTTTATGGGCTGGTACAGCAAGGCGCAAGGGTCACAGTAGTTAACCGCACCCCCCAGAAAGCGCAGCTCATGCTCGCCGATCTGACACTTTCAGCCGGGATTAATGGGGTTGAGGTGTTGACGCTGGATGAAGCGGCGGAACGCCCGTTTTCGCTGATCGTCAACTCCACTTCAGTCGGTATGTGGCCGAATGTCGATGAATCGCCCTGGATTGATGGTGTGCCGTTTCCCTATGCTGTGACGGTCTACGATATGGTTTACCGCCCGGCGCTGACAGCCTTCATGCGACAGGCGCAAGCTCATGCTGGACGTGCCATAGGCGGATTGGGTATGCTTGTCCGGCAGGGAGCGGCAGCATTCGAAATCTGGACGAAGCAGCCTGCTCCGGTTGAAATCATGTTCGCTGCTGCCCGCAAATCATTGGGTATCACGTAGCATTATTCGATAAATGTCGGACACAAGTAGTTCAAGTATTATGGAACTGCGAATAGCTGATGAAATGCATCCCCCTTCGCCTTTATTCCCCCTCCATGCGTAGCGGGGAGGGGGCTAGGGGTGGGGATATATAGCTGCTTAAAGGCAAACTCATGATCCGTTTTCTTACCGCTGGCGAATCACACGGGCCGATGCTGACGGCCATTATTGAAGGGCTGCCTGCTGGCTTGCCCATCACAGCCGAAGATATCAATGCCGAACTTGTCCGCCGCCAGCTGGTTTACGGGTCCCGCGGGCGGATGAGCATCCACCGCGACGAGGGTCGTATCACACCGGGCATCGCAGCCGGGTACACCACTGGTGCACCAATTGCGCTGCTGGTCGAAAACCGCGATTACAAAAACTGGCGCGAAAAAGACATCACACCCATGACCACGCCCCGCCCCGGCCATGCTGACCTGACCGGCGCGATTAAATATGGCTACCGTGAACTCCGTATCGCCCTTGAACGTGCCAGTGCCCGCGAGACGACGGTTCGTGTGGCAGTTGGGGCGATCTGTAAAAAGCTGTTGGCCGAGTTTGGCATCGTCATTGGCGGCTATGTGACACAGATTGGCGATGTAGTGGCACACGTGCCACACGACATAGGTTATCTGGAGCGCTTTCGTGTCGCTGAAGAAAACGATGTGCGTTCCCCCATGCCGGAATTTGTGCAGGCCATGCACGATGCCATTCATCAGGTCAAGGTCGATAAGGACACACTGGGTGGTGTCATGGAAATTGTCGCGCTGCATGTTCCAGCCGGGTTGGGTTCCCATGTGCATTGGGATAGGCGTCTGGATGCGCGCATTGTAGCCTCTATGGTGAGCATCCATGCTATGAAAGGCGCGGAGATCGGCCCGGCCTTCGACAATGCTGGAAAACGCGGCACGCAGGTACATGACGAAATTGTCCTGCGCGATAGCAGCGGTGATCTCGCCCGTCATACCAACCGCGCGGGGGGGATTGAAGGGGGTATTACCACGGGTGAACCCATTGTGGCACGGGTGGCGATGAAGCCGATTTCAACCATTCTACAGGCGATGAATTCCGTCAATCTCGCCAGCGGCCAGCCAGAAGCGACGACTTATGAGCGCAGCGATTTTTGCGCCTTGCCACGTGCCATCCCGATTGGCGAAGGCATGATGGCTTTTGTCATTGCCGATGCCCTCTTGGAAAAAATTGGCGGCGATAGCCTGGAAGAGATGCGCCCGCGTTTTGAGTCGCTTCGTCGCGCCCGGCTGGAAGACCTGCCGATGAATAATATCGAATGGAGATTCGGTTATGATTAATGACCGGAATATCGTCCTCACCGGGTTTATGGGAACGGGCAAATCGACAGTTGGGCGCTTGCTGGCGGAACGGTTGGAACGCCCCTTTATCGACAGCGACGCCGAAATCGTTCGGCAAATCGGCATGACCATTCCCGAAATTTTCAGCCAGCATGGCGAGGAACGCTTCCGGCATATTGAGCGGCGCATGTCCCGTTATTTAGCGGCGCAGCGCGGCCTTGTCATCGCCACTGGCGGCGGTATGCTGGTGGACGAGGGCAACCGCGAGGTCATGCTGGCTTCCGGGCTGGTCGTCTGCCTCAACGCCTCGACAGAAGATATTTCGCTGCGCTTGCGGGCGGATAAAGCCGAACGTCCACTGCTGGCGGGGGACTGGCGGGCGCTGCTGGAAAAACGGCGTGCGGCTTACGACGAAATCCCCAATCAGATTGACACAACTGGCAAAACACCCGATGAAGTCGCTGAGGAAGTGATGGCATTATGGCAGCAGACCGTATCCGTGTAAACGCGCCCGGTGGTGATTATGACATCATCATCCAGCCATACCTTCTGAAAAATCTGCGTGAAAAGATCGATGAGTTTAGCCTGCATGGGAAAACGGTCATTGTCACCAACCCGACGATTGAGCGGGCTTTTACCCACGCTCTCGATCTGTCCTTAACCTCCCTGCTGCCCCATGCCCATCTGGTGACGATGCCGGACGGTGAAGCTTATAAAAACCTTGATACCATCGCCCAACTCTATGCTGATTTTGTCACTGCTGGCCTGGATCGTGCTGGCACAGTGATTGCGCTGGGTGGTGGGGTAGTTGGGGATGCGGCGGGCTTCGCGGCGGCAACCTATATGCGCGGGGTGCGGTTCATCCAGATTCCGACCACTTTGCTGGCGATGGTCGATTCCAGCGTTGGTGGCAAAGTCGGCGTTGATTTGCCACAGGGGAAAAATCTGGCGGGAGCTTTCAAGCAGCCTGATGGGGTGCTGATCGACCCCGCCGTGCTGAAAACCTTGCCCGAACGCGAATGGCGCTGCGGCATGGCTGAGGTCATCAAACATGGGCTATTGGCGGATGAAGGCTTGCTCGATGTAATTCTGACCCAATACGACGGTTTTATGGGCTTAGATGTCAGCGCTGAACTGGTGCGGCGGGCGGTGCAGGTCAAGGTCGATGTCGTCCAGCAAGATCCATACGAAAAAGGCGTTCGCGCCCATCTCAACTTGGGGCATACCTTCGGCCATGCCATCGAGCATGTGTCCGGTTATCGTTGGCAGCACGGCGAGGCCGTTGCTCTGGGCTTGATCGCTGCCGGGCGTCTGTCGCACGTGCTGGGTTTATGTGAGGCCGATGTGCCGCAGTATATTGAAAAACTGATTTCCTTTGTTGGACTGCCGGAGCGGATGGGAGACCTCGATACAGAAATTATTTATCAGACGATGGGGACGGATAAAAAGCGGCAGGGGGGCAAAATCCGTTTTGTGCTGCTGCGCGGCCTCTGCCAGCCCATAATCGTGGACGATGTGCCAAAAGCGGCGGTAATCGCTGCACTGGAATCGCTGCGCTGAACCGATGCATACATCCGTAGGGGACGATCTGTGTGTAGTCCCCTCTCATCTCGCGTTTGTGCCGTGTTATCCTGTCCCGTGTTAATTAAGAGAAAGAAATCGGATAATTAGAGATAGGTACGGTTATGGTTAGTTACAGTAAATTTCATGAAAATTTGAGGTCTTTATCACAATTTATGAGCGGGTTTAGCGCCCCAAAATGAGATTTATCGCCCTGATTTTTGTTATAGTTGCGACATCAGTCGTGCTTTCAGCCGCAAATCATTAAAAATGCGATGCGCTCACGGGAAGCTTTGTGACAAACTCTCCCAATCACAGGAAATATTAACACTTAATAGGCCTGAAAAAATCGCTCAAAAATACTTGAAACAGGATGCTTATGTCGAAAAAAATTTTACTCCTGCATGGCCCCAATCTGAACCTGCTCGGCACGCGCGAACCAGGGGTTTACGGCAGCGTGACCCTCGACCAGATTAACACTTGGGCAGCCGTGCATGTTCGGCCACACCGCGTCGAAATCCGCGCCGAACAGTCAAACCACGAAGGGGCGCTGATCGATGTCCTGCATGTCGCCCGTAACTGGGCTGACGGCGTGGTTTTCAACCCTGGGGCCTACACCCATACCTCGGTTGCGCTCAGGGATGCCATCAGCGCTATTGCCCTCCCCGTCGTAGAAGTCCACCTGTCAAATGTCCACGCACGGGAGGAATTCCGGCATAAATCGCTGCTGGCACCCGTCTGCCTGGGTCAAATCTCAGGGTTTGGCTGGCGCAGCTATCTGCTTGGCCTGGATGCCCTGCTCGGTCATCTGGCTGTTTTACCCGCTCCGGGGTAGTTGTCAGCCATCACCAATAGAACCCGCGCTAACTTTGGCAATCTGCTCTGTGGGTGCAGAGTATCTATGTCTGTTATAGTAGGCATTCACCCTGCTCAGCCTGCTCGAATGGGGTGGATGAATAGGTCTTTTTAGAGGTGCTGTATGATAACTAAAGATTCCATCCTGGCCGCTGTCGAGGAACAGAAGATTCGGTTTATTGACCTGTGGTTTACCGACATCACCGGCATGGTGAAAAGTATCACCGTGCCGAGCGCCGAACTGGGTGGAGTGATTGACGACGGAGCGCATTTTGATGGTTCGTCGATTGAAGGTTTTGCTCGCGTCGCTGAGAGTGATATGCGCCTGATGCCGGATTTGAATACTTTTTCAATATTACCCTGGGAAGCCGGTGATGATGCGGCGGCGCGGCTGATCTGTACGGTGCATACTCTGAATGGCGAGCCCTTCATCGGTGACCCGCGTAATACACTGGTTAAGGCGCTGAAACAGGCTGAAGAAATGGGGTTCAGCTATAAGACAGGGATCGAACTGGAGTTTTTCCTTTTTCAGGCGGCTAATGGCGGTCTGCCTGCTCCCGTCAACCCGCTTGACCGTGCTGGTTATTTTGATATGCCGAACGATGCCACCCGTGCCATTACCCGGCGCATGGTGGCTACTCTGGCGACGATGAATATTCATATCGACTCGACTCATCATGAAATAGGCTCCGGCCAGCATGAAATTGACCTGCAATATGACCGGGCGCTCGCTTCGGCAGACAAGGTGCTGACAGCGCGAGTGACGCTCAAGGCGGTTGCCAATCGGAATGCCTTGCACTGTACTTTTATGCCGCGTCCACACCAGAATTTACCCGGTTCCGGGATGCATACCCATCAAAGCCTGCATGATCTTCAATCAGATGAAAATGTATTTGCTGATTCAGGGGACGAATATGGCCTGTCACAGACCGCCCGGCATTTCCTGGCCGGACAGCTTTGTCACGCACGGGCCATGTGCGCCATTCTTGCGCCCCTGGTCAATTCCTACAAGCGGCTGGGGACGAGCTTTGAAGCGCCAATGTACGTCACCTGGGCGCATATCAACCGGGGAGCGCTGATTCGTGTCCCACATATTCTCGCGGGAAAAGAGTCGCACACACGCTTGGAACTGCGTTGTCCTGACCCCAGCGCTAACCCTTATCTCGCCAGCGCGGTGATGCTGATGGCTGGGCTGGATGGGATTCGCCAGCAGATGCCACTGCCCGATGCGTTAGAAGAAACGCTGGTTCGCCAGGATAGAGGCCGCCTGCGCCAGCTCGAAGTGCTGCCTTCTTCGCTGGGTGAAGCGCTTGAAGCACTCAGTCAGAATGATGTGATTTTAGGGGCGCTTGGCCCCTATATAGGTGATCGCTATCTGGCAGCCAAGCGGCAGGAATTTGACGAATACAACCGCCAGGTGACTGCCTGGGAAGTTGAACGTTACATCAGCCACTATTAACCACAAACTGGTGGATAAGGTAGAGTGTCTCGTCCGCGTCCGTTGGTTCAACTACCAGCGAGAGGCTGCACTGAGAGGGCCCTTGTGCGACACCCAACAGCCGCGTCTGACCAATAGCGTGCAGCACGGCGGCTGTTAAATCCGGCCATTCCGCCATTCGGTCGCTGATGACGGTGATGATGCTGACCGGGTTCACGACCCATAAACGGGTTTCCTCGTTGCGACGCAGATTGTCCTCCAGGGCGTTTTTGATCGAATGAACCGCATCTGGCCCGGCACTGGTAGGAATAAGGAAGCAGACAAAACTGCGGGTGGATGACTGCGATGAGATCATTACATCAGCATGGTTGCGGGTGGTGGCGAAAAGAGTCTCATCTACCAGCATCGAAATGGGAGAGAGTGGCCCACTGCGCGGCGCGGTCAGCCCCAGACCGGCGATGGAAGTGACAGCTTTTAGTGTCCGTGTGCGGTTCTGACCCGTGTGATGGATGAGTGTGCCGGGCTGTTGTGGCTTATAAACATTTTTTACCCGCAGCGGGATTCGCATCTCACGCAGCGGGATAACCATGCGGGCGTGAAGGATGCGCGCGCCGAAATACGCCAGTTCCGCCACTTCTTCGTAAGACAGTACCGGGATGACACGGGCTTCCATAACTTCACGGGGGTCAGCGGACATCATGCCATCGACCGCTGTCCATATCCACACCTCATCTGCCTTTGCACAGACACCCAAAACTGAAGCCGTGAGATCGCTGCCCCCACGCCCCATAGTGGTTGGTTTGCCTTTGGGGGTGGCACCGATAAAGCCAGTTATGACCGGAATGATGGCCCGTTCCAGCATCGGCAGCAGATTTTGCTCTATCAGCTTGCGTGTTTGTTCAACATCGGGCGTGGCGTTGCCGAAGGCTTCATCAGTTATGACAAGGCTCGTAGCATCGATGGCAACACTGCGAAGATCATTCTGGCGCAGCAGCGCGGCGATGATACGCGCAGCCAAACGTTCCCCAACACCAATGGTCGTATCAATCGAGTCCGGCACAATAACATCAGCGGATGTGTGCGACATGGACTGGTAGATGTCGAGCATATCGAAAAGCAGGCGGTCAATATCGGCCTGAAGCGCGGTGCGCTCGGTTGTGCCAAGCGGTAATTCTTCAATCAGTGCCAGGTGGCGGGTACGCAGATTGGCGATGATGCGGCGGTAGCCGCGCTGGTTCCCAAGTTGAGCGAGATGAGCGGCCTCGATAAGCGCATCTGTTACCCCATCCAGCGCAGAGACGACCAGAATCAAATTGTCCCACTGTTCGCGTTCATGTAGAACAATGCTCAAGACCTGAGTTAAGGCAGTTGTCGTGCCGACGGAAGACCCGCCGAATTTCATTATCAGGGTAGTCATCCACGTACCCCCTTTAAAATAAAAACAGTAAACGCGAGAGTGATCTCGCGCCCTGGAAATGCCGAGCGTAACTAAAATGACCATTTTATCGCGGCTTTTTGAGCCTAGCATTTTGTCGGTTCTCTGTCAATGTTTTGGCTCATCCGGCTGGTATTATTTGTTTCAATGATTTTAATCTTTCTGTATCATGTTTTCTCGCTCAGCAAAATTCAATCGCCTGTCGCTCCCTTTAGCGAAGGGTAAAATATCCTTTGATTTTTCAATAACTCATCACTATGCAGTCCCGGCAGGGTCAGCTTCGGGATCAGGAGTTTAAAAGCTGGCTATTCCCAAATGCTGCTGAAGCGGTTAAATTATTTTCAAATGAACAAGGCACTATATCGGGTCAATATTTTGCCAGAATGCAGTACAACACCTATGATTGATAACGATCAGTCATTTCAGCTCAATTGTTATAAGGGAAATGGACTTCTATGTCCGACATACAAATTGAACAACAACGCACCGTAGCAGGTGTACGTTTTCACCGTGTAGGCAAGCTGTATCACTTTGATTACAGTGAATATCCTCATCTGGTTTCAGGGGATTATGTCATTGTGGAGACAGCGCGCGGACGACAAATGGGGCAAATTGCCAGTTTCGCCATCGCTGATGATCCGTCGAAAGAGTATAAATCAATTATGCGCCCGGCTTCCCCGCGTGACCTCGTGTTGCGGCAGCACTGGGAAAGCCAGCAGGACGAGGCACTGGCTAAATGCCAGGAAAAAGCGCGTCAGCTCGGCAATTTTCATGATGTGAAATTTGTGGCTGCTCAGTATAACTACGATGGCAGCATGGTGACTTTCCTGTTTACCGCCGAAGATAAAATCAACACCAATCGTCTTGTGGGAGAACTGAGTCGTATGTTCGCGGCGCAGGTGGAAATGCGGCAGATTGGCCCACGTGATGTTGCCAAACTGCTAGGTGGATTTGGGGCGTGCGGCGAAACCCGCTGTTGCAGCACTTTTCTGACAGACTTCAGCCCGATTTCGATCAAGATGGCGAAGGCACAGGGTATTTCCCTAAATCCATCAGAAATTACGGGTATGTGCGGGCGACTGCGCTGCTGTCTTGTATACGAATATGAGCAGTATGTCGAGGCGCGCCGTCATCTGCCAAAGCGTAACAAACGCATTGGCACCCCACATGGTGAGGGAAAAGTTCTGGACGTTTATCCGTTGCAGGATGCCGTTCTGGTGCTGGTGGAAGATACGCGCCACCTGGTGCTGCGGGACGATCTGATTCCGCTGGAAGAATTTGAAGCGCTGCAACGCAAGGCTAAAGAACCGTGTTCTAAACATGGCGATGGCCCATGTGATTGTGGGGCTAAGCCGGGTAAGCAGCAGACAGAAGAATAATTCTCTAATCCCTTCTTTCAGACCTTCTCTTCGCTTGCAGAAGCGAGGGTAAAGTCGAAGATTCTTTAAGCGAATCGCCCGTTTCGCTTAAAGATGTCATCTCTTGAACACGAGGAGGGGACTTAGAGGACATGCTGGAACAAATTCGTTGAAGAAGCTGACAGATAATTTCCTGTAAACGGAGATAGGCATGGCAGAATCAGTACAGGAACAGCCTCCCCGTTGTGTGATGGGCGTTTTTGCCCATCCAGACGACCCGGAATTTTTTAGCGGCGGAACTTTTGCGCGCTGGGCAGCAGAGGGCGCACATGTTATTTATGTGTTGGCGACCAGTGGCGATAAAGGCAGCAGCGACTCTGACATGACCCACTCCCGTTTGGTCGAGATTCGTGAAGCAGAACAGAATGCAGCAGCAGCGGCTATAGGCGTTAAAGAGGTGATTTTTCTGCGCTACCCGGATGGCGAATTGTATCCGACGCTGGAACTGCGGCGGGACATTACCCGGCTGATCCGCCTGAAGCAGCCAGAAATTGTGGTGACTCTTGACCCCACGACTTATTATTGGGGCAGCGGTGGCTTGAACCATCCCGATCACCGGGCAATCGGAGATGCTACCCTGGCGGCGGTTTACCCAACAGCCCGCGACCGGCTGAATTTCATCGAGATGGAGCGTGATGAAGGGTTGTCGGTTCATAAAGTGCATCAACTTTATGTGGCGGGGGCGGTTGCGCCGAATATAAAAATGGATGTCACAGATTTTCTGGAAGCCAAAATTACGGCGCTCCGCGAACACAAGAGCCAGATTGCTGATATGGAGGCGATGGCTGAACGTATGCGAACCAACCGCGATCCGGAAGCGCCGGAAGACGCGCCGCGCTACATGGAATCATTCCGCGTCATTACATTTCAACGGTAGAAACACATGAGTAATATTGATTTCAAGGCAGAAGCAGAGGCAATGCGCTCGGAATTGGTGGCGCGGCGGCGTGATTTTCACCAGCACCCAGAACTCGCATTTGAAGAAGTTCGTACTGCTGGGATTGTAGCTGAAGAACTAAACCGCCTGGGTCTGGAAGTGCAGACAGGTGTTGGCAGGACAGGTGTGATAGGGATACTGGAAGGTGATCTGGATGGCCCGACAGTGTTAGTGCGAGCGGATATGGACGCGCTGCCAATTTTAGAAGAAAATGATGTGGTTTATGCTTCGACTGTGCCGGGAAAAATGCACGCCTGCGGCCATGATGGGCATACGACTATTGCGCTGGGGGTGGCGAAGTTGCTGGCAGCACGGCGTGATAAAATTGCTGGACGCGTCAAATTCGTATTTCAGCCAGCGGAAGAAATTGTTGCCGGAGCGAAAGCGATGGTCGAAGATGGTGCATTAGAAACTCCTCGTCCTGATGTTAGTGTTGGTCTGCACCTCTGGAATGGGATGACTCTGGGCGAACTGGGTATGGGTGAAGGTCCAGTGATGGCCGGGTCGTCAACTTTCATACTCAGAATTACGGGGAAGGGTGGTCACGCGGCTTCGCCACATCAGACGGTTGACCCGGTAGTGTGCGCGGCACAGATTATCACCGCTTTTCAGACCATTCTCAGCCGTAATACAAATCCGCTCGACAGTGGCGTAATTTCCGTAACGCAGGTAGTAGCGGGGACGGCATTCAATATTATCCCGCAGGATGTTGAGATGAGTGGTACTGTTAGCACTTTCCGTTTGGAAGTGAGCGATTTGATTGAGGGGAGAATGGGAGAAATTGCTGAGGGCATCAGTGCAGAAATGGGGTGCCGCGCGG
>CAYUTY010000055.1:0-13687 GCA_964447795.1 uncultured Anaerolineaceae bacterium
GTATTCACCCTGCTGGTGGCGTCGCTGGTCTGGTTCCTGGGCTACAATGTGTCGAGGCATATCTTCCGTGTAGCCCGGGTGTGGCGGGTGATTCTGCAGCCGGGGCTGATCCTCATCACCAACAGCGTCTATTACACCGGGCAGCAAAATCTCGACATCTATCTGATCGGATTTGTGTTCCTGTCGCTGCTGCTGATCGTGCGCTCGAATCTGGATGCGCGGGCGTGGGAATGGTACGTCAATGGCATCCGAGTCCCGGCCACACTGCGGCGGCAGTTCTTCCGTATTGGGGTGGTGCTGGCGATTGTGGCGCTGGCGCTGGCGTGGTTCATTCCTTCATCGGATTTGCAGGACAGACTGAATAAGTTTCTTGAATTCATGCGGGCGGAACCGCTGACGCAGTTGAGCGAATTGTGGAACCGGCTGTTTTCTACAGTGGAGACACAGGGGCCGACAACCGCCGATTATTATGGCAGCGATTCCTTGCAGCTTGGCGGGGCTATTCGGTTGGGTGACCAGACGGTATTTCTGGTGAGCGCCCCGCCGGGACGCCGCTATTACTGGCGCTCACGGGTGTTCGATATTTACGATTTCGGACGCTGGACGCCGGGGGCGACGACACGGCTGACGGTGCAGCAGTCGCCGCTGGATGTGCAGTACGAGGGTGATATGCTGGCAGCGCGTGACGCCGTGCAGCAGCAGTTCATCATTGGGCTGAACGCGACCCGGCTGATTTATACTGCGCCGCAGCCATTTCGGGTTGATCTGGCGACGCGCACTGACCTGCGCTATACGCCGGACGATCAACAGCGTCTGGGCATGAATGTCTCGGTGATTCGCCCGACACGGGTGTTACAGCGCGGCGAAAGCTATACCGTCACCAGCCTGATGTCGAATGCTTCAGCCTCGCAGCTTCGGGCAGCGGGAATCAATTACCCAACGTGGCTGCCACCGCTCTATCTGCAAATTCCGCCGTCGGTGACAGACAGGACGATGCAGCTTGCCCGCGTGATCGTCAGCGAGGCAGGTGCGACCACGCCTTACGATCAGGCGAAAGCGATTGAAAGCTGGCTGAGGCTGAACATCGTCTACAGCGAAACGATTCCGCAGCCACCGAACAACCAGGATCCGGTGGACTGGCTGCTGTTCGATCTGCAACGAGGGTATTGTAATTATTATGCGTCGGCGATGATTGTGATGCTGCGCTCGTTGGGCATCCCGGCGCGGATGGCCGCCGGATTTTCACAGGGGACATGGGAGGACGCGCAAAATGCCTATGTTGTCCGCGAACGTGACGCGCATACCTGGGTTGAGGCTTATTTCCCCGGTTATGGCTGGATTGAGTTTGAGCCGACTGCCGCGCAAGCGCCGTTAACACGGCAGGATGATTCGCCAGCGGCGGAACTGCCAACGCCAACACCGGCTTTCAGCCCCACACCGTCGCAAACACCGACACCAAGCATCACTCCCACACCTGACCCGCTGACGCCGCAGCCGGAAAATGCGGTGCTGGTGCCGTCACTGACGCCGACATTCACACCATCGCCGACGGCTACACCGGTGATCGTCCCGACACAGCCACCGCCGCTGACGCCGCAGCCATCCGGGCCGCTGTCGGTCATCCTGTCGGCGCTGGGGGTGGCGCTGCTGATCGTGCTGATTGTGGCGGTCATCATCAGTCTGGTGGTTTTTACATGGTGGTGGTGGGAATGGCGCGGCATGGGCGGCCTTAGCCCGATTACACGGGCCTATGCCCGGCTGGAGCGCTATCTGAAGCTGATCGGTATTCAACTTGGCAGCCAGCAGACGCCGGAAGAACGCCGCCAGCGAATCGTGCGGGTGCTGCCAAAGGCTGAACCGCCCGTAACAGCTATCACGCGGATGTATACCGCCGAGCGGTATGGTCGCGGCGGCCAGACCGAGCAGGAAGCTGAATGGCAGGAACAGGTGGCTGACGAAGCCTGGACAGATACTCGCGGGAACATCCTGCGGCGCTGGCTGCGGCGGCTTTTACCCTGGCTGCGGCGGGAATAGTAATGCAGAAGGGGAAACAGCCACGACGCTGATTCCCCTTCTGGTTAACCTTTCAGCTCGCCACCGGTCAAACCTGTGACGATATATTTTTCTGCGAACAGATAAAAAATCACGGCGGGAATAATCAGCAGTGTGACATAGGCCATCACTCGCGCCCAGTCGGTTCCAAACTGACCCTGGAACTGGCTGATGCCCAATGGGAGCGGCCACAAGGTCTGGTCATTCAAAACCAGCAGTGGCAAAAAGTATTCGTTCCAGCTACCGATGACCTGTAATACGGCAACCGCTGTCAGGGCTGGGCGAGCCAGTGGCAGCAAAATGTGGCGGAAAAAGCCAAAAGTGGTGCAGCCATCGATATAGGCGGCATCTTCCAGCTCGCCGGGGATGCTGATGAAAAAGCCACGCAAAATCACCACACTGCCCGGTAAGCCAAAAGCTACCAGTGGCAGGATAACCCCAAAAAGACTGTTGATTAAACCAAGCTGGCGCACCTGAATAAAGATAGGCAGGATGGCGATCACCAGCGGGAATAACAGCCCTATTGAGAGGATATTGAACAGTATTCCACGTCCACGAAAGTCAACCCGGCTGAAAACGAAGGCCAGCATACTGCCGAGGGTGACATTGAGGATGGTGACACCTGCGGTAATGATCACGCTGTTTCCCAGGGAAGTCCAGAAGGAGGAGCTTTCCAGAATACCCTGATAATTCTGCCATTGAATACCATTCTGGGGCAGGCCGAAGGGTGTAGTCTGGAATTCTCCGGTGGTACGGATGCTGCCGAGAACGGCGGTCAGAATTGGACTGACGACGATCAGGCCAACGATGATCAGGATGATATATTTCAAACCTGCTGTCATAAAAGAGAATCTGTGGTCTGTCATGGGATTTCGCCTTTCATACCTGATCGTGTACGTAGTCCTGCCGCATAATAAGGCGCTGATAACCCAGTGAGAAAATCAGGGTGATTGCAAACAGTATCACTGCCACTGCGCTGCCATAGCCGAGGTTAAATCGCTGAATGCCGAACTTATATAAGTAGGTGGCAATTAATTCGCTGCCGTTGACTGGCCCACCTTCGGTCAGCACCCAGACGATGACAAACTGCTGGAACGAACCGAGGACGGAAAGAAACACACTCAGCCGGATCGTGCCGCCGAGCAGAGGCAGGGTGACATGGCGGAGGGTTTCCAACTCGGTAGCGCCATCCACACGAGCGGCATCTTCCAGGTCTTTGGGAATGGATTGCAGACCTGCCATATATAAAATCATGTGGAAGCCAAAATATTTCCAGGTGATGACAGCAAAAATTCCCAGCAGCACCGTGTCGCGGTTCGCCAGTAAGCCAATCGGTGTAAAGTTGGGTATCAGGGTTCCCAGAACGGTATTCAGCAGCCCTTCGTCGGGATGCAATACATAACGCCAGATAACGGCGGTGATAATTTCGGAAAATACATAAGGCAGAAAAAGAATAATGCGGAACAAGCGTCTGCCGTAGGTTTTGCCACGTCCGACCAGCAGTGCCAATCCCATCGCCAGCGGAAGCTGAATCAACAGGGACAGACTCATGATGACAAAACTGTGAAGCAGTGCCTGCTGGAATATGCTGTGATTCAGCAAACGCTCGTAATTGCCGACGCCTTTGAAGTCCACCAGCGGGCCGAGGCCATTCCAGTCATAAAGACTAAAATAGACCGACTGTGGCAGGGGTATTAAGACGAAGAGCGTAAAAAGCGTCATGCCGGGCAGGGCGAACAACAGAATCAGCAGCGTTTTATTCCACTGACGGCGTTGTTTGTCTCTGATGGCCTGCTGGTGAGTGGTGGGCAAAACTCGAAATTGTAGAGCAGACATGAGATTATCTCTTTGCTAAATCTTTTGGAATCAGTTTGTGCCGGGTGATAAAAGATGTGGAGAGCGAGGTCATGATGCTGCAATTCTCTCCACATCCTGGTCATTGATCCTACCGGCTATTCGAGTTCAAACGACGCCGATTCTTCAATCGCCGCTGCGGCCTCTGCCGCTGTCGCTGCTTTTGCGAGGATCGTCTCTACCGCATCGTTGATCGCCGCGCCAACAGCCGGGGGCATGAACTGATCGTAGTAAAGCTGGAAGTAAGGCGCGTTGTTACGTGCATCGATGATCGCCACGGTGATTGGGTTATCGGCATAAACATCCTCGATGCCGTTAACCACCGGGGTGATGAAGAATGAGCCGGCGCGCTGGCTTTCAGCACTGGTGAGGAAGCGGAGGAAATCAACCGTTTCGTCCGGTGCATTCGCGCCAACGGCGAAACCATCACCACCGCCGAAAACATCATTCGCGTTGCCCGCGCCGCCTTCAACTGCCGGGAAGGGGAACCAGGCGAGATCATCGCCAATGCCTTCACCGCTGGCGCTGCTGCCAGCCTGTACGGCGGGCGACCACTGTCCCATCAGTTCCATAGCGGCTTCGCCATTACCCATGACGCTGGCCTGATCACTGTAGCCCAAACCCATAAAACCTTCTGGGAACGGATCGAGAGCGACAAGCTGTTCCAGATATTCTCCGGCCTGGACAAAGGGTTCATCAGCGAATGACCCGTCACGGTTATAAGCTGCCAGGAAGGCATCCTGCCCGCCGAGACGGACTGCCAGATAGCCCCACCAGAAATGACCCGGCCATTTTTCCAGTCCACCCAGGGAAATGGGGGTAATCCCGGCATCCTTGAGCGTTTGTACGGCTTCCAGCAGTTCAGTCCAGGTCTGGGGCGGATTTTCAGGGTCGAGGCCTGCTTCAGCGAACAGGGCTTTGTTGTAGAAAATGCCAACCGCGCCCCATGAATAGGGGACACCGTAGTATTCGCCATTCTGCCCGTACAGTTCTAACGCAGCCTGGGCGGAGAATGAGTCTTTCCATTCGCCTTCCAGCTCTGGCGCGATATTCCGTACCAGCCCGGCGTCGGCAAACTGCCACAATACGCCGCCGCCCCAGCTCTGGAACAAGTCCGGCGGATCGCCTGCCTGCATGAGGGTGGCCAGACGCGGTTTGAACTGGTCATTGGCGAGAATGGTGATATTGATGGTGACATTGGGGTTGTTTGCCGTGTAGGCGTCGGCAAGACTCTGCCAGTAGGCAACTTCGTTTTCCTGGGTGCTGATGTGCCACCAGTCAATGGTTACTGGCTCCTGTGCTGAAACTGCGCTGAGCGACAGCGACAGCAGGGCCAACAACACGACAATAATTGACAAATTACGGGTTTTCATAAAACTCCCTTTAAATATTGCACATGGTAAGGTCGTTCAATACACTAAGGTCGAGCTGCTCCTGTACTCATCACCTCCTCTCGGCAGCATGACCTGTCGATTCACGAATGATCAACTCGGTTGGTAATTCCCGACGCGGCGTTAACACGGTTCGTTTTTGCATTAAAGACACCAGCATATCGAGCGCTGTCTCGCCCATCGCGGCCAGCGGCTGGCGCACCGTCGTCAGGGGAGGATAAGTTTGCGAAGCCATATCAATGTCATCAAAACCAATGATGGAAATATCACGCCCGATTGTTAAACCGGCAGCTTTGATAGCATCCATCGCGCCAAACGCCATAGAGTCGTTGGATGCAACGATGGCAGTTGGCGGGTATGAAAGTTGTAATAAGTGTTGGGTGGCACGAAAACCGGACTGCTGCTCGAAATTGCCTTCGCATACCAGTTCCGGGTCAAAGGTCAGTCCAACTTCAGCCAACCCATTCTGATAACCCTGTAAACGGTCATGCGAACAGGCAATATCCATCCGCCCGGTAATAAACCCGATGCGCCGGTGGTTGAGCGCCAGCAGATGGCGCATGGCATCAAGGACACCTTTGCGGTTGGTGGCGGTCACGCTGGGTTCGTCATCGGTATCACTGTGATGATCGATGATGACATAAGGAAGTTCATGCTGCTGAAGATCACGAACGATAACTTCGTAATCGTGGGGAACAACCATCAGCATCCCATCGACCTGATTGCTGCTGAGAATAGAGAGATAAAAGCTGGTACGTTCGATATTGCTGACCGTACCCTGGGTATAGAACATCAGGCCATAATTCAGACGTTCTGCCGCGGCGGATACACCGCGCAAAATCTGCCCCAGGTAAGTGGTTGTAATATCAGGGACAAGGAGGGCTATCAGTTTTGTCCCGGCAGGTCGTGCATTTGGCCCGGTGGTAGGTACGTAGCCCGTTTCTGCAATAACTTTCAGAATATGCTGACGTGTTTTTTCCGATACGCCTGGTTGATTGTTGAGAACCCGCGAAACACTCATCTTGGAAACCTGCGCTATTTCGGCCACATCAGCGATGGTTACGACTGGACGGGTCATGGAATTTCCTTAACGTTGCACAACGTTACCGGTAACGTTGACCTTATCGTAACGTGCTGCCAGCATTCTGTCAAGCAGAATGGCCTAAAAAATTTTTATAACTTTTTCACGTGCAGGTTAGGATTTTCCGACCTGGGCGAACCGTTCTGCAACGCCCCGGCAAGCTTTCCATTGTATAATCATTAACATTCAAAGCATTCCCCGGAGTGTGGCTGCCGTATGTCTGATCCAAATCTGAACCCCACCAATCCGCTCAACGAACTCCAGCGTTTACGGATTCAAGTCTCGGAAGTGATGACGGCGCTCCAGAATCAGGAAGAAACCCTGCGCGTGCGCGGGATGAAACTGCCGCCAGGCACCATCAAAAATCTGGAAAATATCGACAAAGACCTGAAAGGGCTGGACAAGCGGTTGTCCGGCGAGGAAACCGAGCTGCAACAGCTTCGCGCGCTGGCGGCGACTTCCGCCATGATTAACTCCTCACTCGATCTGGATGAAGTGCTGGGCCGGGCGATGGGGGAAGTCATCCGTCTGTCGAATGCAGAACGCGGCTACATTGTTTTGCAGGATGTCGAAAGCGGCGTACTGGATTTCCGCGTGGCTCACAACCCGGATGCTGACCCCGGCGCGGCCAGCAGCTTCCAGGGGAGTAACACGATACTGCGGGACGTGTTATCCAGCGGCCAGCCACTTTTGACCGATAATGCCTATAAAGACCCCCGTGTGAAAGACAGCCCAACCATTGCCCAGAATGTGCTGCGTTCGGTGCTGTGCGCCCCGCTCACATACCGGGATAAGGTCATTGGGGCGGTGTATGTTGATAACCGCCTGCGGGCTGGCGTTTTCAGCGAGCGCGAACTGACGGTACTGATGGCATTTGCCAATCAGGCGGCTGTCGCTATCGAAAATGCGCGGCTGTTCATGCGGGTGCAGGCAAGCCTGCGCGAAATCATCGAAATCCGCGAGGTGATGGCGAATGTTTTTGAATCCATCGGCAGCGGTGTTATCACCACTGACGCCGAGGATAATGTGACGACCTTCAACCGGGCGGCGGCGGAGATTCTGCGGCGCGATGCGGCTGAAGCTGTCGGTCAGCCGCTGCCTGCTGTGCTGCCAAAAATCAGCGCTGATTTTGACAGCTATCTGACTGATGTGCGTGAGCATAATCAAAACGGCGCTTTTGAGATTGATCTGGATGTACCGGGACAGGGGCGGCTGGCGCTCAGCCTGAAACTCAGCCCGCTTCAGGATATGTACCAGCAAACTCAGGGTGTGGCGTTAGTGGTCGATGACCTGACGGAACAACGCTCCCGCGATGAGAAACTGAATATCATTCGCAAATATCTGCCATCGGCAATGGTTGAAAACATTGAACACATCGCTAATCTGGCATTGGGTGGCGAACGGCGTGAGATGACCTGCATGTTCGTCGATGTTCGCCCGCTGTCCACCTTCCCGCCTGATCTTCGTCCGGCGCAGGTGATGGAACTGCTCAATGAATATCTGGCGGTAGCGACGGACTGCATCCGCGATTATAACGGCATTATCGACAAGTACATGGGTACGGAAGTGATGGTGCTGTTCAATACGCAGTTGAACCCCCAGGATGACCATGCTTACCGGGCGCTGGAAGCGGCGCTGGCGATGCGCGAAGCCTACAGCCAGCTTTACCGCGAGCAGGGTATTGATCCCGATCCGCATCTCTATCGTGCTGGCATTCACAGCGGCGTTGCCACTACTGGCAATGTTGGCAGCCTGAGCCGCCGCGATTTCACCGCCCTGGGTGATACCATTAACCTGGCGCACCGGCTGCTGGAAAATGCGACTTCCGGGCAGATCATCATCAGCGATGCCTCCTGCGAGTATCTGCAACATGCGCTCGAAGGTTTGCCACCGGGCGTGATATTTGAAGAGCGGGAAGCCATTAAAGCCAAAGGCCGCCAGCAGGAAACTGCTGTATATGAGGTATTCAAATCAGCCGAATATGTTCGACGATTTTAACCAGAACCAGCCTTCGGAAGATACCGCTAAGATTGCCGGCGCGCAGATGACGACGCAGGATCAAATTCGTCAGTTGAGCCAGCGCATCGGCGACCTGATTGACCTGCTCCGCGCCCAGCGTGACATCCTGCGCCAGCGCGGCATGAATTTGCCTTCCGGTTCGCTGGAAGGGTTGAAAAGCCTCAAGGAAAGTGTGGACACGCTCGGTAAACATCTGAGCGGCACACTGACCGAACTCAAGCAGCTTCGACGCCTGGCTGACACGGCTGGCGTCATTAATTCCTCGCTCGATCCGACAGCCGTATTGAACGAGGTGATGGACACGGTGATTCAACTCACCGGAGCGGAACGCGGTTATATCGTGCTGAAGAACCGCGCCACTGATGAGATGGAATATCGGGTTGCGCGCGGCATTGACCGGGAGCAGCTAAACAAGAGTGATTTTGTCGTCAGCACCACGATCGTCAACCAGGTTGCCAGCACCGGCGAACCCGTCCTGACAGAAAATGCCAGCACGGATGATCGTTATCAGGGTCATCAGAGCATTGTTGGTTTTCAGCTTCGCAGTATTCTGGCCGTACCGCTGAAGGTGCGAGAAGAAGTCATCGGAGTCGTCTATTGCGACAACCGTATCATGGTGGCGCTCTTCACACCAAAAGAACTCAGCCTGCTCACGGCTTTCGCCAATCAGGCCTCAGTCGCCATCGAAAATGCCCGTCTTTTCGAGGAGTTAAACGACCAACTCGCACAGATGACCGCTGCCCGCGATCTGATGAACAATATTTTCACCTCCATTGCCAGCGGTGTCATCACTGTTAACCGCGATGATGTGGTGACAGAATGTAATGCCACTGCCGCTCGGATGGTTGGCAGGAAGGCCGAACAGGTGATTGGGCGCTCATTAGATGAGATGCTCCCAACTTTCAATGGCACTTTTCACGAACGGCTGGCGCGTGTCCGCACGGCTGGTACGCGCGAACTGCTGGAAGCTGAGCCGGAACTGGACGGATTGGGCAAGCGCTCGTGGAATCTCATCCTGAGTCCGCTGCGTGATGCCGGTCAGCTAGGGCAGGGTGTGGCGATTGTGGTGGACGACCTGACTGAACTCCGCCGTCGTGAACAGCAGCTTGGTATGATCAGCCGCTATATGAAGTTCGGGCTGGAAAACTTCGGCGATGCTGCATCGGCTGATATGGGTGTACAGGAACGCGAAATCAGCGTGCTGCACTGTGATGTACGCGGCTTCACCACTTTCAGCGAAAAGCTGGAACCTGAAGACCTGATGCGAATCATCAACCAGTATATGAGTCTTTCCAGCGATGCCATCAATCTTTACGAGGGTATTGTCGATAAGTATATGGGTGACGCGGTAACAGGGTTATTCAACACCCAGTTCAACCCGCAGGAAAATCACGCCGTGCGTGCTGTGCGTGCCGCGATGAGTATGCGCTATGATCTGCTGGCGATGCACGAAGTTCTGCCGCCTGAGCAGCGCCTTTTCTATGGCATTGGCGTCCATACCGGCATGGCCGTTCTCGGCAGCGTCGGCGGGAATGATCGTAAGGAGTTTGCCGCGCTGGGGGATGCGCCCGACATTGCCAAATTGTTGCAGGAAAACGCGACTGAGGGCGAAGTGCTTATCAGCCCATCCACATACGAGCAGGTGCAGGATTTATACGAGTGTGAGCCGCTGGAACCGCGCAAAGCCAAAGGCTATGACCTGACTCTGATGTACCGCGTTGTCAAGGTGAAGCGGCGTATGGGCACTGGTATGCTTGACCTCGACAGTTTTGATTTTTAGCGCTGAGACAACAGCACTGCAAAAGACACGGCCTGCCGTGTCTTTTTATTTGCAGTCATTATTCTACAGTTTCTAATTTTTAGCGTGATTCAAATGCTATAAAATGTATATAGAGCTGTAAAAAGCAGCATTTATTGGTTGACAGCGTTTCTAATTTCTAAACTACCCCTAAATAATCGGGGTTACAGAAATTACGAAATAGCCCTATCTTTACCTTATCAACTAAATCGGAGCTACCACTTTAGAAAGTTAGATCAAGTTAGGCATCAGAGGGGAGTGCGGTCATGGGCAACAACGGTCAGTACAAATGCGGCGAACCGGGATGCAAAGGCCATCATAATTTCGGCGAAACCTGCTCCACCATCATCCATGAAAACAAAGGTTATCCGGCTTTAGATCAGTTTATAAAAGGGGAATGGATGGGTCTGGACGATCAGCCCGACGGCATCCAGATTGCAGATGTCAGCGAGCAGGACACCCAGCCCTACAAACCCGGCCCCGGCCTGGTCGATGCGCCGCTTGATACTGAGGCAGGCTACAAAAAGAAGGCCGACCTCGGCAAATCCAAAGAGGCAAAAATTCGGTAAGCTGACAAATGTTAAGGCGAACTCTCCCCAGGGTCGCCTTTTTCTCTCCCTATAGCAAACAGAACTATAAAAGTGAGCGCACCCATGAGCAGCAAGGGTTTATACAACTGTGGTGAGCCGGGCTGTAAAGGCCATAAAAGTTTCTCTGAAACCTGTTCAACAGCCTCAACTGTTGCAACCGGCGAATTCCCGGCCTTAAAGCCCTTTCTGGATTTGAATCGTTCTGGCAGTGCACCGCTGGCAGAACTCATCATTGACGATGAAACGCAGCCATCACCCGCAGTGAGAGATAAAACACCTAATAAGCCTGACACACCGGTCAGCAGTGGTGACGCCTGGAAGAAAAAACCGAATTCGGGAAGGAAAAAGCCGTTCAAGGATCGATGATCTGTTCAGAAAGGCAGGCGCTATTTTCCTGCCCTGCTGAGATTACAGCCTACGCAACCGCTGCGCAGCCGCTATAATCTTCCTCTATGAGGAACATCACAACACGACTTCAACCGGGGCGGTGGACAGTAGCCGCCGTTCTTTTACTGCTGCTGCTCGGCGGCGGGCTGGCGCTCGACCTTGCCAATCAGGGACTTGTCTGGGATTTATTCTGGCGGACGACGGGCGAGGAAGAACCGCTGTCGCAGGTGCGCGGATTTGTCGAATACCTGGGCAATTTCATCCGCCCCGCGCCACACACGGAACCCTATGTCCCGATTCAGCACACCGATGTCACGCCCTATGGCGTCAACACCTTCTTGCAGCAGGAAGTTGAAATCGTCAAGCGCGAACGCCAGTTACAGATGATCGCCGACGCCGGTTTTGGCATGATCCGCCAGCAGTTCCCCTGGGAAGACATCGAAATCGATGGGCGTGGTGATTTCATTGACCGTCGCAACGACCTGAACGGAGACGGCACGCCCGACGAAATCGACGCCTGGGCCAAATACGACAACATCGTCGATCTGGCGGAGCAGTACGGTATCATCATTCAGGCGCGGCTGGACAACCCGCCCAAGTGGTCGAACACCATCGCTGGCGGTTTCGGCCCGCCCGATGATTATCAGGACTTCGTGAATTACACCGTCGCGGTGGCTGAGCGTTACAAAGGCCGTATCCGCTACTATCAGGTCTGGAATGAGCCGAACGCTAATGGCGAATGGGGCGATAACCAGCCGGTGAGCGCCGTCCAGTACACCGATTTACTGTGCCGCACTTACGCCGCGCTCAAAGCGGTTGACCCGGAAATTGTGGTCATCAGTGGCCCGCTGTCGCCAACGGTTTCCATGACTGACCGCAACCTGAGCGACCTGATCTTTTTGCAGCAGATGTACGACGCCGGGGCGAGCGGGTGTTTCGATGTCATGTCGGCGCAGGGTTATGGCTTTTACAGCGGCCCGACCGACCAGCGAATGCGCCCGACGACGCTGACTTTCGCCCGCCACATTTACATTCGCGACATCATGGTTGCCAACGGCGACGCCCATAAATCCATCTGGATTAGCGAGGCCGCCTGGAATCCGGTGCCACCGCCAGAGGTCGTGCCGGATATTGTGGCGCGGCTGAACTTCGGGCAGGTGACAGAAGAACAGGCCGCCCGTTATATGCCACTGGCTTACGAACGGGCCAGGCAGGAATGGCCCTGGCTCGGCAACATCGCCTACTGGTTCTTCAAGCGGGCGGCGGATTACGAGCGCAATCAGGCATTTTATTACTTCCGCATGGTCGAGCCGGATTTCACCCCGCTGCCGGTTTACGAGAGCATGAAACAGTACATTACTACACAGCAGCCCGTCTTATATCCGGGCGTCTATCAGGCCGAGCATTGGGCGGTGAGTAAGTCGGAAGTAGCGAAAATAGTGGAGGTTGAAGGCGCGGAGTTTGGCAGTGGAGTGCAATTAAGTACAACAGAGTTTCAAGTACAGGGGACTTCTCTAAAGATAAGGTGGACAGGTCAAATACCCTTTTTCTTGCGTGTTAACGATAAGCTGATCGTGTTAACTAACGATAAAGATTGGTCGGCAAACACGTTCTCTATCGCAGGAGAAAACTATGTTGGTTTGGGGGATTTACTCCCTACACTTCGAGAGGTTCAGACTGTAGATAAGTGGTATACAGCAACAATCGCTGATTCAATTTCGCGAACTTCATTTAATGTGGAAATTCCTAGCGAAATTCTACATACAACATATTCCTCAATCAAAAATGCCCCTTTTATCCTCGACTCCATCACCATCCTTGACCGCTCCGCCCAAAACCTGACGCCCCTGGTGGCCGGGGCAGTGATCGCATTGGGGATGCTGCTGCTGGTCGTCGTCCGCGCCCTGCGGGAGCGCCAGAAATCATGAGAAAGAGCCGCCGTAGGGGAAGGTTTCAAATCCTCCCCTACATCGTTATGTTAGGCATAATAGTTTTCGCCTTTTTCCTCCGCCTGCATCACCTCGACTCCCAATCCCTATGGAACGACGAAGGCAACGCCTATGTGCAGGCGACGCGCAGCTTCAGCGACATCGCCGCCAATGCCGCCCGCGACATTCACCCGCCCGGTTATTACTGGCTGCTGGCCGGGTGGCGCTCCCTCGTCGGCGAGAGTGAATTTGCCCTGCGCGCGCTCTCGGTCTTCGCCAGCCTTCTCACCGTCGCCTTCACTTACGCCCTCGGACGGCGGCTGTTCAATCCGGCGGCGGGGCTGGTCGCGGCGGGGCTGGTGGCACTCAACACCTTCAGTATTTATTACGCGCAGGAAGCCCGGATGTACGCGCTGCTCGGTCTGTGGGGCGCGGCGGGGATGTGGATTCTCAGTGATGCGTTACGAGTAATGCGTGATGAGGTGGTAGGGACACGCCATGGCGTGTCCCTACGGAGTATTTTGCCGCTGGCGCTCATCAACGCCGCCGGACTGTACACCCAATACGCCTATCCCTTCATCATGCTG
>CAYUTY010000055.1:13697-38543 GCA_964447795.1 uncultured Anaerolineaceae bacterium
TGGCGCTCTGGTCAGCAGCGAGTTTCTGGGCGCTGTCGGGCTTTCTGCGCCGACCGTCGCCGCGCTGGGCGATTACGCTGGCGCTGTTCAACGCGGCGGGCTTGTGGACGCAGTACGCTTTCCCCTTCATCATGCTGGCGCAGGGCGAGATTGTCGTGCTCTATGTGGTCATCACTTTCGCCCGTAACCGCTCTCGTAACGCATCACGCATCACTCATTACTCGTCACTCATCACTTTCACGCTCGCCAACCTGCTCGCGCTCACCCTCTTTCTGCCCTGGATACCGACCGCTTTGAAACAGGTAACGAGCTGGCCCAGCACTGGAGCGCCCATTCCAGCCGGTGAAGCGCTGGCGAAGATTCTGGGTTGGTTCACCTATGGCATCACTTATTCCGGCATCACAGGCGCGGCGGGCTACCTGCCACTGGCATTAATTTTGGTAGCGGTAGGATTATTGATTATCGTAAAAGCTCGTATTGACTCCTCTCCCGAATTCGGGGGAGGTTGGGAGGGGGTAATTGGGGTACTTGTTCCGCTCGCCTGGGTATTCGTACCCGTCGGCCTGTTTCTCGCGCTCGGTTTGTTTCGCCCGGCCAACCTGAAATTTTTACTCCCGGCGCAGGTTGGGCTGGCGCTGCTGCTCGGCGGCGGAATCAGCGGTTGGTGGGCGATCGGCCAGCGCGAAGGCCTGCGGCTGACGCGGCTGTTTGCCCTGCTGCAAACGCTGTGGCTGTTGGTTTATCTCATCAATGGATTGCCGCCGCTCTACAACGATCCGGCGTATCAACGCCCGGATTATCGTGGCATGGTCGCCCGCATCACCAGCGACCCGCGCCCCGGTGATGCCGTGATTCTCGATGCGCCCAATCAGGAAGAAGTGTTCCGTTATTATTATCGCGGCGCAGCGCCGGTGTATCCGCTCCCAACGGGGCTGGGCGGCGACGACGCGGCAGCGCTGGCGGCGGTGACAGACGTGATGGAAAATCATGATCGCATTTTTGTCCTGTTCTGGGGTGAGGCCGAACGCGACCCCAACCGCGTCATCGAACGGGCGCTGGATGCACGAACATTTCAGGCTGGAATCGATGAGTGGTATGGCGACGTGCGTTTTGCGATCTATGCCGCGCCGGTTGACATGCCTGCGCCTGCTGAATCTGGCGCTCGTTTTGGCGACTCAATCACGCTGGAAAGTTATGCTTTGAGCGGTGAAGCTGTCCACGCCGACGAGGTGCTGCAACTCGAACTCAACTGGCAGACCGATGTGCCGCTCGACAGGCCGTATAAGGTGTTCGTCCAATTGCTCAATTCGCATGGCATCCTCGTCGTCCAGCGTGACAGCGAGCCGGTAGGTGGCTCAATACCAACGACCAGTTGGCAGCCTGGGGAACTGATTACCGACCGGCACGGTCTGTTTCTACCGGCTAATCTGCCCCCCGGTGATTATCGCCTGATCGTTGGGTTGTATGATCGTGACGACCCCGCTGCACGTCTGCCTGTTGGCGAGGATAATTATGTTGAACTGGCATCAATTCGGCTGGAAAAATAGGTCACTCAGGTTTGCAAACTGAGAGCGATTCAATACGGCTTTGCAATGCCGTGAAAGCCCGATAGACAGGCGCGGTGCTATAATGCACAGCAAAAAGGCGGCAGCAGATGACAATTGTTTATCACGATGAAGATGGTGATTTAAGCCATCTCGACGGCAAGACAGTAGCGGTGATTGGCTACAGCAATATGGGGCGTCCGATGGCGCTCAACCTGCGTGATAGCGACATTGAGGTGATCGTCGGGACGCGAACGGAGGAGAGTCGTCTTGCCGCTGCCGATGATGGCTTCAGCGCCCATACGATTGAAGAAGCGGTCAAAAAAGCGCCGGTCATTTTCATGCTGCTGCCCGATGAGACAATGGCCGCTGTTTATCTGGAGCAGATTTCACCTTATCTCAAGCGTGACAGTCTGCTGGTTTTCAGCAGCGCCTACAGCATTACCTTTGGCTTCATCGAGCCGCCGCCTTTCGTCGATGTCGCCTTGATCGCTCCGCGTGCCTTAGCCGCCAATGTACGGGAACGCTTTGAGTGTGGCGAGGGGTTTTACAGCTTCATCTCGGTGGGGCAGGACGCCAGTGGCAAAGCCTGGGATACCCTGCTGGCGCTGGCGAAGGCCATTGGTACGCTGCGTGCCGGGGCCTTTGAACTCAGCTTTGAACGCGAGGCGGAACTTGATTTGTTTAATGAGCAGACGGTACTGCCGCTGCTCTATCATGTGATGACGACAGCGGCCCGCTTGCTGCTGGAAAAAGGTTATCCCCCGGAAGTCGCCTTCACGGAATTATACATCTCCGGCGAACTCTCACATACATTGGGTCAGGCGGCGGAGCGCGGCTTGCTCAACGCGCTCAGGCAGATGCCGCTGACGGCGCAGTACGGGACGCTGAGCCGCCTCGAACGCTTCACTGACCTGAAGCTGGAACGGCTGATGGAAATTACGCTGGATGAAATTCACAGCGCGGCCTTCGCCAAAGAGTGGATGAAGGAATATGCTGATGGCTACCGGCGGCTGCGAACCATGCTCAAAAATCAGGAAAGCCTCGATATCTGGGAACTGGAACAGCAAACGCTCGATATGTTAGGGCGCGAAGTGGACGACGATTTCTAGGATTTTCGCCCGTGGCGCCTAAAGCACGAAGAACAGACCCACTGTCACCAGTGCGCCCAGCAGCGACCCCGCCACCACCTGCGCCAGGGTATGCCGCTCCAGACGCAGCCGCGCCGTACCTACCAGCGGCAGCAGTGGGGATAGCAGCAGCGCCGGGCCAAAACCGAAGAAAATCCCGGTGGCGACTACCGCCCCGGAAATGCTCATGGCGTGCATACTGATCTGCCAGGTCAGCGTAATCAGCATCATGACGGCGAGCTGCACCAGCGTGAATACAGCGACCAGCGGCAGCGGCGGGGGCGCGCCGGATGCCTGCAAAATTCCCCAGGCGCCTGCCGCGCAGGTGATTGATACCACGAACGGCCAGAAGCGCTCCTGGCGGAACTGCATGTGAATATCGCTGATGCTGCCGCGTCTCACCATCCAGAAAATATACAGGCCCGGCAGCAGGCATACCAGAGCGATATACACCAGCGACCAGACGAATGCCTGCCCGGATGTCTCGGCATAACGGAAGGCAATCGGCAGAATCAGGAGTCCCCAGACGACGGGCGGGCACAATAGATTGGAAATGAAACGGGCCCATCGGGATTGAATCGGAGTCATGTATTTTACCTCGTTGCAGAAACACGATCTGTCGTGTCCCTGCATCATTATCCTCTATACCCTACCACAACAGCATTAACGTCTGATTGGGTGAGTTTAAGCTTCCGTTACGTACGGTTGAAAATTCAGCCGAGCCGCCGCAGATAATCCACGCCCTCAAAAATCTCGCGGGTGGCGCGGGCTTCCGTCAGTAATTCATTGTCCAGCAGGCCAAGCATCTCCCGCGCCAGCCCTGCCAGGCGCAGCGAACCACAGATGACGGTCAGCGCTTCAGTCCCGCCGGATTGGAGCGCATCAGCCAAATCCGGCACGATTTCAATCTTTGCTGCTGTCAATCCGGCTTCGGCGGCCAGCGCTTCCGGTCTGAAAGCGCGGTGTCCCGGCGCGGTTGTCAGCACGACATGAAAACGCACTTCGTCAAAGCTGGTCACATAATCGCGCACTGCTTTATCACGGAACATCCCGACAATCATACGAACAGGCGCATCCATTCCGGCTGTTTCGTCTATTCGCGCCCGCAGCCGCTTCGCTGCCAGCGCGGTATGACCACCGTCTATGAGGATAGAACGTCCATCAAGGGTGATTTGTTCAAGCCGGGCGGGGAGAGGTTCAGCCTGTATGCCCTGCTTTTCGCTTTGTGTGTTCGGGCTTGGGGCGATCAAACCGCGTCCCATCAGATTCTCACAGGCAGCCTCAGCTATCGCCTGGGACGCCATAAAATCCAGCGCCGCGCCTTTTTGGGCAGCTTCTTCACGCAGCACATCTTCAACGACGGGCGGCTGTTCGGCTGAAAGTGCCTGCCCGCCTGGACGTATAATGCCCGCTTTGTGCCAGGCAATGGTCATCAGCGAACCGCCGAGCATGGCGGCATGTTCCCGCTCAATTGGGGTGATCAGTGCCAGCACATTTTCAACAGTGTTTACCGCGTCCCAGCGCCCACCGATGCCCACTTCCAGTATGGCAATCGACACGTTGCGTTGGGCAAACCACCACAGGGCCAGCGCCGTTGCCATCTCAAAAGTGCTGTAACGGTAAGGCAGTTTTTCCGCCGCTGTGTGTACCACTTTTACCCCGGCAGTGAATTCCTCGCGGGAAATCATCTGACCGTCAATGACCAATCGTTCGCGGAAGGTGTGCAGATGTGGCCCGGTGTACAGCCCGACGCGCAATTCATCACCTTTCACGTTCAGCAGCGATGCAAGCTGATGGCACGCTGTCCCTTTGCCAACCGACCCGGCGACCACAACCGCTGGGAAGCTTCTTTCCGGGCTACCGAGTTCGGACAGCAAATGGTGTGTGGGTTCGAGTGACCAATGGAAATCTGCCGCGCCTACCGGTTGGCAGATGGCATGCAGGGCATTGAGGTAATCCTGCATCAATCGGAGAACCCCAGGAAAGATTGCTCCAGCCGCCGGACAACAGCAGGCAGTTCGGCCAGTGAAGTGATAATCGCATCCGGCGTGACGGACTGCCCGGCATCATATTCGTGCAGCAGCGCACGAGTAAAGGGGTCTTTTTTCTGTAAAGCAACCGATAAATCTGGGCGTTTCCAGATCGTCTTGAAGCCGAAACTGCCCTGCATTTCCACATCGTCGGCGTAGCGATCTCCCACCATAATGCACAGCCGCGCTGCCTTCGGCCAGTCACCAAAGAAGGCTCGGCTGCGTTTGAGTGCGCCGTGAATATCGGGGGTGAGAATATCCGTGAAAAAGTGCGTCAGACTGAGGGCATCCAGCACCGGCTGCTGGTATTTCAACAGCCCTTTGGTGGCGACAACCAGCGCTCGGTGTGGCGCGTCCAGTTCATGTAAAATGGATTCACCCCCGTCCAGCACTTCTCCGGCGGTGGCGGCATTTGCCCGCATCAGCGCCTCGCAGTTGGCTTCCAGCGTCACACCCAACCGCTCGGCGACAGTTTGGGTGATGTCATCCCAATCCATCATGTGAACTGCTGAAGCGGACGAATCGCGCTGGCGGGCATCATTTTCGGCTTCGATCAGGTCGAGCAGGGCGCTGGCTGGTTGGCCTGTTTTGGCCGCCATCTCGCCCAGCAGTGTCGGCCATACTGCCCGCTCAAAAGTATTGAAAATCAGCGTGCCATCCAGGTCGAAAAAGATGGCGGTCTGGTAAATCGTCATCGAACGGCTGCTGTCTCCATTAAGGCACGCAATCGCGGCACATCGGCTGCCAGCACATCTGCCCGGCTGCGGATTACAAAATCTTCCCCCAGACCGCCATATTCCAGCGCCAGCACCCAGGGTGTTGCCCAATCGCCGCGTGCAATATGATCCAGCGCCCACGCCGCCAGCACCCATTCATTCTCGGTCATCGGATTGTGATCGGTCAGGCGGCCTTTGGCTTCATCATAGAGCAGTCCGGTGAGATGCAGTTCACCCAAACGATGAACCGGCAGTGATTGAATATAATCATACGGATGCAGGCCAAGCTGTCCTGCTGCGATAGTCGCGTGTGATAAATCCAGCAAAAAGCCGCAGCCAGTTTCCTCAATTACGCGATTGATGAATGCGGACTCGGCAGCATACAGTTCCAGATTCCATTTGGGGTCATGATACACATTTTCGGCGATCACCCGTTCTGCGCCATACCGTTCAACCAGCGCGTTAATATCCATGATGACGGCCTCAAACATCGCTTCGCCACCCTGTGGGAATTCGGCGCTGTGCGGCGCGATATGGATGTTGAGGTAAGTGGTCGCGGTTGTCGCTAAAATTTCGTCAATTCGCGCCGGTGAAATGCGCTCCAGATCATGCCGCCCCGCCAGAAAGGGAAAGTGAGTATAGGCCGGGCGTTCTGTTGCAATCGCTAACATCTCCGGCCATTCGGTGCATTTATAGAGGTCGAAATCAATTGCACCTTCCGTTACCAGCGCGGCGGATTGCCTGGAATAATTCACGGCCAGTTTCATAAACGATCCTGTTGAGCATCAATGCTCGTGCCAGTGTAGCACGACTCGTGGCGGATAAAAATGCGCGTTTGTTATACTGGCCGGCAAAACAGCATTCTTGCGAAAGCGAAAATCATGACTTATATCGAACGTTTTTCGGTAAGGGGCAAACGTGCGCTGATTACGGGCGGATCAAAAGGCATTGGCGCGGTGGCGGCGCAGGTTCTGGCGGAAGCCGGGGCGCAGGTTGCCATCGTCGGGCGCGACCGCGCTGGGCTGGAAGATACGCGAGCGGCGATAGCAGCAGGCGGCGGTGACTGCCTGATGATTGAGGCTGATATGGCGACGGTGGACGGGCCGCGCCGAGCCGGAGAAACTGCCCTGGCGCACTTTGGAACGGTGGATATTCTGGTGAATAATGCCGGAATCGCGCTGATTCACGCGCTGCTGGATATGCCAGTCGAAGCCTGGGACGAAACACTGGCTGTTAATCTGCGAGCGCCGTTTTTGCTGGCCCAGACGCTCGCTCCGCCTATGATTGCCCAGAAAAGTGGCAAAATCATCAATATTTCGTCCCAGGCAGGCAGTATTGCCCTGGATGGTCACGCGGCCTACTCAGCCTCCAAAGGCGGACTGAACCTGCTTACGAAGACGATGGCTGCCGAATGGGGGCCGCACAATATCCAGACCAATGCCGTGTCGCCCACTGTTATCCTGACGCCGATGGGTGAGCAGGTGTGGGGGGAAGTTGAAAAAAGCGCACCGATGCTGGCGAAAATTCCGCTGGGGCGTTTTGGTCAGCCTGTTGAAGTGGCTGACCTGATTTTATTTCTGGCTTCACCCGCTTCGGATTTGATCTGCGGTGAAGTGATTTTGATCGACGGCGGCTATACCGCGCTTTGAAAATTTAACGTATCTTTTATGTAAAGAGGGCAGTTCGTCTTGCAGCGCTGGCATTCATTATGGTACACTGACTTATCGAGTGAACAAACATAATTGTAACCTGAACTCAACGTGTTAGCAGCGCCAGACAACCCTCCCAGTAGTGGCAAAAACTTAACCGATTGCTTAAGCCGGATTAAGCCAACTTTGATTGGCCTTGATCGCGGCTATTTACATTTCAGGGTTGGTCGGCATAGACAAAGGGAAGAGACTTGAACGACGGTGGCTTAGGAAGCCTGATAGTGCTTATTCTGTTGATTGGGCTGCACGCGCTCATTACACTGGCCTACGCGGCGCTCAAAAACAGCAGGCAGGTTCGACTGCGCGAACAGGCCGAAACCGACGAAGATGCGCCCCCCCGTCTTCGCAACGCCTATAAGCTCGGTTTACTGCTGCTGCGCTTCACGATTGCTGCGCTGGCTGTGACGCAGTTCGGCGAAAGCCTGATAACCAGCCTGAGCATTGCCGATGCCGAAACTGAACAGGCGGTTGCTTACATTATGGTGCTGCTGCCAACTGCGCTGATTACGCTCATCCTGGGCGATCTGGTGCCAGAGGCCATTGGCAGCACCCGCGCCGATGCTATCGCGCCCTGGGCTGCTTACCCGATGCATCTGCTGTCAATTATCCTCGCGCCGCTGGTCTGGCTGATGCTGGGCATGAGTAAATCGATTGCGGCTTTCTTTGGTAGTGGCAGGATGGTCAACATTGTCACCGAAGAAGAAATCATGACCATGCTGGACGCCAGTGAAAAGGAAGGTGGCATCGAGAACGAAGAAAAAGAGATGATCGTCTCGGTGCTGGAGTTTGGTGACCTGCTGGTGCGTGAAGTCATGGTGCCGCGTATCGATATTGTGGCGGTTGAGATTGACACCCCGGTTCTCGAAGCCCTTAAGGTTTTCGTAAAGAGTGGGCATTCCCGCGTGCCGGTTTACGAAGATAACATCGACAATATCAAAGGGCTGCTCTACGCTAAAGACCTGCTCAATCTCTGGAGCAACGGCGGTGCTGACCGTCCTATCAGCGAAATTATGCGCACTGCCACTTTCGTGCCAGAGAGTAAACGCGCTGATGTACTGCTCAAGGAATTGCAAAGCGGCAAAATCCACATCGTCATTATTGTGGATGAATATGGTGGCACCGCTGGTCTGATTACGCTCGAAGACCTGATTGAAGAAATTGTTGGCGACATCCAGGACGAGTACGACATGAATGAGGAGGCCGAGTATGTCAAAAATGGCCCGGACAACTTCACTGTCGATGCCAGCATCAACCTCGATGATCTGAATGACCTGCTGGATGCCGAACTGCCAAACGAAGATGCCGACACGCTCGGTGGCTTCCTCTTCAGTTATTTTGGGCGCGTGCCAGTGATTGGTGAAACGGTTGAGCATCAGAATTTGACCATGAAAATTGAGACCATCCAGGGGCGGCGTATCCGCAAGGTACGGATTACCCGTAAGCCTGTTTTAACCGCGAGCGGAGGCGATCTGCGTGAAGATGCCAAATCCACGCCGCGTCCGCAGCCAGTGACGGACTAAACCATGACTCACTCGACTGCACAGGCCGATGTCGCCATTCAGGCATTGGTAGAGACGGCTGTCGCTGCTACTCGACATGCCTATATCCCTTACTCCAATTATCCGGTTGGAGCAGCGCTGCGGGCGCTGGATGGCAGCGTTTTCAGCGGTTGTAACATCGAAAATGCCGCTTATCCGGCTACCATCTGTGCCGAGCGCACCGCGCTGGTCAAGGCGGTTAGCGAAGGTTTCCGCCAGTTTGACGTGATTATTGTCGTTACACGGAATGGCGGCTGGCCCTGTGGCACCTGTCGGCAGATGCTGTTTGAGTTTGCCCCGGAACTGCGGGTCATTTCTGCTGATCTCGAAGGCCGCATCCTCGGCGAAGCTCGCCTTTCCGAACTGCTGCCTCACGGCTTCGGGCCGGGGTATCTGGAGTAACGCATGGCTCGTCCCGAACGCGCTTTTCGTACAGCGGCGATCATTCTCAAACGCCGTGACTTTGGTGAGGCTGACCGGCTGCTGACCGTTCTCACACCTGAACACGGCAAAATCGATGTGATCGCTAAAGGTGCGCGTAAACCGACCAGCCATAGAACCGGCCACGTCGAATTGTTCACCCGCGCCGATATGTTGATTCATCGTGGGCGTGATCTGGGAATCGTAGCGCAGGCGGAGATGGTCGAACCCTATCAGGCGCTTCGGGAAGACCTGAGTCGGGGTGCTTATGCGAACTATACTGCTGAACTGCTTGACCGATTCACTGCCGAGGCTGACGAGGGCTACAGCGACCTGTTTCAACTGCTGGACGAAACGCTGGAACGCCTGTGTAACGACGATGACCCTCGCCTGGCTGTGCGCTATTACGAAATGCGCCTGCTGGAACAGGTTGGCTTTCGTCCCGAACTGATGGAATGTGTCATCAGCCGGGAAACCATCCAGCCACAGGATCAGTTTTTCAGCTATGCGCTTGGTGGTGCGGTTAGCCCCGGCCATGCTCATGATGGACTGTCGGCTGTCCCTATCACTATGACCACCCTCAAAATTCTGCGCCACATGCAGCGCAGCTATTACCCGCAGGTCAAGAGCCTGCAAATCGCCCCATCGCTGCATGACGATTTGGAACGCATTCTGCTTGGCTACATTACCTTCATCCTCGAACGCAAACTTCAGAGCATTGATTTCATCCGCAAGATTCGCGCCAGCTAGAACACCACCTGCAACCTAATATATTTTCTACGCGGTCAGGCCGTCGCAAGGTTAGAAGCCCTATTTTGAGATCGTATTTAAAGGGTATTGCCCATGCAAACAACAGTCACCCAATCGAAGTTGCGCCTGACACAGCCGCTAAGAACCCTGTTCGCTGTCCTCGTCACGCCTTACATCATCATGCTGACGGCTTACCTGCTGCTGCGGCTGGCCTTTGGCGACCGTTTCTGGTGGCTGTCGCTGCTCAATACCTTCGCCCATCTGCTGTTTCTGCCATTGGTGCTGCTGCTGCCGCTGGCGATCCTGCTGCGGGCGAGAGGGAGCGTTTTCCGGCTGCTGCCGCTGGCGCTGGTGGGTGGATTGTGGATTACGCCCTACTACCTGCCAAAAGCCGCGCCCGCGCCAAACGGCCAGACTTTGCGCGTCCTCACCTTCAACGTGTGGGGACGAAATCATGATCTCAGACACGTTGAAGCATGGCTCAGACAGGAACAACCGGACATCGCTGTGTTGCAGGAAATTTCTCCGGCCTATGCAGTCGATCACCTGCCATCGCTGCTCGATCTCTACCCCTACCAGTCTACTCAGCCTGATTCGCCCCGCTGGGGTGGCAATATCACCCTGTCGCGCTTTCCTGTCATCAGTATGGAATTTGTCGATTTGCACGTTCCAAATGAAGCGGCCCCCTTACGAATCGTTGTGGAAGTGAATGGAGATCAGATCGCCATCTATAATGTGCATTTAGCCTGGCCGGTGCGCCAGAGTCCGCGCCTGCCGTTGCCACCCGCCCTCAACAGCTTTTACCTGCGGGTTGCCCTCGGTTTTGATGACCGCGCTCGCAACCAGCAGGTGCAGGCGCTGCTGGCGCATCTGCAAAATGAACCGCTGCCTTACATCGTCGCCGGGGACTTCAACACCAGCGACCAGTCCGCCACTTATCAGCAGCTTGCCGCCGCTATGACTGATTCGTTTCGCGAGGCGGGGCAGGGCTGGCGTGGCAGTTGGCCGGTCAGCAGTGCGCGCGGTTTGCCATCGCTTCTACCTCCCTTGATTCGCATTGACTATATCTGGCACAGTGAGCAGTTTGATACACTGGCGGCAGCGCGTGGCCCTGCCCTTGGCTCTGACCACCTGCCGATGCTGGCGACGCTCATGTTAAAGAATCAGCCGTAAATGTGCTATTATTTTAGGCGCAGCCAATTACAATGAGGGTACGCCGTTGAGCGAACAAAATGCGCTAAACGAACACCTGTTGAATGGGGAAAATCTGTCTCCTGAAGCGCTGAAAACCGCGCTCACAGCAGACCCGCCAGCGGAGGGTGGCAGCCGTCTCTATTACGCGGAATGGCTGTTAGCCCATGCGCTGGAAACCCGTGATACCGAGGCGATTGTGCTTCTTGCGGGTATGATGGATGCTGACCCTGCGCTGGACGAGGCACTCACAGCCAGTCTGACCCATGTTTTGCCCGACCAGCCGGATGCGGTTTATAGTTTCATTCGCACCCATCTGAATGAACATTTTGATGCCCGCTGGCTGTCGCGTCTGAAAATGGCGGCGCTGTTCTCCCTGCGTGTGGCGATCACCGATGCCGATGGCGACACCATCATCAACTGGCTGACTCTCATCGCCCGCGAACCAGCGGCCTATGAACTCGGCGATGTCTTATATAACGGCATCCTTGCTGCCCAGCCCCGCGCCCATGACGACCCGGAACTGGCCCGGCAGCTTGTTCTGCTGGCTGCGCGGCGTGTTCCCACCAGTCTCGATATACTGTTGGGGGATGAGAAACTGCTGATCGCCCTGCCGGATAACCTGGGTCACAGTCTGCGGGACTTCGATGGCGATGCGCTGCTGCTGCTGCAAAATCGCGGGCCGGAGATTTTTTTGATCGCACTGGCGCGGGCGGCGCGCGCGCGGGCTGGCGCGATGTTCACCCCCGCAGGTGTCACCAAAATCTGGGATTTTTATAACGGTGCCACTGCTCCGTCATTACCTGCCGATTACCGCGCAGAGACTATCGTTCATGAATGGCTCTCGCACGGCGCATCTTTTCTGAGCCGGGAATCAGCCGAAACCCTGCTCACACTGATGTTGACCGCCCGGCGGGATGAACTGCTGCCCCAGCTTTTGCGGCAGCCCGGCGCGGCGGAGACAATCATTCCCGTCTTCGTACCTGCGCTGGAACGCGCCGGGCGTAAAATTAATGAAGCGCTTGACCTGATTGGGCGGCTGCTGGCGGCGGATGACCTCACCCCCGATCAGGCTGCCATGATGTATATCAACATGCTGGATGGGCTGAAGTGGGGCAAGGAATCGCTGCCCTTAATGCAGCAGCTTGCGCGAACCATGCAGCAGTATCCCGCGCTGATCGTTGCTTCCGATGCGCTCTGGCATCTGTTGGCGGCGGGTGCTGAACTGAAGGATGAATTTATCACCAAACTGGCGGCTAAACGCCTGCTGGCGACGCTGGAATCCCTCGAAGATGAAACCCTGCTGGCCGACAGTCTCAAACGCTTGAGCGCCAGCGCCCGCTGGAGTGAAGCGGCGGGAGGCTATATCGCCAGTTGGTGGCGCGGTTTTATTCGCAAACAGTCGATCAACCGTCTTGGACGGCTCGATAAAGGGCTGGAGAGCAAGCGTGGTCTGGAATCCGAGCGCGATATTCTCCATACTCTGCTGGCGCTGCGAAAGACACTGGGCAGCCGCAGCCTGAGTGAATATGCCGGGGCGGTGCAGGCCGCTTATGATGTGCTGGCATCGCTGGCCGAGTCGTTTGATCCGAACCCTAAGCGTCCGGTGGAATTCGATGCCGAGATGCTGCGGGCTGAACTGGAAGCCCGTGATGATCAGCTTTCGCCCGAAGCGCGGCAGGTGCTGGCGAATAATCTGAAGGAACTGGCGCAAATCATCGGCGAAATGGGCGATAATCGTACCAAAGCCAACCTCATTCGCCGCAGCGACGATCTCGACCGCGATTTGATGGCGGGCGATCAGGCTCCCCACAGCGCCGTCGATGCCTTGAAATGGCTGGCCGGATACTGGGGCAATACGGTGAATGAGGAAGACAGCAATTGAGATCGCGCGGGAGAGCTTTTGGCTATCCTGCGCGAGTTTCCTATACCGGTAGTTCTTCCTGCGGAATATCCTGTAAAAATCGATTCTGTTGATCGCGTGGCGAAAGCACTGGCTCGCTGACGCCCCAGTCCAGTTTGATAGTCGGGTCGTTCCAGGCGACGCCGTTTTCGTCCTTACCGCCGTTATAATAGTTGTTCACCATATACATCAGCGTCGCGTCCGTCACCGCATAAAATCCGTGCGCCACCCCAATCGGCACGAACACGCCGATATTATGCTCCTGCCCGATCTCGAACACTTCCGTCGCCATATAGGTCGGTGACGAGGGTCGCAGGTCAACCATGCCCACCCGGATGCGTCCAGCCGGAACATACCAGTAGTCAATCTGGTGATGGTGATAATGCAGCCCGCGCAGCACCCCTGCCTTGCTGTCAGAACGGTTGCCCTGAATCAGCGACCAGTCAATCCAGGGGAACCACTCCCGCCGGAATGTTTCCATGAAGCGCCCGCGTTCGTCCTCAAATGCCCGAATGGGCACGCGGTAAACGCCTTCTATGCTGGTCGAAGGCTGTACCGGAGGCATCACTTTTTCATTCATCACCATGCTCGCCGCTTATCTCCGCAAGATTGTGTTTGTATTATAGCCCATTCAACTGCTGATCCCTTACCCGCGCCTAACGCCGCTTGAAACCGCGCTGCTTGCGTGAAAAGCTCCCGCCATGCCCGCCGCGCCCGTTCAGATCACGCGGTGGGGGTGGGAAACGCCGCCGTGATTGGAAGGGCAGATGTTTTTCAATCTCCCCCCGAAAAGCAAAGCCGTTCAGCAAAGGGTAGGCCCAGCCCATCCGTTCGCACCCCTGGCGTGAGATGCGGTACAGCCATGCCATATCATCCAGCCAGAAAAGCTGGCATTCCAGATAGCCGCGCATCGCCAGCGCCGCCAGCGTATTTTCGCTCAGGTAAGGCCTCTCCGGGGAACGGTCTGGTTCGAACCAATCACCCCAGGTATAAATCAGCGGTTGTGCGCGGTAATCGCCCCGTGCCAGCCGGTAAGCGAATCGCAAGGCCTGCTTCTGTGACCGGTTCATGGCTGCCTGTCGTTGAGTTTGCTGCCGCGCCAGTGAATAAAATATGTCAGGTGAGTTTTTGTGTAACGGACAGCGTTTCCCGCAGGCGTGCCAGTGACATTCCTGCCAGCGAATTCACGCCCAGATGCGCTTTTTCCGGCGGCGGTGTGCCAATGCCAACAACATGAAAGCCGCCTGTCAGAGCCGCTTCCACGCCGCTGTGCGAGTCCTCAAAGACGACCGCCTGCGCGGGTCGAACGCCAACCTGCTCCGCCGACCATAGGAAAATGTCGGGCGCTGGTTTGTGCCGTTTCACCGTGTTGCCATCGCCCACGGCATCAAACTGGGGCAGCAGACCCAGCTTGTCCAGCACCCGGCGGGCATTCTGGCTGGATGACGCCAGCGCTACTTTTAACCCTGTCGCTTTTGCCTCGGCGATCAGTTCCGCCACACCGGGCGCGGTCTGTGCTGGTGTAAATTTGTCCAGCAGGGCGAGAAAATAGACATTTTTACGATTCAGGTAATCTTGCGCCGCTGCCTCGCTGATGTCGCGCCCACCCAGGAAAATGGGAAGACAGGCACTGCGATGCAAACCAGCCATGCTCTGGTACTGCTCATAGCTGAAGTCGATACCTTCTTCTTCTGAAAGCTGCCGCCAGGAGTGGAAATGGGGGGTGAGCGTGTCGGCTATCACGCCATCCAGGTCGAAAATCAACGCACGCAGATCAAAGGTCATGATGGTTCGGATTATATCTCTATACGCTGCTCAAAACGCTGGTTATAATACCACACCATGCGACTAACAAAGCTCACCATTTCACTCTTTTTGCTGTTGTCTTTGCTGCTCATTGCCTGTGATCCGCTGGCGCAGGCGCCGACTGCACAGGTATTGATCGTTACCGCTGTGCCGAGCAGCACACCCGCTGTCACGGCAACACGCGCTGCCACTTTCACCCCCGCACCGACCTTTACGGCAGTCGTTACACCGTCTGCGACACCTTTCCCCTGTGACGAGCCGAATGGGCAGGTATTGGATTTTAACGATTTCCGCAGCGAAATTGCCGGGGAGAATCTGCGTTTCCGCGTTTATCTGCCGCCTTGTTATCAGACTTCACAGAAGCGCTATCCTTATACTATCCTCTTTCATGGCGCGGGTGAGGATGAAAAACAGTGGGACAGACTCGGCATCGCTTCGGCGCTCGATCAGGGCTTCCGCCTCGGCGCGCTGGCACCGATGATCGTATTTATGCCTTACACTGGTTCGATTGGCAACGATAATACTTTCCCACCTGCTGACTCTTACGAATCGGTGGTGCTGGAAGAACTGGTTCCGATGATTGAGCGTGATTTCTGTGTCTGGACAGACCGCCGTCATCGCTCTATCGGCGGTATTTCGCGTGGTGGCTTCTGGGCTTACACTATTGCGCTGCGCCACCCGGATGTCTTCAGTATCGTCGGCGGTCACAGCGCCTTTTTCCCCGATGATCTGCGGCAGGTGCCATCGGCCTTCAACCCGCTGGAACTGGCGCTCAATTCGGCGCTGCTGCCACAGGCCGAACTCCGCATGTATTTGGATAATGGCGCGAACGACTTTGCCGGGGTGAGCCAGGAATTATTTTCCAGCCGCCTCAGTTCACGTGCCATCGCTCATACCTATGTTATTAACCCGGTTGGCGAACACAATGACGAATACTGGTCAGCCCATGTCAGCGAATATCTGGCCTTCTATGGGCGCGACTGGCCGCGTGATGCTGCCGCCTTACCAAGCTGTCTGGAGCCAAGTCCCTAGCATGTTCAACCGCAGGGGTGGAATAGTGTCTCCGCCCCTGATTTATTTCCGCAGCGCTTCCACCACCGCTGCGAAATCGGCATCATCCAGTCCTTTTTCCCGCGCCCATCCATACATCTCATAGGCTGCTTCAACAGTCTTGATCGGCAGACCAAGCGACTCGGCCAGTTCCATCGCATATCCTGTGTCTTTCTGCATCCAGCGCAGCGCGAAATCCGTATGGTCATACCGTTTTTCAGTCATGCGCGGCAGCTTGCCCTGTACGATCATGCTGGCTGTCCCGCCGTTCAAAATCAGTGCGACCACCTGCTCCATATCCAGCCCCGCGCGTTCCGCCAGCGCCAGCCCTTCGGCAGCGGCGGCAACATGAACCGCCAGCATCATATTGTTGATGAGTTTCCACTTCGTTCCTGCCCCTGTCGCGCCGAGATGCACCTGGCGGCGGCTGACTGATTCCAGCACCGGACGGGCGCTCTCCAGATCGTCTGCTGCTCCGCCAACAAATAACCCAATCTGGGCATTAGCGGCTGCCTCCCGGCTGCCTGCCATAGGCGCGTCCAGAAAACTGAGTTGTTTTTCTGTCGCCATCGCTGCCAGTTCCATCACCCAGGGTAAAGAGAGCGTGCTGCACTCGACGATGACCGCGCCCGCTTTCGCACCTGCTAATGCACCTTCATCGCCCAGCCAGATTGCCCGCGAGGCTGTGTCATCACCGACAACCGACAAAATCACATCTGCATCATGTACAGCGGCTCTCGGAGTTGCTGCGATCCGCGCCCCCTGTGCGATGAAAGGCGCTGCTTTTTCCGGTGTGCGGTTGTAAATAGTCAGCGGAAAACCCGCTTTGAGCAGATTCCCGGCCAGCCCGGAACCCATGATGCCTAAACCAATCAGTGCGACCCGGTGCATGTTTTACCCTCCTCATCCTTTTGATTTTTATCTTTCCACTTTTGACTGAAATCTCCCCTTAAAATCGAAACAAATGTCATGACAAATGTTTCACCCCTCCCCCCACTTCCATGCTACACTGTTCTTTAGGACACACACTGTACTTGAAACGCCGAATGGCGGCGGAACACCGAAAGAAGATCATGGTCGCCACCGCCGCCGCCGCCGCCACAAGCAGCAGCAGAAAATGCGTTGCGATTGTCGCAATTTTGAGGACGCCCGGTCACATTTCTGCCAAATGATTGATGATAAAAATGTCTGATTCTCATTCTCATCATTCTCATCATTTCAGCATCAGTCGCTATTCGGTATATACCCAGGCTTCGACCCCGCTGCGGAGCGCTACACGCCGTCGCCGGTAGGCGCTGGTTTCGTAGATGTCAGTGCGGAGCAGTTCTTCGTCGCTCAGTTCTAAAACCAGCCCGTCTACCGATGTTCCAGCGTTGGGAATGATGATCGGAAAGGTGCCGTCGCCCAGTGTGATCTGTGCTTTGAACCAGCCGTCCAGCGTATCAGGCGTACCTGTAATCTCGCGGCCCATCACCCGCTGCTGTACCGCTGGGTTGCCCAGTGTGCCATACACAAACAGTCGTTCCATGATGAATATTCCCTCTCAAAGCGTTGAATAAATAGCATCATACCGTAAAATGTACAGGCCATTTTGAACCCTGATTCTACTCTGGAAAGGAGCTTGAATTCCCCAGATTCGACAGGATTTCCTGAGCCAGTGCTTCAAGTGCTTCCCGCAGTTCCTCGGTTTCCACAATGGTAAAGGGCATTTCGAGGCGGGTCAGATAACGCGCCAGCCAGTGCGGGTCGTCTGAATAACAGCGCATCAGGGTCTGCTTGCCAGCGTGTTCCAGTATCGCCAGAGACGCCGGAATGAGTTCCTGTACAGTGGTCAGCGGCGCGTGAATCAGAATCTCAAAGCTGTATGTCCCCGGTATGCGGGCCAGCGAACGGAGCACAAATTCTCTGGCATCAAAATCAGCCGGTTTCATGAAGGTTTCCGCAGATGGTGTAACAGCGTGAATTCTGTCCAGCCGGAAGACGCGCAAATCTTCCCGCAGGTAACAATAGGCAGGCGCATACCACGTCCGCAGGTGCAGCACCAGGCCGTAAGGCGCGATCATCCGCTCGCTTTTCTCGCCTTCGGCTGATCGATAGGTGATGTTCAGGCATTTTCCCTCATAAGCTGCCAGTGTGAAAGTATTGATCCACTCACTCGAAACAGCCCGTATACCAGGGCGCACATCTTCCAGCGCAAGGGCAGCGCGCAGCGCCTCGGCTTTCTGGCGCAGTTCTTCCGGCTGAACGCGCTCGATTTTAGCGATGGCACTTGCGACAGCCGCGCCCGAAAGGGAGCCTGATTCCCGAATGGACAACAATCCCATCATGACAGCGGTGATTTCTTCGTTATTGAACATCAGCGGCGGCAGGCGGAAGCCCGGACGCAGAGCATAGCCGCCACCCCGCCCGCGTTCGCTCTCAATCGGGATGCCGATGTCACGCAGCAGCATGATGTAACGGCGGATGCTGCGTTCCTCCACTTCAAGAATTTGGGCCAGTTCATGTCCGCTCAATTCCCCGCGCGATTGCAGCAGTTCAAGAACGGTGAGCAGACGGGTTGTTGGGTTATACACGCTTCAGAATCCAGTTGCTATCAGGACTGATTTTAGCCTGAATCTGTCAGAAAATAGATGTGGATCGCCGATAATTGGGCGCATATGTTGGTGAGTGAGATGAGGAAAATTCTGATGAGCATTACACGCTTTAACCCCGATACCCTGCATAAAAACCCGGCTTTTACCCAGGTTGTCACCGTGAGCAGTCCATCGAAACTGGTTTATGTCGGCGGGCAGAATGGTGTGAACGCAAAAGGTGAGGTTGTTGGAGACGACATCGCCAGCCAGTCGGCACAGGCTTATAAAAATGTCGTTGCCGCGCTGGAAGCCGCAGGCGCGACGATGAAGGATGTTTTCAAAATGACGATTTATCTGGTACAGGGACAATCGCTGGAAGCAGCCTTCGCTGCCGTTGTGCCTTTGCAGGACAGAAACGCTGCGCCGCCCACTGTCAGCATGATGATGGTGGCAGGTCTTGCTAACCCGCGTTATCTGATCGAGATCGAAGCCGTCGCGGCAGTTGATTGAGGAGGCTGAATATGACTGAATCAACACCTGTCGGCAAAACTAAAAGCCAGGGCTGGGAAATCGGTGTGCGGCGAACTCTGCCGGTCAGTGTGGGCGAAGCCTGGACACTGCTGATGACACAGCCAGGTATGGGCTGCTGGTTGGGGAGCGGTCTTGAGCCAACTTTCAGGAAAGGGCAGACTTTCAAAACCGGCGAAGGCACGACTGGCGAGATCAGGAGCTATGAAGAAGGCAGCCTGATTCGGATGCGCTGGCAGCCGCCGGAATGGGATTTTGAATCGACACTGCAAATCCGCGTGCAGCCTGCCAGGAAAGGCGCGACCATCAGCTTTCATCACGAAAAGCTGGAAAATGCCGCCCAGCGCGAGCAGATGCGCCAGCGCTGGGCATCGGTCATTGAGAAACTGGAAGCGCTGATTAAGGCATAGCTGGCAATTTATGAGCCAGCCTGACCACGCGTAATCACCTCCGCACCGCCGAGATACGGGCGCAGCGCTTCCGGGATGACCACGCTGCCATCGGCCTGCTGGTAATTCTCCATGATGGCAATCAGGACGCGTGGGGTCGCCAGGCCGCTGCCATTCAGTGTATGCACAAACTGTGATTTTTTGCTATCCGTCGGGCGGTATTTGACGTTGGCGCGGCGTGCCTGGAATGACTCGGTATTGCTGCATGAGCTGACTTCCAGCCATTCAGCACAACCTGGCGACCAGACCTCGATATCGTATTTTTTGCTGGCGCTGAAACCCAGATCACCAGTGACGATTTCGAGGCGACGGAAGGGCAGTTTCAGAGCGCGACAGATGTCCGAAGCGGCTTCAGCCAGCGCTTCCAGTTCGGCGTAGCTGGTTTCCGGCGTGGTGAATTTGTACATCTCCACTTTTTCAAACTGATGGACGCGCTTGATGCCGCGAACATCACGCCCGGCGCTCATCTTCTCCCGGCGAAAACAGGGCGTGTGGGCGACGTAATACAGCGGTAGCTGCGCCTCATCCAGAATTTCGTCACGGTGCAGGTTGGTAACAGCGACTTCGGCGGTAGGCAGCATGTAGATATCGGCGTCTGAATCATAGTAGACGACATCGCGGAATTTAGGGAACTGCCCTGCGCCCACCATCATCTCTTCCTGGACGAAGTAGGGAACATACAGTTCGGTGAAGCCTTTTTCGCGGGCTTTGTCGAGAAACAGGCTGATGAGGGCACGCTGTAAACGTGCGCCCCAACCCTTCAGCACATAAGCGCGTGAACCGGCGATTTTGCCACAACGTTAGAAATCGATAATGTCCAGCGCAGGGCCAAGTACAAAGTGCGGTATCGGGTCGAAGTCGATCTCGTAAATTTCGCCTTCCGGCGGCCAGGCGATGTTGGCCTCTTCGCTGTCGGCTACCGGGACGCTTTCATGGGGCAGGTTGGGAATCCAGAGCATATTATTGTCGAGTTCAGCATCAACATTTTTCACCTGCTCGTTGATGGTTTCAACACGATCACCCATGCCTTTGAGGGCGGCCATCATCTGTTCCATCGCCGCGTCCGGGTTTACGTCCGGGCTGGGGGTGATTTTTTCCAGCCCTTCAATGACCTGGACAGCATAGGCATAATCGCCATTTTCAACACCTTCGGCTACCCGCAGAGCTATCGCGCCGCGCAGTTCGCCAGGGAGATTTTTGTCGCCGCGCAGCCGCCCGACACTTTTATTCAGTTTGTTGCGGGCAGCCTGAATTTGTTCAACCTGCGTCAGCAGGGTGCGGCGCTGGCGGTCAAATTCAATGATGGCATCAATACGGGCGCTGGCTGCCGGGTCGTTTAATTTAGCGATCTGTTCCTTCACCCATTCCGGCTTTTCCCGGATCAGGTTGATGTCTAACATGATGTCTCCTTAATATGTTGGATGACTGAAAACTCATGCCTGAAACTACTGCCTTTGCGTCGGCTGTGTATCTTCATCATTGGGTTTGAAGGATTCCCAATCCGGTTCGGGCGGGAGTGGGCGCGTCAGGTCGGCACGCAGGCGAAAAAACGCGGCTATCAGGCCCAGGCCGATCACAATGAAAATCAGCAGGTCAAAAAATTCGCGGGTTAAAAATGACGGGGACATGGTTTCCCATCTCTTTCTGGTCTGGAGTCGTCAGCCAGTCAGGTAAAACCCAGCGACTGGGAACGAGCGATTATTGATTGAGAAAACAAAAACGCCTGCCCATACCGGGACGAGGCGTTTGCTCATCGGCGGTGGACGGGGGTCATTACGAGCTGTCAGAACTGGAAGCGGAATCACTTTCGCGCCAGATTGGCAGTTTGAAGCTGAATGTTGAACCGACGCCTTCTTCGCTCTGAAACCAGATTTTCCCGTTCATCGCTTCAATCTCATGTTTACAAAGATACAGGCTCAAGCCGTAGCCAAATTCACCAATAATCTGCGGCTGGCGGGCGCGCTGGAACATGGCAAATACCCGTTCATATTCGCGGGCGCGGATGCCGTAGCCTTCATCAATCACGTCGATTTGCACACTTTGATTCTGTGCGGAGGCCTGTGCCATGATAATGATGGGCGCGGCCTTGATGCTGTACATAATAGCATTCCGTAACAGGTCGTGCAAGATGGTTGTGAGGCGGAAGGGCGAGGCGTGCACGGTCAGGCCGGTGGGGATGGAGGTGGTGATGCGAGCGCGGTAATTCTGCGCTTCCGTCTCCGGGTCGATCAGCTTCACTTCGTCCAGACTTTCGACAAAATCCTCGACAAAATCGGACAGGACGATTTTGCGCCGTTCGGAACGGAGCGTTTCGCCTAACCTGCCAGTACGAATTTCTTCCAGCCGTCCCATGAGAATGTTGAGGCGTTCGAGGCGGTGATTGTGCATGGCGATGATCTGCACAAAGCCGGAGACGCGGCGGGCAAGCTGTTCGGTGGTTTCTTTGGGTTTGGGCTGCTTCAGGCTTTGCAGAATTAGGCTGGTATGCCCCTGGGTCGAGGTAGCAGCGTTTTCCACTTCATCGCGGAAGCGGGTCATCATTTCTGTGAGGGCTGTCCAGTCCATCGACTCAATGGTCACCATGGTAAAGACTTCGCCGCCGATGCCGTGTACTGCGGCTACCCAGCAGGGGACATATTCGCCGGAGCGATAAATGTGGAAGCGAACAGGGCGGGCGGATTCGAGCGCCTTTTTGCGGGCGATTTCTACGGTTTCGCCAGCGTCACCGGGGCGGGCATTGAATAAAGTGGCGGCAGCCGACCAGCCGCTGGCACGGATCAGTTTGAGGTCGGTGCTGAGGAGGGTGCGAGCGGCGAGATTGTCCATGACGAGGCGATCTTCGGCGTCGAAGATGAGGACAGCCTGGCCCATGCCATCCAGCACTGACTGATAATTGAGCTGTTTATCGAAGACCATGCGTTTATCCATCCCAGGGGGCGGGTATAGCTTGCTGCCTATGTATTGTAATGGGTTTTCGGATTCGTGCTACGGGCGCGGCCTGACGAAATAAGCACCCTCAGCGCCTTCCGCTACCCAGCCGGTGGCGGCGTTAATGCCGTAAATCACGCGGAACCAGGCAATACCATCCGCGCATACCGGGCCTTCCACCACCCAGAAGGTTTTATTCGGCGAAATCTGGCCGACCTGCTGCCCGCCGAGATTTGGCATGATACGCACATTGAGCGCGCGCCGGTCGTCTGACGACACCTGCCCACGTACACCGGGGTACAGCTGCGATGGCAGCGCACCAGAACAGCTTTCAATGTCGGCGGGTGGCGCGGCGCTGGCGGCACGCGGAATCCCGAACTGGCTGCTTTCCTCATCGGTGAGCAGCCGGGTGACACAGCAGTTTTGGGCGAAGGCGATGAGCGCGTTGGTATCTTTCCAGATGTCGCGGATGCGGGTTGATCTGTCGGCGCTGGCGCTGGCGATACGTGTTCCATCCGGTGACCAGGCAACACTGTACACCTCGGCCTGATGCCCGGTGAAGGCCAGCAGCTCTGCCCCTGAAGCTGCATTCCAGACACGTACTGTGCGATCCCGGCTGGCTGTAACCAGGCGTGTCCCATCCGGTGACCAGTCCACAGCACTCAGGTCGCTGGTGTGACCGTACAATACCAGTTGGAGGGTGCCGGTGCTGGCATTCCAGACACGGGCGCTGTCATCCCGGCTGATGGTGACAATCCGTGTTCCATTGGGTGACCACAATGCGCGTTCGATGTCGCGTACATGGCCGACCAGCGTGTGGCGATCTGTGCCACTGGCTGCTTCCCAGATTTTGGCGGTGGCATCATTGCTGATCGTCAGAATTCTGAATCCCGTCGGTGACCAGAGTGCGCGATTAACACCAGCAGTGTGACCGGCCAGCGTGAGGAGTTCACTGCCACTGGATGCATCCCAGATTTTGGCGGTCATATCGACGCTGGCGGTGACGACTTTCAGGCCGTCAGGCGACCAGTCTACACTGTTGATGGAACCACTATGACCGGTGAACGTGGCAAATAATTCGCCAGTGGTGGCATCCCAGATACGGGCGGTCTGATCTTCGCTGGCTGTGGCGACGCGGGTGCCATCGGGCGACCAGCCGATGCTGAACACATCGGCATTGTGGCCGCTAAGGGTGAATAAAAGCTGTCCCGAAACTGCATCCCAGATACGAGCGGTGTCGTCGCGGCTGGCGCTGAGGATGTGCCTGCCGTCGGGCGACCAGAGGGCGCGGCTGACGCCTGATGTATGGCCGCTCAGAATTTTCAGCACTTCACCATTGGCCGGGTCTATAATTCGCACTTCACCATCGCTGCTGGCCGTCACAAGGCGTGTCCCATCGGGCGACCAATCAACACTGGTAAAAGCATCACCGGCGAAAACCTCATGGTAGGGAAATTCTGTGCGAACAGCGGCACCCAGCGCACGTTCGGCCTGCCAGGTATAGGGATAAGACTGGAGTGCGTGCAGGGCGATTAATACACCGCGTTCTGGTTGGCTGTTTTCCAGTTCAAGCTGTGCCTGTCCTGCCAGTGCGATGGACTGCGCTCGATTGCGCTCATTAGTGACGTTAGTGGCCTGTGCCTGTGCTGCGTTGCGCTGGATTTCAGCTTCTCCAAGCGCGAATGCTGCCGTTGCTGCATTTTCCTGGGCGATGGCAGCCTGGGTCTGGGCGATGCCTGCCTGCCGTTCCGCTTCGCCCTGTGCATAAGTAGCAGTAATAGCATTTTCGGCAGCGATGGCGGCCTGTGTTTGAGCGCGATCAGCCTGGATCGCCTCGCGTCCCTGGGCGATTGTGGCACGGGCGGCCTGGGTCTGGGCGATGCCCGCCTGCCGTTCGGCTTCACCCTGTGCATAAGTGGCGGTGGCGGCATTCTGGGCGGCGATGGCGGCCTGGGTTTGCGCCCGTTCGGCTTCGACCTGTGCCACGCCCTGTGCTTCTATGGCAATGCCCCGCTGCCGGTCGGCCTCGCCAAACAACAGCAGTGATAAAATTGCCAGTCCGCTGGCGACGACCAGCGCGACACTTACCCCGGCGAGCAGCGCACGTTGGCGACGGACAGCGCCTTCGCGGCTGGCGGTGATGTATTCGGCGTGAAGGGCGGTAGGCGGGGGTTTTTTTGCCACCCCTTCTGCCAGCCAGTTTTCGGCAGTTTGCAGATCGTCGCCGCGCAGCAGCAGGCTGATATTCTGCCCGCCGTTTTCCCATTCGCGGGCGCGGAGCAGCAGGCGTGTGTGCTGGCGCACATGGCGCAGGTCGGTTTCCAGGGCGGTGAGGAGGGAGGTAAAAGCCTTGTCGAAGTCGTCGGTATCGCGGAAGAAAATCCAGTTATGGGTGCCGATGGCCGCGTGCATCAGTCCCCGGTTGGCTTCTTCGTCTGTTGGGCGATAGAGCAGAGGAACAAGGCGTTTGTTGTTGGCGATGGCATGGTCAATCTCTTTGCGGCAGATTTCCGAGCGAACTGAGTCAGGGCTGATGATGAAGACAAAGGCATTGGCGGCATCAATACCGGACTGAATTTCG
>CAYUTY010000056.1:0-24017 GCA_964447795.1 uncultured Anaerolineaceae bacterium
AAGCGGCGGGATGCCCACTTCAAGCTGGCGCATGAGTTGTGCGATCAGTACGACATGCTGTGTTTTGAGGATTTGAACCTCAGCGGCATGAAAGCGCTGTGGGGGCGCAAAGTCAGCGACCTGGCTTTTTACCAGTTTGTTCAAATTCTCAAACAGGTGGCAAGCAAGCGGGGCAAGGTGGTTGTCCAGATTGGACGCTTTGAGCGCACCACCGGAAAGTGTTCCGGTTGCGGCCATGAGCAGGACATGGAACTGCGCGAGCGCACTTTTCACTGCGACTCCTGTGGTTTGGTCTTAGACCGCGATCACAACGCGGCCATCAACATCTGTTACGCCGGGGCATCGGCGTATGCTAACCGAGAGATCGTCAGTCGTGTCCCTCAAAAGACACGCCGTCTTGCCTGAAGTTAGAAGCCCCCACGTTTACGTGTGGGGAGTATGTCACCTGATCGCTAACCCCGGTCTGTTACAGCGGCTTCGAGCACGATTGACTTCAACCAGCGACGGCAGCAGGGTCATATTCGGGACGACTTTTCCCAGGTCTGAAGATTTGGTTTTCCTCAAAGAACTCATTGAGGCGGGAAAGCTGAAGACGGTCATTGACAGACGCTATTCATTGGAACAGATCGCCGAGGCGCACCGCTATGTCGAAACGGGACGCAAAAAAGGTCATGTCGTCATTACGGTGGGGCATGATGCCTGAACCGGACACACCTGCACATTTCTTCGGGATTGTTTCGTTTCAAAACCGCTCGGACACCTGGATAGGTTAGGATAAAGGAGATTTTCCACCCATTGTATATCATCAAGGAGTGAAGAAATGGGCAAGAAAGTATCCGCCGAAGCGCCCGTCAAGACCACTTGGCTGCACGTTCCCCAGCATAGCCCCGTAGTATATGGATACTGCGGGGTTTTTTATTTACAATTAGCCATGTTCCATCAGAATCTTGAGAAGGGATCAGCGAGTTTATGGCGAACAGCGAGAGTCCATCCGCGCCGGATGCTGCTTCCGGTGCGCGTACAAATTTTATCCGTGAAATAGTTGAAGAACACAATCAGAGTGGTCGCTTCGGTGGGCGTGTCCAGACTCGCTTCCCGCCGGAACCAAATGGTTATCTGCATATCGGCCATGCCAAAGCCCTGTCAATTAACATTGGCCTCGCCAACGAATACGGCGGCAAATTTAACCTGCGCTTTGACGATACCAACCCCGCCAAAGAGGAACAGGAATACGTTGACTCCATCACATACGATGTGCGCTGGCTGGGCGGCGATTGGGAAGATCGACTGTTCTTCGCTTCAGATTACTTTGACCAGCTTTATGAGTGGGCAGTGCAGCTCATCAGGGCTGGTAAGGCTTATGTCGATCACCTCAACGCAGACGAAATCCGCGAATATCGTGGCACATTGACTGCGCCGGGCAAAAATAGTCCCTACCGTGATCGTTCGGTTGAAGAAAATCTTGCCTTGTTTGAGCAGATGCGGAAGGGTGAATTCAAAGAGGGTGAATGTGTCCTGCGCGCCAAAATCGACATGGCCTCCGGCAATATCAATCTGCGTGACCCGGTGATGTATCGCATCAAGCACGCTTCCCACCATCGTACTGGTGATAAGTGGCATATTTACCCTATGTACGACTATGCACACGGCCAGTCGGACTCGATTGAAGGGGTTACCCATTCACTCTGTTCTCTGGAATATGAAGATCATCGCCCACTCTATGACTGGTTCATCGAACAGTTGGGGATTTTTCACCCGCAGCAAATCGAATTTGCCCGCCTGAAGCTGAACTATACGGTTCTCAGCAAGCGCAAGCTCATCCGTCTGGTACAGGAAGGTCATGTGCGTGGCTGGGATGACCCCCGTATGCCCACTATTTCCGGTCTGCGGCGGCGCGGTTACACGGCGGAGTCCATTCGCACTTTTTGTGACATGATCGGTGTTGCTAAAAGTAACAGCACTGCCGATATTGCCATGCTGGAATACTGTGTGCGTCAGGATTTGAATAAAACCTCGAACCGTGTCATGGCTGTTCTGCGTCCCCTCAAGGTTATCCTCACCAACTACCCGGAAGGGCAGGTCGATGAACTGGAAGCCGTCAATAATCCTGAAGACCCCGCCGCCGGAAAGCGTACAGTACCCTTTTCGCGCGAACTCTATATTGAGCAGGACGACTTCATGGAAGACCCGCCCAACAAGTTTTATCGCCTTGCGCCAGGGCGGGAGGTTCGTCTGCGCTATGGCTACTTCATCAAGTGCGAAAGTGTAGTGAAAGATGAACAGGGCAATATTGTCGAGCTGCATTGTACCTACGACCCGGCTACTCGCGGTGGTGACGCCCCCGACGGACGTAAAGTGAAAGCCACTATCCATTGGGTATCGGCGGCGCACGCGCAGGAGGCTGAGGTGCGCCTTTATGAGCAGCTATTTACTGTGCCAGACCCGAATGATGACTCGGATGGGCGTGATTTTGTCGAGACGATCAATCCGAATTCGATGCAGATTTTGTCACCCTGCTATGTGGAGCCGAGTTTGCGCGGAGTTGCTCCCGGCACGCGCTTTCAGTTTGAGCGTCTGGGTTACTTCTGCGTTGATCTGGACTCGAACGATAACCGTCTCGTTTTTAATCGCACGGTTGGCCTGCGCGACGACTGGGCCAAAATCCAGAAATCCCAGAGTTAGCTTACCAGGAAGGGCGTTTCATCTTTCGCCCTTCCTAAGCTTTACCTTTTTCACGTATTTGCAAACCTATTTAAAACCAGATTATGACTTTAGTATAATTGTTTCTGCCTGTACCCAACCTTACAATTAGCGCTGTAGCATTGCGTAACCGGGTGCAGCATGATTGATCTACAACTGAATCTCATCTCCATTGTCGCTATTTTATTTGTTGTCGGATTATTCGTGCTGATTATGGTCACCTCGCTGCTGCGTCGGATGCGCCATTTCCTTGCGCCCATCCCGCACAATGTGCCTGCCAATAACCCTGATTCGGTGAAATTCATTCCCTCGCCTGTACCTGCCCCGCCTCCTGCTGATGCCTTGAACCGCCGTCGCACTCAGTCTGCCGCTGTAGTACGTCCCCTTACAGCAATTCCCGACTCATACCGCCTCCAGCCTCAGCCTGCCGCTCCGGAGCAGATCATTCTGTCCATCGAGCCAGCCGACGGCCCAACCCGCGATCAGCGTAATGTGCAAAAACTGATCGAGTTTCTCAAGCGGGAAGGTGTCGAGCCTGTTGCAGAATTGACCGAACTCGCCTCATAAATTTGTTGTTGAGCAGCGTTGTCCGCCCGGTTCGGGCTATTACGATTCGCCACTATGCATATAATGAGATGTTAGGAGGCAGCCAATTTGTATGACTAATCCATCCCCTTTAAATGGACGTAATTTATCGCGGGCAACCGGTGTCGCCATCCTGCTTTCTGCGGGCGGCGTGATTCTGTTTTTGCTCTTGTGGGTGCTGCTGGGTAATGCCGGTACTGATCCCCTTGCCCGCTTAATTGTCTCGATGTGTGTCCCTCCGGGGATTATTGCGGCTCTGGTTGGCGGTTACTTTCTGTTAGTCCGTCCAGGCAGTAAACCCGGAAATCAATAGCAGTTCCACTAAAATTGCATAAATGTTGCACCGCCCTCTGTAAATTGAGGGCTGAAAACGACATGTGTGAGTATAAGCTGGGGAGAGAAGGGCTAACAGAAGAGCAGAATAACCTTTGGCGCGGTTTCTGTAGCAGCAGCGCCGCTTTTTGGCTTGTTCCGAATAGCTTTTCGGGTTAACTTAGTATAGTTACTGCGAAACACCACAGGAAACAAACTGTATATGGGAACTCTGAACCCGGACTTGCTCTCAAAAGACCTGGATGCGGCCTTGAATGATGCGGTGACACTCAAGGATGAGTACCGCAAGCCAACGCTCATGCCAGAACTTATTTTACTGGCACTGCTGCGGAAGCCGGATACCGCTGCCGCTCGCATCCTTGATTTCTTCAAAAATAATCGCGCTGTCGATCTCAAAAAATTGGATCGACAGGTGCATCTGGCAGTTGAAGGTCGGGGCGACCAGAATGGCAATCTTGATTTCATTGCCAGGGGTAATCGCTCCGTTCCACTGTCGCGCCAGTCAATCATTCTGGTTGATGATGCCCTCAGCGAGGCCAATTCGCAGGATCAGGTGCGGGTCGATACCGATCACCTGCTCAAAGTGATGGCAGAGGCACATGTCAGCACCAGCGGCTTGCTGCGCCAGCATGGTATCACACCAAAAGCGATTGCTGATCTGGTTTCCGAAAATACCGAACTGCGCCACCGCACCGATGGCACAACTCAGGATTTTGTCGCTGGTGCCAAAACCGGCAAGCTAAAAGCCGTTTACTTCCGCGAAAATCTGCTGCGCGACATCATCAACATTCTATCGCAGGCGGTTCATCGCCACGTCATCCTCATCGGCCCGGATGGAGTCGGCAAACGCACCCTCGCTTATAGCCTCGCCCTCCTCATGTCTGAGGGTAAAGGCCCGACTGGATTGAAAAACCTTGTCCAGATTGATGAAACCGCGCTGCTGGATAACGATCAAAAGGCGGTACGCGCTGGTTTGAGCCAGTCGGCGGGCGGCATTCTGTTCATTCCCCATCTGCACCGCTTTTTCGGCGGGCCCATCAAGGCGGAATTTACAAAGGCCACGCCCCTCATTCAAAAGGCGTTTCTCTCCGATGATCCGGTAATTATCGGCACATCTACTGAACTGGAATACAACCAGCGACTCGCGCCCATCAGCGCCATCAGTGAACACTGTCAAATCATCCGCGTGCCGGAGCCAACGCTGGAAGAAACGGTCGAAATTCTCAAAATTCAGAAGCCTCATCTTGAGGCCGACTATAAGCTTCAAATCAGCGAAGATGCCCTGGCGCTGGCCGTTCGCCTTGCCAAACGCTATCTGAGCGCGACCCCTCTCCCGCGCAGTGCCGAACAGCTTGTTCACCGTACTGCGGCGATGGTCAGCATGAGCCAGCAGGCACAGTTGGCCTTTAAGAGTGACCGCTCCAAAGACTCCGTGCTGGATGCCGAAGATATCACCCTCACTGCCAGCCAGATGACCGGCGTTCCAGTCAATAAGCTGGGCGAAGATGAACGCCTGCGTTATGCCAGCATGGTCGAGCATATCAAGGAACGCCTCATCGGGCAGGACGAGCCGGTGCTGGCGGTCAGCCGTGCTATCAAGACGGCCCGTGTTGGCCTGAAGGATGCCAAACGACCCATCGGTGCGTTTTTGTTCCTCGGCCCAACCGGTGTGGGTAAAACCGAGCTGGCGAAGGCGCTGGCGGAATTTATGTTTGGCAGCGAAGATGCCATGCTTGCCCTTGATATGAGCGAATTTAAGGATGAGAGCAGTCTCAACCGTCTTATCGGTTCGCCCAGCGGTTACGTCGATAGCGAGGCGGGTGGCCAGCTCACGGAGCGCGTCAAACAGCAGCCCTATATCATTGTCCTCTTTGATGAGGTGGAAAAAGCCCACCCGCGCATCATGGATATTCTCTTGCAGGTGATCGAAGAAGGCCGCCTGACCGACGGACGCGGTAATGTCACCAGTTTCAGCGAAACGGTTGTCATCCTGACCAGCAACCTCGGCTCAGAACACCTTGCTGTCCCGGTCATTACCGACGAAATCCGTGAGGATGCGATGGAAGATGTGCGAACCTGGTTCCGTCCCGAATTTCTCAACCGCCTCGATGAAGTGATTATGTTCAATGCACTCTCGGCGGAAGACCTGGGTTCTATTCTGAAATTACAGCTCAAGGGCGAGCGGAAGATGGCTGCCGAGCGCGGTCTGACGCTCGAATTCACCGAAGCATCCGAACAATGGATGCTGGCGCAGAACGATGAGCCACAGTATGGCGCGCGCCCGCTGCGGCGCATCATTCGCCGCTTTGTGCGTGAGCCGTTGGCTGACTTTTTGCTCAAGGTGAACCCACCCGCTGGCACGGTCGTCAAGGTAGATGCGCCCGACAGCACCGGCCTCAGGTTCGTCGCGTTAGTTGACGGCAAGGAAGTCTCGGTAGAAAACTGATAATTCTGTCACGGGTATGCTATAAGGAATCCGGCAATAATGGTCAGTTTTCTCGCCAACTTCTTTAGCCTGATTTCCGCCGCGCTGGGCGCACTCATCGCGCTGCCGGATGAGAATGAAACCATCCGCCCGCTGCAAATTGGCCTGAATGAACTGTCATGGGTACCGGCGGCACTCGGCATCTTTGGCGCGTTAACCGCCCTTATAATCCGCCCACGTTCCTGGTTTGCGGTCGTCGCCGGGTTGCTCGGATTTGGGTTTTCCGTGCGTCCCTATTTGCTGCATCGCGCTGCCAGCGACGACATGACCAGTGCCATGCGTGCCGGACTCGGCGAGGATTACGAGGCGAAAATCCCCCCGCTGGTTCGTGCCCGTCTCGCGCCGGAAACCTGGTCATTGGGTTATACCTTCGGCGAACGCGAGAAACAATCACAGGGTCGCTTGTCACGTGACACTATCTATGCCGCCCCCGGCGGTCATGAACTCCATTTTGACGTGTATCAGCCAGTGCTGCCTCCGCCTGTCGGTGAACATTACCCGGCGTTGGTAGTGTTGCATGGCGGCGGTTGGCGCAATGGTGATCGCGGCGGCTGGTTCGCGCCGCATAATCGCTATTTTGCTTCACAGGGGTATGTCGTTTTTGATGTGCAGTACCGCCTTTCCGGTGTGGCAAAATGGCCCGCGCCGCTTGAAGATGTCAGGGCGGCCCTCCGCTGGATACGCGCTCATGGGGACGAATATCAGATTGACCCTGCCAGAATTGCTTTGATGGGGCGTTCCGCCGGGGCGCATCTGGCGCTGATGGCGGCTTTTTGCCCGGATGAGGATACTAAAGTCAGTGCCGTTGTTTCAATCTACGGCCCGGCTGAAATGCGTTGGGAAAAGCTCGAATCTCACTCAGCAATCTTTGGTTTGATCGGTGGCAGCTATGAGGATATGCCTGCTGCCTATGACAGCGCCACGCCGCTGAACTTCGTCCGCGATGGCCTGCCGCCAACCTTGATGATTGAAGGTGGCATGGACACGCTTGTCCCCTATTATCACGGCGATCTGATGTCGCGGGCGATGGCCTTGACCAATACGCCTTTTGTCCTGCTGCGTTCGCCCTGGTCGCGGCATGGCTTTGATGCGGCGCTCTCTGGCCTGGGGGCGCAGTTGACTCTTTATCATTTGGATCGCTTTCTCGCGTGGAGTTTCTACGGGGATAGACATGCCTGAAACGATTGCCCGTCGCCCACTGCCACAGCGTCCCCAGAACGGTTTGCTGGCGTGGCAGGCCACTATTGGCTATATCAGCACTCAGTACAGCCTCGATGCTATGCTGACGCTGCGTGTCTCTCCGGTGCATACCTCACCAGTGTGGGCGGCGTCGGCTACCTGGGGGCAGAGTCGGGAAGAAGTCACTGAGAAGTTATCACTTCCTGCTGCCCTGCGCGATCTCTGGCGTGAAGTTGATCGTAATCATGTTGTCTTTGAGTCCAGCGAAGCTATTGTCCGGCGTCCCTCCAATTATGCCGATAATGAATGGCTGGACGAAGATACCCGTCTGCTGCTGGAACGGCTAACTCAGGTGATTATGTCGGTTTGTGGCGATGATTGGCTGCTGGTGCTGATGTACCAGCCGGTTGAAAGCCCGGATACCCGCTGGCAGGCGCGATTGGTGAGTGATAGGGAGGGCGTCCGCGCCGCCGGTCATGGTGCCACCATGCGCGATGCCTGCCGTGACCTCTATCGTAATGCTGCTCATCATTTCGTCGCCCGCTCTGGCAAAAGCCTGGACGAAATATTGTCATAGGGGCAGAGCCATACCTCTGCCCCTTATCCCTGTATTAGAGTTTCTAGCGTGTCAGATACTCATGAATCAATGATTGGAAGTGATGCACGCCGTTTTCGCGCTTCACCGAAAAGCGCCCTTTGTGATAGGCATTTGATGCCAGCCCTTTTTGTACGTTGTGGCAGATTTCGATGTCTTCCTGCTGAATCTGGTCACTGAAAGCGATGATTTCCTGCATACTGGCCCATCCCTCGCCTGTCCCCGGCTGCTGAAAATACCACTCAAAAATAGTCAGCGTTTTGTCTGGCCCCAGTGGCAGAATGATGTTGATGGATGTGTTGTCCAGGTAGACGTTCAACATCACGTTCGGGAAAATCCAGTAATACAGTGCTTCCGCTTCCGCATCGGTGCGGACGTAACGCCGGTCCCGCACCTCGCCGTCGCGCACCGGGCGAATCGGCGCATACTGTTTGGAATAATGGCGGAAGGTTTCCACCTCGTACTGGTCATAATCCAGTTCGCGGAACAATCCCGGATGTGCGATGGGCAGGTGATAGCCTTCCAGATAATTATCGACATACACTTTCCAGTTGCAGTCGATGATGTAATCGCGCCGTTCGATCAGGCTCATCTGGCTGATGTTGAACCCCTTGCTCAGGATTTCGTCGCCTATCGACCCATACAGATCGACCAGCGGCGCGGCTTCCGAGTCGAGATTGACGAAAACCCACGGCCCCCACGCCTCCACCTGAATCGACTTCAGACAAACCGCGTCTTTGTTCCAGTCCATTACCCCCTCAAATTCCGGCGCGTTCATCAGCCGTCCTTCGAGGTTGTACGTCCAGCCGTGATACTTACACTGGAGACTCTTGCGGTTGCCCTGTCCCAGCGCCACCGGTCCGGCGCGGTGTGGGCAGACATTGTAAAAGGCCCGCAGTTGTTCGTCTAACCCGCGTGTCACCACCAGAGGTTGTCCCACCACCTCACAGGTAAAAAAATCGCCTGGACGCAGCACCTGCTCGACGCGGCCAACCGGTTGCCATGTTTTATAAAAAATTTTGTTTTTTTCCAGTTCAAGAAAACGTGGATCGGTGTACCAGCGGGCAGGCAGTGTTTCGGCATAAGCCAGATCGTCTGTCGGCTGGTAATCGTTGAAGTCAAGCGGTGACTCTGGTAAGTCAATATCAAATGTTTCCATTGGCGTTTGTCCCCTTTCTCAGACAAATATCAATCAATATAAAACGAGGGAGTGCAGATAGTCTGCGCTCCCATAATCAGATGCAATCAAATGACAGGTCAGTTGTCGGCGAGTTCAAACAGGCATAACTGCCACCACAGCGGCGGCAGTGCCGGGGAAATACGAACAGAAGAAAAACCGGGTTTCATGTCTGCTTTTAAAACACGAGCCGTTTGGTCGCCAGCAGAATCGCCAGCCCCAGTACGCAGACATTCATGAACAGAAACAACGACAGAAACATGCGCTCGACAGCCGTCATTCCCAGAAAAAGTCGGTCAACTTTTTCTTCGGCATCTTCGCGCATTGAAAGAACATTATCGTCGTCATCCTCAAAATCAAAGGAGTCGTCAGATGTGCTTCTACGCAGATCGTCAAGCATGATTTTCCCTCAAAACGCTGTCAGTTACATCGTCCAGCATAGCCGAGAACGCGCCCCCTGTCAATTTGCCCGACGCCAGTTACCATCTGCCAGCCGGAACAGGACATCCTCGCGTATCAGTCCTGCCCCTTCACCGAATTCCACAACCGCCCGCAGTGTCGGAATGCCATCCTGCCCGGTTTCCAATAGCGCGGAAAGTACGACAATTTTGCGTTCCGCTGGCGGGCTGCTAAAGCGTCTGCTGGCGGCTGCGCGTGCCGCTTCATCATGGGTATCATATAGCGAAAGGAAACTGATTTCGTCCCGACGGCGGTTTACATCATCTTCGGTCACCAGCCGCCAGGTCAGAAAGTCGCGCCAGTCCAGATTGGCGGCATCAAGCGACGCCACCCCGGCTGTCCCGGCGATCACATCGGCATTCGAACTGGGTTGCATCGAGCGCAGCAGTCGTCCCACTGCTCCATCACCGTAATTTTGTGCCAGGCTGCTCACCACAAAAGCGTTGGTATCCACCTGCACGAACTTGCCGACCAGCCACGATACCACTGCCTGACGTAGATAATAGGCATCTGTCGGATAAACCGGGCGTAACTCCGGCGCGACGGTGGAAACCAGTCTTTCTGCCAGCAGATTAGCGACGGGAAATTGTGATTCCAGCGCAAAAGGTAAGTCTGCTCTCGCTCGCTTCACATAGGGCGAAGGGACTCGCATCGCCCAGGGATTACTGTCAGACCAACCAGCTTGCAGGGTTTCATCCGGCAGCACCTCCACTTCGATCAGCGGCAGCGACCCGCAGTCCAGCGCCGCGCAGCCAGTCGTCAGCCATTCCTGAAGCTGCGTGCTTAAGGCTGTCGCAAAAGCTTCGTCTACCGTTCGATAGCGTGCGACCACCCCCTGTCCTTCATAAGTTTCCAGCTCGCCCCAGAATGTGTAATCCGGCGGGACATGTCGCCATCCATCTTCATACCGCCAGTAAAACCAGGTCTGGGTATACGGTACACCATCAATGATTTCCTGTACCTGCACCCGCGCCCTTGTGCCATCAATTGCAACATCGCTGATCTGTCCGGTGAGTTGAATTTGCTCCCCTTGTTTGAGCGCCTGATAATGATCAAAGGTCGCTTCCTGTGCCATCAGCCAGTCTTGTGAAGCGCTTCGCTGCACGGCTGTGAACGCATCCAGATCGCCAATTCGCAAAGCGGCTACTTCGGCATCAACCGTATTCCGCAGCACTTCCTCAATTTGCGAATCAACAGCACGCAGTCGCCAGTTGACCACTGCTGCTGCTCCACCGATGAGTGCCATCACGATCACAATCACCAGCAGAAAGCGCAGCCGCCTGGCACGTCGCTGCCGTGCTGCCAGCGGGTCTTCGCCGCCGCTGCGGACATGCGATTGTTCAGCTTCAATTTCCCAATCCAGCCGGATTCCCATCGGCCTAGCTCCCTAACGCTATATCACCGGCGATCACCCGCCGCAAGTTACCATCAGCTTCTCGTATCAGCAGTGTCCCATCGACCACGACCGCTTCTGCTGTCCCGGTCACGTTGCCGACGGCAATCTGCTTGCCAAGCATATTCAGCCGTCCGCGCCATGCCTCGAATAATGCTGTGCTGCCCACTCGTCCATACCAGTAATCCAGCCGCCCGGCTAAAGTCGCTAGCAAATCCAGCCGGTTGAGCCGCTTTCCCAGTGCGGTTTCCAGACTGATCGCGGTTGTCGCCAGTTCAGTCCCGCTGAAATCGATGCGAACATTCACCCCCATACCGAGCGCCACGCCGCGCAGCCGCTCGCCATCCCATGCGGCTTCCGCCAGCACGCCTGAAACTTTTTTGCCGTTCACCTGCACATCGTTCGGCCACTTAATCTCGGCCTGTAAACCGCTGCTTTCAACCATCTCGGCAATCGCCACTGCCCCCAACATCGTCATCTGGGGCAGGTGTTCCCGGCGCGGATGCAGGATGATGGACACGATCAACGCTGTTTTCGGCGGGGTGTGCCACGTTCGACCCAGCCGTCCGCGCCCCTTCACCTGCTCATTAGTGACGATCACGGCGCCGCTGGCAGCGCCTTCCCGCAGCCACTCCAGCGCCAGATCGTTGGTGCTGTCGGCCTGTTCGTAGAACCGCACCCGACGTGGTTTTAACCGTTCTTCAACCAGATGTGCCGATAATGTCATGCCTGAACCCTTTAAACTGACGTTATTGTATCATGCCTAAACCGGACTTATCCTGACTTGTGTCCTGCGACTGCCATCTCTATAATCGACATAGGAATTAAATGCGGATTCGATACAGCATGGATCACCTTTACACCCCCTGGCGCATGGCCTACATTCGCGGCGAAAAAAAGTCAAACGATGGCTGTATCTTTTGCAAATTGGGCGCAGATCAGGACGATCACGCTCAGATCATCGCCCGCTCACAGCATGTCTACGTCACCCTGAACCTCTACCCCTATAACAACGGTCATCTGATGGTCATTCCCTATCAGCATGTGGATACCCAGGAAGCGCTGGCCGTTGACGTGCTGACCGATTTGATGCTGACGGTGAACCGTTCGCTGGCTGTGCTGCGTAAAGCTTATAACCCGCCCGCCTTCAACCTCGGTGTGAATCTTGGCCCGGCGGCAGGTGCAGGTATCGCTGAACATTATCACTTTCACATTGTCCCGCGCTGGCCGGGTGACGCCAATTTCATGACGGTCGTCGGCAGCACCCGCGTTATCCCGGATACCCTCCATCACACCTACGAGGAACTCAAACAAACCTGGGATGCGCTCTTTGCTGGAACATGATTCGGCGCTGCTTTTTCTGAAAACGGTGAACTGAAAACTATTGAAGGATTTTCGCATGGCTACAGATAAAACCCCCCGCGACGCCGTAATTCTTGCTGGTGCGCGTACCCCACAGGGGAAATTTCTTGGCGCGTTGTCGTCCCTCACAGCGGCAGAACTCGGCAAAGTTGCGGTCAAAGCGGCTGTCGAACGTAGTGCTATCAACCCGGAAAATGTTGATGAGGTGATGCTTGGCAATGTCGTCAGCGCCGGGGTAGGGCAGGCGCTCCCTCGCCAGATCAGCATCGGCGCAGGGTTGCCGCAGCACATCGGCGGCATAACCGTCAACAAAGTCTGTGGCAGCGGTCTGAAAGCGGTGATGCTGGCTTCCAGTGCCATCAGATCAGGCGATGGTGATTTATTCATCGCTGGCGGTGTCGAAAGCATGAGCCGCGCCCCCTACCTCAACGACTCGATTCGCCAGGGCAATAAATACGGTCACGTCCAACTGCGCGACTCACTGCAAACTGACGGCCTCTGGTGCAGCCTCTGTGATTGGGGCATGGGCAGCGCGGCGGAATTTATTGGCCGCCAGCTTGAAATCACCCGCGCAGAGATGGATGAATTGGCTTACCGCAGTCATCAGCTTGCGGCTCAGGCAGCCGATTCCGGAAAATTTAAGGCCGAAATCGCGCCAGTCGTTATCAAATCTCGGAAGGGTGAAATCATTATCGACCAGGACGAGCCGATTCGCCGTGAGACGACGCTTGAGGCGCTGGCGAAACTGCCCGCTGCTTTCGAGAAGGACGGCTCAGTCACAGCCGGTAACGCCCCTGGCATGAATGATGGTGCAGCCGCGCTCATCGTCAGCAGCCGCGCTTATGCCGAGCAGTATGGTCACGCGCCTGTCGCCCGTATCGTCGGTTATGGACAGGCCGCTGTAGATCCTCAGTGGATTTTTTACGCACCTGTCAAAGCCATTCCCGTAGCACTGGCGAAAGCGGGTTGGTCAATCGACCAGGTTGATCTGTTTGAGGTAAACGAAGCCTTCGCCGCCCAGGTCTTGGCCGATGTCGCCGGTTTGAAGCGCGAAGGTTATGAACTCCCGCTCGATAAACTCAACGTCAACGGCGGTGCGATTGCCCTGGGGCATCCGTTGGGTGCATCCGGTGCGCGCGTCCTCGTCACGCTCATTCACGCTTTGCAGGATCGCGGCCTCAGGCGTGGCCTAGCCGCCCTCTGTCTTGGCGGTGGCGAAGCCGTCGCGCTTGCATTAGAGCTGGAAGGGTAGATTCAGGTTTTACGGCTGTATACATAAGCGACCATTTTGCTGACATCGGTAACATGGTCACTGTTAGCTTTAGCATCTATCCTTAAACCGCCTTCAAAACGCGGGCAGATCTGTTGACGTGGCCTTTCCCGACGGGTTTGAGTCGGCTCAAGCCGACTTCACGGCAGAACAGGTTGCCGCATGGCTTTAACCTGCCGCAGGCATATCTCACTGTACCGGCTGGCTCTCTGCGATCTCGCCGTTCAGATACTCAACCAGCGTCAGCCCGGCCCGTTTTTTGACGGTCAAATGCCCATTATAAGGCGCGGTGAAACTGCCCGAAGTCGGCGACACATCGCGGTAATCCCGCCCAACTGCCACCGTGATATAGCCCAGATGCGGCTGCCGGTTATTGGTTGGGTCGAAAGCAACTGGACTTAGACCCTTATCACTAGGCAGAAAAACCTCAACCCAGGCGTGTGACCCACCTTCGCCCAGCAAATGCCCGGAGACATAGCGTGCCGCTAACCCCGTCGCCCGGCAGATCGCCAGCATCAGATGGGCATAATCCTGACACAGACCCGCCTTCACCTCCAGCGCTTCCCCGGCGGTGCTGCTGACGGTGGTCACGCCGCTTTCATAACGCATAGTCGCATATACCCAGTCATGAATGCGCTGCGCCAGATCGCGTGGGTTTTTCGCTTCTGCTTTCAGTTCGCTGGCAATAGCCTGGATTTGTGGATTGGCTTCGGTCAGGTGGGTTGTTTTTCGCCAGTGTTTGGCCTGAGTCGGAGAAATGCTCGGCTGCTGCGGGTTAGCGATTTCGCTTTCCACAATCATCAGCACTTCAAACGATACAGCTTTTTCAGCCAGGGGAACATCCATTTCCACCACGCGGTTGCCAAAACGATCAGCCGCCTGTCGGGTAGCAATCGGCGTCGGTTGTACCGCCAGGTAATGGTCACACACCTGCTGCGCTCCGTAGCGTTCAGCCGGAATCACCACCAGCCGCTGCTTCAGATTGTGAATCGGCCCCGGATAATCATAGTGAAAGCGCTGGTAAAACAGGCTGCGTACCCGTCGTACCTTCGCCCACTCAATGGCTTCGTCATCCAGGAATTCAACCTGCTGCGATGTCAGGAAATCAGCATGGTTCATGCGCTGTGATCGCTTTCTGCAACGAAATCGCTCAGCCGGGCATTGTCGTCAACTTGGTCGGCCCAGACCTTGAAGCTGACCAGGTTAGTACCGCCATAAATAGTCGCCAGCGCCACATCAACGGCGTCCCGTCCTCGTGCGATCACCACCCGTCCGATGCGCGGGTAATTGTGACGCGCATCGAATATCCGCCATTCCCCATCCAGATAGACTTCAAACCAGGCATGAAAATCCATCGGGGCGGGATCGAACGGCACATTAATGTCAGGCAGATAACCGCAGACGTAACGCGCCGGAAAGTTGAGCGCCCGGCAAAACGCAACGCCCAGATGTGCGAAATCGCGGCAGACACCGCGCCGCTGCTGGTAGGCATCCCAGCCGCTTGTTGCGCTGGAAGTGCTGCCTGCGCTGTAGACAATGTTGCTTTTCAGCCAGTCACACACCGCCTGCACCTGCGCCCATCCGCCTTCAATCTCTCCGAACAAAGCCCATGCATCCGGGATGAACAAATCGGACTGGCAGTGTCGGCTGGCTAGTGTCTAGACCATGACCTCATTCGGCAGGTCTTCAATCGGGGTTTTAGGCAGGGTCGGCAGGGTGGGGTCAGGCGTTGGCGCGACTTCGGCTATTGCATCATACGCAACCTCGAAACTGCCTTCCGGGGCAACCACCCGCCAGATGATATTGCCGAAGCCGTCAGTATATTCGTGAACGGGAACCGCAATTTCCTGACTTTCTTCAATCAGGCGGTGGTTATCAACCTGCGGGGGACAAATGACCAGCAGCATCGGTGTAGGCTGCGAAAATTCATAGACAATACGACACCCTACACGAACACGCATGGATCTCAAACCCTTAATAAAGCAATAACAGATGGATTCTAGTGGCTTTCTTTTCCCGCCGCAATCAGCAATATCCACAGAGCCAGCCCGCTTTATGCTGGTGAATTTTACCCGCAGCGCCTTTTTGCCCCTGTTTTCTCCCTCAAAATCGAAACAAAAGTCATGACAAATGTTTCACTCCTCCACCTGTTTCTCTGCTGCTCTGCGTCACGCTTTTCTTTTTTCGTTTTGCGTTAAAAATCTGTTCCGCCATGCCCGCGCAGATCGCTCTCGTGCATCCGCCAAAAAATCTTTTTTCTGCCGCGTGGCGGAAAAGCGCTCCCGTTCATGAAGTGAACGGGAGCGCCGGGTAAAGCCGAAAGTCGATCAGCCAGGATTCAGTGTCAGCGTGGAAACGGCTGTGGCTTCCACCTGTTCCCGTGTCCACAGCATCGGGTGATACTGAATCATGCGCCAGGGATCAATCATATCGCCGTAATGCGGGCTGTAGGGGTGGCCGCTCTGCCCCGTTGTATGCATCGTCTGGCTGGCAGAGAGATTGCCCAGATCAGCGATATAGCGCATTGACGGCAGCGAGCGCACCTCAAAACCACTGCGATCAAAGTCCCATGCGGTTGCATTCACCATGTCACCGCCGCCGCTGGTGGCTGCCGGGCCGCGATTGACGATGTTCTCGATCAGGTCAATGCCGCTTGCGCCCAGTGGATTACTGACAAAGGTCGATGTGTGCAGCTTGCCCCATGCCCAGCTATCGCGGTTTTCGCCCTGCGCCTTGACCATTTCGGCATAAGCTTCTGCAAATGCGCGTGCCAGGATGTCGTCGCGCGTTTCAGTCGCATCAGCGCTGTTTACATCATCCCACCAGGCATCGTCAGGCTGTTCCAGCAGCAGGTAAACCGCCCACATCCCCTGATCGCCTTCCGATGGGCCAGCGATGTCGCCAAGCTCATCTTCAAACAGGTCTTGCAGCAGCCGCGCCCAGAAGTAGCCATAAAGCGCCGCCTGCGGACTCTCCATATGCATCTGGTAATCCCACTTGAGCATCCAGTCACGCGCTTCCGTCAGCTTGGCATCATCGAATTGCAGAGCGGCGATATAGGGCGCAAGCTCCTCCGCACTGATGATTTTGTTGTCGCCCTGAATAGCAGCAAAGGTTTCTGCTGTGTGCGGGCCGGTGCTGCTCAGCAGTTCTTCAATGCGCTGACCGCGATAACCATAAGCCCATTCCTGGCCGATGAAGTAATTGGCATTTTCGCCAAACTCGCTCGCCAGCTTTTCCCGCAGTTGATCGTAGTATTCGAGTGGCACAACCGCCTGATTAGCCGTAGCGATGAATCCCCGCTCCGGGTTGAAGGCACGCGGCAGCTCGTCGAAAGGAATATAGCCAAGCCATTCATAGGCGTCAGTCGAACCATCCACCGGCAGCAGGCCGCTGTGTCCCTCAGCTCGAATCGGGATACGCCCCGGTGTCTGATAACCGATGTTACCGTCTACATCGGCATAAATAAAATTCTGCGATGGCACATCCCAGTAGCTCAGTGCCTCGCTGAATGCTTCCCAGTTTTGGGCTTTGTTCAGGCGAATGGCCGAGTCGAGGATCGTGCTGGTTTCAGCAATTGCCGTCCAGTGGAATGCCAGCGGGTCTTCGTTGTTATAGCCGCTCACCTCGCCTGTTTCGTCGTCAAATTCGTAGTCATTGATGATCGGGCCGAGATGGGTTTCGCGCACATTGAGGGTAATAGGTGCTTCACCATCGCCAAAACTGATGACTTCCTCGCGGACAGTCATGTCGCGCCATTCACCGTTCCACTCATATTGAAGTTCGTTATCCGGGTTAACCTTGATCTGATACAAATCCTGCACATCCGGCCCAACGTTGGTCACGCCCCAGGCAATGCGGTCATTATGGCCGATGATGACACCCGGCGTGGCAGGCAGCGCGAACCCGGTGACATTATAGGGGCAGTTGTCGTCCACAGTCTGACAGTGCAGCCCGACTTCATACCAGATGGACGGCATCTGAATGCCGAGGTGCGGGTCATTTGCCAGCAGCGGTTTACCACTGGCCGTCAGGTCGCCGCTCACAACCCAGTTATTGCTGCCGATGCCCGATCCTTTTCCGAAAACAGCCGCCAGATTGTTAGCGGTGTAATCTGCCGCGAAGCTGCCATCAACGCCGATAAGACCAGCCGTGTCTGTCGTCAGGCTGGACTCACTGACTGGCAGTTCTTCACTTTTAAGGATGGTTGGTTTCTCGCCAAAAGGCCAGGACGGCAGGAACTTATTGGTCATTTCCTCGCCATAAGCCTCAATCAGTTCTGAACGTAACAGCTCACTATCCCAGTTACCACTGAGATTGTCAGCCATTACTTTTGCCCAGGCCAGTGAGTCAACCGGTGTCCAGGCTTCAACGGTAATATTGACTCCGGTGACACCGAGCAGGCTGTACTCCAGCGCCAGGTCTCCTTTATCACGGTTGAGAATATAAGCATTGACGCCATCAGCAAAAGCCCCCAGCACTGCTCTGCTTTCTTCGCTCATCGCATCAAAATCGCGCCGCGCAGCCGCATACCAGCCAAATTTGCGGATGAACAGATCGTTACCCAGAACAGAGTTGGTTTTCCCCGTTAGTTCGCCAATCCTTCCCGCGCCGATGTGCCGGGAAAATTCCATCTGCCACCAGCGATCCTGTGCCTGGGTATAACCCTGAGCGAAAAACAGATCGTAGCTGCTGCTGGCGTAAATATGTGGGACACCCCAATTGTCGCGGATGACTTCGACAGGGGCGCTCAGGCCGCCAATCGCTACCGCCTGCGCTCCTGCTCCGGTTGAACCGCTTTTGACCGTGACAGCGCCTTCGTGCTGTGGCAGCGGGCCACGTGTCCAGTCATTGAAGACTAAAAAGCCGCCGACAGCCACCACCACAATCAACAGCAGCAGGACGAGCAAAATGATACGCAAAATTTTCATGAGATACTCCAGAGGGGAAAATCAAATGAGGATTTAATTTACGCGGATGTTGTAACGCATTTGGCAAAAAAGCGCTATGCCGCTGGCTTTATGAGCATGGTAGGGCCAAATCAGCGGTAAAAAGAGGGGAGGGTATAGAATGCTCCCCTCCTAAAGATCAGGCTGGCGGCAGATAAGCGCGGGCGCAAACAGTAGTATGAATATCAATTGGCGCTTCAGGATTCGGATAGATAGCCGCCACAGCCGTTTCAACGACGGCGAGGCCACGTTCAAGTTCATCATCTGTATAGCGCCAGCAGGCCGCCCAGATGCGCCCGCGCAGTTGTTCAAGAAAAAGTTGCGGTGAGGTCTGGTGGGTATAGGCGTAAGTCATCAATTCACCGGCAGGTTGCCAGCCTTCCTCTTGCAGAAATTCCGGGCGTTTGCGCCAGTGAACCCCATAAGCCGTATCCGCTTTTGATGGCAGAATGGTATTCCAGGCATCCCAGAGGGGGCGGAATTCATCCTCTTCCCGCGTCCAGCAGTGAACCAGGGGTGCACCGGGACGCAGCACCCGCGCCAGTTCGCTCAGGACAGTTTGCCAGCCAGGAATCAGATGAAAAACATGGACAGCCACCGCCGCATCAAAACTATGTGGTGCAAAGGGTAGTTGTGTCGCGTCAGCTTCGGTCAGGCCAATCGAACTGCTGCCTGGTTTGGCGCGCAGGCGTTCCATCATTGGGCGGGAAATATCCGCACCATAATATGAGCCAACCAGTGAGGCCAGCGGCAGCGCAATGCGCCCGGTGCCAACGCCGATTTCCAGCAAACGACTGCTTTGGTTGAATCGACCTGCCTCAGCAATCAGGGCAGCGACCCTCTTTTCCTCCCCCGGTGGAAATCCGCGTGTCGCATCATAATATTCTACGGCGCGGTCAAAAGCGACTGATTCAGAAGCCACTTGGATTCTCCTGTTGCTTAATCGAAGGTTGCGTTGAGCGTGGGCGCATTACGATTGACAACATCTTCACCAAGTTTGTCAACCAGTTTTTTGCGAAGCTTAGGAGTTTCTTCTGCCCATTTGTCCTGTAGCTGTTCTTTGGAAGCGCGGCGGCTGTCGCCAGCCAGCGTCAGGATTCCGCGTGATTGGGTTGGCGCGGTTTTGATGAGACGCTGAACTTCGGCATGGCCGCAGGCTGGGCAGGGGGGGGCGGCATCGTTAAAACCGTGTTTGGCTTCAAATGGCTTGCCACATTCCGGGCAGCGATAATCGTAGAGGGGCATCGCTTACATCCTCCCAATTGGTATTCAGAATTTATTATACACGCTGGAAAGGCACCACAAACAAAAGAGCTTCTGTATGAAAACCGTAAAAAAATTGTGAATTTTTTCAACCTTAATTGACAGCTATGGCGTTCTCCCATACTCTAAATTATAGAACGTTGACACACCATATAACCTAATCATCTGTGTCAACTAATTTATCATCAGGAGAACTTAACATGCTGTACATGCCTCGTGAAGAAGGTCAGGGTCTGGTTGAATACGCGCTCATCCTCGTTCTGGTTGCGGTCGTCGTGATCGTCATCCTGGCGCTGCTTGGCCCGGCCATCGGCAACATTTTCTCGAACATCACCGGCAACCTGTAATTCGACATATCAGCTTCACCGGCAGCTTCACTGTAAGCTGCCTTTTTATTTCCCCCCAAAACAAAACGGGACACTCATCGCTGAGCTGTCCCGTTTTGTTATTGCTGGGTCAGCTTGATCTTCGCCTTTATGCTTCCTCAGACTCCTCAATCGGATCGTCTGGTGAACTGGTCATGATGGCGATGCCGACCACCTCATCGCCTTTATGCAGGTTCATCAGTTTGACGCCCTGTGTACTGCGTCCGGTTTCGCGGATTTCATCGAGCATGGTTCGCAGCACTACCCCGTATTTAGTGATGAGCATAATGTCATCTTCAGGGTTAATGCAGCGAATGGCTGCGATTGCGCCGGTTTTTTCATTACGTGCCAGGGTGCGGATGCCCAGGCCGTAGCGCCCCTGCTGGCGATAGTCGCTCAGGAGTGTGCGTTTGCCAAAGCCGTTACGGGTGACCACCAGCATATGCGTATGCTGCTCGGTATTCACCACATCCATACCGGCCAGTGCATCATCATCAAGGCGGATGGCATGAACACCGCCCGCCGGACGTCCCATCACCCGCACATCTGACTCATGGAAGCGGATGCTTTGTCCCTGCTCGGTGACGACAATAATGTCCTGATCGCCATCGGAGTATTTTACCCAACCCAGGTAATCATCTGGCTCCAGCCCCATCGCAATCAGGCCGCTGGGCCGCACGGCTGCAAATTCTTCCACAGCCACCCGCTTAATACGCCCACGCTTGGTCGCCATCGTGAAGAAGCCGCTGGTATCTTCAAACGACTCAACAGACAGCACTGCTGTGATGGTTTCATCCTGTTCCAGACTCAGGACAGTGTGAACGAGTGTGCCTTTGTTGGCGCGTGCGGCTTCCGGGATGCGATAAGCCATTTCTGCGTAGACTTTGCCCTTGTCACTGAAGAAAAGCAGATGATCCTGGTTGCGACAGGCAAAGATGTCGAAAAGGGCATCTTCTTCTTTAGTCTGCATCCCGGTAACGCCCTTGCCGCCGCGCCGCTGTGCCCGGTAAGCCGTTGCCGGGACGCGCTTGATGTATCCCCGGTTGGTGAGTGAGATAATCACTTCCTCTTTGGGATAGAGGTCAGCCTCATTGATATTGGTGTCTTCGCCGTAAATGATTTCGGTGCGGCGTGCATCGCCATATTCTTCGGCAATTTCAGCCACATCCTCGCGGATGAGCGCCAGAATTTTCGCTGGTGAGGCCAGAAGGTCTTCCAGAAAGGCAATACGCGCCATCACTTCGTCAAACTCATTCTGTATTTTCAGCCGTTCCAGGGCAGCCAGGCGGCGAAGCTGCATTTCGAGGATGGCGGTGGCTTGCGCTTCGGTCAGTTCGAAACGGCTGACCAGCTTACTGCGAGCATCATCGGTGTCGTCTGATGAGCGAATCGTCTGGATGATGGCGTCAAGGCTGGAGAGTGCTTTGAGCAGCCCTTCCAGAATGTGCGCCCGTGCGCGCTGTTTGTCCAGTTCAAATTCGGAGCGGCGGACGATGACTTCGTAGCGATGGTCAATGTAAATTTGCAGGGCGCGTTTCAGTCCTAGGTTGCGCGGTTCACTGTTGACCAGTGCCAGCATTTGAATGCTGTAGGTGCTTTGCAACTGGGTGTATTTGTATAGCTGGTTGACAACCGTACGTGGCTGTGCGCCCATCTTCAGTTCGATGACCAGGCGCATCCCATTCCGGTCAGACTCGTCACGCAGGTCATGGATGTGCTGTAAACGGCCATCGCGCACCAGCTCAACAATTCGTTCGATAATCAGCGTCTTGTTGATTTGATAGGGGATTTCCGTAAATACAACGCGGAAGCGGTCATTTTTGCCTTCTTCAACGCTGTATTTGGCGCGCATGACGACGCGACCTTTGCCGGTAGCATAGGCTTCTTTCAGGTCTTCGCCAACCACAATTTGGGCCCCGGTCGGGAAATCCGGCCCCTGCACAAACTGCATCAGATCATCAACCGTGATGTCATCCATCTCCTCATAACGATCAATCAGATAAATGATTGCCGCGCAGAGTTCACTCAGGTTATGGGGCGGAATATTGGTCGCCATACCGACGGCGATTCCGTTGCTGCCGTTAAGCAGCAGATTGGGCAGGCGGGCGGGCAATACCAGTGGTTCCTGCATACTGCCATCGTAGTTATCGCCGAAATCAACGGTGTTCATGTTGAGGTCGGTCAGCAGTTCTTCCGCCAGCCGCGCCAGCCGCGCTTCCGTGTAACGCATGGCTGCCGGGCTGTCGCCATCCACACTGCCGAAATTACCCTGTCCATCGACCAGCGGATAGCGCAGCGAAAAATCCTGTGCCATCCGCGCCATCGCATCATAAACCGACGTGTCACCGTGTGGGGGATATTTACCCAGCACATCGCCGACGATACGCGCACTTTTCTTGAACGATGAGTTGGCGCGGATGCCCATGTCGTACATCGCGTAGAGGATGCGGCGGTGAACCGGCTTGAGGCCGTCGCGGGCATCCGGCAGGGCGCGGGCGACGATGACGCTCATCGCATAATCGAGGTAGCTGCCGCGCATCTCCTCGTTGATGTTAATGGGGCGAATCTGACCGACTTCCATATCCATGCGTGTTTATCTCCGCGCTATTACAATACAGGGGGCGAGATTCATCGCTCGCCCACCGGGGTCATCATTAGGCCTGTTCAACAGTGACTTGAGAGGCGCTTCTTCAGCCTCATACTGTCGAAACCCTTAAGAACATTATAGCGTAAAAACCGGTTAAATGCGAGTTAAAACCTGTTATGTAATCAAATTACTAATATATTTATCCCAAATAGGTGGGGAATATCCCACATTGGGTGTGAGGTAAAATAAAGGAGATGTAGATTGAAGGCAGGAATCTTTAAATTTGATGCGGATACTGACAGTATGGATGTTTTGTGTGCTGGGCTGTGTAAGCTTAAGTGCGTGCAATTGGAAAGCAATCAGTGCTTTGGATAATTTTGCTATTCAATTGAGTATGAGCGCTCAGGAATCCGCTCAGATGAATGAGTTTGACGACGCGATTGCCGCCCTCAGCCTCGCCCTCGACCTGACGCCCGCCAATCCCCAACTCTATGTCCTGCGCGGGCAGATGTACCTCGCGCTCTACGAGTGGGACAGCGCACTGGCCGACTACAACCGTGCCATCGAACTCGCGCCGGAATACGCCGCTTCATATTTCTACCGGGCTGTGCTGTATTACTCGATTCTGCAAACCGGCATTGAACTCCGTCGGGAAGCTCAGGCCGATTTCCAGCGCTACCTCGAACTCGCGCCGGAAGGAGAACACGCAGCACAAGCGGCTGAGTACGCAGCACAGATTGAGCGGGAATTGACGGCACTGGAGGGGTAACAGGGGCTGCCTCTCTGCGAAGCTGCCCCTGTCAGTTGAACCGTTACGCGCACTGATCTGCTAAATCAGCGACATCCGGGTTTTCCGGATCAAGTTCCAGGATCGTGTCAATATCATTTTGTGCTGCCTTGCAGTCCTCAAGGCCAATCTGCGCTCTGACTCGCTGCGTCAGTATATAGATATTATCCGGGTAAATTTCCAGCGCTGCATCAAAATCGGCCAGGGCATTCTCATAATCTTCCTGTGCCAGATAGACATCACCCCGCACGCCCAGCCCGAAAGCACTCTCCGGGAACAATTCCAGCGCCAGGTTCAGATCGTCCAGCGCACTTTCATAGTCGTCCTGTTCAAAATAGACAGCGCCGCGCGAACGCAGGGCATAGTCGCTTTCGGGATTCAGTTCCAGAGCGGCATTGAGATCATCCAGCGCGTTGTCGTAATCCTGCATCAGGCGATAAAGTTCGCCGCGTCTCCCCAGCGCATACACATCATCAGGATACAAATCAAGGACAGCATAGAGAAATACTATAGCTTATACATAATAAT
>CAYUTY010000056.1:24027-38029 GCA_964447795.1 uncultured Anaerolineaceae bacterium
TCCTGCAGCAGTCTATATAGTGCGCCGCGTCTCCCCAGGGCAAACACTTCTTCGGGATTCAGTTCCAGAGCGGCATTGAGATCATCCAGCGCTTTGTCATCCTGTTCGAGACTGATATAGATGTCCCCGCGTGTTGCCAGCGCATAAGCATTCTCAGGATCAATCAGCAGCGCTGCATTGACATTGAGTAGTGCGTCTTCATATTCCTCTAGCTGGCGATACACTTCTGCCCGCCCACGCAGTGCATAAGCGTACTCCGGGTCAATTTCCAGCGCGGCATCCAGATCACTCAGAGCTTTATCGGTTTCGCCCAGCGAGATGTAAACATCGCCCCGTGTTGCCAGTCCATAAGCATGTTCCGGCTCAAGCTCCAGCGCCAGGTTCAGATCGTCCAATGCATTCTCATACTCGCCCAACAGCCGATACACATCCCCCCGCGAGCGAAGCGCGAAAGGATATTCCGCTTCCAGATCAATGGCGGCAGTCAGGTCTTCCAGCGCTTTGTCGAATTCATCCTGCATCAGATAAACATCCCCGCGCGAAGCCAACGCGAAGGCATTTTCCGGCTCAAATTCCAGTGCCGCATTCAGATCATCCAGCGCCGCGTCATATTCCCCAATATCCCGGTAAATCTCCCCACGTGTCGCTAGCACATAGGCATTTTCGCCATCCACTTCCAGCGCTGCTTCCAGCAGGTCAAACGCGCCGTCCAGATCACCATCCAGATACAGATCGTAAGCCTCATCGGCCATCACTGTGGCCTCATCCTGCGCCCAAGCCGGAACAACCACTGAAACCATAATCAGACCTGCTATCAAAAACCAGCTTATAAACTTTCTCATGTGCTTAACTCCATACAGGAAATCACCTATTATCGAGTATAAAGAACATTCAGGATTAATTAACATCAATTCTGTCTTTATCTTCTTCACATGGAGTCATGATGAGCAAATTGGCCGATGGGGATAGTGAGAATTATAATGATCCACATTTACGTTATTCGGAAGCGAGTCAATGGTTCAACCGCTGCACATTCGAGGGGCGCAAATATGGGACGGTTGGGACACAACCCAACGTGACCTATATACCACCGGCGTGGTGACGGACAGCCCTGCCCTGAACGCGCTGGCGGTTGACTTCGACGGTTACACCGTCTTTCCCGGCCTGATAAATGCCCACGATCACCTGGAACTGAATCACTATCCCCGCAGCAAATTCCGCGACAAATACGATAACGCCCATCAATGGGGCGAAGATATGAACATGCGGCTGAACGAAGAACCATACAAGTCGCTTCGAGCGTATCCATTGTGGGACAAATTATTCATCGGCGGGTTAAAAAATTTGCTCTGCGGCGCGACGACAGTAGCACACCACAACCCGCCGCATAAAGAATTGTGGCGCAAAGATTTTCCCGTGCGGGTTCTGCGTCAGTACGGCTGGACGCACTCGCTGCATTTCAGTACCGATGCCGAAGTTGTCGCAAGTTACAATAGCACACCTAAAGATGTACCTTGGTTCATCCACCTCGCTGAAGGCACAGATGAGGTTGCAGCAGGCGAGTATGCACGGCTAAAAGCGCTGAATTGCGTTGGAAGAAATACAGTATTGGTACATGCTGTTGGATTAACACTGGAAGATGCCGATAAATTTGTTCATGAGGTAGATGGGATTGTTGTTTGTCCTTCAACCAACAACTACCTCTTAGGAAGATATCCAACGAATTTAGATGTGTTGAAGACGCCAACATGGGTATATGACTTCATGACTCTCGGCAGTGACTCGCGGTTAACTGCTGACGGAGATTTGCTTGACGAAATGCGCTTCACGCAACAACATGTTTTTGACGAAGGAGAGCTGGTCTTTCCCGGCATCTGGAAAATGGGTGCAGCATACTGCACCTTACGAATGACAACAGTAGATGCTGCTAGTGTGCTTCACATCAAAGATGCGGGTGAACTCCAACCAAATTTTATTGCTGACTGGATTATGATCCCTTCAACCGAAGATGATGAAGTCAGTTTGTGCCAATCCCGCCGTGCTGACCTTGCCCTCGTCGTCAAAGGTGGCATCCCACAGATCGGCGCCCCGGATGTAATGGCGAAATTCCCGCACGTCGAAACCGTCCCAGCCATACTCGATGGGCGAGAAAAAGCCATCAACGTCGAGCTAGCACGGCTGATACACAAAAACAGCCTCAAAGAACCCGGCTTGGAAGTTGAAGCCCTGCCCAAACGAATCTTCAGCCTATGGTGAACAGCGCATGACAGACATTCTATTCGGCCAATCCTATTACCTGCGTTTTGACCCAAAGTTGTGGGAAGCGATGCAGCCTTACCCACCCCTCGGCACGCTTTACGCCGCCAGCATCGTGCGCGGACACGGCTATTCAGTCGCGCTGTTCGATGCCATGCTCGCCGAAGGGCCGGACGAATGGGGGGCAGCGCTGAAGCAGCATCAACCAAAATATGCCGTTCTGTTCGAAGATAACTTCAACTACCTCAGCAAAATGAGCCTCCTGCGGATGCGCGCCGCCGCCTTCGAGATGATCGACGCCGCCAAAGCACAGGGCTGTATCGTCATCGCCTGTGGCGCGGACATGACCGATCACGCTGAAAAATATCTGGAACGCGGCGCGGATTTTGTCCTCACGGGCGAAGGCGACGAAACCCTACCCGAATTGGTGAACTTTCTAGAGAAAAATCCAGCCCAACCATCCTTTGAGTCGCTGGAAAACATTCAGGGAATCGCGTATCTGAAAGATGGGCAACTGGTAAAAACCCTGCCCCGCCCCGTCATCCGCGACCTCGATAAAATCCCCTTCCCGGCCTGGGAGCTGGTTGACCGCGAAAAGTACCGCGCCGTCTGGCGGGAACGTCACGGTTATTATTCCATGAATCTGGTGACGACGCGCGGCTGCCCCTTCCACTGCAACTGGTGCGCCAAGCCCATCTGGGGGCAAAAGTACAACGTTCGCAGCCCGCAAAATGTCGTTGATGAGATGGCATGGCTGCATGAAACCTTCAAGCCCGATCACATCTGGTTTATGGACGACATCATGGGCATTCAGGATCGTTGGATTGAAGAATTTGCCTACCTCCTTGACCAGCGTAAGTTGCGTATTCCCTTCAAGAGCCTGAACCGGGTTGACCTGCTGCTGCGTGGCAAAACTATCCCAGCCCTGGCGCGGGCAGGCGCGAAAATCGTCTGGGTAGGCGCGGAGAGTGGTTCGCAGAAAATCCTCGACGCCATGCAGAAGGGAACTCGCGTCGAGCAAATTTACGAGGCAGCGCGCCAGCTTCACGCGCACGGGGTCAAAGTTGCCTTCTTTTTGCAGTTCGGCTACCCCGGCGAAACCCGCGAGGACATCGAACTCACGCTGAAAATGGTGCGCGATCTCATGCCAGATGACATCGGCATCAGCGTCAGTTATCCGCTGCCGGGAACCCCCTTCTACGAACGTGTCAAACATGAACTCGGCGAACGCGTCAACTGGATTGACAGCCAGGATATGGCGATGCTCTATCAGGGGCCATTCGCCACCGAGTTTTACCGCCAGCTTCATACCGTCGTACATAAGGATTATCGTTCGCGGAAAACGTGGGGCGAACTGCAACGGCTGCTGAAAAATCCCGCCAACCTACGCCCCGGCCATCTCAAACAAACCGCTGCTATGATTTACCATCGGTTGACACTTCCCAGCGCAGTGACCAAACTCGATGAACTGGCGAAACTGCCCCACCAGCCAACCCGGGTATCGAATGTGGCTTTTAACGATTAAACACATACAAAGGAAATCACTATGGCAAACTGGCTCAAAGTCACCAAACCGAATGTCGAAATGTCGAGCGGCTTCCTGATTTATCAGACGGCTGTCATCAATATGGATGCTGCAAACAGTTTCGCCGTGCAAAATGCGGGTTCGGTGACATTATTCATTGACGGTAAAGCCTATGTCATTCAGCAGCAGTTTGATGCAAAAGCTTATGAAACCGCGTTGAAATATGTGCAGGCGCGTACGCAGGGCATGACTTTACCGTAGTACATCAACCGAATTTACCGAGGCGTAATTGTATGGACATCTTGCTGGCGCACGGCTATTTTCTCTACGAAGACCCGCATGAACTGAAAGTGATGAAGCCCTACCCGCCGTTGGGGATTCTTTACATCTCCGCCTATCTCAAACGCCAGGGATTTGACGTTGGCGTGTTCGATAGCACCTTCAGTTCACTCGACGATTTCCGAGCGCTGGTGACGAAAGAACGTCCGCCCGTTGTCGGCCTCTACACCAACATGATGACCAAGCGCAATATTTTGGCGATGGCGCAGGTTTGCCGCGAAAATGGCGCAACTGTCGTCCTCGGCGGGCCAGAACCGCCCTACTACGCCGCTGATTATCTGGCGAATTGTGCGGACATCATCTTCAAGGGCGAAGGTGAACTGACGCTCGAAGACCTTATTCCCCATCTGGCGAAACACGACCTCAACCAGTTAGAAAAAGTCAGCGGCATCGTCTTTAAAAACGGCGATGGGAAAATTGTCGAAAATACGCCGCGCCCCTTCATCGCTGACCTCAGCGCCAATCCGTGGCCTGACCGTGAAGCCATCGATATTCCCGGCTACATGAAAGTCTGGAAAGACAATCACGGGCAGAGTTCCGTCTCAGTGATTAACGCGCGCGGTTGTCCTTATACCTGCCGCTGGTGCAGCCATTCCGTCTATGGCAATTCTCACCGCCGTCGCACGCCGGATGACGCCGCCGATGAAGTTCTGTGGATTAAAGAGCGCTATAACCCCGACCTCATCTGGTATGCCGACGATGTATTTACCATCAATTTCCGCTGGTTTTTTCAGTACGCCGAAGCGCTGAAAAAACGCGGCATCCGCATCCCTTTCGAGTGCATCAGCCGCGCTGACCGTCTCAACGAAGATGTCGTCAAAACACTGGCGGAGATGGGTGCGTTCCGCGTTTGGAACGGCTCGGAGAGCGGTTCGCAGCGTGTGCTGGACGCGATGGACAGAAAAGTGCAGGTGAAGGATGTCCAAGAAAAAACCCACCTGCTGCAAAAACACGGCATCGAAACTGGCATGTTCATCATGCTCGGCTACGAAGGGGAAACGCTCGAAGATTTGGAAGCAACAGTCGAACATCTCAAAATCGCCAACCCCGATCTCTTCTTGACGACGGTAGCCTATCCCATTAAAGGCACAGGCTACTACACCGAGGTCGAAAGTCGGATTCTGACTGACAAAAATTGGACAGACCGCAGCGACCGCGACCTGACCGTCGCTGGACGTTACTCACGCAAATTTTACGATTATGCTACCCGCTGGATGGTCAGTGAAGTCGCGCTCAACCGTGCGCGGAAGAAGGGCGATATCCCCTTGAAACGCCGCCTCAAGCTGCTGGCAAACGCCAAAATCGGGCGCCTTGGCATGTCACTCACGCAAGGCCAGCGCGAGAACAACGGCCAACATATAACCCAATCAATCAGCCAAACTGCTGCTGGAGATTAGGTGCGATTCTGATACGAGTCGAAACGAAGGCTATTTCTGCTATGGAAGAAGAATCCTTATTACTCTGGCACGGTTACAGGGCCTACGATTGGCATTGGGAAGGATGGAAATTATTAAAAGCCTCACCCGATATGCAAGAGTATAGTTTTATGGAAGTCCTAACTAAGACTGAAGCTGAAGAACTACACGACGCTTTAACAAGCGAAGGTTGGGAATTAAGCGCAGTTGGCAGTGGGTGGATGAATAACATAAGTATATATAGAAGGGGCAAAAATTAAATTTCATGCAGCCTGCTCAAGCCTTCGATCCCCTCGCCCAACTTATAAGCCAGCCAATTAGCCAACCCGTGGCGGGAAAGTAAACGCGATTTTATCCTAGTCGAATAGAGATGGATGTTACGCACTGTTGCAGCTCTGTAGGGGCGAACCGCTGGATCGCCCTATGAAAATCTCACTGCGTAAATTCGAGGAGTATTTCTTCTCCTATGGAATATGAATATTTGCTACTCTGGCACGGTTACAGAGCATACGATTGGCATTGGCAAGGATGGGAAATGCTCAAACAATCGCCACAGATGCAAGAGTATAGTTTTATGGAAGTCCTAACTGAGACCGAAGCTGAAGAGTTACACAATAGTTTGACAAATGATGGTTGGGTATTTAATAGAGTTGGTGACGGATGGATGAATAACATAGCTATCTACAGCAGAGATAAAACTTAAAGCAATGCAGCCCACTCAAGCCTTCGACCCCCTCGCCCCAACCTACGACGACGCATTTACATATACTGCCATTGGGCGCTATCTGCGCGGGCAGGTGCATCAGCGCTTGGCACAACATTTCCCAGCGGGCAGTCATGCCCTTGAACTCGGCTGCGGCACAGGCGAAGATGCGCTTTGGCTGGCCGAACGTGGTGTGCGCGTCACCGCCACCGATGTCAGCGAGGGGATGCTGGCAGCAGCCCGCGCAAAAACCACCCACGAACCACTTATTCAAATCGAAAAACTAGATTTACGAACACCTCCCCCTCTCCACTTGTGGGAGAGGGAAACGGGCGGTGAGGGGACATTTTTCGACGGTGTAGTCTCCAATTTCGGCCCGCTCAACTGCCTCGAAGATTGGCGTGAGCTGGCCACTTGGTTAGCCGCGCACATCAAACCCAGCGGAATAGCTGCCTTCGGTGTTATGAGTCCGCTTTGTATTTGGGAACCACTCTGGCACGGGCTGCATGGCGAATGGTCGGTTGCAACCCGCCGCTGGCGTAAAAGCGTTCCCTTTACGACGGATTCATCTGGCGAAACCATCACCGTCACTTACCCCACCATCCGCCGACTAACGCGCGATTTTGCTCCGCATTTCCGCCGTGTTTATGTCCGCCCGTTGGGCTTATTCCTCCCGCCGAGCGACGTTTTTGGCGTCATCGAAAAGCGCCCACGTTTGCTCAAAACGCTCCTCAATCTGGAGGAACGCTTCGGCAAAGCCAGCGCCCTCTCCCTATTTGCCGACCACTACTGGATAGAATTCCAGCGCCTATGAATCCCCATTTTCCAGATTGAGATTTTTCTCGCGCACTTGCTCTGCCATCTGCGCCTTGAAAGCGATCATCCGCTCCTGCAAATCCGTGTCGAAAGCCCCCAGCATTTGAGCCGCCAGCAAACCCGCATTCTTCGCCCCGCCAATCGCCACCGTCGCCACTGGCACGCCCGACGGCATCTGCACAATCGAAAGTAGTGAATCCAGCCCATTCAACGCCGCGCTTTGCACGGGAACGCCGATCACAGGCAGCGGGGTATATGCGGCCACCATCCCCGGCAGATGCGCCGCCCCGCCCGCCCCTGCGATGATGACTTTCAACCCGCGCTTGTGTGCCTCGGTTGCATACTGCGCCATCTCCGCCGGGGTGCGGTGCGCCGAAAGGATTCGCACCTCATGCGCGATGTTGAAAATATGCATCACTTCAATCGCACCCTGCATCGTTGGCAGGTCGCTGTCACTGCCCATGACGATTCCAACCAGTGTCATCGTGTTTCCCCTCAATCACAGACTGATTTTGTCAGCCGCTTCCCGCGCCAGTGCTTCCGCCGCTTCTAACGATTCACCCGTTACCGTGACATGTCCCATCTTGCGCCCGGCACGCGACTCACGCTTGCCATAAACATGCACATGTACGCCGGGAACGGCCAACGCCGGGACAATCGCTTGTGTTTCCGCCGGGGAATTCTGCTTACCCAGCACATTAACCATCACCGCCGCCGGGGCGACCATCGCCGCCGAGCCGAGCGGCCACCCCATCACCGCCCGAATATGGTTCTCAAACTGCGACGTGACACACCCTTCAATACTGTAATGGCCGGAGTTGTGCGGGCGTGGTGCGATCTCGTTGTACAGAATCTCGCCATTTTCCAGCAGAAACAGCTCAACGCCGAAGATGCCAACGCCATTCACAGCCTCAACCGCCCGCCGCGCGACCATCGCCGCCCGTTCAGCCACATCCGCTGGAACTGCCGCCGGAGCGCGTACCACATGGCAGATATGATTCTGCTGCACCGTTTCCACCACCGGATACGCTCGCACCTCGCCATCCCGCCCACGCACCACCATCACCGCCAGTTCACGGACGAACGGCACAAACCCCTCAACGTAAAGCTGCCGCTTCCCTTTCGAAAGTCGCTCCCATGCAGTAGGCAGGTCATCCGCGCCGTACAGCGTAGCATTGCCATACCCATCATACCCGTCTCGCCGCGCCTTCAGCACCAGCGGCCACCCGCTTTCATGGGCTATTTCTAGTACAGCTTCCGCCACATCCACACGGTAAAACGGCGGCAGCGGCAGCCCCGCATCCCGCATAGTCTCTTTTTGCGTCAGCTTGTCCTGAACAGCCGCCAGTGTGTCCCCTGTGGGGTAGACCGGCACACCCATCTTTTCCAGCCGCTGAAGGACACCCGCATCGACAAACTCATTTTCCAGCGTGATGACATCACACCACGCGGCGAATTGTTCCAGCGCAGCCGTGTCATCCCACGCGCCCGCGATCTGGTACTGTGTCAACCGTGATGCGGGACTATCGGGTGATCGCTCAAAAATGGCCGTTTCAATCCCCAGCGAAATCGCCGCCTGAGTGAGCATTTGTGCGAGCTGCCCCCCGCCGAGGATACCGAGTCGCGTCATAAAAGATTCTGTACTCCGAGGATATTACCTATTGTGGTTTGCGAACTTTTTCGGGTAAATAATTGTCGCAAATATCGAGCATCTGTTGCGCGGCCACTTCACCTTGCTGTGCCCGTTGCTGCAAACCACCATAAAGTCCGGTGATATTATAAACACCCGGTGCGGCTTCCATAAGGCGAATCACGCTTGGCACGTGCCCTAGATAAACCAGCGTATCAAGCGCCTTACACTGCAAACCCTCCGGCGAAATTTTGCTGACAGCGTGAGCATCTTTCACAACGAATGTCGCCGGGTCGCGGTCTACCAGCCGCAGCAGTGGTTTAATGGCTCGCTCATCGTGGATGCTGCCCAAAGCGGCGCAGACATGCGTCAACACATAAGTATCTTTGTCCGCTAATGCTGCGATCAAGGGTTCAACCGCCTCCACTGCTTTGAGACTACCCAAAACGCCTGCCGCCATCCCCCGTACATCGCGCTTTTTATGCCGCAGCGCCTCGATCAGCGCTGGGACAGCCGCGCTGCCAAAAGCCATCAACGACTCAAAAGCGGGCTGGTGAACATCGCACGACTGATGACCAAGCTGCTCAATCAACGGTTCAATAACACGCTCATCCTTGAATTTTTCAAGCGCCCGAATCGTATTGAGCCGGACATTGACTGTTTTATCCTGAAGCCGTGCAATCAAATACGGAACAGCATCGGGGTTGCGGGTTTTGCCGAGCTGCTTGACAGCTTCCCGCCGGACACGATAATCATCATGTTCGAGATCAGCGAGATACGGTTCAATCGGTTCTGTCACTTTGAGATGTGGCATCGTTATTGTTTACCTCATTCTTCAGCTTAAGACGTTTTAACTTACACTGTACTATATTTTTGCCCAGCCAACCTCCAAGAGAGAGGAATAATTGCAGAAAAAGTCGCTTCATACTTACTCGATAAACAGCCACGCAATGACTAAACGTTTATCGCGTAACACCCTGGCCTTATTGCTGAGCAACGCCGGTAGTGCGCTGCTGTCATTCGGGCTGTCAGCTTTGATCGGGCGCGTGCTGGGGCAGGATGGGCTGGGTGTTTATGCGGCGACATTGGCATGGGTGTTCCCGCTGGCGCTGGCGGCGGATTTTGGGCTGGGAACGCTGCTGACGCGCGATCTGGCACAAAAACCCGCGCTGGAATCAGATTACCTGCGCCAGACAACTGCCACGCGGCTCTGGCTCGGCGGCGGGCTGATGGTGATCTTGATTGCCCTCGCGCCGCTGTTAAGCCGCGACTCGACTATCATCACCGGGCTTCGAATTTCCGCGCCGCTGGTGATGATTATGCCGTTCTTCGGGGCTTTCACGGCAGTCTTCCGCGCACGTCAGATTATGTGGCCGATTCCGCCGCTCAATCTGGGGATGCTGATTGTTCAGCTTATTTTAACCATAATAATTTTTGCCGGTGGCGGTGGGGTGCTGGCGGCGCTGGCGCTCAATACGCTGACATCGGCAGGGCAGCTTGTAGCCGCCTGGTATGTCTGGAAATTCATCGTAAAACCGGCTGCCACCGTTGATGAAGCTCACCACACCAGGGTTCAATGGCGGCTGCTTATCCGCCGCGCCTGGCCCTTCGCGCTGGCGGGGGTGCTGGCGGCTTTACAGGCGCGGGTGGGGACAATCTTGCTGGAGCGATTTACTGATACCAGCCAGATCGGTTATTACACAGCATCCGTTCGTTTTGTTGAAGCCGGGCGGGTGTTGCCAAATGCCCTCTTTGGGGCGCTGCTGCCCGCCCTGGCAGCCCTGAGCGCTCAACCGGCTGCCATGCGGCAGACCTTCCGCCGCACGTTGATTGGCCTGGCAGTCTTTGGCGGGCTGTTAGGGCTGTTCTTCAGTATGGTGGGCGGCATGATTCTCAACTTCACCTATGGCGCTGATTTTACGCCGGCGGAATCCGCGCTCCAGATCGGCATGTGGGGGTTGATACCCGCGCTGTTGCGTGCTGGATACACCCTCTACTGGTATGCGCTTGGACGTGAGCGGTTGACCAATATCGCCACCGGTGTTTCGTTGATCGGGCAAATCGGCCTGAGTTTTTGGCTCATTCCCCGTTATGGTGCGGCAGGGGCGGCGCTCGCCGTCGCCGCTGGCGAAATGATCGCACTGGCACTGTTATGGCGTGGGCAATCATGAAAAAGTTGGATGTACTGCTCATGCTGGTGCTGTTCGCGGGTGCGATTGTTCTGCGAATCGCTGTGCTGTACGGCAGTGCTTTCGACGGCTTGTATGGTCAGGATGCTTATGCCTATTACGACTTTGCCGGGGCGATCACGGCCGGGGATGCGCCCGATAATTTCTTCTGGCCGCTGGGCTACCCCCTGCTGCTGTCTGCTGCATTCGCCTTTTTCGGCGTCACCGCCTTCACGGGTCAGCTCATCAATATCCTCTTGGGTTCAGCCCTGTCACCGTTGATTTATGGTCTGACGCACGCGGCGGGCGGCGGGCGTAGGGCAGGGTTCAGTGCTGGACTCCTGATGGGGCTATCTGGGCAGGCGCTGCAATCGAGCATTGTCCTCATGTCAGATATTCCAGCCCTCTTCTGGGGGACAGCCAGCGCCGCCGTTATGCTTCACTTTATATCGCGTCCTTTTCCTCAGTGGAAGAACAGAAAAAGAATCATTTTTTTATCTGCTGCATTAGCATTTTTAGCGCTGGGGGGCATATCCCGCTGGATTTATGTGTTGTTGGCGCTGCCCTGGTTGTTAACCTTATGGATCGCCCGGCGTGGACGAATCGATTGGCGAACACTGCTGTGGGCGATCAGTGCAGCCCTCGTCGTGCTGCTGCCGCAGGCGCTGTACAGTCGCCGCAGTCTTGCCCCGCCCCTCCCGCACGCCTGGGTGCAGGGATGGTCGCCGCACAACGCCTTTAGTAAAAACTTCACCAATCTGGACGGGCATTTCCAGTATCCTCAAATCAATGCGCTCTATTACGCCAGGCCATTTTATGATGCCTATTATCTCGCGCCTGTGTTGACTCCTTTTCTGCTGGCGGGCATACTGGCGCTGTGGAAAAATCGAGCCGCGCTGGTGTTGATTGGGGGATGGGTACTGCTGCCCTATCTGTTTCTCGCTGGAATTCCCTATCAGAATATCCGCTTTCCGCTCATTATTCTGCCGTCTGTTGTGCTGTTAGTCGGCCTGGGCATCGAATTCACGTTGGAACGTCTCAGGTACAAAATAGTTCCAGCCGGAATTATCATCACTCTGCTTGTAGGAATTGGCATGATGCTTTCGACGGGCATCACCATTACTCATCAGTTCATTGTCAACCAGCAGGGGGATAAGGATGCAGCCGCCTGGGCAAAGGGGCGCATTCCATCTGGCGCAAGCGTATACACCTTTGGCCTCACGCTTACGCTGCGCCACTACACCGACTTGCAGGTTTATGAATTGTATTATGAAACCCCGGCAACCCTGGCCGAAAAATATCAGCCGGGAAAAGTGGATTATGTCTTTGTCAATGTCTGGAATATTGAGAACCAGTGGGATGGGCGCGAGCCGCAAATGGCGCTGCACTGGCTGCGCGATCAACGCCGCCTGATTCGGCTGGGAAAAATTGGTAACTACGTTTTGTATCGCACAGGAGCATAATCATGGCAAAACTCGCCTCATATTTGCAGCGCAAGGCTGAAGCCCTCGCCGCGCGGCAGGCCGATTACACAGCCCAGCCGGAAAAAGCAGTTATCCAGGTCAAAGCCTCATCGAAAGTGGCCGGTATTACCGGCGCTCGCCCCACCCGTATGGGTGACACGCTGATCGTCAGCGACTCTGCGCCGGGACTGGCCGGTCACGCGCTCGGCCCCACCGCGCCGGAAATGCTGCTGGGGGCGCTGGCGAGCTGTCTCGTCCATACCTATTTAATTCAGGCGGTGCTGTTGAATATCCCGCTCGATCACGTTGAAATCGAGATTTCTGCCGCCCTGGATATGAGCGGCGTGGTCGGCCTTCCCTATGACCAACCGCCCTTGCTGCAAAATGTGCGTTACACCGCTCATATCGAGTCCCCCGCTGCTGCCGAACAAATCGCGCACATGCACGCCATCGTTGAAGCGACCTGCCCGGTCTTGAATACCTTGCGCCTGCCCGTATCTGTCGAACGCGCCCAATAAATGCGGCTTGGTATTCTGCTGCCTGGTTTCAGCAGCGATGAAAACGATTGGGCCATTCCGGTTCAGCTTAACCTCGTGCGCGAACTGGCGAAAACCGATGACGTGCGCGTGCTGGCGCTGCGTTACCCCCACCGCCGTGATCAGTATGCGATTCACGGCGTGCCGGTCATTTCCCTCGGCGCGGGGCAGGTGCGCGGGTTTGGGCGGCTGCGGCTGTGGCTGGACGCCCTGCGAACGCTGGCGCAGCTTCACCGTCAGCAGCCGTTCGATCTGCTGCACGCCATGTGGGCTGACGAAACCGGCTTGATCGCGGCCTGGGCGGGGCGCTGGCTCAATATCCCCGTCGTGGTATCCGTCGCCGGTGGCGAGCTGGCAAACCTGGCAGACATTAGCTACGGCTTGCAGCGCGGGGCCTTTAGCCGCTGGATTGTCGGGCAGGCATTGACCGGCGCGAATGGTGTCACCGTCGGCTGCCACACCATTCGCCGCATGATGGTCGAATGCGGTTACTCCGTCCCGCCCGAAAATATAAAAACGGTGGTGCTTGGGGTGGATACCGCCGTTTTTTCTCCTTTGAACGCCCGCAGCGCCACGCCCCCGCACCGCCTTGTACACGCTGCCTCACTGGTCGGCGTGAAGGATCAAACTATGCTCTTACAAGCGCTGGCGCGGCTGGATGCCTCTGTGACGCTGGACATCATAGGCGATGGGCCGGAGCGCGGACGGCTGGAAAAACTGGCGCATGAACTGGGCCTTCGGGAGCGGGTGAACTTTGTTGGCGTGGCTGAACATCTGGCGATGCCCGGCTATTATCGGGGTGCGGCTCTCAATCTGCTGACCTCCCGCCATGAGGGATTGGGTATGGTCACGCTGGAAGCGGCTGCCTGTGGCGTGCCAACCGTCGGTACGGCGGTTGGCTTACTGGCTGACCATCCCGCGCTGGGAGTCAGCGTGCCATTGGGTGATGCTGCTGCGCTGGCCTCGGCGGTTGCTGACCTCCTGCGCGATGATGTCCGCCGCCACGCTCTGAGCCAATCCGCGCAGCACACCGTCCAAAATCAGTTCACTATTCAGCACACCGCCGCCGCTTTTCGGGAAATTTATGCCAATCTCCCCTCAAAATCGAAACATTTGTCATGACAAATGTTTCCTGGAGTTTGGCAGATTAA
>CAYUTY010000057.1:0-36237 GCA_964447795.1 uncultured Anaerolineaceae bacterium
CAAAAAAGCCGCTGTCTCTCGACAACGACTTGCTTTAATCTGCCAAACTCCAGGGACGGTGGCTATACCGCCGTCCTTTTGATTTCCCTTTGAACTTTCCACATCCTCCCCCCTTGAACCGCCCGCCTGCCTGATGCTATAATGACCCACTAATTCGCCAGACTGTAAAAAGCTGCGCCCCAGGGCGCATGTTGTTTAGTTAAGGGAATTCCCACCATGAATGAATTGTTGCAGGCACTGACCACTGAAGATCGCGGTCATCCGCAGCTTGCGCCCGGCGATACCGTCAAGGTGCATGTGCGGATTGTCGAAGGTGATCGTGAGCGTGTCCAGATTTTCCAGGGCATCATCATCCGCTTGCGCGGTGGCGGCAATAACGCCAACTTCACCGTTCGCCGTATCGCCAGTCACGGCGTCGGTGTGGAGCGTACCTTCCTGCTCCGCAGCCCCCGCGTCGAGAAAATTGAAGTGATGCGCAGCGCCAAAGTACGCCGCGCTCAACTTTACTACCTGCGCGATCTGCGTGGTAAGGCTGCCCGCCTCAAGGAGCGGAGGCGCTAATTGGTGAAGCCGCTTATCGGTATCACCGCTGCCACCTATACGGCCCCCGAAACCGGTTGGGACTATAACCGCGTTTATGTGGCCTGCATCAAAGCCATTGAAGACGCTGGCGGGCTGCCCGTGCTGATCCCCGTCAGCGTTGATGAGTCCATTCTGCGCGAAATTTACGCCCGTCTCGATGGTTTGCTGCTGCCCGGCGGCAGCGACATCAATCCTGATATTTATGGCGAAACGGCTGGCCCGCTGACTCGCGATATTGACGACGCCCGCGACCATGCCGAAATTAATCTGGCGCAGTGGGCGGTGGATGATGACCTGCCGCTGCTCGGTATCTGCCGGGGACACCAGCTTTTGAACGTCGCCCTCGGCGGGACGCTGGTGCAGGACATCCCCAGCGAAGTTGGGACGGATATTGTCCACGACATCTCACGTGAACAGCCGGGCGTGCTGGCGCGTGACGAGGTGCGCCACGAAGTTCGCATCGACCCCGACAGCCATCTCGCTTCCGTTCTCGGTGCAACTGCCATTCACGTCAACACCCTTCACCATCAGGCGGTTGAAAAACCCGCCCCCGCTGCGCGTGTCACTGCTTTCGCACCTGACGAAATCATCGAAGCGCTGGAACTGCCGGGCAAAAAATTCGCCCTCAGCGTCCAGTGGCATCCTGAAGATATGTACGAACACGACGAAGCCATGCGCCGCTTATTTCGCGCTTTCGTCGCCGCCGCTTCCACCTGACCGCTAATCTGATTGTGAGAGTAGGATGTCCGCTTTGACGTCTGCTCATCCCTTTATTGGGCTGCTCGATTCGGGCATCGGCGGCCTTTCCGTCTTGCGCGAAGTGCATCGCTTGCTGCCCAATCATCCCACCCTCTATTACGCCGACCAGTCCCATCTGCCCTACGGCCCGCGCCCGCCTGAAGAAGTCCGCCAGTTTGTCGATTCGATCACTCGTTTTTTGCTGGGGCAGGGCGCGGCGGTCATCGTGCTGGCCTGCAATGCCGCCAGTGCCGCCAGTTTGCTTTATCTGCGCGAACACTATCCCGATGTCCCCTTCGTGGGGATGGAACCTGCTGTCAAGCCCGCTGTCGAAGCAACCCGCACCGGTGTCGTCGCTGTGCTGACGACTGGCGCAACCGCCGCCGGGCCGCTCTATGAGCGTGTTCTCAAGCGTTACGCCGGGGATGTCAACGTGCTGACGCAAATCGCGCCTGAATTTGTCACCATCGCCGAAGCCCAGTCGCAGGACACCCCCGCAGGCCGCGCGGTCATTCGCCGCTACATCGAACCGTTGCTGGAAGCGGGCGCAGATCAGATCGTCCTCGCCTGCACCCACTTCCCATTTTTAAGCGCGGCCATTCAGGAAATCGCAGGCGCTTCCGTCACGCTCATCGACCCCGCCCCGGCAGTAGCGCGGCAGGTCGCCCGCCTCTGGCCCGCTAATCTTGACCCGTCGCCTACCGCTAACCGCTATTTCACCAGCGGCGACCCGGCGGCATTTCAAGTCATGCTCAAAACCCTCATAAACATAGATGAGCCGCTGAGTCACTTGAACCGAGATGTAGCCGGTGGGTGAGGGTTTTCATCCAATCCACTCCGCCATCTGCTCTGGAATCGGCTTGTTCAGCGCCCGCAGATAGACCATCGCCTTGCCGAAAAAGATCATCAATGCCTGAATATACACATCCATCTGTGTCGTCAGCGGCATCTGGTAGCCGCTCCCGCGCTCGATCACTTTTTCCAAATCCTCGTCCGAAAAAGCCGAAAGAGTCGCTTTCATCTCCGCGTCCAGCGTGGTGAACCATGCTTTCAGTCCTGCCAGGCTGTTCTCCAGTCCGGCTTCTGTATTTCGATAGCCGAAGTCAGTTTTCAGGGTTTTCAGTGACTCGCCGTAGGCGTGCTGCACCTCGCCCAGCGTTTTAATCAGCGCCCCTGTAGTCACGTTCGACCCGCCCGGAACAAAAGCCAGATCATCATCGCTCAGCAGCGCCAGAATATCATCGCGCATCTGGTGCGAAGCTTCTACCCACGCCCATTGATTTTCCATATATCGGTTCATTACGCGCTCCTTTATGTTAGGACATGCGCTTCAGTATAAAGTTTTCTCCGATAAAGCATTGTAAAAACGCGCCATCTGCCGAATTTTTGTGCTATAGTATGATGAATGACTCCCGGTTTTTCGCCCCTCTTGATTGCAAAGAGAGGTGGCCCGGCGGCGCAATCGCATAACCCGTTCCTTAAATACCTGCCTCTGAAAAGGAGCTGGCGGCGAGGATTTTTATGCTACAGCCCAGATCAGACCAGCCAGTAGGCTTGCTCAACTACCATATCGGTGCGACCAGATTTGATCTCGCTCGCTATTATTCTTCGCCCGACCTCAGCTTTTTTATCGAGCATTACTGGCGTGTTCGCTGGGATTTGCGCGGACAGCCGCCTTATATGTCCGAAAATCTGCCCCATCCCTGCGTAAATCTGGTCATCGAACGAGAGCAGTCGGGTATTTTTGGCCTTGTCACCGGCAAGTTTGCCCACTACCTTGAGGAGGAAGGCTCTGTCTTCGCCGCTAAATTTCGCCCCGGTGCGTTTTACCCCTTTCTCAAACAGCCCGTCGCCTCCATCACAGATAAGGTTTTACCCCTCTGTCATCTGTTCGGTTCGGCGGGGAATGCCCTCGAAGCGGAAATTCTGGCGCTTGATGACGATGCCGCCCGCGTCCAGACCCTGGATGCTTTCCTCTGCGCTCACCTGCCGCAGCCCGATGAGCAGATCAGCCATGTTAATCAGATCATCGACTCTATTGCTGCCAACCGTGCCATCACCCACGTGGATGAACTGGTGAAGCAGATAAATCTCAGCAAGCGCACCTTGCAGCGCTTGTTTCACCACTATGTTGGCGTCAGCCCCAAGTGGGTCATCAAGCGATTCCGCCTGCACGAAGCTGCTGAAAAGATCGCGGCAGGTACTGTCACGGATTGGCCGCGCCTCGCCCTCGAACTAGGATATTTTGATCAGGCGCACTTCATCCGCGACTTTAAGGCTGTCGTCGGTATGACGCCCGCTGCTTATGCCAAAACCGCGCAGCGTAAATTCTGATGAGCGAAACTGTAAACCGCTCCAAAATCCGATTATTTTTTAAGGGCGTGCTCCCCCTTTCTCCATCGCAATGGGGAAAGGGGGTTGGGGGGGATAGGGGTTAAGTATTTTCAACAATCGCACGCATCCAGGGCAGGTGATCGCCATAATGCCCAAACCCCATCCCTGCAATCCATTCGATGATCGGCGCTTGTGAGTCCGATTTAGGCTGGAAATCGCTGTACGGGCGCGTCAGATCACTGTCCTCCATCGCATTAATCATCATGACTGTCTGCTCGTGTTTTTGCCGCAGCAGGGTTAGGCTTTCTGCCAACGGAAGCTGCTGGTAACGTTTCTGAATTACGGCATTGATCGCGTCGTCGACCTGTTTCCATATCTCTCGTTCAACATCCATCGCTTCTCGCACAGGTTGCTTTGCCAGCAGCGCGTGCAGTCCGCTTTCCCAGATCGCCAGATGCGCCAGATGGTCTTTTACTGTCCACCCGCCTGCATCGGTCAATTCAGTCAGTTGAGCCTCGCTCAACCCGTCGATGAACGCCTCTAGCTCGTGCCAGGATGCCGAAATCCGCTTTTGCAGATTGGCTGTCGTGATTGCATCCTGATTGCTGATCTCGCCCATAATTGACTCCCAATGTTAAAGACGCAGGTAGCTATTTAACCATAATCACCCATCAGGACGGATTCAGTCCTCGTTCACCAGCCCACTTCTGGCGCTGCTTCGATTGACAAAATCACGTCCGGCCAGTAACGCACATACCAGACCCGGTAGCCCTCACCCTTCTCAAAGCATTCAAATTGCTGTTTGTTCATCAGGTTGAAGGTCTTGCTGCCAATGCGTACCCGGTAAATGTCGTAACCTTTATAACGCCCCTGCGACAATTTCGCCTTTCCCTCTGCTGTGCGGATGCGCCCCCGTCGCACATCGCTGGTGGTTACGTGACTGGCAATTGTTGTGAAGCCCCCTAATACCACCAGGATCAGCAGCACAATCGGCAGGCTGCGTAACATCTCGCCGGGCGAACTGTCGCCACTGACGACGGCGGCGATGCTGCCGATCACCATCATGCCGCCAATAATGACAAAAGTTGGTAGAATGCCGCGCCTGTACTGCCGGTAGATGGCTGCCACTCGTTCGCGCTGTTTTTCTGTCAGTTCGCCCGTTCGGTTTGCCAGCAAATCATACTGGTCAAACCCAAATGCGCTCATCAGTCTTTCGTGCTTCACCCCTCTGCCTCCAATTGCGCCAGATAATCCTGCTGATTCATCTGTTTCGGCTGTTCATGTGCCTGTGCGACTTCCGCTGCCGTCATCCCCATTTTTAATGGCACATCGACATCTGCCCATTCATACAGATACAGCTTTTCATCCGCTGCCACAATGCCGCGATACCACGCCGCAAACTGGAAAATCGCCTCATCTTTTTCGCTTGTCAGCACTACCCCATATTGGTCGCGGTGCAAACCGCCAATCAGCATATTCCCTTCAATCGTCACCATCCAGTCTAGAAGATATGTCTGCGGACGCGGCTGGCGCACGTTGAATCGTATCCCCGGCCAGTCGCGCTCAAGCTGTGCTGCTAACCATGTCGGTTCAATCCGCAGCATCACCGGTGCTGGTTCCTGAGCAGGTGAGTTGAGTTTGTCTCCCTCTCGGCCATAAAGCCAATTGAATGTCATATACTCCGCGGTTGGGCTGATAAGATAGGGATGGAAATAAAAATATTCTCCATTGGCTTCCGGCTGCTGTCCGGTCAGAAGCCGCCAGTATATATTTTCCAGGGCGAACAGGGCCTCCCGGTCAACATGCCAGTGCCAGTGTGCCGGGACGGTGTGATCGAACGCCGCCACCCGGTCAATCGCTTCCAGCGCAGGACGCATATCGCCCCATGAAGTTCCTATTCGGTACGCCGCCCAGAAGCGTACGTCTGCCGCTTCGTCCGCCAGCAGTGCCAGATAATCATCCATGTAATGTTCTGGCTCAAAAGTGTGAGTCCATTCAACAGCAGTTCCGCGCAGCAGGGGATGTTCATGGGTATCGAGCGCGATCTGGCGCATCGCCTCGGTGACACGCGCATCTTTCAGGGTAGCCACCGCGTAAATTGCGCCGTTGCGTAGATCAACCGTTTCGTTTTGGTCAAGAGAAATCTTGAGCAGCGGCTCGATAGCGCGTTTGCTCTTTGTCCCATCCAGTCCATGTGCTGCTGCGACACGAATCCGGTCACTTGTGGATTGCAGGGCAGTCAGTAAGGCAGGTACAGCCCTGCGTTTATCAACTTTGCTGCTTAATGTTCGAAGAATCCAGCAGCCAGACTCGCGTAACTTTTCGTCCCCATGTTCATCCCGCACCAGCGCCAAAAGCTGGCTGTACGTCGTCACCCCCGCCGCCCGCAGCGCTTCAATCGTTTCATTTGCGTGTGAAAATCGTTCTAAATCCTGTAGAAGTTGCTCGTTTTGCACCCATCCCCCTTTACGAAACAGAAATTTTGTTCTATAATGACTTCACAATAACATCAAAATCTCTATCTGAATCACACAGATTTTACCCTGGGAATGGGTTTAATGAGAATATTTAAGGGTATTTAAGGTTCTACAACGATGTGAAATTAATCTGTTCTAAGCCATCAGCCAAAATTTTTCATTCTTGAACAAGGGGTTTAAACCCCTTGTTCAGGCGGAAGAACAATTGGGCGACTTTCGGACACTGGCCTAGGGGTTATCCGTAAACGCTTTTCAAGAGCGTTTACAGTGTTTAGCCCCTTCAGTGGGCTTGGCTTTTCCTTAGCCGCATGGCTTTAGCCTGCGGCGGTTTTATCACCGATAACTTAGTCCCCTCACAGGAGACTGTCCCATGCTCACTGAATCCATCGCCATCCGCCATTCCCGCGCAGATCGCTCCCGTGCAATCGCCAAAAAATCTTTTTCAGAATATGGCGGTGGTGACAACAGCCGGTCTTCCCGCCGCGAACGCTGGCGCTTGCCTGTCTACCCGCCGGACTACGCGCCTGCCGCCTCTTCGCCCGCGCCCGTCACCAACCCCAATCGTGGCGGACAGATCGCCCGTTTTGCCATCTTCGCCGCTTTTCTGACATGGCTGATTCGCCTCTTTCCCCCTCGTTCCTGACTATCCTGGCAAACATGGCGGCGGCAGACCCCTCTGCCATCTTCGCCATTATTGCCGCAAGTAGCCTTTGTCTTGACTTTCTGACTTTCTATACGGAGGGGTAATCGATAAAGGTGAGGCTGGATCGTAGGGGCGGAGCTGCGTCTCCGCCCTGTATTCTGGTAAAGACAATCTATCCGCTCACCGCCCCCGCTGACTCGAACGGCATCACCCGCCGCGCATCCTCCGGTGGGCTGACCGGCAGCAGAATGTAGAAGGTTGTGCCGGGATAGTTGTCCATGCTGTGGCCGGGGCTTTCCGCCCACACCTTGCCGCCATGACCCTCGATCACCCCGCGTGCAATCGTCAGTCCCAGCCCTGGCCCCGCGCCCATGAACTTATACGTCCCTGTCGAATGCAAACCGGGATCATAAGCGCGGTAGAACTTCTCGAAGATCAGTTCCAGATTTTCCCGGTCAATCCCGACACCCGTATCGGAGATCGCCAGCAGGATGTGGTCGCGCCCATCCGCCGTTTCCGCCGCCTGCACGCTCGCTGTAATCTCGATCCGCCCGCCGTCCGGTGTGAACTTGATCGCGTTCAGAACAACGTTGCGGATGGCCTGTACCAAACGCTGCATGTCCGCCTCAACTGTCGGCAAACCGCGCAAACCGCGTGCTGAAAGGGTCAGTTTCCGTTGTTTGATCGCATCCGTCAGCGGTTCAATCGCCAGCCGCACCACGTTCTCCAGTGTCGTCTGGGCGAAGCGCAAATCCATCGCGTTCACGTCAAGCTGGCTCACATCCAGCATGGCCGAGATCAGTTCTTCCATCCGCTCGGTTGCTTTACGGAGATTGGAAACCATGCCCTTTGTCTGATCCTGATCCAGCATTCCCTGCTCGTTCAGCGCATCGATGATGTCTGTGTATCCGCGCACCTGTGCCAGCGGCGTTCGCAGTTCGTGGCTGGCGATAGTCACGAAGTCGGTTTTCACCGAATCCAGCTTTTCCATCTGGTCGTTGGCGTCTTCCAGACCTCGATTCAGCTTGCCCATCGTGTTATTCATGTGGCGCAGGTCAGCCACCAGCCGCGCATTACGGAGCGCGACGCCGGTCTGGTTCGCCAGTGTCGAGAGCAGTTCCAGATCACGCGGGTAAAAAGGCGCATCATTCACCTTCGGCCCGCACGCCACGATGCCAATGAGCGTACTTTCCACAATTACCGGCGCGAAGGCGCTCATGTGCAGTCCATTGAAGAAGTTGCGTTCCGTTTCTAAGAGGTCTTTGCTGTATTTTGGGCTGAATTCCAGGTCAAATTGAGACAGCGGTGCCTGGGCATCGGCCAGTTGTTTGTAAACCGGGCTGCTCTTGCTGATGTAACCGCGCCGTTCGCGCACATCACTCAGTCCCCCGCCGGACATCACCATCAGCTCAACCCGCTTTTCATCGCCGGTATCACTCACCAGTAGCAAACCGGAGCGCCTTACCTTCAGCACATCGTTCAATGTCTCAGTCGCTACGTTGATGAGCTGGTCAAGTTCAACCGCATTTGTCACCTGCTGGCTGAAACGCCGTGTGCCAGCCGGCACATTGGTATTTACGCCCCGCAGAAAGGGGCTGATGATGAATTCCAGCAACCGTCGTGCCGGTACATAGACAATCCCAACCAGCAGGGCAATCGTCGCCAGAATGAGGTTGCCTTCAGCATTATCAGGGACATTCAGAACTCGTGTCAGATACAGTGCGGCGAACACAATCACTGCTGTAATGCTTACCACCAGCACTGTATAAATCGACAGGCTGATTCCGCTGCGAATGTCGAACACCCGGTAGGAAACCTGGGCGTACAGCGCACCCGCCACGCCAATCAGCAATGTGACCAGTCCCAGCAGCGCCAGCGTTTGTGTGCCGCTGAGTGCCAGAATCACGCCCAGCAGAATAACCGCAATGTCGATCACCCAGAACAGTGCGCGGTTCGCTACTTCCGGCAGCGGTGCGGCGTAAAATGCATAGAAAGCAATGCCAAGCTGAAACAACCCGACCACGCCCATCCCGGCTATAGCTGGCAGGCTGAACAGGTTAGGTGGATTTAATGCTGTCAGCAGCCAGTCCGGTTGCGTGATGCTGATCGTTTCGCTGGCGAAAGCGGTTGCCGCCAGCGCCGCCAGCCACGCCAGCCCTACCACTAGCCAGACGCGAATCAGCCGCCCATCTGTCGTTCGCCGTGCGTCGCTGATGACAAGCGCTCCGAATGTGACCAGCATAGCCGCCAGTATCACCGTCAGGCCGAATCCCCGCCCCAGTTTGTCCGCGACCCGCACATTATCCGGCGCGAGGAACAGTAAACCGGCCAGCAGCGAAAATAGAATGGTGAGCGATAGCCACAACCGTCCAGCCCGCACCTGCCCGCCGCGTATCTGCACATAGACAAGCAGGAGTGTATGCAGGACAACGCTGACGAGGATAACCCCGGTGAATAATGAGTCCATATTTACCCTATGCCGTGACGATAAAAGCGCCTATTTCAGAATGTAGTATGTACCCTTCTTTGACCCTACTTTAAGCAGGATTCCTTGCTCAACCATATCAGCCAGGTCAAGCCGCAGTGTTTCCGCCGAGACCCCCTGACACAGCGAACGATACTCCCGGTTGGTGATCGACCCATGATCGCGGATGTATTGTAACGCCCGTGCCTGCCGGTGATTGGTATTGCGCGCCCATTCCGGCGCTTTCTGCTTTTCACGTTCGTTGAACAATGTCACCGCGAAGCTGTAAGGCCGTGCATCAAAATAGGGTGGTTTATGCCCTGCCTGCTGCATCACTTCCATCATCCGGTCAATACCCAGGCCGAGTTCTTCAATATAACCCCACTGGAACAAGCCGTTGACGACGCGCGGATTGCGGCTGAAGTGTTCATCCACGATGTTTTCTACAGTGATGAAACCGGGCAAACCGCCGGGCGAGATCACTTCCAGCCGGTCAGAATACATGCGGATTTCAATGCGCCGCCCCTTCAGCCGGTAATCGCGGTGGCAGATGGCGTTGACAATCGCCTCGCGCACAGCGAACTGCGGATATTCGTAAGTTTCTTCCCGTTCCAGCCCTTTGACGACCGCGCTCACGGCCATCTCGCTCCAGATCAGGTTCCAGGCATTTTCGATCAGCCGGGGAAGGGGGCCGGTCAATTCTTCTCGTCGGGAATATCCGGCCAGCCCGTTTTCACCGCGCGGCGTCTTGCCCACAAACTTCGCGAAAACCACGCTGCTCTGTGGTATCCAGTGCTGCGGATACTCGCTGAACAGCAGCACGCCGCTCACCGTCGCTTTGCCTTCATCAGTGATTGCGCCGATTTCCTTCATCAGGTCGGCGATGCGCCCGTTATAAGGGCGTTTGGTACGTTCGGCACGTTTGCCCAGGTATTCGACGATCATCTTGTTGCTGAAGTCGTCCATCGTCACGCCCGGCACGATTTCTGACTCAAAATCGCCGGTGCTTTTGGCGCTTGCCAGCTTCAGGATTTCCTGCCCGCCGAGCGGTCTGTTCTTCGCACCGCTGCGGATCAGGACGCGGCCATCGGTCAGCGCGTGCAGTTCCATGCTGCGCGGCACACGCACCGTATAGACAGTCCCTTTGTCTGTCTCGGCTTCTTCCCAGTTGCCGACCACTACCGGCGGATTGCACAGCGCATCGGCTGTTTTGAGCGAATCTTCCAGCGTTTTGCTGTCAATCGGTTTCGGCGCAATCTGGCCGTCTTCGCGCAGCCCGAAGATGATCGTGCCGCCTTCCGTATTGGCAAATGACACCAGCGTTTCGGCGATTCCGTTCGGTTCAGCTTTTTCCATAAAAGCCAGGCGTGGCCCCGGCTCGGATTTTACAAGTTCTTGACTGAGCATAACCATATTGTTTCGGGCTGCATAACTATCTCAATTGAATTTCAATTGTAGCATAGATTAGGGACTTCAAAAGTTGTTAGACTGCCTTAAGCGCAAAAGTTGGGTGAATTGTAATTGCCCTGACGCGGTAATATACTACAAGTTATGCGACCTAAACACTTGCTCAACCTCGTTGGTGATCGTCTCCATACGCTGCCGCTCGTTGTCCTCTATCTGACAGATGGCTGCAACAGCCGCTGCGTCACCTGCGACATCTGGCGCAACCCCCGCCGCAATATGAGCAAATCGCTGATAGACGACATCGCTGGCGCAGTCGCCGAACTGGGTGTTCGCTGGGTACTGTTGAGCGGGGGAGAGGCTATGCAGCATCCCCACTGGCCGGAGATCGCTCGCCGCTTCCGCGATCAGGGCGTATATACCATGCTGCTCACCAATGGTCTGCTTGTCCGCAAGCAGGCTGAGGAAGTCATCGCCAGCGTCGATGAACTGATTGTCAGCCTCGACGGTGGTAATGCCGCGACCTATGAGTCCATTCGTGGCGCGGATGCCTTCGACCTGCTGCGGGATGGGAGTCGAGCCGTCCGTGCGGGGGGTGTCCCGGTTTCGCTTCGCACGACTATCCAGCGTGCCAACTTCCGCGAAATCCCACAGATCATCGAAGTCGCCAAAGCCGTTGATGTGAATCGCGTCAGCTTCCTCACAGTCGATGTCAGTAATCAGTACGCTTTCGGCTCGCGCTTTCAGAATCAGGTTGCCGAAGTTATCCCATTTATTGCGTCCGCTGGCCCCGGCGCACCCCCCGAACACGGCCCATCGGCCTCCGCGCTCACGTCCGACGATGTAGCTGAACTTAGCCGCGTGCTGGACGACGTTGAAGCCCGTTTCGCCGACGATTTTGCGTCCGGTCTGATGTCCGAATCGCCGGGAAAACTGCGCCGGATGGTTGATTATTTTGCCGCCATCAACGGGGATCGTGATTTTGCGCGCCCGCGCTGCAACTCGCCGCATATTTCTACCGTAATTGAAGTGGATGGCACGCTGCGGCCCTGTTACTTTTTGCCGGAATACGGCAAGCTGAATGGCGTGAAATTAGCCGACGCGATCAACACTCCCGCCGCACAGGCGCTTCGCCGTGCCTACCGGACGGGTGAACGGGCGGAATGTGTGCGCTGTGTCTGCCCTCTGTATAAAGGGCCGCGCGCGCTGCTGCAAATGTAAGGTAAGACCATGCTGCTCCTGATCATTGCCTTCACTATTACCATCGCTGGACTGCTCCGCAATGTGTTGATTTTGATGGGCCTTTATAAAACCCCTATTCTGGCTACCTTTGAGCAGTACGGCGACGAATACCTGCCGCTGCCTGCCGTTGGTATGATCGGCTGGATCGGTGTCTTTGTCATCTTAGCGGGTGTCACCAGTTCAACCTATTTTGGCCCGGACTATCCAATGAAGCTGGGGGTAGGGATACTGCTGCTGCTGCTGTAACTCTGGGGGTATTACAATTACACCCAGGTATCCTATATCTACTATCGCTTTATCCCTTTTCCGCGCTGGCATCACGAACTGGTCGAGCGCACCACCCGCTACGAACGCCGCCGCATCGCCTACATGTGGCTGCACCTGCCGCTGCGCCTGCGCCTGACCTACAACAGCAGCGACAAACACTTCTTCCAGTGGGCCGATTTTGTCATCATGGGAACCATCCGCGAGGAAGAAAAAGAACTCTACGACGACGCCTTCTACGCCGGAAGATAATTCAATATGCTCCCACATTTTCTGCGCCGCCTGATACCGCTGCAAAATCCACGCACGCTTACCAGCCTCGACGCCTACGATAAATGGGCGACCAGCTACCCGCCGCGTGCTCACAATGCCCTTATGCGTGCCGAAGAATCCGCCATGCTGCGCCTGCTGCCGGATGTCGCCGGGGCGTCTATCCTTGATCTCGCCTGCGGTACAGGTCGCTACGGTTTGATTGCGCTCGAACGCGGGGCAGGGCGTGTTTTCGGCGTGGATAACAGCTCCGCTATGCTCGCCGCCGCTCCATTACCCCTGCGTGCGCTGGCGGATACCGAATCCATTCCACTTGCTATGGCTTCAGTCGATGGGATTCTGTGCGGTCTGGCGCTGGGGCATCTGGCACAGTTAACCCCTACATTCGCTGAAATCGCCCGTATCCTCAAGCCGGGTGGGTGGGCACTTGTCAGCGATTTTCATCCCTTCATTTTTCTCAACGGCGCGCGCCGTACCTTCACCGCCCCCGATGGCTCGACTTACGCTGTCGAACATCACCTGCATCTTTACGCTGACTATCACACCGCTGCCGCTGCTGCTGGGCTGGTTATTGATGCTGTATTAGAACCCCGCCTCGGCGACGATGAGTCCGTCCGTTTTGCCGACGCCTCGTCTCATCCCGGCACCCCGGTTATCATCGACTACCGCTTTCGGAAAATTTAGTTCACAGGCCATCCATGTACCGTTTCCAATTGAAATCTGCCTTTGCGTCACCTTTGCCCCTTCGGGTCTTTGCGTTGAGTCTTTCTCTCATCATCGCCACCGCCTGCCTCTACCAGAGCGCTGCTCAATCTGAACCCGTCTGCCTCGAACCCAATGGGCAGATGACTCGCGGTGATTTTCGCAGCCAGATCGCCGCCACCAATATGTATTACACCGTCTACACGCCACCGTGTTACAACACCTCCGGCCAAACATATCCCGTCATCTACCTGTTTCACGGCTCCAATGAAAATGATGGCGCATGGGGGCGGCTTGGTCTGGCAGAAATGATGGATGCGGGTATCGCTGCTGGCACCCTCCCGCCGATGCTGATGGTCATGCCTTTTGGCGAGTGGATTGCCAATGAAAACCAGTTCGACGCCGTATCCTGGGAGAACGTTTTTCTCGGTGAACTGCTGCCGCTGGTCGAAAGTCAGTACCGCGTCGATACGACTCGTCGCGCCATCGGCGGCATTTCTCGCGGCGGTTTTTGGTCATTCGAGATTGCCTTCCGCCACCCGGAAATGTTCCAGTCCGTCGGCGGTCACAGCGCCTTTTTTGACGATTATCACGCCCCGCCGGAATACAACCCGCTGCGGCTGGCACAGTCTGCGCCGGGCATTGATAAGCTGCGTATCTGGCTTGACCGGGGTAAGGACGATTTCGCCGCTCCCGGCCTGGATTTGATGGACGAACGTTTGGCCGAACGCGGCCTTGACTATCAATACACGGTTTATCCCGAAGGCCAGCATTATTACACCTACTGGGGGCAGCACATCAGCCAATATCTGCACTTTTATGGTGACCCCTGGCTGAACGCGGTTTCTGACTCCGCCCCTCCAGCCCTCGTTTTTGCCACCAACACCCCAACTGGGCCCCTTGCTGATCCAACTGCAACGCCTCAACCTTCGGTTTCTGACGAGTCCCGCTATTTATTTCTGCCTGCTGTCAGCTTCCCCAGTTTGCAGGCTGTTTTGCCGGAAACGCGCCTTTGGGATGTGCGCGTTGGCGAGGCTGATGCCAGTCTCGTGCTGGACGAAACCACCGCTATTAAACTCATGAGCTTCGGCCTGACCCTCGCGCCGGAAATTCGCATAGTGCCGGATGATGCCCTCTACAATACTCTCTGGCGTGACGGCAGGCTCTATACACTGCTGGCCTTTGATCGCCTCTCGCCGCGCTACCGTATCTTGAATATTGGCGACTCCGCTCCCGGTCTGCCACCGCTTTATGCCGATTTAGCTGCTTATCCCTTCGCATTTTCGGGCGGCGAAGTCAACTTTGACCCAACCAGGCTAACCCGCCTGCTGCTCTCTGGTGTCACCGCGCTGACCCGCAACACCCTCCGCGTGCTGGATGAGCGTGGTGTCGAGTGGGCGGGTGAGGCTATCCAGCCCTATACGACACGCGCCGACTTCTTCCACACCAGCAACGAGGTTTCATTCAGCCCCAAATGCCCCTTTTCCGATGAAACGCCGCTCGGTGGCTTCTGCTCCAAAGAGTCGCATTTCGCCCTGCTGGAAAACGTCGGACTGGATATTGTTGAACTCACCGGCAATCACAACATCGACTATGGTACGCAGCCCTATCTCGATACGCTCGAATGGTACGCCGAACGGGGTATTTACACGCTTGGTGGCGGCGTCAATCTCCAGGGCGCGCAGACCCCGCTCATCATTGAGCATAACGGCAGCCGGATAGCGATGGTCGCCTGCAACGCCGTTGGCCCGTATTATGCGATGGCGGGGGATGCATCTCCTGGCGCGGCAGCCTGTGATTGGACATGGCTGCGCGCTACCTTGCCCGTTCTGGCTGAAGAAAATGATCTGTTAATTGTCACGGTGCAGTATCTTGAAGTCGAAGAATACCAGCCAACGGCGCAGCAGGTATCAGATTTTCGCGGCATGGCTGACCTCGGCGCGGATGTGGTCATCGGCACACAGGCCCACAAGCCGCAGACGATGGAATTTTACGGCGGGCGAAGCGGTGGCGAATCCTTCATCCATTATGGTCTCGGCAATATCTTTTTCGACCAGCCATTCTGGGGAAACATGCGCTTTTTCATGGATGAACTCTATATTTACGAAGGGCGTTTGGTTAGCATCGGTCTCTTTACCGGCATCATTGATGAACTTGCTCGTCCGCGTCCGATGGACAGCAGCGAACAGGAAAATTTCCTGGCCTTTATGTTCAATACGCAGGGTAGTTTTTAGCAACACGCAAATTCGTTTCAGCTATACTGGTTGTAACATGCAATGTAAGTTGAGGGGATGCAGGTTGAATGAGCCGTTTTATTGGGGTAGTGAGTATTGTCATCGCTGGGGTATTTTTTGCCGCTGTGCCGCGTATGGCCTTCCAGCAGGATGATACCTGCGCCGCCTTGGTTGCCGCTTCACTGGCCACACTTGCGGAAACCTGCCCTGATCTTGGTCAGAATCAACTCTGCTCGCCTGCTCTCTCCAGCGAAACTCAACCCTTATCGTTATATGATCTCGAAACCCTCACCGCCGACGCCCTTGATCTCGAAAAAGCTGGTTGGGGAGTCAGTCTTGCCAATGTGCAGGCCAACATCGCCGGGGGAGAACAGGGTATTGTTTTTCTGCTGCTAGGTGGCGCGACCCTTGAAAATCTAGTCCCGGCAGATGAAGCCCTGCGTCCTGTCGAGCCTGTTACACTGACCGCGCTGGTTGGGGCTAATGTTCGCGCTGCCCCCAGTCTCGCTGCTCGTGTTTCAGGCAGTGTCCCCGGTGGAGCGAGCCTTGCAGCCGATGGCATCAGCCCGGATGGCGCATGGTTTCGTGTGGTCTATGATAATTTTGCCGGATGGGTCAATCGACAGGTGGTTGCCTTCGATGCAGCGGCTGTTGCAGCGCTTCCCGTGATTGACGATACCAGCTTTTCACCGCTGCAAAACTTCTGTCTTAAAACTGAACCGACCACTACATGTACTACTGCTCCTGCTGGACTGCTGCTCCTGCAAGCCCCGCTTAACACCAGTGCGACTGTCCGTGCCAATGGCTCGAATATCCGCCTCAATGGAACGATTGCGCTGCGTTCGCTGCCAGATGGTCGCCTTCAGTTGATGGTTCTGGTTGGTACAGCGCAGGTCGGTGCACAAACCATCCCGCGCGGCTTCAGTGGCACGATTCAACTGACGGCGGATGCCTGTTCGCCCGCTGGAAGCTGGACGAATGTCGCCCCGCTCACACCGTCTGAACGTGAATCACTGGCATCATTGGCAAACCTGCCAGTTGATTTGCTCCATGCTCCGATCCAAATTCCCACTGAGGGTGATATTCAGGCTGTCTCACGTGAGTTTTTTGGTGTGATCTATGGCCCGGCTGCCGGGCAGATCAACTGCCAGCGCTTTAGTCCGATTTCGCCGCTTGACTCAGTTCCTTTTGGCCTAGCCACCTTCTTCTGGGATGCTGTGACGGAGATCGATAATTATCAGGTGAAGCTCTATGATGTAGGGCAGAATTTACTCGGCGTTTACCCCACCAATAACGACAACACCAATCTTTCCATCGATTTTTCTGATAGCCGTTTTGGGGTTGGCGCGGCCTTTTTCTGGGAGGTTGAAGCCGTTCTGGATGACGATATTGCCTGTATTTCCCGCCGGATTCCCATAACACGGGCAGAACCACCGCCGCAGCCGGTGCAGAATCCGGCGAATAATGCTGGCAATCAAAGCAGTGTCAATCCCGGTCAGCAGCCGACGGAGACAGCTTTGTTTTCGCCGCCATCTCCCACGCAAACCCTGCCGCCACAACCCTGAAAAGAGGAATAATGATGAACCGTGCTGAAGAAGGTCGTGCTGCATTACAGGCGTGGGAAAAGAGCAAACCACAGAATTTTTTTGCGGCAGATAGCAATTTGCAATATGTCCTGTCACGCCATCTCGGCGAAGCGGCCTATACCGATGCCCGGCCAACCCTTGATAAACTTGGCGAACAGGCCGCCACTACCATAGATGAGGCCGCCAGAATAGAAGACCATCTCGGCAATCATCCAGTGCTTCAGCGCTGGTCTGGCCTGGGCGAGCGGCTGGAAGCGATAGAATTCCATCCCAACCATGATCTGATCGGGCGGCTGATCTGGGAGTCGGGCATCATGGCGATGCAGTCCCAGCCGGGTAATACGGTTGTACAGATGGGGTTATTTTATCTGCTTAATCATAATGGTGAAGCCGGTCACATGTGTTCGCTGGCCTGCACTTCTGGCCTGATTCGCGCTTTACAGGTGGCGGCGGATGAACCCGTCCGCGCCAGATTTCTGCCGTCGCTGCTCAATCCTGATTACAGCCAGATGCAGCAGGGAGCGCAGTTTTTAACCGAAGTGCAGGGGGGTGGCGACGTTGGCGCGAATGCGGTTGTCGCCACTGAAGCTGGCGATGGCACCTGGCGCATCAATGGCGAAAAATGGTTTTGCTCCAACATCAACGCCGATCAGTTTTTGATGACCGCTCGCCCTGAAAATGCCGCTGATGGCACCAAAGGATTGGGGTTATTTCTCGTCCCGCGCCGTCTCGATGATGGCTCGACCAACGGTTTTTATATCCGTCGTTTGAAAGACAAACTTGGCACGCGCACGCTCGCCAGCGCTGAACTTGACTTCCGTGATGCCCTTGCCTATCCAGTTGGCCCGCTTGATCGCGGTTTTAAAAATGTGGTCGAACTCGTTCTCAATACGTCTCGTTTGATGAACGCCGTAGCCTGCGCCGGGGTTATGCACCGCGCTTACATCGAGGCCGCCACTTATGCCTGTCATCGACAGGCCTTTGGTCAGTCTATTGCCACCTATCCGCTGGTACAGGAAACGGTGGCGGATTTATTGAGCGAATCAATGGCGGCAGTTGCCTCTTCGTTTTATCTCGCTCGTTTATTGGATAGCATCGAAACTGGCGCTGCCACACAGGATGAAAACGCGGTTTATCGCCTTTTCGTCAATGTCAATAAATATATCACCAGCATTCGCGGTTCGGAGATGGTTCACCGCGCTATTGAAGTTCTTGGCGGCAACGGCGCGATTGAATCTTTCAGTATTCTCCCGCGTCTGTACCGCGATATGGTTGTGCTGGAAAGCTGGGAAGGCACGCACAACGTTCTCTGCCTCCAAGTCCTGCGTGACATCGCCCGCTACAGCTTGCACGAGCCATTTTTCCAGGCTATGTCAACCCATCTTAACGGCGTGAAGCAACCTGTTCTGGCTGAATATGTCATGCTAACACGGACAGCGCTGGCGGATGCGGGGCGTTTGCTGGCGAAATTGGCAAACGGTACTGATGCTTATGCCCAGGCGCACGCCCGCCGTCTGACAGACCGGCTGGGGCTGGCGGCACAGGCTGTATTGCTGCTGGTAGAAGCGCAGTGGGAGCTGGAGCAGGGCATAGCAACCGTCAAGCCAGACGCGGTTGCCTATTTTATCACTCGTCATCTGCATCCCGATTACGACCCCCTTGACGATGTTCACTATCTCACTCGTCTGGAGCGGATGATGAGCGCGATTTGACAGATAAAACGCTTGATTTTTTAGAAAGTTTGTTCTAAAATTCATTGTGGAGATGTACTGCTTTATGGATGGATTAGGGTCATGAAAACCTTATCACCCAGTGAATTTCAACAGTCGGTTTCTTTCCTCAGAAAAGAAGCACGCCCACTCGAAAGCGTTTTTTTCGCTTACTATTTTGAGGATGGCCCCGCTGAGAGTGTCCTGAAAGAACTTGCTCGTTTTCAGAATACTGATGGCGGCTTCGGTCATGGTCTGGAACCGGATGTGCGCTTGGCTGATTCATCCGTCATCGCCACGACGATTGCTTTTCAGCATTTGCGCGAACTGCGTGTGCCTGCTGAACACCCGCTTGTTGTTAATGGCTGTCGCTACCTGCGCGAAACCTACGATACAGCACGGCTTAATTGGCCCATTATTCCGCCGACGATTGATGATGCGCCCCATGCGCCCTGGTGGATTCACAATGGCGAACTGATGAATCGTCAGATCAATCCGCGCGTTGAGATACTCGGTTATATCTATGATTATGCGGTTCATTTTCCAGAGGCGATGCGCCACAGTCTGACCGCCTCAGTCATGGATCATGTGCAAAACCATCCAGATGAGATGGAGATGCATGATTTGCTCTGCTGCCTGCGTTTATATGAGACAGAATCTTTGCCAGAGGCGGTCAAAACATCGCTCCTGCAAAAACTCACACTTTTGGTCGCCCATAATGTTGCCCGCAGCCAGGAACAGTGGCGTGCTTATGGCCTGCCGCCCTTGGCAGTCATAAAATCACCGCAGTCACCTTTTGCTTCGCTTTTTGTGGAAGAAATTCCGCAGAATCTTGATTTTCTAATCGAAGCGCGAGGTGCAGAAGGCGCGTGGAGGCCAAATTGGTCATGGGGAGATTTGTGGCCGGAAGCATGGCAGCAGGCAGAACGCGACTGGAGCGGCGTCATCACGCTGGACAATCTGCGAACGCTGCACAGCTTTGGGCGGGTGAGCCAAATCAATTAACTGCCAAAATTACGCCTGTTTGCGGCAGTATCCCCCCTTAATCGCCTTTTTGCTGCCGAAAACAGCCGAAGCCTTTGCGGCGAAAAAGCGCTGTACTGCAAAGCAGCTTTACGATGGCGCGGGCAGTTGGAGCGCAAAACGTTCATTTCCCGGCCATGCGCCGAATAAAACCCCACACGCCGCCGGGACAGCTGGACGTGCCGGGCTGTAAGTGGCGAGGTAGCCAGCGATGTTGGGGAGGGCCGCCCAATCATAGGGCGACCACAGCGCCACCACCACAGTTTTATTGGGTGGTAGCGCATTAACCAGTGCCGCCTGCTGCCGGTTATGGATGGCATTTTGTGTGAAGACGACGATGACATCCACCACAGTCGCCGCTCCCTGCGCCCAGCTAATTTCTTCCGCTGATGGCGAGTCGGACATACCTACCCAGCGAATATCATCCCGGTATACTTTGCACGCATTCATGACCTGAACACGGGTCGCAGGATAAACGATGGCGATCGATGTTTCGCTGCTGAGGGGGATGAAATTCTGTTCATCCAATGCCACCGTCACTCCGGCACGGAAAAGATCATCGAGCAGAGCAGCATGTTCGTCAGCATTGACCCGTTCGCTGGCGCTTGCGGGTTCAAGCGGTATCCACTCATTCAACAGGCCATAACGTGCTTTTGTATCCAGGATGCGCCGGACGGAGTCGTTGAGTCGCGTTTCACTGATTGCTCCCGTCCGTACTGCATCGGCAACAGCTTGAATTCCCTGGATGACAGTTTCAGGCCCAACATGCGCCGACAGGATGATGTCTGCGCCAGCTTGAACGGCTTTGACCGCTGCCTCTGGATAGCTATAAATGGTGTCAATCGCGTCCATATCCAGTGCGTCGGTCACAACCAGGCCGTCAAAGCCCATGTCTTCCCGCAGCAGCTTCGTGAGGATGTTCGGTGAAAGTGAAGCGGGTAAATTGGCTTCTGGTTCCAGCGCCGGATACCAGATATGCGCTGCCATCACTGCTTCAACACCCGCGTCGATGGCGGCCTGAAATGGAGCCAGTTCGACAGCTTCCAGCCGTTCCCGGCTTAAGTCGATGGTCAGTAGGGCAGTGTGGGAATCACCGGATGTTGAGCCATGACCGGGAAAATGTTTGGCTGTTGCCAGCACACCAGCATCCTGCGAACCGGTGATGAATCCGGCCAGTGCAGGGCTGACCAGTGTCGCATCACTCCCAAATGACCGCCGGGCGATAATCATATTGTCTGGATTCGTTTCCAGGTCGGCTACTGGCGCGAGGTTCATATTGACGCCCACGGCCCGCAGTTCTTCCGCTACTGCTGCGCCCACTCGTTGGGCAAGTTCTATGTCCCCGGCGGCGGTCATCAGTGCCGGGGTAGGCCAGGCGGTGAATCCGTCTTCCAGCGCGGCGATAGGCCCGCCTTCCTGATCGACAGCGATCAGCAGGGGAAGCCCGCCTGCCTCAATGATCGTTTGCTGGTAGCTGTTAGTCAGCCGGGTGACGGCATCCGGTGTGCCGGTGTTGCTGTCCATCAGCACCACGCCGCCCGGCTGCCAGTTTTTTAAAAAATTTCGGTCAGTTTCATTCAGCGCCGTCCCGTACAGGTGCGCCATGAATAACTGTGCGGCCCGCTGTTCCAGCGTCAGTCCATTTATCAGGTCATCCTGCGCTGAGAGGGGAGTTGTAAAGACAATGACAAAAAAACATACGAGGACACGAAGCATAGTGCGTGTCCCGTTGTGTTTTTTTGCCTTTGTTTTTTTGCTTGTTGTTCTTCTGAAATTCACTGACCGGTTTCGCTCAGTCGGTAGCCGATGCCGCGCACATTCACAATCAGGTCGGCATCCTGTCCGGTTTGCTTCAGCTTACGCCGCAGGTTGCTGACATGTGGGCGAATAACCTCACGTGCTTCGGCTTCGTCCACCGCGTAGCCGCGTACTTCCCGCACCAGTTCGTGGCACGAAACGACACGCCCCCGGTGAGCAGCCAGGTATAGCAGCAGGTCAAACTCAGTGGGTGTGAGGTCAATCGGTTGGTCGCCTACTGAAATCTGGTAGCGCCCAGGGTAAATCGTCAGCGGCCCAAGCGTCATATTGGCGTTAACGCTGTCCATACTGGTTACGCCATCATAACGGGCTTCAGCCGCCGGTTGATCTTCATCTTCGTAAACGGCTGCGATAGCTTCGACATCAGCGCGTGTCAGCTCAAAAACATTGCTGCGAATGGCATCCAGCAGCGCCCGGCGTCGGCGCAGGTTGCGCGCTCGGTCAATCCCGCGTGCCACACTCTGGCGGATGTCCTGGCTGGAACTGGGTTTAATCAAATAATCGTGTGCGCCGAGGCGCAGGCTCTCCACAGCCGTTCCCAGGCTTGCATACCCGGTCATCAGGATGACGATGGCATCCGGCGAAATATCCTTGATGCGCTTCAGCAGGTCTACACCGGTCAACCCTGGCATCCGAATGTCTGTCAGGATGACATCGTAATCCCGTTTCGCCATCATCTCCAGCGCCTCTTCACCGCTGGAAGCTTCTTCTACTTCGTAACCGATGCGCTGTAATGTCTTACCGACGGAATAGCGAATTGCTCCTTCATCGTCCACCACCAGCACCTGGGCGGTCTCTTCTTTTACATCCATTGATTATCCTGCCTGCGTGCTTTACTAAACCCTTATGTTTCCTTAAGCATACTGATTTTATCTTTATTGTGCAACCTAAAGGGCATATTACAGAACTGTTTATCAGATGCTTTGGCTTGTGAATTCACAAATTTTCCCGAAAATGAAAATAAACACATTCTTCATCTGATGGATTTCCCGCGTAACCATAAGCCACAATCCATTGAGAAGGAATCCAGATTGCCGCAATTTGTCCATTAATGGTCAGAATCGGGAGTTTGTCACGCAGCGAGGCGGGAATTTTTCGGTCTATCATCCAGCGGTTAACCTTACGGGTATGTCCTCCAAGACCAGGCGGAGTAAATCGTTCACCCTGCTGTCGTGTACGTAGTTTTAAGGCTGCTTGTGGCGGAATAGTCACCATTGCGACCTGTTTTGAATCTCTATTGGGCGGCTCAGATGATGCCCATAACTGCCATTTGTTGTTGATGGACGTTTCCCCCGGCACATGCAGGGCAATTTGCGATGCTGCCTCCAGCAGTGGCCCAGCATAGTCGTAATCCATTGGCGGCGCTGTTTCTTTCTCGACGACGATCAGGCCATAATCCACCCTCAGCCTTAAATCGCTGCCCAGTTGGGCAACTGCGGCATGTTTTCCGGTTTTTGCCAGCGCTGCGGCTTCAGTCACACGTTCATAAGACGGTGCATCTGTTGTCGGAGCGAGCGTTTTTGCTGCCCATAACACCCATCGTCTCTGGAGGGCGGTGTGCATGGCGTCAAATGAATGATGCGAGATTGTTGCGCGGTTGCCCTCTTGAATGGCAGTATTCGTTATGCCTTGTTGGTGTAATGCTGCTTCGAGATGATCGTTATCAGTAGCAGCGATGTCCGCAAGCTGTGTCAGGCTCAGGCGAATTTGCGGATTAATCTGTTCCAGATAAGGCAAAACCTCATGGCGCAGGCGGTTGCGGAGCAGGGATATATCCCGATTAGTCTCGTCTTCGCGGGGCTGTAAATTATGCTCAGCACAGTAAGCGTCGATTTCTTTTCGTGTCGTATAAAGGAAAGGTCGGATGAGAGTCAGGTGAGCATATTCTGGCATGGTGCCATACAAATTCATTCCCCTCAGTCCATTTAATCCTGATCCGCGCAGCAGATGCATCAACACCGTCTCTGCCTGGTCGTCGGCATGGTGCGCGGTGGCAATAATGGTTCCCTTTTGCTGGTTTGCAACTTCTGCAAGGAAGGCATATCGTGCCTTGCGCGCCGCTGACTCAATGCCCATCTTTTCACGTGCAGCCAACGCTTTAACATCTGCCACGCCCGCCGTAATCGGCATATTCCATTTTTTCGCCGTATCGACCACGAATTGGACGTCTGCCGCGCCTGACTTCGCTCGCAATTGATGATTGAGCGTAGCAACATGCATTTTGAAACTCATCCTGTCATGCAGCGTATACAGGACATGCATCAGCGCCAGCGAATCCGCCCCGCCCGAAACGGCGATGACGACGGTGCTGCCACCTGGAATTAAAGCGAACTTTTGGATTAATTGCCGCACTTTTTCGAGCAAAGTCTTACCTTTCAATTAAGGTATGGGTATTATAACAAAGCCTCTTCTGAACCTATACGCGCTTTCCCACATTCCTTTGCGCGTGTTATAATGCCGCCCGCTGTCACTTTCCCTTAGGAGTCCGTTGTGCTAAGTCCGCTTGACTTTATACTGGGTTTATTTTCCCTGGACATTGGCATTGATCTGGGTACAGCCAATACGCTTGTAAGCGTGCGTGGCAAGGGTATTGTGATTAATGAACCATCGTTCGTGGCGCTGGAAAAGAAAACTCGCCGTCCGATTGAAGTCGGGGCGCGCGCCAAAGAAATGTGGAGCAAAAACCCGAAGGATATTCTGGTCGTTCGTCCCCTGCGTGACGGCGTTATCAGCGAATTTGAGGTCACTGAAGCTATGCTTCAGCACCTCATCAGCAAAGCTCATGAACAAACCTGGGTTCCCATTCCACGTCCCCGTGTGGTGATTGGCATCCCCAGCGGTGTGACCGAAGTCGAAAAGCGGGCTGTTTTTGATGCTGCTATCAGCGCCGGAGCGCGTGAAGCTTATCTCATTGAAGAACCGGTTGCCGCCGCCATCGGCGCGGGTCTGCCCGTGCAGGAAACGCGCGGCAGCATGATTATTGACATTGGCGGCGGTACGACTGAAGTTGCCATTTTCTCCCTGGGTGGCATTGTCATCAGTCGGTCTATCCGGGTTGCCGGTGATGAGATGGACGAGGATATTGTGCAGTATATGCGTACCAAGCATAATCTGTTGATCGGTGAACCGACGGCAGAGAAGGTTAAGATTGACATCGGTTCGGCCTATCCGCTGCCGCAGGAACGTACCATGATCGTCAAAGGCCGTAATCTCATGACGGGGCTGCCCGCTTCCGTTGAAGTCAGTTCAATTGAAATCCGCGAGGCCGTTGCTGGTTCAGTCGATATTATTGTCGATACCGTGAAGGATGCGCTGGATGATACCCCGCCTGAACTGATTGCCGACTTGATGGAAAGCGGTATTTGTATGGCGGGTGGCACCAGCCAGCTAAAGGGGCTTACTGAGCGCATGGAAGATGAATTGAATATACGCACCTGGCTGGCTGAGGATGCGCTCACCTGTGTCGCACGCGGCGCGGGGCGCGTGCTGGAAGATTACACCAATCTGCGGCGTCTGCTCGTTGGCCTGGAACGTGGCAGCACACAGCATTAAGGTTCATGAATGCGAAACTGGCGCTCAAACCGTCTCTGGTTTTTGACGGTCTGTGTGGTCGCGGCGGTGGTGCTGATCGTCACCAGTCAGAGCGGTCTGCTCTCACCGGTAGAAGATATAACGTCCGCGCCACTCACCTTTATTACAGGTGTTTTTAACCGTATCTCCCTGTTTTTTACGGGCAGTATTGATGACCTGGCCGATATTGAAACGCTCCGTCGCCGTAATGCTGATCTTGAAGAAGCATTGGCGCAATTTCAGTCTGAGCTGGTTGAACTGCGTGAAATCGCCAGTGACTATCGCCGGTTGGCCGAATTGCTGGACTACACTTCAACCACCCAGAATCAGGATTTCGTAACAGCAAATGTTATCGCTGGAGCCGATCCGAACAGTCTGCTCCGCACGATCGTCATTGACCGGGGGGCGCGTGACGGTATTGCCATCAGTATGCCGGTGGTGACGCGCCAGGGTTTGGTTGGGCGTGTCATTGATGTGACAGCCAATGCTTCGCGTGTTCTGCTGCTGACTGACCCCTCCAGCGCTGTGAGTGGCCGCTTACAAACAACTCGTGCTGAGGGGAGTGTCATTGGTGAATTATCCGGTGATTTGCGGATGACCTTCATCCCGCTTGATGCCACTGTGCAGCAGGGTGATCTGGTGATTACGTCCGGCCTCGGCGGCAATCTGCCCCCGGATATTGTAATCGGGCAGGTGACGAGCGTTAAACAATTCGAATTTGAGTTGTATCAGGAAGCCGTTGTCCGCAGCCTCAATAATTTCGATACATTGGAAATTGTCCTTATCATCACCTCATTCCAGCCAGTTGATCTTTCCATATTTGAAAATGCGCTGGGAACAAATCGTTGATCTATGGGCAATTTTCTTAGCATTCCTATCCTCGCACTGGCGGCGGCGTTGCAAGCCAGCATCGTTCCTCAGTTCAGTTTTCTCGGCGGGCGGCCTGATCTGGTCTTTCTGCTCGTTATCGCCTGGGCCGTCAACAGACCACTGGAACAGGGCGTGGTATGGGCGTTCGTTGGCGGTATTCTGAAAGACCTGCTTTCCGCTGCCCCACTGGGGACTTCTTCGCTGGGAATGATTATTGTCGTCTTCGGCGTCTACTTTGTCCGTCGTCAGTTGTACAGTGTCGGGTTGTTTTCGCTCATCTGGATGGCGATGCTCGGCAGTGTCTTCCAGCAGATTGTGTCACGGCTGATAATATTGTTCACCAGCTTGCAACCTGCCTATTTCAATCTTTTCAGCCTGGATGTGCTGGCTGAAGACCTGACCTATGTGATTTTCCCGACAGTTGTCTATAATCTCGTGATGATTTTTCCGGTATACTGGTTCGTCCGCCGTATACAGCGGCGGCTTGAACGTTCGCGGCGGCTTTTTACATAAACTGGGGGCATTATCGCACTGCGGTGGAGTAGTAGGAGTTTGATGAATGGATCGACGTTTACTGCCGTTTCAAGGTTGGCGGCTCACCTTTTTCCAGGCAGTGATGTTCGCTGTCTTTCTGCTCTTTACTATCCGCATGTACGATCTGCAAATTCTGCGGAATCGGGAATTTCAGCTTGCCGCCGACGATAACCGTCTTAACGAACTCCCTGTAGCCGCCCCACGCGGCGTGATTTTTGATCGTTATGGTCGCCCGCTGGCGAAGAATGTGCCAGCTTTTAATGTGACGATTGTTCCTGCTCTTTTGCCACAAGACCCGGAAGCAGAACTGCAAATCTTTAACCGGATTTCCGCGCTGGTCAATGTCCCACCAACGGCTGCCTCCGCTGCTGCTGCTCCTGGCAATCGTCTCCGCAGTATTGAAGAACTGGTTACTGAAGGCGAGGGGATTGCCCCTTTTCGTCCGGTTATTATTGCTCAGGATGTTGATTTTCGAGTTGCCTTGCGACTGAAAGAAGAAGCAATCTCACTGCCGGGCGTGGCGGTAGATGCTATTTCAGTACGCGAATATCCTGGTGGCGCGTTGACAGCGCATATTATTGGTTATATGGCACCTATTCCACCTGAAGAAGCTGAAGCGTTGATTGAGCAGGGTTATAATCCGGCTTTTGACCGGATTGGCGTTGATGGTGTTGAATTTTTTCTCGAATCAACCCTCTCCGGTACACGTGGCAGTATTCTCCGGGAAGTTGATGTTGCTGGGGAAGAAATTGACCGCCTCCGCGAAACGGCTCCCATTCCCGGCCAGAATATCCGTTTGACCATTGATGTGGATTTACAACTGGCCGCTGAAACTGCGCTTCGGAATCAGATCACGCGCCTCAATGCCAGGGAAAACCGACTCGTAAGCCAGCAGGGTGTGGTCATTGCCCTCAATCCGCAGAACGGTCAGGTTCTGGCGATGGTTAGCTATCCTGGCTACGACAATAGCCGTTTCGCACGTGCCATTGATGTAGGTTATTACCTGGATGTCGCTGGTGATCCGCTGCGGCCACTGGTGAATAATGCTATTCGTTCCCTCTATCCACCTGGCTCAACCTGGAAATTGGTGACAGCATCTGGCGCACTTCAGGAAGGCGTCATCGGTGCGACCACCGCGCTTTTAGACCCTGGCAACATTGTGGTTGAGAACAAGTATGCTCCCAATGATCCTGCTGCTGCTCAGACCTTTGTCTGCTGGAAGCGCGATGGTCATGGGCTGGTGGATATGCGGCGTGCCATTGCCCAGAGCTGCAATGTTTATTTTTATCAGGTTGGGGGTGGCAATCCCAATGTCTCCGAATCAGTTTTGCGTTCTGGTGGTCTGGGTATCAACGATATTTTTCGCTATGCAACAGCTTATGGTATTGGTTCTGAACTGGGTGTAGAACTGCCTGGCGAAAATCCGGCACGGATGCCGGAGCCGGACTGGAAGCGCCGTCTGTATGGCGAAAACTGGTCAACCGGCGATACCTATAATGCCTCTCTGGGGCAGGGTTTTGTGAATATTACGCCGCTCCAGTTGGTCAGTATGGCTTCAGCGGTTGCCAATGGTGGCATCCTCTACCAGCCGACCATTATCGAAAGTTATCTCGATCCCGAAGGTCGGGTCATTCGTCCTTTCCAGGCAGAAGTGCTGCGGAATATTGATGTAGCTGATATACAGGGGACACTGCGTTTACATCTGGTCGAAGACATGATTATGAAAGGGCCAAGCAGCCTGGCCTGCACCTGCGAGTCAAATGCGCCGAATGGTTACTATAACCCGGTTCGCTGTAACGCAGACACCTATCGCAATGAAGTCGATATTAACCCTGACCCATTGGTGTCCGATGTCCGCGAGTATGAAGTGTATATTCCGCCGAACTACGTTTTCAACGGTTCAGTCTGTAATCCCCTTCGCTTCGATCAGAATTACCAGCCCGCCTTTGTCAGTCAGGCAAATTATGACATCATGCGTGAAGGTACTCGCCAGACGGTGACCATCGGTACAGCACAGGCGGCTAACCTGCCTTATGTTGAAGTGGCCGGTAAAACCGGTACAGCCGAATATTGTGACGACATCGCGCGTCCACTCGGTCTGTGTGTGTTTGGTAATTGGCCCGCCCATGCCTGGTTTATCGGCTATGCCCCTTATGAAAACCCGGAAATTATCGTCGTCGCTTTTATCTATAACGGGCAGGAAGGCTCGCGCGAGGCGGTTCCAGTCGCCGTCCAGGTATTGGAAGCCTACTATCGTTTGAAAAATGAACGCGCTGGTCTGCCCGAACCAGAAGGCTTTGGTACTGTGTTACCGACTGTAGTGCCGTTTGAATCGCCATTTGCCCAACCGACGCCGGGTGGTTAACTGAGAGGCTTCTTCATGTTGAAATCGCTTTCATTTAACCAGCGGCAGTACAGCATGGTCTGGTACTGGCTGCCGGTGGTCGCTTCCGGGTTGGCGTCGCTGTTGGCTTTTATCATTTTCGGCCAGACTCCCCCCGTGCGTGCTGCCGGTCTGGCCTCGGCGGTTGTCGGCATTGCTCTGGCTTTGCGGCGTTTCAGTGGTTTGCTGGCTTTTGTTGGTGGGCTTGCGCTCGCTTTCAGTCCGGCTTTCTGGTCGCAGACGGGGGGGCGTGACAGCGATACCCTGTCGTTGATTGCGCTTGTCCTGCTTGTCGCCGCTGCTGCCACTTTAATGCTGACATGGTTTGGCAGGCCACCATCATTGGGATTGGCAGTTGGTGTCATCATATTTGCGGTACTATTCTGGTTGTTGGTTGGCACACCCCGCAGCCTGCGGCTGACCACCTTTATGAGCGCCTGGGTATTTTTTTTACTGATAGATGCCCTGCTCACAGCCAACCCCCGCGCCGATGACCCCGCCCCTGTGCCATTGAAACCCCGCCACACCTGGGGCCTGCTGCTGCTGCTGGCACTCGGTGTTATGAATGATTCGCTGTTCACGCTGGTTGATCCAGCGGTTGCGCTAGGCTTATGGTTGTCGAGGGCAAGGATGCACTGGTGGTACTGGCTGCTGCTGACGATAATTGCAGTTGTAGGACTCTGGGGTATTGCTGATCGTTATTTGAGTTCAACGTGGTGGGTGTACTCGGCGGCAAGTGCCGAGGCGCAGGGGTTACGAGTGCCATTTATGATGGCCGACGGCTGGCGGCTGTCTTCCCGTTGGCTGATGTTGATCAATCTTGTCATCACGCAGTTTACGCTTCCCGGCCTGCTGCTCGGCATTCTGGGACTGGCGCGTCTGGCACGCTGGTACCCGCCTGTTGGCGTAGTTACCATGATTGCCTATGCGGGTTATGCCCTTTTTGGCCTGGTTTACTTCGGGCGCGATAATGCGGTTTTACTGCTGCCGCTGCTCATGATTCAGGTCATCTGGATGACTTATGCAGTTCACAGTTTTAGTCACTGGTTGCAAAAAAGCCTGCACGCCACTGGGCCACTGGTGCGCTGGGCGGCACCGGCGGCTTTTGCGCTGCTGCCGCTTGTGCTGTTTTTGCAGATTGCGGGGGGTGTCTAGCGCCGTGATGAAAATGAGCTATAGTTAATGTTGCATTATGATACGTTCATCTGTGGCGGCGGGGCAGGATGGAAGATCAATTAGTCGTCATCAAAGGTATTAAAGAGGGGCTGCTTATCTCGCTTAATCCTGTCGAGGAGTGGCTGGAAATCACGGGTGAGTTGGCCTCGCGTATTGACCAGCAGAGTGCCTTTTTTGCCGGGGCGCGCATCACCGTAGATGTGGGTGAACGTCCTGTGCCAAAGCATGAACTCAGCTCGCTCAAAGCGCTTCTGGAACGTCGTGGGCTGATGTTGTGGTCAGTTCTCAGCGATAGTCACACGACCATCGACGCGGCACAGGCGCTTGATCTCAAGACCAGTACAGCCAATCTGATACCGGGGCGCGATGAAAGCGATGGCACCGAAACCAGCCCGGAAGAAGATGGCACAGTCGGAGTCATGATTAAGCGCACTCTGCGTTCGGGGCGAATAGTGCATAGTGCCGGTCATGTGGTGGTATATGGAGATGTAAACCCCGGCGCGGAAATTGTTGCGGCGGGTGATGTGATTGTTTGGGGTAAGCTGCGTGGAATCGTTCATGCTGGCGCTGAAGGCGATGAAACCGCCGTCGTGTGTGCGCTGGATATGACGCCCACCCAGCTTCGTATTGCCGGTTATATTACAACCTCGCCACCGGACAAACGGCGTAATCCCCGCCCGGAGATTGCTTCGGTTCGGGAAGACCAGATCATTGTCAGTGCGTGGCAGTATTAGCTAAAGGGTACATTATGGGGGCCAGAGGGGCAAAGGTTATCACGGTTACATCGGGCAAAGGGGGAGTTGGCAAGACGACCACAACCGCTAACCTCGGCATTGCGTTAGCCCGGCTGGGTAAAAAAGTTGTCGTCATTGATGCCGATGTGGGCCTGCGTAATCTGGATATTGTGATGGGTTTGGAAAATCGTATTGTTTACGATCTGGTGGACGTGGTTGAAGGGCGTTGCCAGCTTCGTCAGGCTATGATTAAACATAAACAGTTCCCGGATTTGTTTCTCATTCCAGCCGCGCAAACCCGTGATAAAACCGCTGTCAGTCCGGCGGATATGATTCAGATTACCGATAAACTTCGTCCGGAATTTGATTTCGTGATGATCGATTCTCCTGCTGGTATCGAGCGCGGTTTTCGTAATGCGGTTGCCCCGGCTGACGAAGTGCTGATTGTCACCAATCCGGAAGTCTCCGCCGTGCGCGATGCTGATCGCATTATTGGCTTATTGGAAGCCAATCACAAAGGCCCCGCTCGCCTCATCCTGAACCGCGTTAAAGCGGGGATGGTGAAAAAAGGCGAGATGCTCTCTGCCGACGATGTGACCGACATCCTGGCGATTAAGCTTATTGGCATTGTGCCAGATGACGATACAGTTATCCCTGCTTCGAACAGTGGGGTGCCGGTGTCGCTCAATGAAAGCTCGCGGGCAGGTGTTGCTTTTCGCAATATTGCTCGCCGTCTGTGCGGAGAAGATGTGCCATTCATGCAATTGAATGATAACGGCGGCTTTTTTCAGAAAATTGCTCGCTTTTTCAATGGTGGTCAGGGTGACTAGAGAAAGGTCGTGGGCGCATGTCAGGATTTCTTGACCGGGTGCTGGGGCGGTCATCCAAAGGCAGTGGCACCACCGCCAAGGAACGGTTGCAATTTATTCTGGTTCATGACCGGATTAACCTGCCGCCGGAACGTTTGCAGGCGATGAAGCAGGAAATCCTCGATGTGATTTCCCGTTATGTCCATATCGACGTGGAAAATGTCGAGGTTGCCTTGCAGCAGCGGGATAAAAACAGCCTGATTATTGCTGAAATTCCATTCTCGCAAAATCTCGACCAGGATGAAGCCCGTCGCCGCATGTCTGAGGTTAACAAACCTGCTGACCCCGCTGACCAGAGCGAAGCCGACGACGGTTAACAGGCTTTCTCTATGCTTTCTGCTCAGTTATAATGCCTGACACGATTGGCATGAGCAGGGAGTGTATTGAAAACCATATATGAATCGTACTGGACAGTTCTGGCGTCAGTTTGACTACATTCTTTTTGGTGCAACAGTTCTCCTCATTGTCTTCGGCATTTTGATGATTCGCAGCGCTACAATGGGCGCAATCGACACCGAACTCATCAGCCGTGTCCCCGATCAGATTCAGTATGCTGTTATTGGTCTTGTGGTGATGTTAGCCCTGGCTGCCCTTGATTATCGGTTGCTTGGCGGAATGCATATCTGGCTGTACATCATCATGGTTGTCCTGCTGGTACTGGTGCAATTTCTCGGTGTGGTCGGCGATGCCGGTTCGCAGCGCTGGATTAACTTGGGTATCCGTGTTCAACCGTCTGAAGTCGGTAAAATCCTCATCATCATCACCCTCGGCCACTTTCTCAGCCAGCGCTATGATCAGATGGGCAGCATCCGCACGGTTATTTTCTCATTTGTTCACATGGCAGTACCGATGGGCTTGATCTTCATTCAGCCAAATCTGGGGACAACCATTGTTTTCATGGTGATCTGGTTTGTGATGATCTGGGCTGCCGGGCTGCGGCTGCGCCATATTGGTATTTTCTTCCTGATTTTCCTGATCGGTGCGCCTGTCCTCTGGTCGCAGATGGCAGATTATCAGAAGTCGCGGATCACGACCTTTATTAACCCGGAAGGCGATCCTGATGCCTTCTACAATATTCAGCAGTCGCGTATCGCCGTCGGTTCTGGCGGTCTGGTAGGAAAAGGTTATGCGGCAGGAAGCCAGAGTCAGCTTCGTTTCCTCCGCGTGCGTCACACCGACTTTATCTTCAGCGTCATTGCTGAAGAATTTGGTTTCGTCGGAGGTGCCACTGTTATGGGCTTGATAGCCCTGGTCATTCTCCGAATTTTGCGTGGTGCTCGTCAGGCTGCTGACTCGCTCGGCAGCCTGATCTGTTATGGTGTTGCGGCAATTATCTTTTTCCAAACAGTTGTTTCGATTGGGATGAATCTTAACATGCTGCCTGTCACCGGATTGACGCTGCCTTTCATCAGTTCGGGTGGCACCTCACTGCTCTCAATGCTGGCAGGTATTGGCCTCGCCCAGAGCGTGATTATCCGGCGGCGGCGCATCTAAGCGAGACTTTTAATCCTTAGGTGCATGTTGTAACATAAGAACATCGGAGCGTTTATCGTCGCTCATCTATAGCGTATGGCTGAGAAGTGACTCATGACCCATTCAACTACCCGCCCTGTGCGGGTGCGCTTTGCCCCCAGTCCGACAGGTTCACTCCATATCGGCGGTCTTCGGACAGCGCTTTTTAACTGGCTTTTTGCCAGGCATTATGGCGGCAGGTTTATCCTCCGTATCGAGGATACTGACCAGAAACGTTTTGACCCGACAGCGTTACAAACGCTGGTTGAAGCGCTGCGCTGGGCCGGGCTGGAATGGGACGAAGGCCCGGAGGTGGGTGGTGACTTTGGCCCATATGTCCAGTCAGAACGGTTAGAGCAGTATCAGCAGTGGGCAAACTGGCTGGTTGAAAATGGCAAGGCTTATAAATGCTTTTGCACGCCAGAACGATTGAAACGAGTCAACGAAGAAAAGGAAGCTCGCAAAGAGCCATTGGGTTATGACCGTCACTGCCGTAACCTGACAGCCGTTGAAGTGGCAGAACACGAAATGCGCGGTGAGCCATTTGTCATTCGTTTTAAAGCCCCGCTTGACGGACAGACCATTGTGCCGGATGCGATTCGCGGAGATGTTGTTTTTGAAAATGCCATCCAGCAGGATACCGTGCTGCTCAAATCCGATGGCTTTCCCACCTATCATCTTGCCCATGTCGTAGATGATTATCTGATGGGGATTTCCCATGTGATGCGTGCCAACGAATGGCTGCCTTCATCGCCGCTGCATATTCAGTTATGGGATGCTTTTGGCTGGGAAAGGCCGGTCTATATGCATCTTCCGGTGATGCTCAACCCGAATGGCAAAGGCAAAATCAGCAAACGCAATCCGCCTAAGGATGACAAGGGCAAAGTCATTCCGGTATTGGTGCATGATTACATCGCCGCCGGTTATCTGCCAGAAGCGGTTGATAACTTCCTGGCGAACACAGGCTGGAGTTTTGGCGACGAGCGCGAAATTTTTAGCGTGCAGGAGGCTGTCGAACGTTTTGATGGTAGTGGGCTGCTGGCTGCGAACAGCGCTTTTCCTGTTGGTAAGCTTGAATGGCTTAACGGCGAATACATCCGCGTGCTTCCAGTAGAAGAATTGGCACATCGGCTGCGTCCGGTGCTGGATAATGCCGGTTACGAAGTTAACGTTGATTTGTTGCTGAAGGTTACACCGTTAGTTCAGATTCGCCTTAAGACTCTGAATGATATTATTCCGATGGCCGGATTTCTCTTCCGCGAGGAGTTTAATCCTGTATCACCAGAAGTACTCATTCAAAAGGGCATGGACATCCTGGCGACCAAACATGCGTTGGATCGTGCCTATGATACCCTCGTTGCGCTCGATGATTTTTCGCATCAGGCGCAGGAAACAGTTATGCGGGCGCTGGCGGAAGAGATGGGATTGAAACTCAACCAGCTTTTTACGCCGATTCGCATCGCTGTCACCGGCCAGTCAATTTCGCCGCCTCTTTTTGAGATTATGGAAATCCTCGGAAAAGAGGTTTCTCTGGCACGAATTAAAGCGGCGTCTGACAGCCTAATTGGTCTTGAAATGCCCGGCTGAGCATGATAATATGTGGGTTGTAGGGCAGATGCAGTTTAACATCTGCAACCCACACAGTGGGGGATAGTTCAACGGCAGAACCGCAGGCTCTGAACCTGTTAATCTTGGTTCGAATCCAGGTCCCCCAGCTTACTTGAATCCAGTTCGAATATTCTGGATGAAAATCGGTGGAGATGTCTCTGCCGATTTTTATTTGTAGTCTGATACCTTCGCGGCAGTTCACACTGCGTATCTCATCAGTCAAATCTCGTAGATACGCAAATGGAGTCCGCAATTCCAGCAGTATCGTTCCCTCAGCATTCACGATAACTCGTTCAACGACCTGACGCAGGAGTTCTTTTTGATCGCTGCGTTCCAGACTATTATACAGCACTCCGATTTTTGCGATGTTCCGTTTCAGACCGACTCGGACGCAGAGCCAGGCTAGAATAGAGGAGCTTTTCCACCCATTGGATCAAATAAAGGAGCAAGGAAATGGGCCAGAAAGTATCCGCCGAAACGATCGTCAAGGACATCCGTCGCCAGACCGGCAATATAACGCCGAGGAGAAGATCCGCATCGCGCTGGAAGGACTGCGGGGCGAAGAGACCATCGCCGTTCTTCATGATGTCTCGCCAGTGGATGCCCATGCCCCGATCCTGCCAGTGCTCGTAATCCCGATTTGTGGCAAACTGGTTTTGCACCTTGTCCCTGTACTGTTTGAGCGTGGAACTCATCAATGCTTTCTGCTTTTACGAAGCAGATTAAATGGGTGATGTTACGGGACAATAGAAGAGAAGTGTGTCACAATAATATTGTTCTCAACTCAATAACACTACGTCCAAATAAGATAATGTTTGACGGGCGCGACAATAATTGTTTTAAGGATACTGGCGATGGATGTATTTGCGCTGCGGGATCACTTAACTGAAGACTATGCTACTTATGCCAGCAGTTTTATTCAAATCCGTGATCAGCATATCTATGATGATGTGCGCCAAAGCCTCAATGCGGGTGTGTTCTGGCCCAACCCTTTAATTCAGCTTAACCCCAGTTTTGCCAGCGGTGGCACTGTGCAGGAGCTTGTATCAGCAGGTGTGCTGCACCCTGAATGTAATCGTATCTTTCTGAAGAATAAACAGTCAGGCGGTCAAACACTCCGTCTTCACCGTCACCAGCGCGAGGCGATTGAGATCGCCCGCCAAGGACACAACTATATCCTGACGACAGGTACCGGTTCGGGCAAAAGCCTGGCGTACATCGTGCCAATTGTGGATCATGTGCTGAGGAGAGGGAGCGGCAAAGGCATTCAGGCGATTATTGTTTACCCGATGAATGCGCTGGCGAACAGTCAGGCAGGCGAACTGCATAAATTCCTGAATGAAGGCTACTCGCAAGGGCAGACTCCCGTGACCTTTGCTCGCTACACTGGGCAGGAAAGCGAGGATGAGCGCCGCCAGATCATGACGCACCCGCCGGACATCCTGCTGACCAATTATGTCATGCTCGAACTCATTATGACCCGCCCCCGTG
>CAYUTY010000058.1:0-36036 GCA_964447795.1 uncultured Anaerolineaceae bacterium
GCCCCCCCTTGCTTGCTTGGGGGGGTTGGTGTTGTTCCTATCCCCCCCCCCCTTTTTTGGGGGTGGGTGGGTGGGGGGTGGGGTAAGGGATTCAGCCATGCGTGGCGTTCCTCGTGCAACTGCTTCGCCGCCGCGCTGACCGCCAGATAGGCGGGATGGGTCACATCTTCCGCGCCGGGGTTCCAGGGGAAGGGGAAGGTTTCAAAAGTGGTGGTGGGTGTGTAGCGTGGTGTTGGGCCAAGGGATGTCCCCATCCGCAGCGACCAGATTTCGTGGAGTCGAGAGTGCAGGACGCCGAAAAAGTAATCATCCTCGCGGGCGATGGCAATTAGTTGATGATCGGGAATTATGGATTTATCCATCCAGACGACAAGGCGATGCTTGGAGACATGCGGCGTAGCGAGATAGCGTGAAAGCGGCGCAAGCGCAGCCCGCATTGAAGGTCTGACTTCGTTATGTATCCACCAGCGTTCACGATATGCATCTCGGTTATTAGTATCACGCTCAGGCTTAACTTTTTCTCTCACATAAGCCAGTGGCGCTTCATACAAACTGGCTGCTTCCAGTGACATGACACCAAAATCAATCAGCCACATATTGCGAGGTCTGCCTGTTATGTCTAACCCGTTCCACCAGGGCTTAATGACATCACGGTTGCTGCGTCCAGTGAGATTAACAGCCTCAATCATGCGTTTTGCGGTGGTTAGGTCAATGTCAAATGCACCACCTTTTTGATTGCCGCGAAAACCCAGCCCTTCATTCTCCACTAACCGCCACGCTGTCGTAATATCCACGTTGGCGGTCAAATCGGCGTGGATGGTGGCGACGGGCAGGCCGTTGAGCATTGGCTGTTCATCTACCCCACCCCTAACCCCTCCCCGTAAACGAGGAGGGGAATCGGAGTCGGCTTGCTCCCCATCTCCATTTACGGGAGTAGGGGGCTGGGGTAAGTTCTGGGGCACAGAGCGCTGCAATCCATCGAATCCCACCATCGACACCCGCACCGCCGCGCCATCCAGCACCCATTCGCGGTCGCTCCACGCCATGAAAATATCGCCGGATTCCTTGATGCGCTTGAGGACTTCGCGGTTTGCCCCGCCGCGTATGGAGTTGGTCGTCAGCAGACCGGCTCGTTTGGCCTTGCCGCTTTCAATCTGTGCCCGCGTCTTCTCGAACCAGTACGTCACGAGATCAGCACCGCCAGGTACACGTCCAGCATATAAATTCCATAGATTTTCTACATAATCGTCGCCCAATTCACCCCGCAATTTGCTGCCACCCAAAAATGGCGGGTTGCCGACGATGACATCCACTTCCGGCCATTCGGGTTCAATTACCCCACCCCTAGCCCCTCCCCGCAAGCGAGGAGGGGAATCGGAGTCGTCTTGTTCCCCTTCGCCATGTATGGAGAGGGGGCCAGGGGGTGAGGTCATGATGGCGTCCATCTGGCGGATGTTGGCGCTCAAATCCTGCAAAATCGGTTCGCGCCGCGTCAGGGTGGCGTAGCCGTTATTCTGCCGCCACTGGATGTAGCCAATCCAGACGACGATGCTGGCGAGGTCGTGGGCGATGGGGTTGATCTCGATGCCGTACATCTGACGCGGGTGGACTTCCGGCAGCGCCAGCGTCAGCCCGGCAAAGAGCGGGTCGGTGATGACCGCTTTTTCCATGTCCATCAGCAGTTGCAGCGATACATAGAGGAAGTTACCGCTGCCGCAGGCCGGGTCAAGCACTTTGATTTCGCGCAAGCGCTTCAGCATCTTCTCGCGCAGGGTTTGCAGGGCGTTGGTCGCGCTGATGCGGTCTTTGGGCGTGGTCGCGCTGTCCAGTTTGGCGCGTATCGGCGCGGCTTCGGCCTGTATCGCCGCCCATTCCCGCCGCAGCGGTTGCATCAATACCGGTTCGACGATCAGCAGAATATCGGCGCGGCCCGTGTAATGCGCCCCCAACTGCGCCCGTTTGGCCGGGTCAAGGCTGCGCTCGAACAGCGTGCCGAAGATGGCGGGTTCAACCGATTCCCAATTGAGGTTGACGGCGGAGAGCAGCTTGCCCAGCGCTTCCGGCGATACCGCTTCGACGGTCACATCATCAAAGAGTGAGCCGTTGAAATAGGGAATCTTCTGGAACATGACCTCGCCGCCCTCGGCCATCGCCCTGAAGAGTTCCTCGGCGTAGCGCGTGAAACGGGCCGGTTCGCGGTAGGTCTGCTCGACAATTTCGGCGAAAATGCCGCCGCTCCCTTTCGGGCCGGGGGGGAGCAGTTGGACATCTTCGGCAAAGAGGCAGAAGACGAGTTTGGTGAGGAAGTGGGCGATCCGCTCGGAGAGGTCGCGTGCGTTTACCCCACCCCTGCCTTCCCCGCCGTAGGGGCGCACCTGTGTGTGCGCCCGCATCCCTTCCTCCCCCTCCCCGCCTGCGGGCGAGGGGGCCGGGGGGTGGGGTAAATTCTGAATAATTTCTTCAACTACGTTATCAATCGCCCCAAAAACCGCCTCATTGCGAAACCGCAGCACCCGCAGCCCCAGACTTTCCAGAAATTCCTGGCGCAGCGCATCTTCTTCCGGCGTGTAATCGTGAATCGGGCCGTCAACCTCGATCACCAGCCGCGCTTCGGCACAGTAAAAATCCACGATGAAGCGGTCAATGGTGTGCTGCCGCCGAAACTTGTACCCCGCAAGCTGTTTGTGGCGCAGCCGCTCCCATAACGCCGCCTCCGCCGGGGTTGGCTCCTTTCGCATCTGCCGCGCCAGGGGTTTAAGCTTATCGTAAAGCTCACGCGGGGTTTGCCAGGGAACAGGTGTAACCGAGTCATTGATGATTTCTACCCCACCCCTAACCCCTCCCCGTAAACGAGGAGGGGAATCAGAGCCGCTTTCCTCCCCCTCCACGCTTGCGGGGTAGGGGGCCGGGGGGTGGGGTAAAGATTGGGATAAACTCCCCAGCTCCCGCCGCATATCATCCGCAATCACGCGGAAGACATCGGCGGCGTCGGTCGTTACCTGCGCCGTGTTGCGATCCGGGTGCAGGCGTTCGGGCGCGTCGAAAAGGTCACGCAAGAGCTTCGCCACCGAGGGGCGGTTGGCGATGTCGGCATTGCTGAATTTGTAAACTTTTTTCTCGGTGTTGGGCCAGTTGGTGTGGACTTCCCAGGTTTCGATGTCGGTGACGATCAGCAGGGGCGGGTTGCGGAGGCGTTCGCGGTACTGGAGAAGCTGCTGGTAGGCTTCGTTGAGGTCTTTGTATTTGCCCGGCGCTTTGTACTCGATGGCGAAATGGCCGTCGTAAAAGACATCGGCGAAGCCCTGCCCGCCAGCATCCTTTTTGATGCCCCACTCGAAAGCGAAAATGTGGCCTTTGGAGTCAATGCCCGCGCCGCCGGGGCGTTCATGCCCGACCAGATCGCACAATTCCATGAAGTGAATCTGGTAGCTCTGCCGGTCCTTCAGCGTCGTGGTTTTCCAGTTGGCGGTGAACTGCTGCGGCGTCAGGGTGTTCATGGAGGGCATCCTGATTCATCTACTCGTCATACCCTATACTTATACCCTAACACCTGTTAATAGGCGAACAGGCAGAATACGGGCGAACACGCCGGTTCGTCCCTCCTAATACGCACCGTGACGGAGGAGGACGCGGGGGACGGTCATGAAGAGGATTTGCGCGTCGAGCTTGACCGACCAGTTTTCGATGTAATAAATGTCGAGCAGGCACATTTCCTCAAAGGGGACATCGCTGCGCCCGTTCACCTGCCACAGGCCGGTCATGCCGGGGAGGATTTGTAAGCGCTGCATGTGCCAGGGTTCATAGAGCGCGACTTCATCCGGCGTTGGCGGGCGCGGCCCGACCAGACTCATCTGCCCACGCACGACGTTGATGAGATTGGGCAGCTCGTCCAGGCTGAGAATGCGAATGATGCGCCCGACGCGGGTGATGCGCGGGTCGTTTTTGATCTTGGGATGGCGCGGGTCTTCGCCGGATTCGCGGATCAGCTTGGCGCGCAGATTGTCGGCGTTGGGAATCATGCTGCGGAACTTCATCATATTGAACGGCTTGCCGTTCAGACCGATGCGGCGCTGAGTGTAGATAATCGGCCCCGGCCCTTCCAGCCGGATCGCCAGCGCGATCAGCAACCCCAGCGAGAGCAGCAGCGGCGACGTGAGCATAATCAGCGCCAGATCGAGCGCCCGTTTGACGAGGCGGTTGCGCCCGCTCAGCAGCACATCGCCAGTCGCGCCCAGCAGCGGAATGCCATCCAGATTTTCCACCTGTACCTGGCGCAAATTCAACTGGAATACGTCCGGCACTACGCGCACATCGACCCCGGCGCGGCGGCAGACCTGCACCAGTTCGAGGATGCGGTCATGCTGGCTCCAGGGCAGGGTGATGACGGCCAGATCAATGAAGTGGTTCTGGGCGGTTTTGCCGAGGTTTTTCAGGCCGCCTAAGCCTTTGACACGGCCTAAATCCTGACTGGCGCGTTCGGGGTCATCATCGACGTAGCCGATGGGCTGGTAGCCCAGTTCGCGGCGGGCGATCATGGCACGGAGAACAGCCTTGCCGACATCACCCGCGCCGACGACCAGCACCCGCTGGACGCCAATGCCCTTCGTCCGCAGATAAGCCTGGGCGATGCGGCGCGCTAAGCGGACGACTGAGAGCAGCACCAGACAGATGACCGCCGCATAAAACAGCATGAGACGGCTGGTGACAAGCGGCTGAAAGAGGAAGTACAGACCGAGGACGACGACCGTCGCCATCGTGATGCCGTTGCCGAGGCTGTAAATTTCCTCAAACCAGGAACGCCCGCGCACCGTCTTATAGAGGCTGTTGCCCTGGGCGTGCAGCAGGAGCAGCAGGGCAAAGATCGCCGTAAACGGTAGATAAGGGTCGAACCCGGCGCGATAACCATCGAAGACCGGGCGAATCAACTGCAATTCATAACGGGTGTAATAGGCGAGCGCGAAAGCCGCGAATACCAGCACGACATCGAGCGCAGGCCAGAACCATTTAGGCATATACAGGTCGCGGCGTTGGGGTACGGGACTCAGTTTGTTGCTGCTCATATCGTGCTGCTCAACGCTCGTTGATAACTTTCTACTGTAGAACGCGCCGTCTCTGACCAACGGTAGCGCGTCGCTTCAATCAGTCCCCGCTGGCTGGCCTGGGTGCGCCAGTCGTCATCGGCGTATGCCCGCCGCAGGGCTGTCGTCCAGGCGCTTACATCATGCGGGGAAAGCCGCATCCCGGCTTCGCCAACCACTTCCGGCAGGGAGGACACATCCGAGACAATTACCGGTGTGCCGCAGGCCATTGCTTCCAGCGCCGGCAGGCCAAATCCCTCAAAAACGGAAGGATAAATGAAAGCTTCGGCGCTATTGTACCAGAAGGGCAAATCTTCAACAGCTAAATAACCAGGAAATTGAATATTGTTTACAAGTTTATAACGCTCGACTGCCGCGAAAATATCAGCGTAATCCCAGCCCTTGCCCCCGGCAAGATACAGCGGCAGCCGTTCGTTTTCGGGCAGGGCGGCATAGGCTTCGATCAGCGTAATCAGATTTTTGCGCGGTTCGAGCGTGCCGAGGAATAACCAGAAACGCTCCGGCAGATTTTTCGCCGCTTTGAACAGCCTGATTTCCGCCGGAGGCAGCGGGTGGTAGGTGGCGCTGTCGTAACCGGGGGCGGCTACGTCGATACATTCGGGCGGGATGTTGAGCGACTGGGCGACATCGCGGGCGGTGCTGTGGGAAATGGCGATGACGCGGCGGGCGCGGCGGCAGGAAAGCGCCGTGAACAAACGCAGATAGAGGCGGCGCGAGGCAGACAGCACCTGTGGATAATGCAAAAAGCTGAGATCGTAGACCGTGACGACGCTGGCTTTGGCGAGCAGCAGCGGCGAGACAAAGGCCATGCCATGATAGAGGTCAAACCCGCCAAGCTGGGCGGGCTGGGCAAGCTGCTCCCATAGAATCCGGCGCAGCGGCGGCTCGGTATTGAAGCGGGCGCGGCGCATCGTCAGGCCATCAAAGCGGGCGGCATTCTCTGCGCCGACCATGACGGTGAAGCGCCAGTCGTCCGGGGCGGCGGCGGGCAAATGCGACAGTGTTCCATAAATGTAACCGTGAATTCCGGCGGAACGGTAGCCCGCTTTGCCGGAGAGCAGATGGGCATTGAGGCCGATGTGTGTCATGGGCGGGATTATAACCGATAAAAAGAGATGTTATAATCCGATTTCTTTACTCGGTTTAGACATAGGGAAAAGTATGAGCAAGACTGCGTTGATTACCGGCATTACGGGACAGGATGGTTCGTTCCTGGCCGATCTGCTGTTGAGCAAGGGCTACCGTGTCGTCGGCCTGGCCCGCCGCTCCACCAACTACGATTACCCCAACATCCGCCACCTGATCGGCAAAATCACCCTGGAATACGGCGATCTGATTGACAGCGACTGCCTGAGCAATCTGATTGCCCGCTACCAGCCGGATGAGGTGTACAATATCGCCGCCCAATCCGTCCCGGCGGATAGCTGGAATCAACCGATTGTCACGGCGGAGATCACCGGCGTTGGCACGGTGCGGATGCTGGAAGCGGTGCGCCGTCATAAGCCGGATGCGCGTTTTTACCAGGCCACCAGCCGGGAAATTTTCGGCGGTGTCGAGCAGGAAGTCTGCGACGAAAACACGGCCTTTTTTGCGAACAATCCCTATGGCATCGCCAAGCAGTATTCGCACCTGATGACCATGAATTACCGCGAGTCCTACGATATGTTCGCCTGCGGCGGTATTCTGTTTAATCACGAGAGTGAGCGCCGTTCGCTGCATTTTGTCACGCGCAAGGTGACCATGGGCGCGGCCTGTATCAAGCTGAATGTCAAACACCCGCCGCTGAACGAAGTCGGCGACCCGCTGGTGCTGGATGGCAAGCTGAAGGTCGGCAATCTGGACGCGGTGCGCGACTGGGGATATGCGAAAGAGTATGTTGAGGCCATGTGGCTGATGCTGCAAGCCGATAAACCGCAGGATTACGTCATCGCCACCAATACCGCTTTCACGGTGCGCGACCTGTGCCGGGTGGCCTTCGATCAGGTCGGGCTGGAGTGGGAAGAACATGTCGTCACCGACCCGCGCTTCGTCCGCCCGACGGAAATTGCCGCCTCCCGCGGGGATTATGGCAAGGCCAAACGTGAACTGGGCTGGGAGCCGCGCACCTCATTTGAACAACTGATTCGGCTGATGGTGGACGCCGATCTGAAGCTGCTGGCGGGGCGCGCCTAAAGGATGTTATACGGGCAGACCGGCGCGTTTGCCCGTATAATTATTCCAGATGATAGCAGTGAGGATGCGGTACTATGCCTGCGATTCGTGCCGTAAAAAATCAGTATCGTGGCGTCAATGCCCATCTGCACAGCCTGATGCAGGGCGCGGGTGGGTGGGACGGGTTTCACACAAATCATATCGCCGATCTGATGCGGTTGATGAGCGTCCAACTCCTGCCAATGGGTTACATCGTAGACATCCAGCAATCGCTGCAAATTCGGCGGGCAGGCTTCCCGGCAGGCAGGCCGGAGTCCGATGTGACCATCTATGATTCTGACCCGTTTCGCCCCCAGCGCCCATTCGCAGGTGCGGTCAATGCACAGGCAATGGCGATCCCGGATGCAATGCGTATTGAGGATGAGCTGTCGCAATATCAGGCTATCAGCATTTATGAAGCAGTGCCGGGGGAACGCGCACCCGGTAAACCGGTAGCGTGGGTGGAACTTCTCTCACCATCGAACAAGCCAGGCGGGCAGGACGCTGCCTATTATCATGATAAGCGCCTGAAAGTGCTGCACAGCGGTATTGTCTTCGTCGAAATTGATTACCTTCATGAGTCGATTTCAACCTTTGATGCTTTCCCACGCTATAACACCGAAGATTCCGGCGCTCATCCCTATCACATCGTGGTTGTTGACCCACGCCCATCACTCATTGAAGGCAAGGTATATCCCTATTCTTTTGATGTAGACGATGACATCCCTCCAGTGAAAATCCCTCTGAATGGCGCGGATGTGCTGGAGTTCAGTTTTGCCGCTCCTTACGACAAGACATTTTCAGAGACGTTATACGGTGCGCGACTGGTCGATTACAGCCAGCAGCCGCTGAACTTTGACCGCTACAGCCGGGACGATCAGGCACGGATTCTGTCACGAATGCTGACCATCGTGACTGCTGCGGCTAAGGGCCTTGACCTGGAAGCGAACGCCCCGCTGCCGCTGATTGACAACCCCAATGATGAGCCGCCTTATGGCAAGCTGCCTTAACCAAGGGAAGCAGGATGGCTGACAAGGACTTCATCGGATACGTGCAGGATCACGAACGGTCGTGGGGAAACGAAACTTATACCGGCAGGCCGACGCTGGAAGAATTTCTGCGTGCGCCCGTCGTCGTTTTCTGGCAGCCCGTTAACGCTGACGGCAAAGGCGGCAGCCGCTATACCGCCAGCCTTCACACCAGCCTCGACGATGTGGAGCAGTATTTTTCCAAGTTGATTTTGCGGGCGCAGATTGACCTGCCTAAACAGCGCCTCTACCGCATCTTCGCCGGGGGCAAAGAAATGCGGGTGAAATCTGTCAAAGTCGCCTTCGAGCCGCTCCACAACAAAAGTTAATTAAATCAGCGTTTAATTCTAAGGAAATTTTAAGCTTTAGCACATCCGTACAGATATTGGCGATTCTTATCAGCAGCGCAGGCTATTAGCTGGTGAAAGTCGCTAAAGTGAAGACCCCTCTAGCACCCTCAAGAACTATAAGATTTGATAAGCGGGAAAAGACTGGTCATTTATCCCAAATTCGTTTGCGATAACGTGTTGCGCCCGAAATATAGATATGTTATGTTCGGTCAAGCTAATGATTGGTCGCTGCTGGCTCTAGCGGCGGGCAATCACTGACCCATCAATACATTTTTTAGTCACGAAGGAGTGGAGTATATATGTTTGGACGGAAAACTCGGCGTTTTCTGGGACTTAGCCTTGCCGTAGTCATGGTGCTAAGCCTGTTCGTCGGCGCGGTGAAAGCGCAGGACGATGTACTGGTTATTTCCTGGGAACAGGAACCGAATATCCTCGCCCCGATGGTCGATATGACCTTCGCCAGCCTGCTGACGAATTTCTACCAGCGCGATGTCTGGGACTGGGACGAAGCCTATAATATTTATCCGGTGATGATCGCAGAAATCCCGACGCTGGATAATGGCCTCGTCACCACCAATGAGGCGGGCAACACCGTTGTCACCTACAAACTGCGTGAAGGCCTGAAGTGGTCGGACGGCGAAGACATCACCGCTGATGACTGCCTGGTCGGCCACCGCCTGTTCAGTGACGAAACCACCGGCACCTTCACCCGTGGGAATTACCCAGAAGTAGTGGAAAGCGCCGAGAAGGTTGACGATCTGACGGTCGTGCTGACCTACAATACTCCCTGGCCGGATTTCCAGTCCGATGCTTTCCTGCAATGCGGTTATGCCGATCATATTTTCACCCCGGTTCTGGACTCGGCAGGCACGATTGATGGTATGTCGTTCTTCCAGGGCGAGGGCGTGGTTGGCTACGGCCCCTACATCCTCGAAAGCTGGACAGTCGGTGACAACATCACCTTCGTCGCCAACCCCAACTGGGACGGCGCGACCCCCGGCTTCAGCACGGTTATCACCAAGTTCATCCCCGACAGCAACCAGGCGCAGAACGCCCTCTCCACTGGTGAAGTTGATGTGACCTTCAACTGGGGCGCTCCGCTGGCCGACAGCTACCGCGCGATTGATGGCGTGGAAGTCTGGTTCACCGACAGCGTGTATCAGGACTCGGTCTGGATGAATGTTCGCGCTGAAGGCGACCAGCACCCGGCCATGAAGGATGTCAACGTCCGCAAGGCCATCGTGGCCGCGATTGACCGCCGCACCAACAGCGATACCCTGTACGCTGAAGGCGTGGAAGTCCCCGCTGCTTATGATGCCGCTCGCTGGCGTCCCGATGACCTGGAATTAATCAGCTATGACCCGGCTGTTGCCAACACCCTGCTGGATGAAGCGGGTTGGGTAGACAGCAACGGCGATGGCACCCGCGACAAGGACGGTCTGGAACTGATCCTGCGTTTCTTCACCACCCCGGCGCTGCCCCGCCCCGATTACCAGTTGGCTATTCAGCAAAATCTGGCTGAAGTCGGCATTGGCCTTCAGATTTACGTTGTGCCAGGCGCTTCGACCCTGTTCGCCAACTTCCCGGCACGCGGCATCCTCTCCAATGGCGATTTCGACCTCGCCATTTTCGCGCTGAGCAATGACCCGCTCTCGCCGAACATCGCGGTTCCGAATTTCACCTGCGGCGGCATCGCCTCGGCTGAAAACCCCGATGGACAGAACAGCCCCGGCTTCTGCAACGCGGAATTTGATGCGCTGGTTGACCCCATCCGCACGACAGTTGACCCGGAAGAGCGGCTGGCTTACAAACATGAAGCCGTTCGTCTGATGGTTGACGAAACCTTCTGGGCAGGCATTTACAAGCGCGTGACCTGGTTCGCCGTCAATGGTAATCGTGTTGATGCTTCCTCGGTTCAGGGGACGATTGGCACCTACACCGCCAACTACTTCAATCACGTCGAACTCTGGCAGCCTGCTGGCTAACGATTTCCGAAAGTGAGGGGCAGGGTCGTCATGACCGGCCCCTTTTGATACCTGAAACGCAGTATAACAAGGGGCTTAAGCCCCTTGTTCCGCACCGGACACAACTGCTTATTCAGGCGGAAAAAGGTCATATCCATGTTTAAATATGTTTTACAGCGCTTGTTCTCCGCCGTCCCGCTCATCATCATCATCACCATCTTCGTCTTTTTCGGCCTGCGTCTGGCCGGTGCTGACCCGCTGGCTTATCTGGCCGCCGACCCCACCATCACCGCCCGTGACCGTGAACTGCTGCGCGCCAAACTTGGCCTGAATGACCCGGTTACGCTGCAATTTGTTCACTGGCTGATCGGTGATGACTGGTATCAGCGCGACCTGAATCTGGATGGTGAGCCAGATACTTTTGGCGATCGTAAAGGCATCCTGCGCGGAGACTTCGGCCAGTCGATCAGCTATCGCCGTCCGGTGGCCGATGTGGTCGGGCAATTTTTGCCGAATACGCTGCTGCTGGGTCTGACGGCCTATATCGTAACGCTGATTGTCTCGCTGGGGGTGGGTATTTTTGCCGCGCTGCGACAATACTCCATCGCCGACAATGTGATTACAGCCGGTTCGTTTGTATTGTTCTCCATGCCGATCTTCTTTATAGCCCTGTTGAGTGTGCAGATTTTCGCCGTTGAAGCGAAAAAAGCCGGGCTGCCCTCGCTGCCGGTGCAGGGTATGTACGATACACGTGGCGACCGTTCGCTGGATGAGTTGATCGTACACATGATTTTGCCGGTTTTCAGCCTGGCCGCTGTCAGCATTGCCGGTTACAGCCGCTTCATCCGCGCGACCATGCTGGAAGTCATCAATTCCGATTACATTCGCACGGCGCGGTCGAAAGGTCTGGCCGAGCGCCGCGTAATTTATCTCCATGCCTTGAAAAATGCCTCGCTGCCCGTTGTCACCCTCATCGGCCTTGATCTGCCGTTTGTGGTAGCGGGAGCGGTTGTCACCGAAACCATTTTCGCCTGGCCGGGGATGGGGCGATTATTCATCGCCAGTCTCGACCCGCTCGACCCGTCGGTTGTCATGATCTTCATCCTGATGATCGCAACCGGGGTGGTGTTGATGCAGCTCATAACCGACATCGTGTATGCGTGGCTCGACCCGCGCATTCGCTACAATTAAAGGGGAAAGATCATGGCTGATATGACTTTAGACAATACCCCCGGCGTAGCGAAACTGAAAGCCAAACGCGAACGTTCGCCTTCGCTGTGGGCGATTGCCTTCCGCCGCTTTCTGCGCCATCGCATGGCGGTCTTTGGCGCACTGCTGCTGATCGGAATTTTCATCTTCTGCATCGGCGGCGCGCTGATTTACAGTGAAAGTTATGCCAATCAGATTCAACTGTCCCTGAAATTCCAGCCGCCCAGCGCTGAGCATCCCTTCGGCACGGATAATGTCGGACGCGATCTGCTGGCGCGTGTCATCTGGGGCGGGCAGATTTCCATCATGATTGGCGTTTTCTCGGTTGCCATTGCCATCACGGTTGGCACGATTATCGGCCTGCTGAGCGGCTTTTTCGGCGGCTGGGTCGATTCGATTCTGATGCGCTTCACCGAGGCGCTGCTCTCGATACCGGCGCTGGTACTGCTGCTGCTGTTTTCCAGGCCGCTGGCGGGCAGCACGGCGACCATTGTCATCTTTGGCCGCACCCTGAGCGCCAGTGTGATCGCCATCGTCCTCATCATCGGGCTGCTCGGCTGGATGAGCCTGGCGCGTATTGTGCGTTCAATGGTGCTGAGCCTGAAAGAACAGGATTTTGTGCTGGCTGCCCATACCATTGGTGTGCGCCCCATTCATATCCTGTTCCGCCATATCCTGCCTAACTGTCTCGCTCCGATCATCGTTACCGCCACGCTGGGCGTCGGCGCGGCGATTGTGACCGAAGCCTATCTGAGCTTTCTCGGTTTCGGGGTAATGCCGCCGACTGCCACCTGGGGCAATATCCTTGACCGGGCGCAGGGGCAGCTCACGCAGGTTCCCTGGATGTGGATTGCGCCCAGTACGCTCATTATTCTGACGGTGCTGGCGATCAACTTCATCGGTGACGGCCTGCGCGACGCCTTTGACCCGCGCAGTAACAAATAAGCTGCGCTGGCATCCGCACACAATAAAAGTCCTCATTCAGCAGCTTGAGCCTGCGGTTTGAGGACTTTTGTGTTTCAGGGTGTAAGCAACCCCGCGATTTGCAGCATTTTGCTTATCACGCTTAACCAGCGTGTGAATTGTCGGCATCAAACAGGGTTTTGTTGAGCAAAATATTACATTCCAGTTTTCAGTTGCTGTATAACAATTACTTCACAAATTGCGGCTGAAAATAGGCGAAAATAGTGATTTTCTCCCTCAGACCACCCTCAGATTATCGAACAAATTATGAAATTAAAATTAACTAATCTAGGAAAGATGTACTTTGCCTGTTGATTTTTCACTGGATTTACTGTTACAGTCATTGTATATTCGTTACGAACCTGACAAAGCCCGTTTCTTCAGGAGCTAAACATGAATAAGACCAAAGTCATGATTGTCGAAGACGAACAGCCGATTAACAAATTAATAACTGATTTTATGACGATGCAGGGCTATGACGTAACACCGGTATTCGATGGCCCGGAAGCAATAGAACATGTTAAACAACACGGCCTGCCCCATATCGCCCTGATTGATCTTGGGCTGCCCAGTATGCACGGCTTTGAGCTGAGCAGCAAACTGAAGGCGATGGCCGATGTCCCCATCATTTTTGTCACCGCTACTGGCGACACCGACATGATTGTGCAGGGGCTGCGGCGTTATGCCGAAGATTTCATCGTCAAGCCGGTTGAACTGCGCGAACTGGAAGCGCGGGTTCAGGCGGTTCTGGCGCGGATGCCCAGCCTGGATTATGCCAGCGAACCCACCGTGCAGATTGACGAACATCTTCAGGTTGATTTCGCCCACAACCGGCTGACTGTCGGCGGCAAGACTTACGGCCTGACCCCGACTGAGTCGATTCTGCTGCATGTGCTGCTGCGGAATGCCGGGCGTGTGGTGGAAAACCGGATGCTGATCGCCCGCGTCTGGCCGTCGGAGGATGTCTACGAAGATACCCTGCGCGTTCATATGCACCGGCTGCGGCGCAAACTGGAAGCCGATTCACACCATCCCCATTACATTCGCACCGAGCGCGGCATCGGCTACATGTTCACGATCCGCCCGCCCGATACCAGCCGGGATGAAGTTGAAGAAGTGATCGAAAACAGCTAGACAGACTGGATTCTCTGTGGCGCTACCCCCGGCACAGGAATGATCAGACAATGAAACCGTATAGCCGGTTCAGGAGATAAAGGCTGATGCACTCGTTGGATCAGACGCTTATGCAGGGCCAAAATCACGAGGCGCTGGCTGATTTTCTCTTGCAGCGCATCAAGGCTGAAATGCCCTCTGAACTGGTATGTCTTTATGCCTACAGCGCCGAGTATAACCAGCTCGATGTGATTGGATTGGCTGCCGCTGCGACAGTCACACCGGCGATGGAAGCGGAGGCGCGTGTTCCACTGTTAGCGCTGGCGGAAGTACAGGGGGTGCCGCTTCACCGGCTAAATGGCGATATGATGCCCGGGATGCGGTTCCCCGCCGCGCTGGTTTTCCGGCTGGAAAATGAGCAGGAATTGATTGGCCTGCTGGCGCTGTTTAACCCGGTGCCGGATGCGCTCATTCTGGAAATCAGCAGCGATATGGGCGGGTGGCTGTCATTGGCGCGGGCTGTGCTGGAAAACCGCCGCCTGCGTGCTTCAGAAATGATCGCTGAAACGCTGCAACTGATCGCCCAATCCCTCAGCAGTAATCCTACCCCGCAGGACATGATTGATCTGCTGCATGACCGCATCTGCGGCCCGCATGTCTCCACCTGTGTCATGATGTTTTACGGCCCCCTGCGTGAAGACCGCCCTGACGGGCCCTATGAATATCTGGAAGTAGCCGGATCATGGTCGAAGCGGCGGCGCAGCGGCGGCGGCGTTGGCACGCGCATTTACCTCGACAATTATGCTGATTTTCTGGAAGAACTGCACCACGAAAAAATGCTGACCGCCTCCAGCCTGACGGCGATTAACCATCTGATTGACCCGCTCATCCGCGCTTTCCTGCGGGCGGAACGGGTACAATCGATGCTGTGGGTAGCCGTGACAGCGGGACGGCGGCGGTTGGGGGTGATCTTTATCGCCACCAGCAAGCCGCACCAGTTTACATCGGAAGAATTATCTGGCTACCGGCAGGTCAGCGAATTCCTGGCATTGACGATGATGGCGCAGACCTTGCAGCAGCAGCACGATTTTGTGCTGGAGGCGCGCGCTTCCATGCTGGATGCCGTCAACGATGGCGTGATGATGGTCATCCCAACCGGCAGCACCACCATCCGCCCAACCGTGCTGACCGTCAATCAGAGTTTTACGCGCATGTTCAATCTGCCGCTGCGGGTGGCACAGGGACTTTCCCTGACAGAATCACTCCAGCAGATGCAAATTCCGCAGGATGTCAGCGATAAGCTGCTGACGCTCTGGCGCAGTATTGACATGCGCGACACGGTGAAGCTCGAAGGCGAATTTAACATGATTCACCCCGACGGCTTCCCGGCCACGATTGAATGGAGCAGCGCACCGGTGCGGCATGACCGCCGCGTGATGGGACGAATTTTCAGCTTTCATGATGCCTCGGCCTCGCGCACAGCAGCCGGGCTGCGGGCCAACTTCCTCACCCGCGTTTCACACGAATTGCGAACGCCGCTGACGGCCATTCAGGGATTTTCGCAGCTCATTCTGGAAAAAAGCGGCGACGAGTTAACCGATTTTGCGCGGGAATATACCGAGATTATTTTCAAAAGCGCCCAGCATCTCAACACCCTTTTCAGCGACATCATTGAAGTCACCCGCGCCGACACTGGTGAACTGCGGCTGCAACTGGCCCCGACAGACCTGACAGACATTATCATCGGCAGCGTTGCCCTGCTCGAAACGCATTACCAGTCACGCGGGCAGCGAATCATCATGGAACTGGATGATGACCTACCCTCTGTGCATATCGACGCCAGCCGTATCACCCAGGTCGTCACCAATTTAATCAGCAACGCCATCAAATACGCACCGCCTGATACCCGCATTCGCGTTCGCACCGAACGCCTGAATACCCCCGACGACCTGCCGCCGGGAACTCCGAGCGATGTGGTGCTGCCGGGCGTACTGGTGACCGTTTCGGATGAGGGGCCGGGGCTTTCCGCCGAAGATGCCGAGCGCGTGTTTATGCCCTTTTACCGCAGCAAGGAAGCCCGCGCCGGACAGAACGAAGGCAGCGGCCTGGGGCTGACGATTTCGCGCAGCATTGTCGAGCTGCACCGGGGCAAAATCTGGGTTGACCCGCGCCGTCGCGGACGAAAAGGCGGGCGCTTCCTCTTTACCCTGCCGACTGCCTGAGAAACAGGGCGCTGCGCGTGACTTCCACGCAAATATCACCCTTCTGATTGCGGCCCGTGTGTTTCATGGTGACGATGCCCTGCTCCGGGCGTGACCTGCTCTCTCGTTTTGCCACAATTTCCGTCTCCACATAGATGGTATCGCCGTGAAAGACCGGGTGTGGGTGGCGGATATTCTCGTAGCCTAAATTGGCGATAATCGTCCCCTGGGTCGTGTCGCCGACGCTGATGCCGACCACCAGCGCCAGCGTGAAGAGGCCGTTAACAAGCCGCTGGCCGTATTCGGTTTTGGCGGCGAAGTCCTCATTGATGTGGAGCGGCTGGCTGTTGAGTGTCAGGGAGCTAAAGAGGACATTATCCATCTCTGTCACCGTCCGCCCCAGCTCATGCCGGATCACCATGCCAACTTCCAGTTCTTCAAAATATTTTCCAGCCATTTTTAACTGCTTTCACTAACTGACTGCACCACTATTGTGTCGAATCGCGCCCAGGCCGTCGCGCCGACTGCGCCCAGCGTGAGGCCGATTTCACCGCTGGAATAGGCCGAGTCGCGTACTTCGGCCAGCAGTTTCCCATTGGCATAAAACGCCAGCCGCTCCCCGGCGCAGATGATTTGCAGGTCGTTGGCGGCACTGCCCACGCGCAGTGCCGGGTGCTGCCGCCATTCGGCCAGTTGCAGCGGGTTATCGACGTCGGGGTCGGCGCGCAGCAGGGCGAAATAACCGGCGCTGGAGATGACGAAGCTGTAGCCATTTCCGGCGTCGTCGGCGCGGCACATCAGCCCGTAAGCGGCGTTCGGTTCGCCCTGCGTCTGGCGGACGGTTGCGCTGACGGCAACATCCGCCCGCGCGACATTTTCCAGCGACCAGATGTAGCCCCGGTCAGCCACCACCGCGCCTTCGAGCGCGCCACCGCTGACGCGGAACACCGCCTGATCGTTATCAAGCGAATAGACATCCCAACCCGCCGGGGCGTCATCATCGAAGCTGTAGCGAGCGAGGGTATCAGCGGGCGTAACGGCTGCGGGCGGCGCAGCCGTCGGCGTCGGCATGGCAGCCGCGCAGGCCGCCAGCATATCCACAATTGCGAATATTAACCCACACCTCAACAACCAGCGCACGCACCTGCCTCCAGACCGCAAAAATGGGATTATAACGCAGGCTGGCCTCACCTGTCCTTTGGTACAGGATACAGGCTGAACCTCCGGGCGGTGCAGCGCCTGTTGCAGCAGACTATAATTTCGCCGTTACAGACATATTCTGATCTCATCAAGCGGAGAACATCATGCGTTACAAACTGCTGGGGCGGAGCGGGCTGCGCGTGTCGGAACTGGCGCTGGGGACGATGACCTTCGGCGAAACCTGGGGCTGGGGCGCGTCGAAGGACGAAGCGAAAAAACAGTTCGATTTATTTGCCGAGGCGGGCGGCAATTACATTGATACCTCTGTCAATTATACCGATGGCACGAGCGAGGAATTTTTAGGCGAATTTCTGCAAGCTGACCGCGATTATTTTGTGGTCGCCACCAAGTACACGCTGACCAAACCGGACTCAACCAATCCCAACTCCGGCGGGAACAGCCGCAAGAACATGCGCCAGTCCGTCGAGCGCAGCCTGAAGCGCCTGAAAACTGATTACATTGACCTGCTGTACCTGCACGCCTGGGATTATATGACCCCGGTAGAGGAAGTGGCACGCGGGCTGGACGATCTGGTGCGGGCGGGCAAGGTCAATTACGTTGCCTTTTCTGATTCGCCCGCTTACATCGTGGCCGAAGCCAATACGCGGGCAGAGCTGATGGGCTGGTCGCGCTTCATCGGGCTGCAAGTGCCGTACTCACTGCTGGACAGGGCTGTTGAGCGCGACCTGCTGCCGATGGCGCGGCACTGGGATATGGCCGTGATGCCCTGGGGCTTGCTGGAAGCCGGTATCCTGACCGGGAAGTTTCTCAACAAACCGGCGGAAGCGACCCGCCTGAACGCGGATAATGTCAACTGAGCGAAAAATCCACCAGTGTGGTGCTGGAAGTGCAGAAAATCGCCCAGGAGAGCGGGCGCTCGATGGCGCAGGTGGCGATCAACTGGGTGCGGCAGGGGTCGAAAGGGCAGATGATTCCGATCCTCGGCGCGCGGACGGCGGCGCAGCTTGCCGACAATCTGGCGGCTGTCGCATGGACGCTGACGCCGGAACAGTGGGCGCGGCTGGACGAGGTGAGCAAAATCGACCTGGGGTTCCCGCATGGCTTCCTGAATGCCAACCCCTATGTTTTCGGCGCGACCTTCGACAAAATTGATAATCACCGGGTTTAGCCTCCCGGCGCATCCTTCAATCCCTTCGCCAGCAGGTCGGCGATGTGAACGACGCGCTTATCGGCCTGATTCCGGCTCAGGCCGCCGTTCATCTGCGTCAGGCAGCTTGCGTCGCCGGTGACGATCATATCCGCATCCGCAGCGTTGATATTGGTCATTTTATCCTTGAGCATCGCCCCGCTGATTTCCGGCATCTTCACGGCGAATAACCCGCCGAAGCCGCAGCACTGATCCGCGCCTGCCAGTTCGGTGACGGTCACGCCGTCGATCTGCTCTGCCAGCGCCCGGCTTTGCCCGCCCAGGTTGAGCAGGCGCAGCCCGTGACAGGCATCGTGAAAAGCAACTTTGGTCGGCGGCAGTTTCGCGCCGATGTCGCTTATTCCCAGCCCATCGACCAGATATTCCGTAAATTCCCAGGTGATCGCCCCGGCCCATTCCGCCCGCGCCAGCCATTCCGGCTCATCCTTAAACAGTTCGGGGTAATAATGCCGCACCATCGAAGCACAGCTACCGGACGGCGTGACGATCACTTCGGCATCGGCAAAGGCCGTCAGAAATTGTTTCGCTACCCCCCGCGCATCATTCCAGAAACCGGAATTGAAGGCCACCTGAGCGCAGCAGGTTTGCGCCATCGGAAAACGCACTTCGACGCCGAGATGTTCCAGAATTTCGACGACCGATACCCCCGTCTGCGGGTAGATCATATCGACGATGCAGGTCACAAACAGCGATACCGGTTTGTACTGGGGGGACGGGCGCAGGTCGTCGGTCATGGTGAGCCTCAATGGTTAATTTGGTCTGATGGCCTGCTTGTTTGCGCCGGGGGATGGCATTAGCATCACCATGTAGCGGAGGGTTTCAGACCCGCCTCTACGCACATTCTCTAAGGAGCAAAACGATGAACGACGGCTTCACCATCCGCCCGGCGACGCAGGCCGACATTCTCACGATTGTAACGCACCGCCGCAAAATGTTCGAGGACATGCAGGTGGCAAAGCCGGAGGCGATTGAACGTGGCACAGAAGCGGCGCTCCCCTGGCTGCAAGACCGTTTCGCCAGCGGCTATTATCGCGGTTGGCTGGCCGTCAACGCGGCGGGCGAAGTGGTGGCCGGGGCGGGGCTGATGCTGCTCGACTGGCCGCCCGGCCCGATTGACCACACCGCTACTCGCGGCTACATCCTCAACGTTTATACCGAACCAGCCTACCGCCGCCGGGGATTAGCGCGGCGGCTGGTGCAAACACTGATGGACTGGTGTTACGACAGCGGTATTTACACGGTGACGCTGCACGCCAGCGAAGCAGGCCGCCCGATTTACGAGTCGCTCGGTTTCAGGGCCAGCAACGAAATGCGGCTGGTGCGAACGCCCTGATTTCAGTCGTTGGCGATGAATACCGACTTGTATTCGCTGTAGTGTTCCAGCGCCGTCATGCCCTGTTCGCGCCCCAGGCCGCTCTGCTTCATGCCGCCGAAGGGCGCTTCTATATGCACGCTGCTGCTGCTGTTGACCGAGAGCATCCCGGTTTCGACGGCGCGCGCCACCCGCAGCGCCCGGCCAATGTCGCGCGTCCACAGCGACCCGGACAGGCCATAGGGCGAATCATTGGCGAAGCTGATGGCTTCAGCCTCGTTATCGAAGGGCATAATCCCGACGACGGGGCCAAAAACTTCTTCCTGCATGATTCGCATGTCGCTGCGGACGCCGGTGTAAACCGCTGGCGTCAGATAATTGCCGGATGCCAGTTCGCCGCCGGGGACTTCGCCGCCGCAGACGCGCGTCGCGCCTTCGCCATCGCCGATTTCGATGTACTTCAACACTGAATCGCGGTGCTGCGGCGTGATCAGCGGCCCCATCTCGGTGGCTTCATCCGCTGGGCTGCCGACGCGCATGGCTTTGGTGCGGGCGACGAAGCGTTCGACAAATTCGTCGTACAGCGGGCGTTCGACTAAAAAGCGGCTGCGCGAACAGCAGTCCTGCCCGGCGTTGTCATAGACCGAAAACAGCGACGACTCGATGCAGACATCGAGGTTCGCATCAGCAAAGACGATATTGGCTGATTTACCGCCCAATTCCAGCGACACCCGTTTGATGCCCGCCGCCGCGCCTTTCATCACGCCGACGCCGATTTCCGTCGAGCCGGTGAACGAAATTTTGCGGACGAGCGGGTGTGTCACCAGCGCGTTACCGACCGACCCACCCGACCCGGTGACGACGTTCAGCACGCCTACCGGCAGACCGGCTTCCAGCACCAGATCAGCCAGCGCCAACGCGCTCAGTGGGGTGACGCTGGCAGGCTTGACGATCACCGTGTTGCCCATCGCCAGCGCCGGGGCGATCTTCCAACCGGCGATCACCAGCGGGAAATTCCAGGGGACGATCAAAGCGCACACGCCCAACGGCTCGTGGAACGTCAGCACCGTTCCGTTGGCGTTGCCGGGGATCGTCTGCCCATGAAATTTGTTGACCGCGCCCGCATAATACTCAAACGTATTCGCCACCGCGCCGATTTCGCCCCGCGCCGCGCTGATCGGTTTGCCGCCGTTGCGCGATTCGATCTGCGCCAGCATCTCAGTCTTTTCGCGGATCAGGTTGGCGATGCGCTGGAGGATTTGCCCGCGTTCGCGGCTGCGCATCTGTTTCCACGCGCCCGCGCTGTAGGCAGCGTGCGCCGTCTTGACAGCGGCATCAACATCTGCCGTCGTCGCCTGCGCCACCTCCGCCAGTACCGCATTGGTGGCGGGTTCATAAACCGGCGCTGTCTTACCGTCGGCGCTGGCGATCCGTTTGCCGCCAACCGCCAAGCCTTCAAAAGCTGTTTGCTGCGTAACCATCATTACTCCGGTGTGACATAAGCGGCGGTGATGCCGCCATCCACGACAAATTCAGTGCCCGTGACGTATGAGGATTCGTCCGAGGCGAGATAGAGCGCGGCGTAAGCGATTTCCTTCGCCTCACCGAAGCGCCCCATCGGGATATGTACCAGCCGCCGCTGCTTTTTCTCATCAGTGTTGAGGAAGTTCATCAGGAGTTCCGTCCGCAGCGGGCCGGGGCAAATGGCATTGACGCGGATGTTCTGCCGCGCGTGGATGATCGCCAGTTCGCGGCTCATGGCGAGGACGCCGCCTTTGCTGGCGGTGTAGGCGATTTGCGGCGTGGCCGCGCCCAACAGCGCCACGAACGACGCCGTGTTGATGATCGAGCCGCCGCCCGCCCGCTGCATCGCCGGGATGCCATATTTGCAGCCGAAAAATACGCCTTTGAGGTTGATCGCCATCGTCAAATCCCAGATGGCTTCCTCAGTGGTGACGGCGTTGTCGTCGTCGCCATGCATGATGCCCGCGTTGTTGAACATCACGTTCAGCTTGCCGAAGGTATCCTCGGCCACCCTGACCATATTTTCCGAGTCGGCTGCTTTGGAGACATCGGCGTGAACATATACCGCTTGTCCCCCGGCGGCTTTGATGTCCGCGACGGTTTGTTCTCCGGCGGCATCGGCCACATCCGCCGCCACGACTGCCGCGCCTTCCTGGGCAAACAGCAGCGCCGTTTCCCGGCCAATGCCATTCCCCGCGCCGGTAATCAGCGCGACCTTATCCTTCAAACGCATGGTGAAATTCACTCCTTGATGAAAATCCTCAAACACCTCACCCCCAACCCCCTCCCCATCCGATGGAGAGGGGGCGCTAAACGAAGTGCAGCGGGGGTGAGGTTGACAAACTAAATCTGCTCGAAATAGCGGGCGCGTTCCCAGTTAGTGACGGCCTTATCATAAGCGGCCTGCTCGGTTTTGAAGAAGTGCAGATAATGCTCCACCACATCCGCACCCAGCGCCGTCCGCGCGAAACTGCTTTTTTCCAGTTGGGCGATGGAATCGCGCAGCGTCATCGGCACCTGCGGCAGATTTTTGGCCGAGTAAACATCGCCCTGGAAAATCGGCGGCGGTTCGATCTGGTTGCGGATGCCGTCCAGACCGGACGCCAGCGCTGCCGCGTAAGCCAGATAGGGATTGATGTCCGCGCCGGGGACACGCGACTCGATGCGGAGCGATGGCCCATGCCCGACGATGCGGAATCCGGCGGTGCGGTTGTCGAAGCTCCAGGCCAGGCTGGTCGGTGCCCACGATCCCGCCTGATAGCGCTTGTAGGAATTGATGGTCGGCGCGTAAAACGCCATCAGTTCCGGCGTGTGAGCGATCCAGCCGCCCAGAAACCAGCGAAACTCCTTTGAACCCATCAGCGGGCCAAGCGGCTGGTCGCCCGCGAAGCCATTTTTGCTGCCTGCCTGATCCCACAGGCTGAGGTGCATGTGACTGCTGGAACCGGCGGTGCTGGAGTCATACTTCGCCATGAAAGTGACTGACAGCCCTAACTGGTGGGCGATGTCCTTGAAACACTGCTTGTAAATGGTGTGGCGGTCAGCCATCGTCAGCACATCGGCATAACGAATATTCAGTTCGTGCTGCCCCGGCCCCCATTCGCCCTTGCTGAATTCCACCGGGACGCCGCTGCTGGCGAGGTGTTTGCGGGCGGCGGCATTCAGCACTTCTTCGCGCGTGCCTTGCAGGATGTGGTAATCCTCAATGTAAGCGCCAAAGTGTTCGAGGTTGATGTAATTTTTCTCGCGGGCGGACTTATAGGTTTCGTCAAAAATGAAATATTCCAGTTCGGACGCCCCCTGCGCCAGATAGCCCATCGCCGCTGCCGCTGTCACCTGCCGGTTAAGGATACTGCGCGGGGCGACGCTGACCTGGGCGTGGGCTTTTTCGTCGTACAGATCGCAGATGACAAAAGCCGATTTGTCCAGCCAGGTCGCCATCCGCAGGGTAGACAGATCGGGAACACAGTGAAAATCGCCGTAGCCCAGTTCCCAGTTGGCGTACTTGTAGCCCGGTATCGGCTCCATCGGCATATCGACAGTCAGCAGGTAATTACAGGCGTGCATCCCCGATCTGGCGGTGTGTTCGAGGAAAAATTCCCCGGTGACACGCTTGCCCATCTGCCGCCCGTAAAGATCGCTGAAGACGGTCACGACCGTTTCGACTTCGCCACTTTCGACTTTTTGCGCCAGTTCTTCTAACGTCAACATGCCGCGAACGCGGTCAGCCGTCATGCAAAGCCCCCTGGAAGTGATTAAAAAGAGATGTTTAACAGACTGTTAAGGATAACAGATTGCGGCGCAGCCTTCAATTATGACGCACAGCCCCGCATGATATATAAAAATCGCTAGAAATTGCGCGAAGGCGAGAATCAGGCTACATCAGAGCGACGGGCGTGATATGGTTAAACGACACAAACTTTATCGTGATATGGGACGGTACGTTATGAATACCTGGGATGCGATTAAGCTCGGTTTGCTGGTATCCATGCGGAGCATGACGCTGCCCGCCGTGATGAGTGATTATTTATCCCATCGCCGCCCGGCAGCAGATGACAACCTGCTCTATAAGCTGTTAGGAACACAGGAAATCGCCCAACTGACCAAAGTGATGGCTTCGGGCGAGGTGGCGGCGGATAAAACGCCCTTCATCCCCAACCGCACCGACTGGATGCCGCTGCTGGGGCGAATGGGCGTGGCCGGGATCATGGCCGGGGTGCTGGCGCGGCGTGGCGAACGAATGGGCGCGGCGGCTGCTGCGGTGGGTGCGGCGGCGGTGGGTTCGCATCTGGCTTACCGGCTTCGCAAAGGCGCAAAAGAACGTTTCCGCCTGCCTGATCTGGCGGTGGCGCTGGCTGAGGACGCCATTGTGCTGAATGGGTCGCTGGCCTGGCGCGATACCTATGCCGCCGATCAGCCTAAATTGGACTCCTGAGCTTCGCCAGCTTTTTCCTGTGCCTCGGCATCGGCTTCCAGCGGCAGCACCTCCGGCGTTTCGACAGCCTCCTCCGGCGCAACCGGCGCGGCCAGCCGTTCCAGCACCAACTGCTGCATCCGCGTCAGGGCGGTGCGGGCAAAGCGCACTTGCAGCGAACGCCCAAAAATGCGGAAGCCGATGCGATAAGCCAGATTAGGGATGTGATCCGGGCGGGAATAGGCATGGATGCGGAACTGCACCTCGCCGCTTTCCAGAAATTTCCAGATTTCAAAGGTGATTTCGCCCATCTCGAAATGGCCTTCCAGCGTGCGGTAGCTGTAGCCCCACACCCGCGCTTCACCCTGTTTTTCCGTCGGGCGGATTTCATCAATCACCCTACCGATGCGCGCACCGAAGAGAAACGTCATGAACAGGAACCGCCCCCGCAGCACCATCACCCGATCTTGCAGCGGGTCGTCCGGCACAAAAATCCCGCTGATGAGATCAGGGTCGGGGAATTCATAATTCAACAGCACCTCTTTAGCCGCCTCGAACGAGCCGTCCGGTGCGGGTTCACCCGGTGCTTCGGCAGGCAGGCCAATGGCGTAGTCGTCAATACGCCAGCCGTTACTTTCGGTGAACTGTTCACTCTTGCTGATGTCGAAATTCAGATTCGCGCCGCGCCAGCGTTCCAGGTGCGGCTGGTAACGTTTCCAGCCCGGCATGTCCTGAAGGATATTGTTCACATTCGTCTGGTGCGTCATCACCTGAATATAATCGATCAGTTCGCCGCCGCTTTTGGCGACTACCTGGGCGCAAAAACTGGCCCACATGGTCGTCTGGGCGAACTGCGAAATACCCAGAATGCGGTATAGAAAGTCGGTGATGCGGTTGGAACTGCGCGCCCACGACTGAATGCGGAAGCGAATCACATTCTCTTTATCGGGGTGTTCCGTCACGCTGAAGGTAATTTCACCCGCCTCAAAATGATCCTGAAGCGTCACAAAGGTGAAGGACGTTGGCGTGACGCGGATGACCCGCACCGGGCCGTCCCAGGGGCCAATCACCTGCACGTTATATTCATCCCCGACAGCCATCTGACCCGGCTGGCCTTTGGTCTTTTCAAAATAAGCCATTTCGCCCGGCGTGCAGTCATTCAGATCAGCCATTACCTCCTGCATGAGTTGCTCTGGCGTCAGCTTTGGCTGGGCAATATCGGCCTGATAAGACCGAATATAGAGCGGCCCGGTGCCGCTGGTCAGCAGTTGCAGCGGCGCTTCTCCCCATTGGGCATCCAGTGGAATCGGGTGCGGCATCGGTTCGCCTATCGCCACATCCAGCTTTTCAGTCTGTACCGGCAGCATCAGCCGCCGCCGTATATACCACGCCCCTGCTGCCCCTAGCACAGCCAGCGCCGCTGCAAATGGCAGCCGCCAGCGAGAAGTCTGCTCAGTTTTTTTCATCGGTATCGCTGCTCATCTTGGACATTTGCCTGAGCATACCTGAGCCATATTGTATTGAGGTTAGAGAGAAGGGATTATCTCATCCAGCTTTCATGAACGAAAAACGGGGCGTCAGAGCGAAATAACGGTTATCAGATGTGCATAGCGAACGAAGTCAGATGTGTTGTTGGTGAAAATTTCTTTAATATCATGTGCCAGCATCGTTGCGACAATGATGTATCCAAAACCAAAACAGCATCATATTCGCCCGGCTGAAGGTCGGGAAGTGTCGGCATGATCAGTTGACCTTCGGATGTAATCTGGATGCGGATTTCCAGCGTTTTCATCATGAGGGATGCACCTCTAATCTGTTGTGCTGATAGCGCAATTATGCCATAACAGCACCAGCCAGTGTATTTTGCTGCTTGTGCGGCTGGTACGGCCAGAAAACGCGAACCGTTGTACCCTTGTCTGCCCCGGCGCTTTCAATGCTGATCGAGCCGCCGTAAGCCTCCACGATGGATTTCACCAGCGCCAGCCCCAGCCCCGTACCCGGCACATCGCGCGAACGGGCTTTATCCACCCGATAAAAACGCTCGAATAAATGCGGCAGATGTTCGGCATCCACGCCCTGCCCGCTATCCTTGATGATGCTGTAGACGCCATCGGCTTTTTGCTCCAAATTCCACGTCACCTGACCGCCCACAGGAGTGTATTTGATGGCGTTATCCAGCAGGTTGCGGAACACCACTGTCAGATGGTGAATGCTGGCGCGGATGGGCAGGGCGTCGGCTTGCGGCAGTTTCAGCGCGATATCGATCTGTTTTTCCCGCGCGCCTGCTTCTACCTGATGCTGCACACTCCCGGCGAAGCGCATCATATCGACCTGATCCTGTCCCAGTTCGGCGCGTCCGGCATCGAAGCGCGACAGCAGCGTCAAATCCTGAATCAGGTTGCCCAGGCGCATCATTTCATCGTCAATTTCTTCGATGTAGCGGCTGGCAGTGGCATCATCAAGGGTTTTGTCATAGCGCAGCGCTTCAGTCCGCAGGCGGATGGTCGTCAGCGGTGTGCGCAGTTCGTGCGACGTATTGCTGGCGAAAGCCCGCTGTTCCTCCAGCATACTTTCCACCTGCCGCGCCATCTCGTTGAAAGCCTGGGCGACCTCGCCAATTTCGTCGCGGCGCGTATAGGCCACCCGGTGCGAAAAATCGCCTGTCGAAAGTCGCGCGGCGGACTCGCGCAGCAGCGACAGCGGGCGAATGATCGAGCGCGCCAGCAGGAAAGCGGCTAATCCGGCGGCGGCGGTCAGCAGGGCGCAGACCAGCGCCAGTTCTATCCAGCGTCCGGTGACAATATCCTCAAGGTTATTTGCAGGTACGATGAGCTGAACAATTCCCTGCACCAGCCCATCCTTCACCACCGGCGCGGCAGTATGAAAAGCGATCTCGCCGCTTTCAGTCCGCCGCTCCACCAGCATCACCTGCCCGCGCGAGGCCGTTTCGAGTTCCAGCCTGTCGCGGAACAGGTCACGCAGCGGGCCGCGCCCCCGAACACGAAGCGGAAAAAATGCCAGGCTGCCATTCACCTGTTCTTCGTAGGGGGCGAAAATCGCTTCCAGCAGGCTGGCGTCCTCAGCCCCGCTGCTGTTGACAACGCCGGATACACCCTGGGCAATCAGCCGGATTTCGTTTTGCAGACGCTGGGCATAATCCACCCGCGCGGCGGACGAAATCTGTCCCCCGGCCAGCACCGTCAGCCCGGCGAACCCGACCAGAATAATGCCAACATAAGCCAGCAGCAGGCGGCTGCGAATACTGGTGATATTCACGCTATTCCCCCATCGCAAAACGGTAGCCAACGCTGCGGGCGGTCTGGATATAGCGCGGGCTGCCGGGGTCATCCTCAATTTTTTCGCGCAGCCAGCGGATATGTACATCCAGCGTCCGCATATCGCCCAGCCAGTCCGTCCCCCACACCTTGTCGAAAATTTCCGCCCGCGTCACCACCTCGCCCATATTCGCTACCAGCAGGCTCAGCAGTTCAAATTCCTTGAAACGCAGATTCAGTTCGCGTTCGCCCTTGTACACCTGCCGCCGGTCTAAATCAATGCGAAGGTCGTCCACCGTAATCTGGTGCGTGTTGGACATGCGTGTCAGGTCGAACTCGACCCGGCGTAACAACGCCTTGATGCGTGCCAGCAGTTCGCGTGTGCTGAAGGGTTTGGTCAGGTAATCATCCGCGCCCAGTTCCAGGCCGAGGATGCGGTCAATTTCGTCACTGAGGGCGGTCAGCATCAGGATGGGGACGACGCTGGTTTTGCGGATGGCTTTGCATACTTCCCAGCCGTCCATTTTCGGCAGCATGATGTCCAGAATCACCAGGTCGCAGGGTTGTTCCAGCGCGGCTTCCAGACCGGCAGCCCCATCGTAAGCGGCGCGAACGCTGTAACCCATGCCTTCCAGCGCCCGCACCACCGGCTCGACAATCAGCCGGTCATCTTCAATCAGGGTGATCGTTGGCATGGGCAAATCTCACTTCAGCTTACATACACTCACCAAAGTATCGCATGTTTCGGGCGCTGCCAGCAATCATTTAAGCCAGATTTAAGGATATTTGAGATTCCCATAACCCGCCGCTTTTTATGCCTGCCGATAACATGCAATAGACACACTCCGCCCGATCTACTACAATGTCACTTCCTGAATTTGACGAAAAGAGGTCACCCATTAGCGAGATGAAGATTCCGTTTGGCGGACGTGTGCTGGTTCTTGGTTGTGGCGCGGTGGCGCGCTGTTTACTCCCCCTGCTGCTCAAACACCTTGAGATGGATTTCTCCAGACTGACGGTGATGGATTTTGAAGACAACCGCGCCTTCATTCCCGATACACTGGCGGCTGGCGCGACCTTCGTCCAGCACCGCGTCACGCCGGACGATCTGGCCGCGACGCTGGAAAAATATGTCGGCAATGGCGACCTGCTCATCGACCTGGCCTGGAATATCGACGCCGGTGAGATCATCCAGTGGTGTCACGATCACAATGTCCTCTACATCAACACCTCGGTTGAGCAGTGGGATCCCTACGCCGACATCGAAACCAAGCATCCGACGGAACGGACGCTCTACGTCCGCCACATGGCGCTGCGGAAGATGATCGCTAAATGGAGCGAACCAGGCGCGACTGCCATTGTCGAACATGGCGCGAATCCCGGCCTCGTCAGCCATTGGGCTAAAGTCGCGCTGGAAGACATCGCCCGCCAGATGATCGACGACGAATACCTGCAAAGCCGCCGCCGCGCCGCGCTGGAACATGCCCTTTCCGACGCTGATTATGCCCGGCTGGCGATGCATACCGGCGTCAAGGTTATCCACATTTCCGAGCGCGACACGCAGATCAGCCATACGCCCAAACAGGTCGGCGAATTCGTCAACACCTGGTCAATTGCTGGTTTCCATGAGGAAGGCATCGCCCCGGCGGAGATGGGCTGGGGGACGCACGAGCGCTGGCTGCCCGATTATGCCCAGGTGCATCGCTACGGCCCCGGCAATCAGATTTGCCTCAGCCAGATGGGCGTGAATACGCTGGTGCGCTCCTGGGTGCCGCTGGGCGGGGAAATCATCGGTATGGTGATCCGGCATGGCGAGGCTTTCACCCTCAGCGACCATCTGACGGTGTGGGATGGTGATGTCCCGCTCTACCGCCCGACAGTGCATTACGCCTACCTGCCCACAGACGCCGCCATCGCCTCACTGCACGAACTCCGCATGAACGGCTACGAATTGCAGTTCGAGCAGCGCATCATGAACGACGACATCATCAGCGGGCGCGACGAATTGGGCGTGCTGCTGCTGGGGCATGAACTCAACGGCTGGTGGGTCGGCTCGCAGTTGGATATTCACGAGGCGCGGCGGCTCGTCCCCGGCCAGAACGCCACCACGCTGCAAGTGGCGGCCTCGCTTTTAGCGGCGCTCACCTGGATGATTCGCAACCCGCGCAAGGGTTTCAACGTGCCGGATGATCTGCCGCACCGCGAAATTTTAGCGACCGCCAATCCCTACCTCGGCCCGTGTCCATCAGTACCAACCGACTGGACGCCGCTCAAGAATCACTTCGACCCCTTCGAGAACTGGGGCCGCCCACGCCCTGCCGATGAGGATATGTGGCAGTTCGAAACCTTCCTGGTGTGAGGGGGCAATTCAGTATGGGGCGGGAACATCAGACCGCCCCGATAAAGTTTGCATCACACAGCTATTCCACGATAGAATAGCTGGTATGACTTCACTGACACCCGATGAAACCATACTGGGCTTGTTGGCTGTTCAGGCCCGGCACGGCTATGAACTGCTGGAATGCTTTAGCAGCACCCACCAGCTTGGTCGCGTCTGGAAGTTGAGTACCAGCCAGATTTACGCCGTTTTGAAGCGCCTGGAACGTGAAGGCTGGATTGCCGGGCATGAAATTGCCTCGGAAAATGCCCCAACGCGGACAGAATACACCCTGACTGAAGCGGGCGAAAAGCGCCTTTCGGCCTGGTTGAATGAGCCGCATCCCCCTGCCAGTATTCGCCGTATCCGGGTCGAGTTTCTCAGTCGTCTCTACATCGCCCGGCAGTTGAATATCCCGACGGGTGCTGTTGTGCGCTGCCAGCGTCAGGCCTGTCAGAAAAAACAGGCAGAACTCCTATCCGAACGTGACCATGCCCAACCCGGTATCGACTTTCTTGCACTGGAATTCCACATCAGCCAGTTAGAAGCCGTGCTGCGCTGGATCGAACGCTGTGAACTGGTCGTACCCGACCAGGGCAGCCTGTAAACCTTATCTGTTTTGAGGCAAGGAGATGCCATTCATGAAGCTGCGCCCAGACATTGTTCTCATGCTCGCTGTACTCTTACTCTCCGCCTGTGCCAGCGCCGCCGCGCCGACTGCCGAAACAAGTCTTTCCAGCGCTGTTACGCTCACCGTCGCGGCTGCTGCTGATCTGACACCGGCCTTTCAGGAACTTGGAACATTATTTACAGACCAGACCGATATTCAGGTCGTCTTCAACTTCGGCTCAACCGGTCAGCTCACCCAGCAGATTGAGCAGGGCGCTCCGCTCGATGTCTTCGCTGCCGCCAATCGCTCCTATATTGATGATCTAGAGGAAGCTGGCCTGGTCATCGCTGATACCGTTGCGCTCTATGCCCAGGGACGCCTGACAATCTGGACACGCGCCGATAGTCCGCTGACATTCGACAGCATCAACAATCTGACGCAACAAGGTGTGAACCGCATTGCCATTGCCAATCCCGAACACGCGCCTTACGGTGTCGCCGCCCGTGAAGCCCTAGAGTCGGCTGGCTTATGGGAAGCCGTGCAGCCCAGGCTGATTTTAGGGGAGAATATCGCCCAGACGCTGCAATATGCCGAAACCGGCAATGTCGATGTCGCCATCGTCGCGCTGTCACTCAGTATCGCGGCAGGCGATGAGGGGCGCTATGTGCTTATCCCCGCTGACTTACACAATCCGCTGAATCAGGCGTTAGCAGTAGTGACCAGCACCGAACACGAGCCGGAAGCGCGGCAGTTCGCCACCTTTGTCAACAGCGAAGCCGGACGCGAAGTGATGCGCCGCTATGGCTTCATCCTGCCGGGGGAAGAGCCGCTTGAATGAACTGGCAGCCCTTCTTGCTCTCGCTGCAAGTCACCGGTACAGCGGTCATTGGTATTTTCATCGTGGGCATGGCGCTGGCGCTGCTGCTGGCGCGGGTTTCCTTTCGCGGCAAACTGATAGTGGAAACCGTGATTTATCTGCCCTTAGTCCTGCCGCCCACTGTCGTCGGTTATTATCTGCTTTTCGTGCTGGGGCGTGGCAGCTTTCTCGTAGAGCAGTTGAAAATTGACCTGCTCTTCACCTGGCAGGCGGCGGCCTTCGCCTCAATGGTCGTCGGCTTGCCCTTGATGGTGCAGACGGCGCGGGCCGCCTTTGAAGATGTCGAGCCTGAAGTCGAAGGCGCGGCTCGCGTCGATGGTGCGGCGGAATGGCAGGTGTGGTGCTATGTCACCCTGCCACTGGCCCGGCGCGGCATTCTGGCGGGGCTGATCCTGAGTTCAGCGCGGGCGCTGGGGGAGTTTGGTGCGACCCTCATGGTTGCCGGGAATATTCCAGGGCGCACCCAAACGCTGCCGCTGGCGATTTATGACGCGGTGCAGGCGCGCCGTTACGATGATGCCAATCTCATGGTGCTGCTGATGACCTCGCTGGCATTTACCGGACTCTGGCTGGTTTATCGCTTGGGTGGCGCTTCACAAAAACGCGAAAAACGCCATGACAGTACAGAAAAGTATAATTCACGCTGATCCTGCTGCCCATGAGCACCGCCATCATGGCAGGTTTTGCAGCAGGTCAATCAGGTTTCTGGCGGCGGAAGAGAGCGTCTGGGTCTGGCGGTGGGCATAAACATAGGTGCGGCTGTCATCCCCGCCGCGCAGCCGCAGCGCGTACAGATGCCCTGCCGCCACCTCGCGCTCGACGGCAATCCCCTGAATCAGCGCCACCCCTAACCCGGCTTCCACACTGCGTTTAATCGCCTCGGTTTCGCCCAGTTGAATCACCGACTCGCTGGCGAGGTGGGCCGCGCCCAGCAGCCGTTCCACGCTGGCATGAAGCGCCGACCCCGGCTCGCGTGTGAGGAAGATGCGCTGGCGCAGTTCGTCCAGTTCCACATCGGCGCGTTCCGCCCAGGGGTCGCCCGGCGTGACGATCACCACCAGATGATCGCGCATGAAGGGCGTCATCACGATGCCCGGATGCTCAGCCGGAGAACCCACCAGCGCCACTTCCGCCGCTTCCGATGCCACCAGCGTCACAAGCTGTCCGGTATTGCCGACGCTGATCCGCACCCGATGCCCCGGATATTGCGCCTGATAGCGGCTCAGCAGGTCAGGCAGCAGGTAAATCGCCAGCGTATGCCCCACGCCCAGCCGTAAGGTGCGGTCTGCCAGTCCTGCCGCCGCGCGGGTGGCCTCGACGGCTTCCTGAGTCAGCGTCAGCAGTTTCTCGGCATACGGGAGCAGGGCCTCACCCGCTGCTGTCAGCCGCAGCCGCCGCGTATCCCGTTCGATCAGCGGCGTGCCAAGCTGTGCTTCCAGCATCGCAAGCTGCTGCGAAACCGTTGGCTGCGTCATGTGCAGATGATCGGCTGCGCGGGTGAAGCTCATCAGGCGGGCGATGGTCGCAAAAATTCTGATTTTATGCAGGTCGAGGCTCACCACATCTCCTCTTATAGATACTATCTATAAATCTCATCGACATCATCAGTTTGAATGATAATTCAAAACCGCTTATCATGCTCATAACTGCTTCGAGGCACATTCTGTTTTCGCTACAACTTCATAAGAGGGGGAAATACCATGATGGCCCGTAATCACGCCAGCAATATTTTTGGTGCGCGTGCACCCATGAATACGCGCGGCGCAGAACTGTATTTTTATCGTCTGTCCCACCTGGAAACCATCACCAGCACCGCGCTCGAACGCCTGCCCTTCAGCATCCGCATCCTGCTGGAGTCGCTGCTGCGACAGTGCGATAACTTTGCCATCACGGAAGATGATGTCGTCCGGCTGGCACAGTGGAATCCGGTGGCTCCCCGCCAGCGCGAAATTCCCTTCAAACCGGCGCGGGTGCTGTTGCAGGACTTGACCGGCGTACCTTGTCTGGTCGATCTGGCGGCCATGCGCGAAGCGATGCAGGCGCGCGGCGGGGACGCCAGCCTCATTCAGCCGCAAATTCCGGTCGATCTGGTGATGGATCACTCGATTCAGGTCGATCACTTCGGCAGCGATGACGCCCTCCGGCTGAACGCGATGATTGAGTTACAGCGCAGTCAGGAACGTTACCAGTTCATTCACTGGGGACAAAAGGCCTTCCGTAATTTCCGTGTCGTGCCGCCGGGCATCGGCATCGTGCATCAGGTCAATCTTGAATACCTCACCAGAGGCGTGCGTACTGCCGCCGACGGTGACGCGACCATTGTTTTCCCCGATACACTGGTCGGCGCCGATTCGCATACCACCATGGTTAACGGACTCGGCATTGTCGGCTGGGGTGTCGGCGGCATTGAGGCTGAAGCGGCCATGCTCGGCCAGCCCGTATACATCGTGACGCCGCAGGTGATCGGGGTCAAAATCACAGGACAGCTTCCCGAAGGAGCGACGGCCACCGACCTCGCCCTGACTGTCACCCAAACGCTGCGTAAAAGAGGCGTGGTCGATAAGTTCGTCGAATTCTACGGCCCCGGTCTTAGCCTGCTGTCGCTGCCCGACCGCGCCACCATCGCCAACATGGCCCCCGAATATGGCGCGACGATGGGCTTTTTTCCGATGGATGCCGAGTCGCTCAATTACCTGCGCCGCACCGGTCGCCCCGAAGCCGAAGTCGCGCTGGTTGAGCATTATCACAAACTACAGGGCTTGTTCCGCAGCGACGACATGCCCTATCCAGAGTTCACCGATACGCTGGAAATCGACCTGACCAGTATCGAGCCGAGCCTCGCCGGGCCAAAACGCCCCCAGGATCGTGTCAGGCTGTCGCAGATGAAATCAACCTTCGCCAATGCCCTCGCTGCGCCGGTCAGCGGCGGCGGCTACGGTGTGGAAGCGCCTGAGCGGAATAAACGCGCTCCCGTCCTCGTGAACCGCGACAACCCGGAGCACCAGACGGCCACGATGGGACATGGGGCGCTGGTCATCGCCGCCATCACAAGCTGCACCAATACTTCCAATCCCTCGGTGATGATCGGCGCGGGTTTGCTGGCGAAAAAAGCCGTTGAACGTGGACTGCGCGCTGCGCCTTACGTCAAGACCAGCATGTCCCCCGGTTCGCGTGTTGTGACTCAGTATCTTCATGATGCTGGTCTGCTGGATGCGCTCAATACGCTTGGTTTTAACGTCGTCGGTTACGGCTGCATGACCTGCCTCGGCAACAGTGGCCCCCTGCCGGAAAATGTGGCGCAGGCCGTGACCGACAACCAGCTTGTCGTGGCGGCCATTCTCAGCGGCAACCGCAACTTTGAAGGCCGTGTCAATCCGCTGGTGAAAACCAATTTTCTGGCGTCGCCGCCGCTGGTGGTGGCCTATGCCCTGGCCGGGACGATGGATATTGATCTGCTCCATGAACCGCTTGGCGAAGATCAGCATGGCAGTCCGGTTTACCTGCGTGACATCTGGCCGAGCCATCGCGAAATCGCCGAGGTGATTGCCCAAACGTCCAACCCTGAAACCTTTGAGCGCCTTTACCGCGATGTGGGCAGCAGCAATCCGGCCTGGAATGCCCTGTCGAGCGAAAACACCCTTCTCTATCCCTGGAATCCCGACTCGACCTATATTCAGAAGCCGCCTTTCTTCGAGGAAGTCGTGCACACTCAGGCCATCACCAATGCGCGTGTGCTGGGCATCTTTGGCGACAGCATCACCACTGACCATATTTCCCCCGTTGGCAGCATCGCCGCCGAGACGCCCGCTGCTCGTTATCTCGTAGAGCAGGGTGTTGAGCGGCGGGACTTCAACCAGTACGGGGCGCGGCGCGGCAATGACCGCGTGATGGTGCGCGGCACATTCGCTAACATCCGCATCAAAAACCTCATGCTGCCGGGTGTGGAAGGCGGCCTGACTCTGCATTATCCCGATGGGAATCTGACCACCATTTTCGACGCCGCCATGAGCTATAAGCGCGAGGGTGTCCCCGTCGTCATCATCGCTGGCAAGGAATATGGGACTGGTAGTTCGCGCGATTGGGCGGCGAAAGGGCCGCTGCTGCTCGGTGTGCGTGCTGTGCTGGCCGAGAGTTTTGAGCGCACCCATCGCAGTAATCTGGTGGGCATGGGGATTTTGCCGCTGCAATTCAAACCCGGTCAGAATGCCCAGTCGCTGGGGCTAACCGGTGAGGATAGGCTCACGATTGAGGGAATCGACGCCGGCTTGACGCCCCGACAAGAGATCACCGTCACGGTGGAAAAGCCCGATCACACCCGCTTCAACATTGTGATGACCGCCCGCCTCGACACGGCGGTTGACATCGAATATTACGCCAACGGCGGTATCCTGCCCACTGTTCTCCGCCGCCTGCTGGAGGAAAGCCTGACCGAGCCTGCGCCGCCTGCCGCGCCCCACCAAACCGACACTGCCGGTCATTCAGAAGTCGCCTGATTGCGACCCGCTCTGTTGCGCCTTCGATTCACAGCCAACAGCAGCATAAATCCGGCTGTGGGTGGAATGGAGTAGGGGCGGAGCCTCACGGCCTGACAGTTTTAAAATAGAAAGCGTGACATACTCCCCACACGTAAACGTGGGGGCTTCTAACTTCAGGCAAGACGGC
>CAYUTY010000059.1:0-35760 GCA_964447795.1 uncultured Anaerolineaceae bacterium
GTGCCGCCGATGGCCTGACTGAAATCTGGAAACGTAAGGTCGCTGAGGCGTGTATTCGCCCATCGCCTATTGTGACTGCTAAATTTGTGGTTGTTGGTTCCCGCGACCACAATGTCTACTGGCTTGATCGTGAGACAGGTGAAACCACTACCGATACTGAAGGTCAGCCTCTTGTGCGGCAGTTGACATCACCTGTACTTTCGGACATGCTGCTCGTTGAGCCGGGTAATGGCTCGGCGGTAAAAGAACCCTACATTATCGTTGGCACCCTGTCGCCGGGCGAACTGCTCGTCGCCTACACGCTGGAGCGAGGGGAATATCAGTGGACATATGCCTTATCCTAAGGCCGGGGAGCATTAGCCGATGTGGGATTTAATCCTCAATCCGTTTATCACCGTCATCACGCTGTTGTACTCCGTTTTCGGCAACAGCGCTGTGCTGGCGATTATCCTGTTTACGGTGCTGGTACGTCTTCTGATGTACCCTCTGAGCGTCCAGCAGATGCGTTCTTCGAAAGCCATGCAGCAGCTTCAGCCAGAGCTGAAAAAGCTTCAGGAAAAGTATAAAAACGACCGTGAGAAGCTGGCGCAGGAGCAGATGAAGCTCTACCGGGAATTTGGCGTCAATCCGCTCGGTGGTTGTCTCCCCCTCATTATTCAGCTTCCCATCTGGATCGGGCTGTATCAGGCTATCAATCACGCCCTTGCTGCCACGCCGCTCCAGTTGCTCGACCTTTCCGGTCGCTTTATGGTATCTGGTCTGGATGGGCTTGTGCCGCTGAACAATGTCGTTTTTGGTGTTGACCTGACACAGCCGCCGACTTCAAACCCGGTCTATGCGCTGGTGCTGCCCGTCCTGGTGCTGATTACATCTTATGTTCAGAGTAAGATGATTACGCCGTCGCTGCCTCCCTCTGAAGATGGTAAGCCCAATCAGGCTGCTGCTATGACTCAATCCATGACGACCATTATGCCGGTTATGATGGGCATGTTCTCGCTCTCGTTCTCGGTTGGGTTGTCGATCTACTTCATCGTTTCTAACATCATCAGCATTGTGCAGTACAGCCGTAACGAGAACTTTAGCTGGAAGAACATCCTCCCCTTTAACAATAGCACGCCAAAAGCGGCTCCTGCTGTCCCGCAGGGGAGGTTGGAACAGGCACGTCTGGAACGCCAGAATCAGAAGAAATCTGGCGGAGATGATGTTATCACCTCTACAGCTAAAGATGCTAAAGGTGAGGTTATTAACGCCAAATCTGGCACACCTCGTCCGAAGAAGGCTGCTAAATAGGGTGCTCCAACTGCACCTATGGGGTTGAACGAGTGTTACCCCCCTGATGTAAAATATTTTGAGCGGATGAGGCAGGTCTTTATCCGCTCCGTTTCGTAAAAGGGATTTTTCCATGAGTGCAGAACGTTCAATCGAAGCGACGGGGGAAACCGTCGAGGATGCTATCGCCAGCGGCCTCGCTGAACTAGGTGTTTCACCCAGTGATGTGATTGTTGAAGTGCTGGATGAACCGAGTCGGGGCGTTTTTGGCATTGGTGCGCGCCCTGCTCGTGTACGCCTTAAACTTTTTCGTACCCCTGCGCCCGCAGCACCCCAGCCTGCCTCTTCCCGACCAGTCGAAGACAACTACAGTGATGATGAAGATGATGTGCCTTTCATCGGGGAACTGCGCGAATATGTAGATGATGAAGGCTTGGATGATGATGCCCGTGTTGGCAAAACTATCCTGCTTGAATTGCTCGAACGCATGGCGATTGAAAAAGCTGAAGTCATCGTCCGCCGCGCCCGTGCCGCCGATGAGACCGATGGTTCTCCCTGGTTGCTCGATATTTCCGGCCCTGATTTGAGTGCGCTCATTGGTCGCCGGGGCGAGACGCTGGCCTCGCTTCAATACATCACGCGCCTCATCGCCAGCCGTGAACTTCAGCATCGTGCAAATATCGTGGTTGATGCCGCTGGCTACAAAGCCCGTCGCTCAAAAATGCTGCATGATCTCGCCCTGCGTATGGCCGACCAGGCGGTTCGTAGCAGGCGGGTAGTCGCGCTGGAACCAATGCCCCCCTACGAACGCCGTATTATCCATTTGGCGCTTCGCAATCGGTCGGATGTTCAGACGAAGAGTGTGGGCGAGGGTAACTCGCGCAAAGTCACCATTGTTCCGAAGTAGGCATCTATGACTCCCGATTATCTCCTGATCGGCCATGTCACTGCTGATCTGACTCCGGACGGTCGGCTCCTGGGTGGCACCGTCTCTTATGCGGCGCGGGCTGTTCACGCCTTCGGTCTTAAGGTCGGTGCGCTCACCAGTGCCTCTTCACCAGAACCGCTGCTGGCAGAACTTGAGCCTTATCTCGCTGAGATGATTGTGCTGCCCGCTGCATCGACCTCGACTTTTGAAAATATTTATGAACCATCCGGGCGTGTTCAGTATATTCGTGGTGTTGCCTCAAAGATTACCGTTACAGATGTTCCGGCTGATTGGCTGGCAGCGCCGCTGGTGCATCTCGCCCCCTTGACTGATGAAGTTGACCCGCAGATTGCCCATTTGTTCAAAGACGCGACAGTTATGCTCACGCTTCAGGGCTGGCTGCGCCGTTGGGATGCTGATGGCCGCGTTTATTTCAAGCCCTGGTTCGATGCGGATGTTTTGCAGGATATTGATATAGTCGTTTTTAGCGAAGAAGACATTGCCGAAGCGCCTGAACTTGAAGCACTGTTTGCCGGTGCTGTTGAACATCTCTTTGTTACCCGCGCTGAACGTGGCGGTACGTACTATCATCATGGTCAGCCAACCAGCTACACCACGCCCCAGGTTGAGCTGGTACACCCCACTGGCGCAGGAGATGTTTTTGCCGCTGGCCTGCTGGCGGGTTTGCATGTTCTTGATGGCGACATCCACAAGGCAGTTCACGTTGCTGCAAGGCTTGCCGCTGCTTCTGTCACTCGCATTGGACTGGATGGCGCGCCCACTGTTGAAGAAGTTCACGCTGCCCTCACGGAGGCAAAATTGTGACTCTGGTTGAACGAATCCTATACAACGGCAACATCATAACGCTTGACGACCGCACCCCGCGTTTAACTGCACTGGCGCTCATTGGTGAACGTATTGTTGCTGCTGGTTCGGATGACGACATCCTGATGCTGGCTGGCCCCGGAACAGTGCGCGAAAATCTCGGTGGAAAAACTGTCATCCCCGGTCTTATTGATGCCCATATCCATTGGGAAGGTACGGCGCGTGCGCTCTTCAGCGTCGATCTCTTTGAAGTGCCGGATAAATCAGTCGCGGTCAGTCGTGTTGCTGACTGGGTGAATCGTGTTCCCCCCGGCCAATGGATTACCGGCGCTGGTTGGTTTCAGGATGTCTGGCCCGATCGTGCTTTTCCCACTGCTGCCGATCTTGATGCCGTTGCCCCATTGAATCCGGTTTACCTCACGGCCAAAAGCGGTCATGCTGCCTGGGTCAACACGGCGGCACTGCGGCTGTGTGGCATCACGGCCAGCACGCCAGACCCCGATGGCGGCCAGTTCGTCCGCGATGCATCCGGTCAGCCAACTGGTGTTTTGCTTGAACTGGCGATGAATGCTGTACATCATCAGATTCCGCCGCCGTCGCCGGAGCAGGTTGCCACTTACATGAAATCCGCTCAGGAACAGGCTCACGCAGTTGGGTTAACTGGGCTGCATGACTTTGATGAGCCTTCCTGCCTGCGTGCTTTGCAGATCATGCGCGAACGGGGTGACTTAGGCCTTCGTGTATTGAAACACATCAACCGTGCCTGGCTGCCTGCCGCCCTCGACAGCGGCTTGCGTGGGGGGTTCGGGGATGACTGGCTGCGAATTGGCGCGCTCAAAATTTTTGCTGATGGTGCGCTCGGCCCGCGCACGGCTTACATGATCGACCCCTATGAAGGGGAGCCGGATAACTACGGTATTTCGACCATCGACAAAGAGGAAATGGCCGAACTTGTCAGCCGTGCCAGTGCTGCCGGTTTGCCCTCCACCATTCACGCTATCGGCGACCGCGCCGTACATGATGTGCTGGATGTTTATGAAGTCATTCGCCGGGAAGAAGCTGCGCGTGGTGAAACGTTTGCTGACCGTCGCCATCGTATTGAACATGTCCAGGTTATTCACCCTGACGATGCAGGTCGCCTTGCTCAGTTAGGCATTATCGGGTCTTTCCAGCCCATCCACGCCACCTCCGATATGGTGATGGCCGATTCTTATTGGGGCGCACGCTCGAAGTGGGCTTATAATGCTCGTTTGCAAATCGATCAGGGTGTGATTGTTGCTTTTGGATCAGACTCGCCTGTCGATACGCTTGACCCCTTCCGGGGCATTCATGCCGCTGTCACACGGCAGCGGGCTGATGGTTCGCCCGGCCCGGATGGCTGGTATCCCGAACTGCGGCTCACGCTGGATGAAACCATGCGCGGTTATACCTTTGGCCCTGCTTACGCTGCTGGGATGGATGATCGTCTTGGTAAATTAGCGTCCGGTTTTCTTGCTGATCTGGTTGTCCTTGACCGTGACCCTTATGCCATTCCTTCTGCCGAACTGCTGCAAGTCAAAGTCCTCGGCACGATGGTTGGCGGACAATGGCGCTATGGTGGTATTTGACTCACCTGATCGCTGCTGAAGTAAAAACTGTCTCAAAGGGGACGCTGTAAATGACGACGCCTCGGTAGCGGCTCAGGTCAACTTCGGCGGGCATGTTATAAAGCTGCTCGCCTGCATTACCTTGCAGTGCTCCCAGATTAATGTAATCGGTTCCAACTTGATTCGGGTCTCCCGGTTCTTCTGGGTTGCGCGGTTGCGGATTGCGCGTCATAACAACGAACAGGTCTGGCCCATTCGTCACGCGGAAGTTGGTCAGCCGCAGTACCAGACTGTTATCCGGCATTCGATAAATTGTTGCAGTGCCTTCACCTTTCAGCAGGGTATCGACTTCCGTGAATCGCCCGCTCGCCACGATTGTCGGATTGCTGACCTCCATTGTCGCTTCTGGTGAAACAATCACATCCGGGCTGGTGATGGCGCGCGCCATTTCAACTGCCAGTGTCGGTTTGATCTCGATCATCGTTTGCAGCGCTAACTGCTGTTGCTGCTCCAGGTTTTGAAAGATGCTTTGCTGCTCACTGCTCAAACCTGGAAAGCGCTCTGCTTCAATCTCTCTGGTCAGCAGCGGACGCCACTCCGGGAAAGTGAATGTTGCTGCCACGAGCAGGGTGCCGATCAAAATCACGAAAATGCGTAACCGATTATTCATACTGCTTTCCTGTGTAAATGGTGTGAGAGCGTTGAATGGACTCGTCGCTGCTGGCTATAATGCCGTTGATTGAGATTGGTTTCAATACTGAGGAGATAAACTGATATGCGCTCTGGGATGATGCTTGGCTCTGTTGAACATCCGGTTGAGGGCCCAATGTTGAAGGTTGGCAATTCGGCTCCCAACTTTGACCTGACTGCCAATAACTGGCAGCATAAGTCCCTTGCTGACTACGAAGGTAAAGTCAAAATTTTTAGCCTTGTCCCTTCGCTGGATACCAGTGTTTGTTCTGCCCAGACCCATCGCTTTAATCAGGAAGCAGCCGCGCTGGATGAAAATGTGGTGATCCTCACCATTAGTGCTGATTTGCCTTATGCCCAGCGCCGTTGGTGCGGGGCGGAAGGCATTGACCGTGTCATTACCCTGTCCGATCACTTTAACATGAACTTTTCCACGAGTTACGGAGTCCATGTTACAGACTTGCGGATTTGCCAGCGAGCCTGTTTTGTTGTCGATAAGGATAACATCGTCCGCCATGCCGAATATGTACACGCCATTGGTGATGAAATTGATTTTGAAGCCGCGCTGTCGGTGGCACGCAGTCTGGTATAAATTGTCTGCTTAGGGGAACGAGATGTCGAAACTATTGGGGCTGTCGCGCTACCTTGCCTTAATTGCTGTAATAGGCTCGCTCCTGGCATCAGTGGCGGCCTATATTTATGGCTTTATCAAAGTGGTAAATATCATCCTGAAGCTGTTTGCAACCGCTTTTGGGGATGAAGTCGTCACAATTTCCTTCATCGAGTTGATGGATACTTTTCTGATTGCGACAGCACTGCTCATTTTTGCTATTGGTATTTATGAGCTGTTCGTTGGCGATCTGGATATGCCCGAATGGTTGGTCATCAAGGATTTTAACGGCCTTAAGATAAAATTGAGCGGCGTCATTATCCTCGTTTTAGCGGTGACATTTTTGAAGCATCTGGTTGAGTGGAAAGACCCTCAGGGCACGCTTTTTTTCGGTGCTGCGATAGCGGTTGTCGGCGCGATGCTGATCGCCTTTAACCGTGCCGGGAACGATCATTGAATGGAGTAGGGGCAGAGCTATGTCTCTGCCCGCCCAAATCTAAGGAGAAATAGCATGACCGATATTCGACTGCAACGGCTTGCGAATGTGCTGGTCGATTATGCCTGTGATGTGAAACCAGGTATGTGGGTGGGCATCCTCGGCGATGTAGTAACACTGCCTGCATTGCGTGAGGTTTACAAGGAAGTGCTCCGCTACGGCGGTAATCCTTCCCTGTTCATCAGCGACGAATTCATGGCGCGTCACTTCCTGCGTGAAGCCTCTGATGAGCAGATTGCCTGGCTTGATCCCTCTATGAACCTCTACTATGAAAAAGCCGACATCTACATTCGCATTGGCAGTAGCAATAACACCCGCGCCATGACCACCATTGACGCCAAACGAATGCAGCAGGTACAGGCCGCCCGTAAAAGTTGGCTTGATACCCGCCTTAATCGCGCTGCTCGCAATGAGTTTGAGTGGGTTGGTACATGGTATCCCACGGAGGCCAGCGCTCAGGAAGCCAATATGAGCCTGGAGGAATACGAAAACTTTATCTATGGCTCGATGTTCCTTGACCACGAAGACCCGGCAGGGGAGTGGCGCAAACTTTCTCAGATGCAGCAGAAAAAAGTCGATTGGCTCGTGGGCAAGAAAAACGTCAGACTGCAAGGCCCGAACGCCGACATCGAACTGTCGATTGACGGGCGCACCTTCATCAACAGCGACGGTCATAAAAACATGCCCAGCGGCGAAATTTTTACCGGCCCTGTGGAAGAATCAGTCAATGGCTGGATTCGTTTCAGCTACCCCAGCATTGTCGCGGGCAGGGCGGTCTCTGGTATCGAACTCAAATTTGAAGATGGAAAAGTGGTCTCAGCCACCGCCGAGTCAAATGATGATCTGCTTCAGGCGCAGTTGAATACCGACGAGGGTGCGCGTTACCTCGGCGAATTTGCCATCGGCACCAACTTTGGCATCAACCGTTTCACCGGCAATATCCTCTTTGATGAGAAAATTGGCGGTACAGTTCATATGGCAATCGGTATGGGCTACCCCGAAACCGGCAGCAAAAATCGCAGCGCTGTCCATTGGGATATGATCTGCGACATGCGGAACGACAGCACCATCCACGTTGACGGCGACCTCTTCTACCGCAACGGTGAATTCGTGGTCTAGGGCTTGTTAGGGGCGCATACGCTGCGCCCCATTCCGCCTTACAATTTACCCCATCAGCTCCACACTCTTGTCCACCATTGCCCCGCGTAGTTCCATGATCTGGTCGCGCAGCATCGCCGCTTTCTCGAATTCGAGCGCCTGTGCCGCCGCTTTCATCTCTTTTTCCAGTTCCTTAATCATCTTGTTCAGCTCATCCTTCGGCAGGTCGGTCAGGCTGATCTGTGCCGCTTTTTCGCCCTGGTCTGTTTCCTCGACCATGGCTTTCACCCGGTCAGTCAGGTCGCGTACCTGCTTGATGATGCTGGCTGGTTCAATGCCGTGTTCGATGTTGTGCTGATGTTGGATGGCCCGCCGCCGGTTCGTCTCATCAATCGCTCGCTGCATCGAGTCAGTGACGCGGTTCGCGTACATAATTACCTGTCCATCGATGTGCCGTGCCGCCCGTCCAATCGTCTGAATCAACGCCTGCTCCGAGCGCAGGAAACCTTCCTTATCCGCATCCAGAATGGCCACCAGCGACACCTCCGGCAGGTCAAGTCCCTCGCGCAGCAGGTTGATGCCGACCAGCACATCGTACACCCCTAACCGCAAATCGCGCAGGATTTCGATGCGCTCCAGCGTCTCAATTTCAGCGTGCAAATACTGCGCCTTAATGCCGATTTCATTGATGTACCCCGCCAGTTCTTCCGACATGCGCTGTGTCAGCGTCGTGATGAGCGCCCGCTGCCCGTTTTTCACCCGAATAGCAACTTCCTGAAGCAGGTCATCGATCTGCCCATCCACCGGGCGCACGCTGATCTGTGGATCGAGGATACCCGTAGGCCGGATGACCTGCTGTACCACATTCTGGCTGATCTCCCGTTCATACGGGCCGGGTGTGGCCGACGTATAAATGGTAGCGCCCATTCGTGTCTCAAACTCTTCAAAACTCAAAGGGCGGTTATCCAATGCACTCGGAAGCCGGAAGCCGTAATCGATCAGCGACATTTTGCGCTGCTGGTCACCGTTGTACATACCGCGTAGCTGTGGAATGGTCATGTGGCTTTCGTCGATGACCAGCAGATAATCATCCGGGAAGTAATCCACCAGTGTCCACGGTGGACTGCCCGGTGGTCGCTGGTCGAGATGCCGCGAATAATTCTCGATGCCGGACGAATACCCCACCTCGCGGATCATCTCCAGGTCATAGCGCGTCCGCTGCTCAATACGTTGTGATTCCAGCAGCTTTCCTTCCCGCTTGAACTGTATGATGCGTTCTTCCAGCTCTCGTTCGATGTCTGTCAGCGCTTGCTTCATCTTCTCTTCGTCAGCGACGAACTGCTTGGCGGGGAAGATTTTAATCTCCTCATGCTCTGCCAGAATTTCCCCGGTTAGCGAGTCAAACTCTGTAATGCGTTCGATTTCATCCCCGAATAGCAGGATGCGATAAGCTGTTTCTGCATATGCCGGGACAATTTCCAGCGTGTCTCCACGCGCCCGGAAAGTCCCCCGCTTCAGGTCCATATCATTACGACTGTACTGAATTTGCACCAGCTTTCGCAGAATCGTATCACGTCGTATGCTCTCGCCCGCCCGCAGTTCAAGGATGCTGCGTCCCCACGCCTGGGGGCTGCCAATGCCATAAATGCATGACACTGACGCTACAATCAGCACATCTTTCCGCGACAGCAGCGCTGCTGTTGCTGCCAGCCGCAGTCGGTCAATCTGCTCATTGATGTCCGACTCTTTTTCAATGTACAAATCTCGCCGGGGTACATAGGCCTCTGGTTGGTAGTAGTCGTAATAGCTCACGAAGTATTCCACTGCGTTCTTCGGAAAAAATTCCTTGAACTCCGCGTACAACTGGGCTGCCAGCGTCTTATTATGCGCCAGCACCAGTGTTGGGCGCTGGAGTTGCTGCACAATTTCGGCTATGGCAAATGTTTTACCAGTCCCCGTAGCGCCTAGTAAAGTCTGGTGCTTCAGGTCTTTGCGAACGCCTTCAACCAGGCCTTTGATGGCGGTGGGCTGGTCGCCAGTCGGTTGGAACTCCGAGACAAGCTGGAAGGGGGGCATAGGGCTATCCTTTTCAGAACGTCAGTTCGGAAGGGGGTAGATGATTATAGCGGAAGTTTTGCTTGCAGTACAGAGTATTCTTCAGACATCTGTTCGTTACGTTTTGTTTAGAAATGGTTAAATGGTTTATAATTTTCCGGTGGACTGCTGACGCCGTAAATGAGGTGGTATGTGCGCTTATTCGTAAGTTATGCCCGTGTCGATCAGGCCTATTGTCGCCAAATTGTAGAAATGCTGTCCCTTCACGAGGTTTGGTATGACGAGCGAATTTTTGGCGCTCAAAAATGGTGGGACGAGATTCAGAAGCGACTTGACTGGTGTGATGGCTTTATTTATCTCATTTCTTCTGACTCATTGACATCCGAATACTGCCGCCAGGAATTTGAAATTGCCTTGCGTTATGCGTCAAAACATTTTTTCCCGGTAGTTATTCAGCATGGCGCGCACTTGAATCCCGCCTTTCCCTTGGAACTTCGAGCATATCAGCATATCGACTTGTCGCAGGGCTTGCAAAAACCGTTAGCAATTCGTGATCTGTTAAATGCGATTCACGCTGCCGAAATTAAATCCAGTAAAAATGCTTTGCGTCAGCGACCTGTAGAAAAGGTACAGGCTGGAACGCCGGTTTATGGATCACCCGCTCAGGTAATAGGCGCGGCTGTGGATGCCCTTGCTAATGAAGATTTCGATAATGCCGTTTATTTGCTGGAACGCTTGCATGAAGATGAGCCAGAAGAAAGTACCACCAGTCGAATCGTCAAGGTTCTGCTGCGGGATGCCAGCGAATCGCTTACGCGGAAATCCTATCTGCGCGATGCGGAGCGTGAATATTTGCCTATTGTAGAAGTCATCAGCCGTGAATTAACCCGTGAACTGGGCTGTCGGGAGTTTGGGGAATTTCGGCGAAAATTTCCAAATTACGATCCTCAAAATCTCGCTCAGATTTGTGCAAACGCGCACCGGTTGGAATTAATCCCGCCTGATTTGCTGCCACTTTTACCTGCACCCTTTGCTTGGTGTGAAGTGTTGCCAGGTAAAGTGACGCTTCAGCCCACGACTGGGAAAACGAGCCCTTCATCTGAATATGAGGTAAGTCGTTTTTTTATCGCTAAGTATCCGGTGACCAATGCGCAGTTTCAGGTTTTTGTAGATGAGGCCGATGGCTACGCTAACCCGGAATGGTGGGATTATTCGAATGAAGCCCGATCCTGGCGTATTGAGAATACTGAACCTGTTGATGAAAGTTTTCGTCCTGCCTCCTTCCCGCGTACCCATGTAACCTGGTATGAAGCAGTCGCTTTTTGTCGTTGGCTTTCTTTTCGCGCTGGGGTGAATATCACTTTACCAACCGAACAGCAGTGGCAGCGTGCTGCCCAGGGAGATGATAATCGTGTGTATCCCTGGGGTAATGACTTTGATAAATCCAGATGCAATACATATGAGAGCGATATAGGTCAACCCACACAGGTGACACGTTATCCTAATGGTTCCAGTCCCTTTGGTGTTTTTGACATGAGTGGTAATGTGCGCGAGTTCTGTCTGAATAAATGGGAAACAAATTCAACTGATCTGGCAGGAGGTGGCCCGCGTGTATTTCGTGGTGGCTCTTGGTACTACAAGCGAAATGAAGCGCGTGTTATCGCCCGTAAGGGTGGCCCGCCAGATCATATTGCAAATCGATGGGGTTTTCGGGTCGTCTTTAACCCTTCATAGTTAAATGCGTGAAGTTAAGTTATTCCCGCGTGCCGCGCTTCCCCGTGTCAGGATGAAATTGAATAATGCCCCAATGGCGAATGTCAGCGCGAATACCGCCAGCCCCCACCGGTCAGCCGTACTTGAGCGTAGCAGAACATAACCTGCGGTTAGCGAAAAGCTCATTAACGCGGCCACTGTCAGGGCGCGTCCTACCCTGGAATTACCATACGCGCCGAGCCGGATACCATAAAGCAGGCCAAAACCCAGCCCCAGCCCGAAAATAGAAGGAATGATCAGGCCGAAGAATGTAATGGTTGAGGGTGTTGGAACAACCGGCACAGCGCTTTCAACCAGCGCAGGCGGAGGCGGCAGCAGGGTGCTAATCATCACAATCAGAAAAATTCCTACCAGCCAGCCCAGTAAATATCCTGGATACTCCTTTAATGAATTTGACCAGATGGTGATGATCAGAATCACCATTCCCACCAGCCCTAGAATCATAAAATCGCTGAACAAAACCTGCTGAATGAAGTCGCCCATAATTGGACTCCTGATGAGCTGCAAAGTAGTTTAATCGTAACCAGACCCTGTTAGAATTTTGAATGAAATTCACGTTACAATAGACCCCAAAAATTGGGTATTAAAAAGGCTTTCAGATGACCTCATTAACACGCGAGAGTTTTGCCACTACCACGCGCGGTCTTCGGCGCGATACACCGCCTATGAAACTCTTTGAAAAAGCCAAGCGTTTTGGAGTCTGGAACCCCAGCGACATCGACTTTACCCAGGATAAAGCCGACTGGCAGCGCCTCACCGCTGACGAGAAAGATGCTATTCTCCGCTTGACCGCTGTATTCCAGTCCGGCGAAGAAGCCGTCACACTCGACCTCTTGCCCCTCATCATGACCGTTGCCAGAGAAGGTCGCATCGAAGAAGAGATATTCCTCACCACCTTTCTCTGGGAAGAAGCCAAGCACACCGACTTTTTCAACCGCTGGCTGCTGGAAGTTGTCGGCGAAGTCAGCGACCTCACGCGCTATCACACCGACAGCTACCGCTTTATTTTTTACGACGCGCTCCCAACTGCCCTTGACCGTCTCCGCGTTGATAGTTCTCCCGCCGCGCAGGTTATCGCCGCCGTCACCTACAATATGATTGTCGAAGGTGTCCTCGCCGAAACGGGTTATCACACCTACTATACCGCCCTCCGCAGCAACAATCTTATGCCGGCCACCACCAGAGCCGTTGACCTGCTCAAACAGGACGAATCGCGCCACATCGCTTACGGTATTTTTCTCATCTCGCGCCTTGTTGCTGCCGACTCCTCGCTCTGGGAAATTGCTGAATCAACCATGAATGCGCTTCTCATGCCAGCCGTCGGCGTCATTACCGAAGCCTTTGCCTGTTACGACCCGATGCCCTTCGGCTTGCAGGTTGATGATTTCGCTGCCTATGCCATGATGCAGTACCAGAAAAGGTTGGAGCGGATTCAAAAAGCACGCGGTGCGTCAATCGATGAAGTCTATCGTGTCACTGACGCTGCCATCGACCACAACGACGCCTGATTCCCAAACTCACCATTGACGCTCCTATACCCGGCTGATATGATACTCCTCACAACGCGGGGTAGAGCAGTGGAAGCTCGTCGGGCTCAATCACGCAGGATTAACGGGACGGGGATGATTGCACATCTACCAAACCGTCACCTTAAAAAGTTAATCTTGTAGGGCGGCATACGGGGAAACCTGTATGTGTTCACCTGTCAAATTCGGGGAAACCGGTGGTAGGGCAATCCCGAGCTAACCTACAGTGAAAATTGTAGGGAATGTGTAGAGACTAAACGGCAGGCACCTAAACAGCAAAAGCTGCACGGTGAAGAGATAGTCCAAGCGTGTTTTTTGCTAGAAATAGCAAATTATCGAAAGGTAAATTGTGACACGCTGCATAACCCGGAGGTCGCAGGTTCGAGTCCTGCCCCCGCTACAGAAATGGTGATGTAGCTCAGCTGGTTAGAGCGAGCGACTCATAATCGCTAGGTCGGAGATTCGAGTTCTCCCATCACCACGAGCAAAATCCTTCTCAGATTCTGAGAAGGATTTTTTTATTTCCCTGCAAGCCGAATAGCTAATCATATTTCATGTGTATATAGATATGAGGTTCATGATGAAAAAGCAGTTGCGTGATGAAGCCCGCCGTTTACGTGCAAATGGAATGTCAGTCCGGGATATAGCTGAAACCTTAAATGTAGCTAGAAGTTCTGTGAGCGTTTGGGTACGCGATATTGTGCTTACTGACGCGCAGATTGAAGCGCTAAAAGCAAATCAAAAACATTATGGTAATCAGGCAAAAGGGGCGAAAGCCAATCGCGACAAATTTATGAAGATCCGTATGAGTTATCAGCAGGCCGGACGGTTAAAAGCGCGTGAAATGCGTCCCTTACATCTGGCAGGATGTATGCTGTATTGGGCTGAAGGGGCGAAAGCACGAAATAGAGTCTACTTCGCAAACTCCGATTCGAATATGCATCTCATGTTCATTCGATTTTTACGTGAAGAAATGGGAATTCAAAACTCAGAAATCGTTATTTATATTCACTGCCACACAAGTGATCCTGTGGAAATTAAAGCCTTAGAACAATACTGGACTGACCTTTTGGGACTCGATGAATCAAACTTGCGCAAGACCTACACAAAAAAGGGGAGTGAAATCCAGCGGAGCATTCTTGAGCATGGTGTTTGCGGGGTAGGGGTTAACCGAAGCGAAATTGTCCAGCACATCTACGGCGCAATTCAGGAGTACGGTGGCTTCGATAACCCCGACTGGCTGGGGTAGAAATCGTTTGCCACAAGGCACTAATCGCGCACGGCAAGGCATCTCCCGGGAGGTTTGTATTTGTTCCCCCTCCTTGCGCAGCGGCTTCAGTCTCCGACACTTTTAACTGAAGGATGGCATTTCTTTCACAAAGTTGGAGACTTCAAGCCCCCTCCTTGCGTAGCGGGGAGGGGGTTGGGGGTGGGGATTTGACACCAACATGAAAACTGTCGGAGATTGAAGCGAAGCGGCTGAGGGCTGCGAACGACTTAGTGAGCGTGGGGGTGGGGACTACCGCGCCCGCGCCCCAATCGCCCGCCCGATGAAATCATACGGATACGGCCCTTCAATCGCGCTTACCGTATCTAACCGTGTCCGCTGCTCCTCGCTCAGCTTCCAGTCTACAGCGCCCAGGTTATCGTCAAGCTGAGCCATATTCCGCACGCCGATGATCGGTGAAGTCACGCCCGGTTGGTCTTTTACCCAGTTCAGCGCCACCTGGGCCGCGCTTTTGCCGGTTTCCCCCGCCACCGCCACCAGTTCGTCAATCACGGCCCAGGTTCGCTCCGTGTTATAAGCATCCCAGTTTTCTGACCAGCCGTGTTTGGTTGCCTGACCCACTCGTGTATCCTCCGGCAGCGCCATCCCCCGCTGATATTTTCCGCTTAACCAGCCGCCCCGCAGCGGACTCCAGGGGATGATGCCAATGCCCTCCGCCTGGCACAATTCAACAATTTCCCACTCCAGCGAGCGATCAAGCAGGTTGTACAGTGGTTGCAGGCAGGTGAATGGCTCCCAGCCCATTTTGTTGCTGATGTCTACCGCTTTCTGAAGCTGGTACGACTTATAATTGCTCGCGCCCAGGTAGCGCACTTTCCCGCGCTCCACCAGTGTGTTCAGCGTCGAAAGCGTTTCTTCCAGCGGCGTGCCAGGGTCCCAGCAGTGAACCTGATACAGGTCGATATAATCCAGCCCCAGCCGTTTCAGGCTCTTGTCCACGCCATCCAGAATGTGCTTCCGGCTCAGGCCAATCTCATTCACCCCGTCACCCATCGGGAAGCGCACTTTGGTCGCAACGATAAAGTTCTCGCGTGGCTGGTTTTTCAGCCATCGCCCCACCACGTCCTCGCTGATACCCCGCCCATAAACATCAGCCGTGTCGATGAAGTTTCCACCAGCCGCTGCGAAGGCATCCATCATGGCGAAACTTGTTGCCTCGTCCGCCTCCCGCCCGAACGTCATCGCCCCCAGGCACAGGTCGCTCACCTTCAGGCCAGTTTTACCTAAATAACGGTATTCCATCTGACTTTCTCCTCTCAAAATCGAAACAAATGTTATGACAAATGTTTCACCGAACCCCTCATTCTTGTGTTACACTGCCTTTATATCGTGCGTTCCAGGCAGGCTGCATGTGTAAATGGCAATTGGCAGATTCTTATTCTCATTCTCATTATTTTCGCCAGATTGTCGATACGCCAGCAGATAGTTGGCGGCACTCGGTGAAGCACAAATAGCAAATGGCGCTGCTGTCGCCGCCAAAAGTAATAGGGTTTCCAGCTATCGCCCGCCGTGCCGCCAGCTTTTTCTGGCAGTTGGCGGCAGTCAGTGAACAAATAATCAGATGGCACTGCCGTCGCCGCCGCCAATCGCCGCTAACGCGCAGCTTTAGTGATATGCGGGCAGCCAGTCCCCATGTGCCGCGATCAGGTCATCCACCAGCGACCAGATTTGATCGAGGCTCAGTTCCGCCGCTGTGTGCGGGTCAAGCATCGCCGCGTGATAAATGTGTTCTTTTTTACAGGTCAGCGCCGCTTCAACCGTCAGTGATTGTACATTGATATTGGTTTGCATCAGCGCAGCCAGATGCGGTGGTAATGTCCCAATCTTGGTTGGCTGTAAACCATTTTTATCCACCAGACAAGGCACTTCTACACAGCATCCCTCTGGCAGGTTGTCGATCAGTCCCGTGTTAGCGACGTTGCCATAGATCACGCGCGGTGTGCCGGTTTCCATGCTGTGGATGATGCCGGAGCCGTACTCCATGCTTGGCTGGACTTCAATTGGCGCACCGCCTTCCAGCAGTTCTCGCTGCATCTCCCACGCCGCGATCTGGTTCTCGCAGCGGGTGATGTATTCATCCAGGGGAATGTTGAATTCCTCGATCAGGTCGGGCCGGTCACGCTTGATGAACCAGGGAACATATTCGCTGAAGTGTTCGCTGCTCTCCGTCACAAAATAGCCCAGCCGGTTGAACATCTCATAACGCACCCGGTTCCAGTCAGGCTGGCGGTTTTCATCAAATACACGGCGGATACGAGGGTAAAGGTCTTCGCCGTTCTGCTCGAATTTCAGATAAAACGCCATGTGGTTGATACCACCAGCCACATAGTTGATCTCTTCAAATGGCACACCAATATCTTCTGATAGTTGGTGTGCCGTGCCTTGAACACTGTGGCACAGGCCAACCATTTTAATGCTCGAACCCCGATTGATTGCCCAGCAGTTCATCGCCATTGGGTTAACGTACTGGAGCAAGGTGGCATCCGGGCAAACCTGTTCCATATCGTGGCAAATATCCAGCAGGACTGGAATCGTTCGCAGCCCGCGCATGATGCCCCCGATGCCAAGCGTGTCGGCAATCGTCTGGCGCAGGCCATATTTCTTGGGGATTTCGAAATCAACCACTGTGCCGGGTTTGTAACCGCCTACCTGAATCATGGTGATTACATAATCTGCGCCATCCAGCGCTTTCCGACGGTCAGTTGTCGCCTCAATCGTGGGTTTGCTACCGGTTGCATCTGCTACTCGCCGGGCTACGATTTCTGAGCTTTTGAGACGTGCTTCGTCAATATCCATCAGACTGATGTGTGATTCGGCCAATTCAGGGAAGCTCAGGATGTCACCAAGCAAATTCTTGGCGAAAACAGTGCTGCCCGCGCCGATGAAAGTAATCTTGGGCATGAGTTTGTGTGACCTTTCCTCAGGTAAAGATGATCTTCTTGTAAGTATCGGGGCTGATTTTGCCCGTTTGGAAACAGGTTGGTTAACCGCTTTACTAAAACACATCTAGCATAGCGACTGTGGATGCAGTTGTCGAGAAAAATGGGAACAGATGGACAGTCAGGCAGCCTGCCTTAAAATGATTGGAGGCTACCTGGATTTTTAACCGGAATTAGGATATACGCTGGAGGAGATCGCTTAATGCGCTGGTCACGACCTGAGGTTCCTCCAGCATGGGCATGTGGCCGGAGTTGGCAGCCATTACCAGGCGTGCATCGGGCAGCAGTTTCGCCATTTGTTCGGGGATTTCTGGCTTGAATAATTGGTCGCCTGCGCCGCCGAGGACTAATGAGGGGACATTGATTGTCTTAAGGGTTTCAGTTGAATCAGGTCTGCTTGCTATAGCCAGTAGTGAACCGATAATGCCGGCTGGCGGGGTTGCCCGCATGATTTGTTCTGCCCGTTTGACAATGGGTGTTTCTTCCGCAGTACCCTCCTTAAAAAGTTTGGGGTTTACCGCCGCTTTCGCTCCCTCTTGCGAGACTTTTTCTGCGCTTTCATAGCGTTTTGCTTTGGCTTCGGGGGTGTCCGCCAGATAGTTGCTGGCGATCATACCAAAGCCACTGAAGCGCTCTGGAGCCAGTCGCCATGCTGCTAATGCAATATACCCACCCATCGAATGACCTGCCCATACTGCTTTTTCGATCTCCATTTTGTCAAGCATGAGCAGCAGGTCTCGTGCCATTAATTCCACACTGTAGGCCCCTTCCGGCGCGGGACTGCGTCCATGCCCGCGCAAGTCGGGAGTGATAACTCGATAATTTGGGGAGAGCGCTTCGACCTGTTCCGCCCAGATGGTGTGATTTAGAGGGAAGCCGTGTAATAGTAAAAGGGGAGTGCCTTTGCCTTTGTCTGTATAAAACAGCGAGAGTGGTTCTCTCAGGGGGGTATCGTTGTAAGGCATGGGTTTCCTTTCCTGAAATGGATGCCAGTACGACGACGAGCATAACAGCAATCTATTGGAAGTGTATTATTGCTCAGCCCGCAGCAGATCATCCCAGGTTTCGCGCCTGCGTGCTACTCGCCATGAATTGCCATCTTCTTCGATGACAACTTCCGGTGGGCGCGTTCGCTGATTGTAATTGCTTGCCATAACCATGCCATACGCGCCAGCCGTTAATACAGCTACCAGATCACCCGGTTGCATCTCTGGCAAAGGAACATCGCGCCCCAGTGAATCTGATGTCTCGCATACTGGCCCTACAACCTGAGCGAGTGAGGACTTCGCCTCCATATAATGCACTGGAACAATCTCATGATGGGCTTCATACAGGGCAGGGCGGATGAGTTCGGCCATGCTGCCATCCGTAATCAGAATCGTTTCCCCGGCCTGTTGCTTTACATACAGCACTGATGCGACCAGTATGCCCGCATCGGCAATGATAGATCGCCCTGGCTCCAGCATCACCGTGTATCCGTTCAGCATTGGCAGCAATACTTCCGCGAATGATTCCCACGCCGGAATCATTTCATTTGCTCGATACGCGACTGGCATCCCGCCTCCAATGTTCACAGTCTGGATGGCTGGATAGGGTTCAATCAGGTTAAGCACCACGCCGACGGCACGCCGGGTTGCATCAGTATCATGAAGCTGGCTTCCAATATGAATATGGATACCTTCAATACGGATGCCGGGGAATTGTTCCTGATGAGCCAGAATGTCTTTAACGGTTTCTGCTGTCAGCCCGAATTTTGCTCCACCATGTCCGGTGGCGATATACGGATGGGTGTTCGCTGTAATATCCGGGTTCAGCCGCAGTGCTACGCGCACCGGTTCGCGCCTGGTTGCTTCAACAAGGTCACTGATGTGATCGATTTCGCCAGTATTCTCCACATTAATCCAGCCGACATTTTGTTCCAGCGCGTAAGCGAGTTCATCTCGTGTTTTGCCGACTCCAGCGAATACTATGTTTTCTGCTGGTGCGCCAGCCATCAGCGCTCGATGGATTTCGCCCGCGCTTACCGCATCCACACCTGCGCCAGCCGTCACCAGTGCCTTTAAAAGCGCAAGGTTAGCATTGGCTTTTGCACTGTAGTGGATGTGGGCTTCAGGAAATGCTGTTTGTATCCGCCGCAGATTATTCAGCGCACGCGGCAGGCTGTAAATATAAACGGGTGTGCCAGCCTGTGCAGCAATGTCCGTGACAGCTACACCGTCACAATGCAGGATGCCATTGACATAGCATATGGAGTCATTAAGCATGGGAAGTAGCTCGAATTCCCTTCAGTTCGTAGGCAGGTGATGGGTTACTGATTCCTTTTAATTCCAGTTTGTCCACTGGGGTAGCCTCTGCCAGAGGCTTGAGCATGTCATAGGTTGTCTGGCTGATGAGAATCTGCGCGCCGCCTGCCGCGCTGCATAAACGCGCCCCCAGGTTCATGATGCGCCCCAGGGCGGTGAATTCGCTCCGAATAGGATGCCCGAATTCTCCAGCAATTGCTTCCCCGGAACTGACGCCAATACCCATGAAAGGCAGTTCTCGCCCCTGCGTTCCCAATTTCTTCTGAAGTTGTAGATGAATTTGCTGCATTTCAAGTGCTGCTGATGCTGCCTGGAAAGCATGATCTTTCATTGATACCGGCGTTCCGAAAAGCCCAATCACTTCGTCGCCTACAAACTTGTCCAGCGTCCCGCCGTATTTGAAAATCACTTCAGTCATCTGGCTCAGAAAATCGTTGAGGGAACTTACCAGTTCTTCCGGTTGTGTGCGTTCTGCCCACTCGGTTGAGCCACGCAGGTCAGCGAAAAGCACACTTAAAATAACACGCTCCCCGGTCAGGACATTAAGGTTAGCGCGTTGAAGCAGATGATCGACCACTTTGGGGTCAACGGATCGCCGCAGCAGCGCCCGCATCCGTCTCTGCTCAATCCGCTCGAAAATGGCGGTGTCAACCTGGCTGGTGATGGCTTGCAGCATTCGCCGGTCTTCCGCGTCAAAACCGCGTCCACTCGTACTGTTAACCACGCCGAAAACGCCAATAATACGATCATTTAGTATCAGGGGTACAGCCAGGATTGACCGTACCGGGCCATCCGGCTCATTTGAATAAACCAGTTCACCTTTTTCTAGTGTCTGTCGTGAGAAACGCTGTACCACATCCTGATATTCTGCTGACGTGATTTTGCCGTCTGCCGTAAAGGAGCGGAGTTCGAGTTCTTTCTCATCACCTTCCTTGAACAGCATGATATAGCCGGTTTCACTGGAGACGATCTCGCATAATTCCGTCAGAACCGCTTGCAGCATGGAGTCAAAATCTTTTTCCTGATCGCGTATGCGGTCAATCTTGTAAATGATTTCCAGTTCTTTCCGCCGCTGAGAAAGCTGCTGGACAATGCGGCTGTAAACGACTGCTGAATCCATCTGTGTCATCATGGCATGTAGGAGGCGGTGGTCGCCTAACGTAAAATCACTTTTGCTGCCTACTACCACCGCGCCCAGACGCGCCCCGGCGACAACAAATGGAGCGGCCAGCAGTACCAGATCCTGAATGCCGTCTGGCGAAGGAACGACCTGCGGAATGGAAAGTTGGCGCGCGCGTTCTCGTATAATCTCCAGATTTGATGGTGAGAGGTCGTATTTATCGATGATGCCGCGAATGACCAATTCCCCATTATCGATATTGGATAGCAAAATCAGACATAATTCAGCTTTAAAGTGATCGAGTACGATGGCAGTGAATCCACTGACAAGGTCGATTTCGCTGCTGGTGCGGTCACGCAGGCGGTCAATTTCATAGATTGCTTCCAGTTCACGATTACGCTGTGTTAGCTTCCACACCATCCGCGCCTGCACGACAGCGGAATCAAGCTGGCTTTCCACTAACGCCAGCAGCACGATTTCTTCCCCATGAAAAGGTTCAGATGAGCGGGCCAGGACCATTGAACCCATTGGAAAATCATTCAGGATAATTTGCACCCCCAGTGTATGCGGCCAGGGAGCATCTTTCAGGGGTGTGATTTCTTTAAACTGCATGGCCTGCTTACATAATTCGCTGGCTACAGGCTCTGGCATACCCGTTGCAGCGAGGCATTCTATATCGTCACTGGTTTCTGCAACCAGCATAATTGCACAGGCCTCAGCCCGAAGTTCTTCTACAATCAGCTCCGCTATAGAATCAAACATGCCCTGCGGGTCTTCATCGTCGTGCAGGGTGTCGCGTATTTTATCCAATGCCAGGACGAGTTTGAGTTCCCGCTCTTTTTCAATAAGCGCACGCTGAAAGTCTGCTGACATTACAATTCTCCGATTATCCAATAGGCTTCTAATGCCCATTGTGATAGGCTATTGAATGCGCTCGTAAGGCGCGGTATCCTCTTAGCTGGTCTGACTCTAGTATAGCAAAGAACCTTAAACCGAACTTGCGCTCTGAATTGAGGTTACAATCACTTGGCTACTGAAGGTCTCGAAACCAAGTTAGCAACCGACTATGAAATCATCCGCCGCCGCGAATATGAGTTAATCAATCACCTTCTGGATGTGCTTCCCAAAGTTGATAATCTTGGCGAAGAGCGTCTCGGCCAGGTGCGTGATGCTCTTTTTCATGCTGACCATCCTTTTCTGGTCGTACTGGTCGGGCCATTCAGTTCCGGCAAGTCCAGCATCATTAATGCCTTGCTTGGCGAACCTGATTTGCTCCAGATTGGTGTTGTGCCTACTACGGATCGTATCAGTATTCTGCGTTGGGGAGAGCAGCCGCAGCGTATGAGTTCGGGCGGTGAAGCAGACACGGTCTTTTACCCCGCGCCCTTGCTTGAAAAAGTGAGCCTGGTGGATACGCCTGGTCTGGAATCGGTGTTTCAGAAGCATGAAGAGACGACGCGTAAATTTCTTCACCGTGCGGATGTTGTGCTGATGGTGATGATGGCTACCCAGGCCATGACCGCCAGCAACCTTGAATATCTGCAAACCTTGAAAGAGTTTGGCAAGAAAGTCATTCTCGTCATAAATCAGGCTGATTTGTTGAGCGGCGAAGAGGCTGAATCTGTCCGCGAATATGTACTGGAGCAGAGCCAGTCACGCCTGGGCTACAGGCCGGAAGTCTGGATGGTCTCTGCCCGCCAGGGGATGGCGGCCCGCGCAAATGGACAGCTTGATCGTGCTGCCTGGAACGCCAGTGGGCTGAATAAACTTGAGGAATATGTCGATAACCAGTTGGGCGATGTTGCTCGCCTCCGCCAGAAATTGCAGACACCGCTGCAAATTATTCAGAACGTTAATCAGGCTGCCTTGAATGTTGTGCGTACCAACCAGGCAGCGCTCGATCACTACCAAAGTATTGCTGATAATGTCGAGCAGCAGCTAAGCGCTCAGAAACGCGAACTGGAAAAGACCGTGCGCGACATCAACGCAGAAATTAGCGATAAATTTGGTGCGGCTGCCATGCGCGGCAGTGAAGCGATACAGGACACCTTTCGCTTTGGCAATGCACTGCGTTCAATCTGGGGCGGTTTGCTGGAGCTGGTTGGCCTGTCAGGGTTGCTGCGCCGTGATGGAAATTCCTATACAAAAGTAGCTTTCGAGCGTCGCAAAGCCTTCGAGCCAATTACCGAACTGCCCACTGTAGCAGACAAACTTGCCCCCCGGCTGGAAGGCAAGGATATTCAGGATATTGACGATCTGGTGAAATATGCCCGCCGCGAGATTGATGCTTTACCCGCGCCCATTCGCACCAAAGTCATTGGCGACATCAAGCCACCGCTTCAGTATGATCGTGTTGCTTTGCAGGAAGTTCGCCCCACTCTGGAAGGGTTGGAAGAAGAAGCCCGCCAGGTCGAAACTGGACGCATTGAGCAAAGCCTGCGAAATGCCATGCTCTATCTGGCTGTCTGGGAAGTTTTGCTGGTGATTTTCGGTGTCGTGCTGCTTACCAGCGGTGGCAGCCTCTGGCCTGACAACTCCAACGCGCCTGTTATCCTGCTTATCATTTTGCTGGGTCTTGGCGTGATGGGGCTGCTTTACATGCCGCTGCGGGGTCGCTTTCTCGAAACCGCCTATACCAGCCGTATGTTGAAGTTGCAGGGGCGTTATATTGACGCATTGGGCAAAGCAGCGGATAAGCAAATGGATTACAGTATGCGAGCGCGGCGGGATGCCATTGCTCCGCTTACCCGCCTGATCGAAGCACAAACGCAGATTCAGACGGATCAGCTTCGTTCGCTTCAGTCTGCCGAACAGGAAATGGTCGGTATTGAGTCTGCGCTGACCACAATGGGTAAACGTGGCTTGTTTCGACAGTAATGAGTTTAATTTTTGTGAGGCCATCAACCAATTTGAGAGGCAACATTGAGTACGCTTGACGGAACGCTCGCAGCGCTGCGCGAATCCGAAATTCGCCTGCTGACTGATATTGGCACAACACTGGCCGAGATGGGGGAAGGTGCGGCGGAAGATCGTCAGCGTCTTCTCGATGTGGCGCAGGATTTGCGTGATATGTTTTATCTGGTCGTCATTATTGGCGAGTTCAATGCCGGGAAATCATCATTTGTTAATTCCCTGCTGGGTGATAACTTGCTCCCAACTGGCATCACGCCGACGACCGAAGCCATCGAACTGATTCGTTATGGTGAGGCTGTCAACCGCACCCCTGTTATTCGTGAGGACGGCATTCGGGAGTGGACACATCCGAATACCGGTGCTCCCGGTGTCGCGCTGGTTGATACGCCTGGTACCGGGTCAGTTTTTCAAAAACATGAGCGCATCGCTAAATCCTTCCTGCATCGCAGCGATCTTGTAATTTTTGTCGTTTCCGCCAAGCGCGCTTTTGCTGAAACTGAGCGCTTGTACCTCGAACTGGCGAAAAATTATGGCAAGAAAATCATTCTTGTCATCAACCAGATTGATCTGCTTCAGCCTAAGGAACAGACTGAAGTGCGTCGTTTCATAGAGCAGCAGGTGGAAGAACTGCTCGATATTCGCCCCCTTCTGTTCATGGTTTCGGCGAAAGAGGCGTTGGCATCCGCCAGAAGTGGTGGTCAGCCAATTGGCGACCCCGGCGGCATCGAAGCTGTACGCGCCCATCTGAGAGCTGTTCTCAGCGAATCCCCGCCTGCTCAGCAAAAGCTCATGGCACAGTTGGATATGGGTGAGCGCATTGTCAGGGATTACCAGACAGCTATCCAGCGGAATGCTGATCTTGTGACTGCCGATACGACAAAAGTACAGGACGTCCAGCGTGAAATGGAGCAGCAGTCACTTGGGTTGGATACCCAGCTTAAGGCCGCGCGGGCTGAGATTGACAAAGTGTTCGAGGGGATGCGCCAGCGCGGTATGAATTTCATCGACTCTAACCTTTCATTCCGCAAAATTGGTCGCACGCCTTCGCGGGAACAGTTGCAGGCTGATTTTCAGGAAGTTGTCATTGGCCGCGCCCTGCGTGATATTGGTGAGGCCACCAACGGTTACATCAATGCCGTTATTGACAACAGTCGTGTCTATTGGCGTGGTGTGATTGATCGGCTCAATCAGCTTCGGGATTTGTTGGAACAGGATGCTAATGGGCTTGATTCCGGTGTATATGCCGAACAGCGCGAAGCCTTGCAGGATGCAATTCGTATCGCCGAATCTGAACTCAAGTCTTACTCGACTGGCAAAGTAATCGGCGAAATTCAGGAACTTTTTGAAACCAATGCCAGCGGCTTCACCACCAGTGTCCTGGCAACCGTAGGCGGTGTGTTATTGGTGCTGCTGGCAATCGCTCCTGCTGGCCCGGTCATTGGTGTCGGTGCCGCTCCGCTGGCACTTCCTGCACTGGTACTGGGTGCGCCCATCGCACTGGGTGGAGGCTATTTTGCTATTCGTTATTTGCGCGGTGTAATCGCTGATACAAAACGCAATCTGCACCAGCGCATTGACCAGCTTGAAAAGACTTATCACGAAGCATTGGATGATCTCACACAGAAAGAGCGCAACCGCCTGACACAGTACGGTAAGCAGGTTTTGACGCCGATTTTCAGCCGTCTGGAAGTGCTGGCGCAGCGCTACGCTGCACAGGCTGCCGCACTCCGCGCTCATGTGGTGCAGCTTGATACCCTGCGCGAAGGCATCAAAAAAGCCCGCTGATACAGGCGTCTAATAGACAGTATCCTCTATAGGCGTGTGGTGAACACGCCTGTATGATTTTTAGCGGCAGATGTGTATAATGCAGTTATTTAACATTGGCTTAATGTTAGGTGCTGTACATGTCGCTCTTTCAACAGGCAGAGGCGCTGGTCTATCTGGTTTTGGCTGCCTTACTCAGTATGGTCATTGGCCTTGATAGAGAAGGTCGTAACCAGCCCGCTGGTTTGCGGACACACATGCTGGTCGGCATGGGTGCATGTATGTTTACGATGTTGTCAATTTTTGCTTTTCCTGGCAGTGATTCAGCACGTATAGCCGCGCAGATTGTGACTGGAATAGGTTTCCTCGGAGCGGGAACCATTATGCAGCGTAATGGCGAACAGCCGCAGCATTTGACCACAGCGGCAAGTATCTGGGCGACGGCTGCTGTTGGTATGGCAGTCGGTTCGGGAGCCTGGTTTTTAGCACTTGGCGCTTCCGTTCTGGTCTGGATTGTCCTTGCTATTATTCGCCGCTTTAGTAAATCCACTTAAAGGTTGTGTATTCGCCGTAATTCATCCACCAGCGGCCTCACATCTGGCTCTTTGTAATTCTCGCCCGGTGAACCCAGTGGATCGCTGATGTCGCTGTCACCCAGCAAAATTCGTGCGATATTGGCAGCGCCTTGACTCAGGGCATCCAGGTTGTAGCCGCCTTCGAGAGCAAAAATAATTTTCCCCCCACAAAATTGGTCTGCCATCTTCACTAATTCCCGGCTAAGATGGGCATATCCAGTCAGACTTAAACGCATCCCCGCCAGCGGATCAGTCCAGTGGGAGTCAAATCCCGCAGAGACAATTATCAGTTCCGGTTTAAACCGTTCCGCCGCAGGCCACACCACTTGCTCGTATAACGCTGCGAAGCTGCTGTCACCATGTCCGGGGGGCAGCGGGATGTTGAGGGTGAAACCTTCGCCTTTGCCGCTGCCGGTGTCGGTCAGTGCGCCAGTGCCAGGGTAAAAGGGATATTGATGGCTGGAAATAAATAAAATACTATCGTCATCATAAAACATGGCTTCGGTGCCGTTACCATGATGCACGTCATAATCGACGATCATCACCCGTTCGATACCATAAGTTTTTTGTGCGTGTCGCGCCGCAATTGGCACATTTCCAAGCAGACAGAAGCCCATCGCATGGCTGGGCATGGCATGGTGTCCCGGCGGGCGTACAGCAGCAAGGGCGTTTTTCGCTTGTCCAGTCATGATTTCTTCGACGGCCAGCACCACGCCCCCAGCGGAGAGTCGAGCAATTTCATAAGCCGTCGGGCCGCCGTAGGTATCAGCGTCAAAATGAACGCGCTCCTGTTTTGTTTCGTCTATCCAGCGCAGCAGTTCAAGATACGCCGGAGTATGCACCGCTGCAATCAGCGCTTCATCTACTGCTGTTGGCTCAAGCTGCCTCATACGTTTTGCCAGCCCGGTTGATTCCATTTGCGCCCAGATAGCGCGGATGCGTCCCGCATGTTCAGGATGGCCGGGTAAATTATGTTCCGGGTAACGGGGGTGGGTGACATAAAAGCTGGTCATGATGACTCCTTTAGCTGGATCAGACCGACATTAGGGTGAGGATTGTGACTGCAAATGAATGTTCCGGCAACCCCCTACCGATTCTGTGAAAAGCCCGTATAATTAACCGATTATGAACATCGGGCAAATACAGGCGTGCAGGCGTCTTCCCCACTTGTATAACAAATTCATCCGGGTCTGGAGAATGTTAAGGATAGTCTATGCAGTATGAACGCCTGGTTCAATGGGCGCGCGATACCTGGGAGCAGCGCTGGCCGGGGCGCAAATATGTCACGATTTGGGCGTCGGCAGAGTGCAGCAACATGATCGCCCAGAATCAGATCAGGCCGGGACGCAGGCTGCGTGGGCGGGCGCGTTATGACGGTCTGCAACCGCTGGACTGTCCGGTGATTGTGCCAATCAGCGACTATGGTTCGCGTGGTAAAAAAATGGTGCTGACAGCCACCGCCGGTGCTTATGCTTTCAAATTTTCCATTGAAGGCGAAGACCCCTTCGAGGTGATTTACGCCAGTTCTTACTTCGATGACGATGTGCAGGATTTGACTGCCGTTGCCCTTGTCCCGGAAGGTAAGCTGGAAACATGGGCTGCCTTTGAGTTCACCTGCGCCCGCGCTGTCCGTCCTCGGATTCGTCGCCGTCGTGATGTCTATATCATTGGCGGTACCGACGCCTTCTTTGATCCAACGGTTGATTGGGATGATGTTATCCTGCCTGATGAATTAAAGGACGAACTTCAGGGGGACATGGAAGCCTTCTTCACCAAAGGCGTTCATATCTATCGCCAGTTGAAGCTTGCCCCTTTTCGTAAGCTGCTCCTGGCAGGTGTTCCTGGTACAGGCAAAACAATGCTTTGCGCGGCAATGGCGAAGCTGGCGATCAGCCAGGGGCGTATCGTCGTCTACGTGTCCGGCTCTGACCGTGACGGCGCATCATTTGAGAAAATTCAGCGGGCGCTTCAGGCGGTCACCGCTGCGCGCTACCCGGTGCTGTTGATCGTCGAAGAAATTGATGCCTACCTTCAGGGAGATGACAAAGCGCGTGTGCTGAATGTGCTGGATGGTGTGGAATCGCCCAATAACCCGGAGGGGGCGCTTCTCTTGGCGACCACCAATTACCCCGAAGTGATTGATGAGCGTATTGCCAAGCGCCCCGGAAGACTCGACCGCATTTTTGTCATTCCGACCATTCAGGATGATCGCCATGCCGAACAAATGCTGCGTCATTACATGGCTGACCAATGGCGGGAAGATCATATCACCGTCATTGACCAGTTGATTGACCAGCCGGGAGCTTTCGTCCGTGAAGCGGCTCTGCACGCGCGGATGCTGGCGGCGCATGAACACCGCACTGAGGTCACACTGGAATTTTTGCAGCAGTCCATCGACAGCCTGTTGCGTCAAATTCGCGCTGGTAATGATTTCTTGCAGGATCGTCGCCCCATTGGCCTTCTCAGCACGACGCCCAAACCAGCCGCAAAAAAATTGACGCGCCACAATAACCCCTTCGGTTAACCTCACCCGCCCGCGCTGTCGGGCGGTATGTTTTGTCCCCACATTGAACAATTCCTTAAAACTTACGTATAAGGGTATAGCGCATTACATTCCGGGGGCATCATGTCAAAATCCTATAATATGCGAACCTTCTATACCCTGATTCTGACGCAGGTTTTTTCGCTCATTGGAAGCCGCATCAGTGGGCTGGCGATCAGTATTTACATTTTTAATCAGACGGGCAATGCCACACCATTGACGCTTGTTAGCTTCTTTTTCATTTTGCCACAGGTGTTGGCATCCGGTTTTGCTGGTGCGCTGGCTGATCGCTGGGATCGTCGCTATGTCATGATGTTGTCCGACGCGGGGCAGGCGGGGGGTACAGTGCTTCTGCTGCTCAGCTTCCTGTCTGGTGATTTTCAGCTTTGGCATCTCTATGGGATCACCCTGCTGCAATCTATTGCTGGTGTTTTCCAGGGGCCAGCTTTTCAGGCTTCTGTCACACTGCTGGTGCCAGATGATAAACGCGATAGCGCCAATGCCATTCAGCAAATTACTGGCCCGGTTGCGGGGATTATTGCCCCTGCTATTGCCGGGGTGGTTTATGCGCTGGTGGGCGTGATAGGCGCGATTTTCATCGATTTGGCAACCTTTCTGGTCGCGGTAATGGTTGTATTCCTGTCCCCTATCCCGCGCCCGGAACAGTCTGCTGAAGGGCGCACCATGCGTGGCTCAATCTGGAAAGAGTCCTTTGACGGCTTCCGCTATCTATGGTCACGGCAAACGCTGTTCTGGATTATGGTCTATAGTGCGCTCATCAACTTTTTGGTCGCTGGAGTTATCGCTCTGGAAACGCCCTATCTTCTGGCGCGAACGGAGGATGAAGCAGTGCTGGGCGTCCTGCTGGCGGTGCTGAATCTGGGCGGCCTGGCTGGCGGTATTGTGATGAGCGTCTGGGGTGGGACGCGTCCACGTATCCATACTATTATGCTGGCAATCATCATAGCAGGTGTGTTTCTCGCTGGTGTAGGGCTGGCACGTACACCAGTGACGCTCGGCATTACGCTTTTCCTGTTTATGTTTCCACTGCCTTTCTCAAACGCAGCGGCTTTCTCGATGTTGCAGGCTAAAGTCCCGCCTGATTTGCAGGGGCGAGGCTTCGCGGCTATCGGCCAGATGTCAATGGCGATGATGCCGCTGGCTTTTCTGCTGGTCGGCCCCCTGGCGGATAATGTTTTTGAACCTGCTGTTGGTGGGGAAGGGTGGGCCGTTTTCGCGCCGCTGGTCGGGAATGAATTTGGTGCGGGCATGGGTTTGCTGTTATTCCTGGGCGGTGCGTTGACGGCTCTGCTCTCGCTTATTGTTTATGCCATCCCCGCCATTCGTCATCTCGAAACAAGTCTGCCAGATTACATTCCTGTGGCAGCCGAATCAGATACGGCTTCTTCTCCTGAAGCGGCTGAGATAGGGTTGCCTGTCGTAACCGTCTGATGATCCCGCCTATGACAGCGGGATGGTTTGTCGCCGTCCCGCTTATCTGACGTTTCCCCTCCGCTTCCGTTATAGTCATCTAACATTTGCCTTCCCTCATTAACCAGATTGAATCCTTATTGCCGTGTGTGTTAGCAAGTGCTAACAATCGGTGGATTACGTTAGTATTATCTAACAGCAGCTCTTGCCGGACTTATATATCATTACAGTATATCAATTGAGTAGGAGTGATCGTCATGCAAGCGCGAAAACTCGTCCACATAGTTGCTGTAATGGCTGTTCTCGCAGCCAGTCTATTTGTTTTTTCAGGATCACCAGTGAGTGCCAACTGTGGGGTTTATCACACTGTTGTTTCCGGCCAGAATTTGTTTCGTATCTCGCTTCGTTATGGAGTCAGTATTCAGTCCATCGCCTCTGCAAATGGCATTGCTGATGTTCGCCGCATTTATGCCGGACAGGTTTTGTATATTCCCTGTGCAGGTGGGCAGAGTTCGACTCCGCCTGTCACGACCACCAATCCCACTGACCCGATTTATTTTTACAACCCCAACAACAACTATACCTATCCGCAGCAGCCCTCAACCGGCTACCCCTACACACCGCCTGCGACTTATCCGCCGCAGCAGCCTTCGACTATTGTTCCCGCGCCCTTCTATCCGGCGGTGGATTGCGGCGGCTTCCGCGGAACATCGCCTTCTGATTTCCGCGATGGGGTCGAAACCTTCTACTGGGATGCGCCGCGTTCTGGTGCAAATGTAGCGATCTATCAGGTGAACGTCTTGGATGATCGCGGGCGTGTCGTGACCTCTTTCAGTTCGTCTGGCGCGATCACCAGCGCGACGGCCAACGTCGGCTTTAATGCCATCGGTGGCCGCAGCCGCTTTTCCTGGTATGTGGTTGCACTGGTGAATGGTAATGAAGTCTGTCGTACAGCCGCGCTTTCCGTCCAGCGCGAATGGAATCCCAACGCAGGCATTTCTCCACAGAGCTGATGAATGCAATCAGAGGGGCGAGGCACTGTCTTCGTCCCTGATAATTTCTATTTGCTGTTTGCTGGTTGCTGAGGGCGAAAAATCAGGTAGTCAAAACCGTTCATGCGGATGGTTTCGCCGCGCTCGTAGGCACCGCCGATGGCCTGCAACACCGGCACCGGGTAAAACTGCGCCCGCAGCACGATCAGCCCGAACGCCTGCTCCTCGATCATCTCAATGAGCGCTGCGCCTTCATACAGATTATTCGCCCATAAATTGAGCAGTTGTGTTGGATTGGTGATGACATCTTTGCCTACCAGCAGATTGAAGGCCGCTTCTTCACTCAATACCGGCTTATCTTCTGCTTTCACCATCTCGACGATGCGCCAGCCCGCTTCAATATCGGCCTCAGTTGTCAGGTGGCCGATGTCGGCGTAGCCCCCGGCGATGCGCCCGGCAGAGTCGTAGAACGCGCCGCCATAAGCATTGCCCTCAATCCCCAGCGTTTTTGCGATTGGCGCGAACAATGGCCCTTCAGTGGGCATGTGCAGTACCGCCCGCCCGTAACCGATGTACAGCAGCGGGATGACAATCAACCCCGTACTGACGAGCGGCTTTGCTAACCTGCGAAATGGCTGAATGAAAAGTCGGCTTAAATAATTGTCGTAAAATGTCCAGCTTCCGGCTAATGTCCGGCTGGCGAATAAGCCGCTCAAAACACACATCGCGGCGATAGCAGTGGCAAAATAGCTGTCGCCCGCGCCCCATTTGCCCGCCAGGATGCTGTTCGCCGTTGCTGCGACAAACCATAAACTATAGATCGAGAGCCGGTTGAAATACAGTTCATACAGTGTGAACAGCACGGCAGGAATGAGCAGAAAACCATGCAGCCCAAACCACAGCCGGAATAAGCCGGTTGTCTGGTCAGGGATGAAGTCGTTGACATTAGCACTGATGGTTTGCAGCCACCACTGCCCATTGGTTGAAACGTTAATCCACGCGAAGATGCCCACCCCGACGATACCCGCCATGATTCCCCATACCATCGCGCGGCGTGGTTGCCGGATGAACAGAAATGCGCCGGCAGCGTTGGCTGTCGCATAGGCAAGTTGTTTCGTATAGCCAGCAGCCAGAATTAAACCCAGTCCAATGGCTAATGCCCGCCGCCGTTTTCGTACCTCGACAATTTCATTTGCGCCAGCCAGCACCACGACTGCCACTGTCTCGAACATCACCATGGTCATATGCTGCCGGAACAGCGGCCCGATATGATAAATCGTATTCGACGCCAGAAATGCCAGCGCAGACAGCAGGGCAATAGTGCGGTTACGTCCATCCTGATAAACCGCGTAGCCAATTGCACCTGCTGTCACCAGGGTTCCCAGAAAACCGAGCAGCCGCCCATACCAGTAGGCCGGGCCGAATACCCAGACAAACGGCGCGGCTATGACGTGAAACAGGGGAGGATAGTTGCTGGAATAAAATGGATAAAGTTCAGTATCCTGATACGGCCATTTCCCCTGACTGAACATGACGGTATCAACCAGCTCGAACCCTTCACCCTGGTCATAATCAAACGGAAACTGCATCAGGTTGACGGCGTAGACCACGTAAACCAGAAAATAACCCATTAAAATCAGCACTGCTGTCCCCAGCAGCACTCGATTGACAGTGATAAGGGGCTTGATTCCCTCGCCCCGTACGGGGGAAATTGTTTGTGGGATTTGTGTATCGGTCATCGCTCAGGCTGGTTCTTTGCCACAGGGAATAAGAGAAATACCCATCACCACCATCACCACCATCAGGCCAAGTGCGATTTGCTGGGCTGGGCCGATTCCGCCTTCGCGTCCTACATCCAGAACATCGATAGCCAGAATGCCGAGAAACCCCGCCGCGCCAGTTAGTAGCAGCAGCAGGCCGAGTTGTCTTTTGCTGAAAGTAAAGTCTTTGCTCAACATGGGGCGGCATTGTACCACAAAATTCGCGCAACTCTGCCGTGAACCCTGCGTATAATGCCAGTATAGAGAGAAGTGGATGCACGATGCTTTACGAGGATCAGTTCATGTTTGACCGTTTCAATGACCACCATGATGATGCTGTGCCTGTTAACCGCCTTAGCACCAATGGCGATCATGGTGACGACGTTGTCCAGGAATATGAAACGCGCTACCGTGAACCGCATTTGAGGAAAGCTAAACCCCGCAGCTACAGCACCATGCGTGTCTCGGATGATGAACGTCATTGGGCAGCTATTGCCCACGCCAGTATCTGGATTACGCTGGTTGGCGGCGTATTCACCATAGGCTTTGTCATACCTGTCAGCGTATTCATTCCGCTGGTCATCTATCTTGTGTTCCGCAAAAGCTCCGATTACATTGCCTTCCATGCGCTGCAATCATTTGTTTTGCAGATAATCGCCACGCTTGGTGTAGCCGCGCTGGCGGTTGTGGGTGGCTTTGCCTGGCTGGTCGGTATGGTAATTGCGCTCCTGGCTGTATTTGTGCTGGCAGGGATTATTCTGGTGCCGCTCTGGGGTTTGCTCGGTATTGCGCTTGCGCTCATGATCTTCCTCACTCCTGTAGCTGCCCTGCTTTTTGGAACGATTGCGACTGTCGAAACCTGGAATCGCCGTGATTATCGCTATCCTTTCGTAGCTCGTTGGGTAGATCGTCAGCTTGCGGGTGGTTTCCTCAACTAGAGTCTTTATCTCTTCCATTCTTACAGGGACGCTGCCTCTCACCGTCCCTGTAACCTGCATTTTCCCCGTTCGCTAACCCTGCCATTTGTTTCTGCCTCTGTCCGTGCTATCCTTTGCACGGCGCATGTGAAGGATGGGACAATCCTCTTGCTATTGCTGTCCAAATTCCAGTATGATCTTTTGTGAACCCTAAAAAGCCTTTGCTCAGGAGCAGCAAGTATTATGTTGAAGACACATACCTGTGGTGAACCTCGCGTCGAACATGCCGGACAGCAGATTACGTTGGCCGGGTGGGTCAATCGCCGCCGCGATCAGGGTGGCTTGATTTTTATCGACTTGCGCGACCGGTGGGGTATTACCCAGGTGGTGGTTGACCTCGATAATGCGCCGGAAGCACACGCAGTTGCCAGCGAAGCCCGTAATGAGTATGTATTGCAGGTGACAGGGCTGGTGCGGAAGCGCCCGGAAGGCACGCTCAATCCTGAACTGGAAACGGGCGATGTCGAGGTTATGGCGACTGAAATTACACTCTTGAACCCGTCCAAGACGCCGCCTTTTTACATTAACAAAGATGAAAAAATTGAAGAAGTCCGGCGCATGGAATATCGCTACCTTGATCTGCGCCGTCCCCGGATGCAGCGTAATATGGTTATCCGTCACCGGATTATGAAGTTTATCCGCGACTTTCTTGATGCCCGGAATTTTGTCGAGATCGAAACGCCCATTCTGTTCAAGACTACGCCTGAAGGTGCGCGTGAATTTCTGGTGCCGAGTCGCTACCATGCCGGTAAATTTTACGCCTTGGCGCAGAGTCCGCAGCAGTTTAAGCAGCTATTGATGGTTTCCGGCTACGAGCGCTATTTTCAGATCGCTCGCTGCTTCCGTGATGAAGACCTGCGCGGTGAGCGTCAGCCGGAATTCACCCAGCTTGACCTGGAGATGAGCTTTATCGAGCGCGAGGATATCCTTCAACTGATCGAAAATCTCATGACTGAACTGGTTGACACAGTTGGGGATAAAAAACTGCTGTTCAGGCCGTTCAAGCGTCTTACTTTTGCTGAAGCGATGGAAAAGTATGGTTCGGATAAACCCGACCTGCGTTATGACCTGGAAGCGATAGACATCAGCGAACTGGCAGGTAAGAGCGGTTTCGCCGTTTTCGTGAATAATGTGACGGAGGGTAAGCCGGTCAAAGTGATTCGCGTACCGGGCGGCGCTAAGGTCAGCGGCACACAGCTTCGTAAAGATACCGCTGAGTATGAAACACTGGCCCGTTCCGCTGGCGCGAAGGGGTTGGCCTGGATTGCCCTGCCGGAAAACGAAGCAGAAGAAATCAAAGGCCCGATTGCCAAGTTCTTTACGGTCGATCAAAAATTGGCGCTGGCGGAACAGACCGGCGCTCAGCCAGGCGATTTGCTGCTGTTCCTGTCAGACACTCGCCCGATTGTCTATGCCGCTACCGACATACTGCGTCGCCACATCGCCGCCCAGATGAATCTGGCTGACCCGGAAATTCTGGCCTTTTGCTGGGTGATTGACTTCCCATTAGTCGAATGGAATGAAGACGAAAAACGCTGGCAGCCATCCCATCATTTATTTACCGCACCCATGTGGGAAGACCTGCCGCTGCTCGAAACTGACCCCGGCAAGGTGCGCGGTCAGCAGTACGACCTGGTTTGTAATGGTTATGAAGCCGCTGGCGGCAGTATTCGTATCCACAAGCCAGAACTACAGGAACGTATTCTTAAGCTGATCGGGCAGGATCTTGACCACGCCCGTAAACTGTTTGGTCATCTGCTCGAAGCCTTTGAATACGGTGTCCCGCCGCATGGGGGTATCGCCTGGGGGCTGGACAGGGTGGTGATGCTCTTTGCCGGGGAGCCAAATATCCGTGAAGTGATTCCCTTCCCCAAAACGCAGACGGGTGCGGATATTATGGTCAATGCGCCTTCCTTCGCTACTGCGGCCCAGCTTGAGGAAGTTCACATCCGTATTGTGGAAGAAGATTTGGTTGATGAAGATGCCCCATAGCGGACGGGTTAGCATCTGACTGTAGGACTTGTGGCACGGTGACATACTCCCCACACGTAAACGTGGGGACTTCTAACTTCAGGCAAGACGGCGTGTCTTTTGAGGGACACGACTGACGATCTCTCGGTTAGCATACGCCGATGCCCCGGCGTAACAAATGTTGATGGCCGCGTTGTGATCGCGGTCTAAGACCAAGCCACAGGAGTCGCAGTGAAAGGTGCGCTCGCGCAGTTCCATGTCCTGCTCATGACCACAACCGGAACACTTTCCGGTGGTGCGCTCAAAGCGTCCAATCTGGACAACCACCT
>CAYUTY010000060.1:0-35330 GCA_964447795.1 uncultured Anaerolineaceae bacterium
TCTGTGCCTCGCTCTTTATTCTTCCTTTGTCAAAACTGTCCGGTCGTGACGGGGACGACCTGTGTGTCGTCGCGTATCATCCTCTTTCTTTCCCCCACTTTGCGTCTTTGCCCCTTCGCGACTTTGCGTTGAGTTCTTACTCTCTTAGCGTCTGTGCGCAGCCTCCCTGTGGGATGGCGGTTCATCCTCTGTGTTACGCTTTTTCCTGTTCCCGCTCATCCCACACCGGCACATCCACCCGGAACACAACCACTCCCTGCCGCACATCCACCTTCAAAGGCATCTTCAACGTGTGAAGCGCATACACCGCCGCTGCCAGGCGGCCAAAATGCTGATTCAGGATGTACTGAAAATGGCTCTCATGCTGGCGGGCGCTGCTGGGTCGCTGAATCTTAATGCGTACCTGATTGCCCTTCACTGCCGCGTGAACCACAGCCTCGGCCTCCAGGCAGCTATCCCCCCGGCTGGAAAACAAACCATACAGCGCCTGTACCAGAATGTCACCCGCTGCAATATCCGGCAGTGATTTCGGCAGTTTCACCCGAATATCCATAGTGGCCTGTCCATGACACAGGCCAACAGCCTGGTCGATCACCGCCCGTGCCGGTCGCCGCTCGGTCGCCGTCGGATGCTCACGATATTTCATGTTCATCAACGCCGAAAGCCCGCTCCACACCTCATCAATTGAACGCACATAGGGTGGAATTTGCCGCCCAAAATCGTGTGTTTCGGCGGCATCAAGGCCATCTTCCTGAAGCAGGCTGGCATAACCCAGCATAATATGAACGGGCTTCTTGCTGTCAAAAACGGCTTCGCTGACCATGCGCTTCATATCCTGCTGGCAGAAATCAAGTGCTTCCTCTATATCTGCCACCTCCAGCGCCGGGTGCGCCGCCACCATCATATCCAGCGTTTCTCCCCGCGCCCCACGCCGCCCGATCTCAAAAACACTCACACCCGTATCGCGGATAGTCGGGTAGCCCTGTGGCAGGTCGGGATGAACCACGATTCGCTTGAAATCGCCCATCCGCTGTTCCACTACTTCAGCAGCAACATGCGAACGAACCGGGGCATAGCATCTTCTGCTCCCGCTTCCCAGAATGAATGCACCCGCGGGTCGCGCCCATCCGGCGTCGGCAGCACCCCCTCGATGATATAGATTGTCCCCTCGGCTCGTGCTACCGTCTCCGTCACATCATATTCTGTCACATGTGCCAGCAAAGCCTGCGCCAGTACCTCGGCATGGTCGGCTGAAAAGCCAAACTTGAGGAAAAAGGCCGCCTGTTCATTATCAGCATCCCCTAATAGATTTTCTAACACTGCCTTATCAACGACAGCCTGTTCATGCATTGGCAGTTTCATTGCTTGCCTGCTTTTTAAGCCTTATCCATAATGCACACTCGCCACAATCTGGCAGTTCATTTTTAGTCATACTAACAGCCAGCTAGTCCCATGCCATATACAGGAGCGCCCCCGCCAGCGATTTACCCAGTCCGTCAATTCGCAGTGAACGTGTCGCCCCGCCATCCAGTGCCTCATAACACACAAAATTCAGCGCTTCAATGTTATCCAATTCATAGCGAACCACCTTGCCTCGCACCAGATCGCCCAGATGCGCCTTGACCCGTTCAGCAGTTAGGTTGGCTTTCAAGTCACGATCGGCTCCCGGCGAACGCGCGATCACGCTGATATAGGCAATATTACCCTTATCGCCTGCCCGGCCATAGGCCAGGTCATACAGCCGCCGTGTCATAAACCCTCCCTACAGCATCCGATATACACGATCATTTAAATATAACACAGCCACTGGCGTTCCCATTTCCGGCACATCCGCCAGAAACCAGCTTCGACGGCTGGCCCACGCCTGCTTATACATCCCTACTGGCGGTTGAAAGCTATACTGCACCGACAGTTTAATCCCTATACGCCCCGCGCTCAAACTGGCATTCATCACTTCCCCGTAAAGAATTTGTCCTGATTCTTCCAGCCGCCGGTTACGCCACCACCGCCAGATACGATCCAGCAGCAGATACAGTGGGACTGCCAGAATCACCAGACTGAGCGCGAATGGCAGCACCGGGTCGGTTACATAATCACCCACTATCCGCGACTCTGCCGGGTTATCCGGCAGGTAGCGCACCGCAATGACATCACCAACCGCCGCGCCATATATCGCCGCACTGACCGCCTGTTCGCGGGTGTAGGAGAGGCCGTTGGCATCAGTCAGGCTGTAAGTCAGATAGTGCGTCGTCGAACGGCGCGCCCCGAAACCGCTGCTGCTTTCACGATGACTCACCACCTGCGCCTGTCCATCAACGCCGCGCGAATTCAGTTGCGCCCGCGCCGTGATTTCTGCCAGCGAACCCCACAAAAACAATAGCCCGAATAACAATCCACATGCAATAATCGGCAGCATCGCCACCAGCCACCAGCCGCTTTCGTATAGCTTCCGTTCCCTGCCATTCAGAAACCCGGCGTGGCGCTTGTCAAGCAGAAAAATCCCCTTCGATACCAATCACCCGCCCCCTACAAAACGCGAAAAGAATTCGGCCCACCGTACAACACCGCCGCCTGTGTCCCATTCGGCGGCACAGGCCGCTGATACTGTTGGCCTGTGCGGTAGACCACCGCTTGCTGAATCGTCCCAACCGCCGCACGAAATTCCACCACCACCCGTTGAAATGACTTGCGGTTCTTGAAGCCGTTTTCCCCGCCGACAACCCGCCCCTCGATCACCTCGCCCGCGCCCAGCCTGCCGAACATCTGCATCATGAAAAAGCTGCCCACCACGCCAATGATTCCGAAAATCAGCGCCAGCGGACGAAGTGGCTCGATGTCCTCCGGCAGGACAGGAAAAATCACGCCCAGCCCGACCAGCAGCAGCGCCATATCAAACAGCAGGCTGATTCCTACTGCTAACCACAACACCCGCAGCGACGCCGGATGACTCTTTTCGCCCATCACAAACGCCAGGTTCGCCGGGTCACTCAGATACAGTTCCGCTTCAGGTAGAAAGTTTCGATTGAACATATTTGAGTTGATCTCAAAACCTCAGCAGATCACCTGATTGACACAATACACCATCACACCTCCCAATACCCTACCTGCACCTGAATTTTTTCGCGCCCCACCAGCGTCGGCCACAAGCCGATCACATAACGTGGCTCTGCCCCCACCGTCGTCCCGCTCACGCTCATCCCCGCCGGGCCGCTCAATCCCGTCGTCATGATCGCCCGCACCGCGCTTTTCAGCGTTTCCTGATCCGCCGCCGTGAACATCACCCGCACCATCACTTCCAGCGGGTCATCTGGCAGCGCCGCCACCGAGCCGTACAAGCTGTTGATTCCCGGATAGCTATATTCGACACGCTCAATTCCCGGCAGGCGCTTGAAAATTTCGTCCAGCATCGTCTTCATCTGCTCAACTTTTTTCCAGGCTTCCGGCCAGCCTACCGTGAAAATCAGTTCGCGCATGAAGCCTTCCAGCCGCGCGACGTTCAGTTTCAGCGTATCCGTGCGCGGCTTGCCGGTGGCGCCACTCACATGCACCCGGTTCTCGCCATCCGCTTCCAGCCGCAGCGTCGTAAAATTGGCAACGACATCCGGCGTGATGTAATTGGCCGGGTCGTGAACCTCGTACAAAAGCTGTTCTTTCACCGTCTCAATCGTCACACACCCCGGCGTCCCCGGCGTCTTGCTCACGACGAAACTGCCGTCGGCTTCTACATGGGCAATCGGATAGCCCAGATATGGCAAACCCGCCGCGTCGATCTCATGAATCAGCGCCAGACTGTTGCCGCCCACCACCTGCCCGGTACATTCCAGCAGATGCCCGCACACGATGCCCGCCGCCAGCCTGTCCCAGTCATCCCACGCCCAGCCATAATGCGCGATCAGCGGCGCAAGGTATAAGCATGGGTCAGCCACGCGCCCGGTAATCACGATGTCCGCCCCATTTCGCAGCGCTTCGACAATCGGCGCTGCTCCCAGGTAGACATTTGCCGTCACAAAGTTCTGATTCGCCTCGTCCGCCAGCCGCGCCCCGGTTTCGATGTGCCGCAGTTCCTCGTCCGCCGCCTGTAACTCGCCCAGCCGCCCCAGCACATCATCGCCGCTGATCGCCGCCACTTTCAGCCCGCTCAAACCCAAACCCGCCGCGACTTCCCGCACCATCTCCGCCGCCGCGTCCGGGTTCAGCCCGCCGCCGTTGGTGATGAGCGGGATTTTCCGTTTGAATGCTTCCGGCAAAATCTTCTGCGCGATCAGCTTGACATCGAACGTATAGCCGCGCTTTGGGTTCGCCAGCTTATCCTTCTGCAAAATCGCCAGCGTCAGTTCCGATAGCGCCTCGAAGCACACCGCGTCCACATGCCCGCCAACGATCATCGGCAGCGCCCGCAGCACATCATCGCCGTAAAACCCCTGCCCCGACCCGATCCGGTATGTCATTAAATCTTCCCTTTGCGCTTTTGCCTCTCTGCGTCTTTGCGTTGAGTCGTTTAGTTTTCCGCCTTCTTCCGGCTCGGCATCATCCCCTCCAGCTTGGCGATGATACCCATCATCACCTCGTCCGCCCCGCCGCCGATGCTCAGCAGCCGTGCATCGCGGAAATAGCGCGAAATCCGCGTCTCGTTCATGTAGCCCATCCCACCGTAGAATTGGATGCAGGTATCGCCCACTTCCCGCGCCAGCCGCCCCGCCTTCAGCTTGCACATCGAGGCGATGCGTGTCACTTCTTCCGGGCTGGCCTCCGCTTCCATCAGTGCCGCGCAGTAATAATTCAACTGCCGCAGCGCTTCGATCTCCGTCAGCAGTTCCACCAGCTTGAACTGAATCCACTGGTTATGAATCAACGGCTGCCCGAACGTCTCCCGCTCGGTGCAGTATTTCATCGTCTCGCGCACGGCCATTTCCATGCCTGTCGTCGCGCTCACCGACCCCACCAGCCGTTCCATCTGGAACTGCTCCATTTGCAGGTAGAAGCCCATGCCTTCTGCGCCGATCAGATTCGACTGCGGCACGCGCACATTCTCGAACGACAGCACCGCCGTGTCGCTGCTGCGGTTGCCCAGCTTGTCCAGCTTGCGGCTCACGCTGAAGCCCGGCGTATTGGTCGGCACCATAATCAGCGACATGCCCTTATAACCGCGCCCCGGCGAAGTCCGCGCCAGCAGGCACACCCAATCGGCCTGCGCCCCGTTGGTGATGTACATCTTCGCACCGTTAATGACATACTCATCGCCATCCGGCTCAGCCCGTGTGATGATTCCGGCTACGTCGCTGCCTGCCCCTGGCTCAGTCACACCGATGCAGCCCACCACCTCGCCGCGCAGCGCCGGGGCCAGAAACTGCTGCTTCAATTCATGGCTGCCGTACTTCGCCAGCGCCGGGGTACACATATCGGTATGCACCATGATGCCCATCGGCACACCGGCGCAGTGGCAGCGTCCCATTTCTTCGGCCAGCACCACCGTGAACCAGATGTCCGCCTCTGCCCCGCCGTACTCCGCCGCATAATTCAGCCCCAGAAAACCCAGATCGCCCATTTTTTTCAGGACATCATGCGCCGGCCACGTCCCCGCCTCTTCCCACTCGTCGCAGTGGGGATTGAGTTCCTTCTCCACAAACGCCCGCACCGCCTTACGGAACATCGTATGTTCCTCCGTAAACGGCTGATACGGATTCACTTTTACGCCCTGATGATTCGCTTCCAAAACCATGTTGTTTCCCCTCGTAAAAAATGTTAACCACCTAATTGCCTTAAGATTGCTTTGCCACCCTTACTACTGGGCGTTAAATGAGCTGCACGGGCTTCACCAGCGGTGTAGATAACAACATTTTCGTGAGATGGTAAATTCCAAACTTCCGCGCTGCGAGTAGCAATAACGACAGCTTCACCACTTTTCGCTTTCGGAATAACAATATTGCGGACAAATTCCTGCATCAACTTTACAGATTCAAAATTTTGAAATCCCTTCCCAGAAAAACGGGTTGAATGATAAGGAACCAGCTCAAGTGTCACAATTCTTTTAGCTAAATAACTGAGCGCTACACTATGGTTTTGAATATCTGACCGCTTTCCCACATCTTTTAAAACACCATACAACTTGCGATACCAGTATCCAAATCCCGGATGCCATGCAAATGCTGGGTTTAAGAATGTGAACGGATATTCTTCATCATTCGTATATTCCTGATGAAGATTCGAAATAATAGCTTGGCGAAAATAGGGGACGTTATACTCAGCAAAATAATCACCGGGATGAAAACCTGGATTCAGCATGAGCAAAAAAATCGACGCTGTTTCCAGATTTCCCATGTAAGGAATCGGTATTAAACCAAAATGGAAAATATCGTATCGCTCTTGGTCAAATTCATTGGAAATATAGTCTTCAAATGATGCAAGCTGACAGCTTCGGTCATCCCACTCTTTCTCCCGTAAAAATTGATCGCAAGGGAAAATATACGGCAACTCGTTTAGATTGCACCTACACTTACGCCATTCTTCAATAAGTTCATGTGAGTGACTCATCCTTAGCTCTTTTCCAGTCCGCTTTAGCGGGCTTGATTTGCAATAGCCGCATGGCTTTAGCCTGCGGCGGTCAAAACTGCTAGAACGGGTTTACGAATAGTGCCTTAACCTATTTTAGAATCTTAGTGATTGGTTCTTTACTACGCTTTTTCTTTTTGCTTCCTTCTTTGCGCCCTTGCCCCTTTGCGCCTTTGCGTTGAATCCTTTTTCTTCTCTGTGTTCTCTGTGCCTCTGTGGTTAATCTTCTTTTTCCAGCCATGCCTTCATCGCCGCCAGAATCCGTTCGCTTTCCTTGCGAATTGCCCCCAGCGTAATCCCTTCCAAGAGCTGCATCCCGCCGCTCGACTGCACGGCCACATCCCGCGCCACACGCGTCCCCACGCTCACCGTTTCCAGCGTGTACCGCACTTCCACATCCAGGCTCCCTAGCAGCGAAACCGTGCTTTGCCGGAACGTGATGCGCGTCGGCGGCTCGAATTGTGTCACAGCCCCTGTCATCCGCGTCGTTTTTCCCTGGTCAACATAGCGTGTCCCCAGCTTCGTCTGCTGCTCCGACACCTGCGCCACCGCCCCGTACAAACTCGAAGGCGACAGCCACGCCTTATAATGCAGAAGGTCAGCGATCAACCCGAACACATCTGCTATCGGGCGTTGAATCACCGTTTCAAAATGCAGTTCTGCCATCGCTGACCTCCACTATCCTCACTCAAGCGATCTGTTCCAGCACCGTCGTGTAAATGCTGAGGTATTCATCCGTCATCATGTCCGCCGTTTTGACCGGGGCAATTCCCTCGCGCAGTACCGTTCGCAGGGATGGCGTTTCAATCAGCCGTTCGATCTGTGCCGCCAGTCCCGCCACATCATAGCGCTCAAACAGCAGCCCGTTCTCCTCATGCTGCACCAGATCATTCATCCCCGCCAGATTAGTGGCAATTACTGGTGTCCTCGTTGCGAACGCCGAAGGAATCACCAGCGGGAAGTCATACCAGGTGGAGGGTACGACCAGCAAATCCATCTCAGCCAGCACCCGCCCTATCGCATCATAAGGAAATGTCCCGGCGAACACGATCCGCCTGTCGCCTGCCGCTTTGTCCAGCAGCAGTTGCCCATATTCGGGGGCTTTTTCCAGATTGCCATAAATTTTCAGCTCAACCGGCAGCCTCTCGTCCAGTGAAAGCACCGCATCAATCAGGAGATCGACACCTTTCATAGGGATGATCTGGCCGATGAATCCCAGCCGCAGCCTATCCGAAGGTGCTTTATCCTGATAATCCTCTGCCCAACTGGTGTCAAAGCCGTATGCCGAAAAAATAATCCGCTCGGAGGGTGCGCCATACTGCGCCAGCATCCCTTGTACCAGGCTGGAAGCTGTGACGATGCAGTCAACTTTGTTCAGAGCATCCCGCAAAAAATTAAACCGCCCATCCCAGTCGCCGTGCATCCCGCGCAAACCACGCTGCCGTGTCAGCATGGGTATCTGGCCCACAGCCCGAAAAGTCGCTTCCATGATCGCCTCCGGCAAAAACTGGTTCGGCAGGCGATACACTTTTGCATCACTCAGCATACATTGGGCGCATTTCCAGGCACTTTCCGGCCCTGTGCAAAGCGTTCCGTCGCTCTGCAATAAGGTGTTGCGCGCGCAGATAAACCAGAAATCGGTGGCGGTCAGCACAATCGGTATCTGCTTTTTATGAGCGGCCTGGATCACACTGGCCGATAGCGAATAACAGGAGGTGATATGAACGACATCCGGTTGAAATTCATCCAGATAGGCCGAAAAATAAGTTTCCACCTCAGGATTGTTATACAAATACCCAAATACATCGGGGGCGCGTCTCCATTCAAAATGCAGCCGTTTTATAGGAATATCCTGAAAAACATCCTCGCTGGTGCTGATCTTATGGCTGCCCGCGTTATCCCAGTCTTCGGCGCAAATCACCTGGACGGTATGACCTTTGGCTTGAAGACTTTGCGCCAGGCTCAGCGTCAATGTCTCGGTGCCGCCGATCTGATTTTCCGAGAAAAAATGCGTCACGATCAATACTCGCATCCCTCAACCCTCATTATTAAAAAGTCGTTTCTGTGCTGAAATTATCTTCTCCTGGCTCTAAAATTTAGAGACACCATAACGACACCCCATAATCGCGCTTACATAACACCTCCCCCTGTCAGGGTCTTCTCATCCCACGTTCTGACGCAATCCCAACCACTACCAGCAGGATCACCCCGCCGCAGCAGACCAACAGCGCTGTTTGCCCAATCCGCGAGCTGAAAAATGCATACAACCCGATCACCGCTCCCGCGACGATCAGTAGTATGAATACCGTCCGTGATGTAATCGAGATTCGCTTCAAATTGTCCATAATTCTGCACACGTTCCCCTCAAAATCGAAACAAATGTCATGACAAATGTTTCACCCTTCGCCCCATTTCCCTGCTAAACTGTCTCTATGACATCTGCATGTTGTATTTCACTCGCCACTCAGAACTCGGAACTGCCGCATCCGCCATGCCCACGCAGATCCCTCCCGTGCAGCCACCAAAAAATCTTTTTTCTGCTGCGCGGCGGCGGCGATGGCAAATGTGGCACTGGATTTACCTGTCACGCATCCCTCATACCAGTTCAATGCATCCCTGCTCGATGGCAAACATGGCGGCGGCAGACCCTCTGCCATCATTGCCATAATCGCCATCACTCATTACTGAACATCCGTCTCACATCCTGAAAACACCGTACCGGGGCGGCCCCTCGCTCACCCAATCCCGGTTGTAGCTCATCGAAAGGCCAACCGTCAGCGCCATCCGTGTATCACGCGGGTCAATCAACCCATCATCCCATAACCGTGCTGTCCCGTAGTAAGGGTCGCTCTCTTCCTCGAACTTGTAGCGTACCATGAACTTCATCTGCTCAATCTGTTGCAGATCAGGCTCCTCACCCTTGCGCCTTGCCGCATCCGTCTGGATGATGCCCAGCACCCCCGCCGCCTGTTCCGCCCCCATCACGGCCACCCGGCTCGTCGGCCACGCGAACAGCAAACGCGGGTCATAGGCCCGCCCGCACATCGCATAGTAGCCCGCCCCATACGCCCCGCCGATCAGCACCGTGAACTGCGGAACCGTGCTGTTGGCTACCGCGTTAATCATCTGCGCCCCATGCTTGATGATGCCGCCTTCTTCATACTTCTGCCCCACCATGAACCCGGTGATGTTCTGAAGATAGAGCAGCGGCGTCCGCGAGTGGTTGCACAGTTGAATGAAGGAAGCAGCCTTATTCGCGCTGTCAGAGAACAGGATACCGTTGTTAGCGATAATCCCTACCGGAAAGCCGTTAATATGGGCGTGTCCGCACACCAGCGTCGAGCCGTAATCCGGCTTGAACTCCATCAACCGCGAGCCATCCACCAGCCGCGCAATCACCTCGCGCATATCCAGTGGTTTACGAATGGTATCCATCGGCACAATGCCCAGCAGTTCATCCGGGTCATACAGCGGCGGTTCCGGCCTTTGCAGATCAGCCCGAATCGTCTTGTGCCAGTTCAGTCTGCCGACGATCTCCCGCCCAATGCGAATCGCGTCAGCATCATTCTCCGCCAGATAATCGGCCAACCCGGAGACGCGCCCATGCATCTCAGCCCCACCCAGCGTTTCGTCGTCCACTTCCTCGCCCGTCGCCATCTTCACCAATGGTGGCCCGCCGAGGAAGGCCAATGCCTGCTTACGAACGAAAACTGTGTAATCGCTCAGGCCGGGAATATAGGCCCCGCCTGCTGTGCTGTTGCCAAAAACCAGCGCGATCTGGGGAATGCCCATGCAGCTCATGCGTGCCTGATTACAGAAACCGCGCCCGCCCGGCACGAACAGGTCTGCCTGATGCGGCAGGTTCGCCCCACCCGACTCGACCAGATAGATGCAGGGCAGCCGATTTTCCTGAGCGATTTGCTGGGCGCGCAGCGTCTTATCCAGCGACACCGGATAAACTGTCCCGCCTTTGATCGTTGCCTCGTTTGCGCCGATCATGCATTCGACACCGTTCACGATGCCAATACCATTAATCGAACCTGCGCCAGGGCTTTCGTCGTTATACATGCCCCACGCCGCCAGCGTGCTGAGTTCGAGAAAGGCAGTGCTGGGGTCGAGCAGCAGTTCCACCCGTTCGCGGGGAAGCAGTTTTCCCGCCTCAATATGCCGCTTGACCGCACGTTCACTACCGCCCTGCCGAACTTTGGCCTGTCGTTCAGCCAATGTCTCGACCAGCTTGCGGTTATGCTCGTAATTCTGCTTGAAGTCGTCGCTGTGGGTATCAATCTGAGATTTAAAAGTCGGCATAGTTGTTGTCAATTAAATGTCCATTAAATTAAACGGACTATAACGTGTTCTGCCGGGGTGCGCCAGCAGGGGCGGATTGTGCAGTTTACAAGAAATGCCCGGACATTTGAGAAACTTCGTGCGAACCGAAAAATCGTTAACCATCAGCAGCCGAATACCGGTGGTTAAATTGAGTGTAAACAAAACGTAAAAACCCCCTGTCTTTGGAAGCGATTATCCTTGACAAGGGATGAAAATAATATACAGTTCTCTACGGACTCAATCACGAAACCATTCACTCGGTTGTGTCCTGTTACTGTTATCGGTTCGAGTGAGGTCGAAAATCTCATCATGAATATTGGGTGTCTTCTCATCGGCTTTTCGCCGGTGATGCAAGGGTTGCCCTACTAGGCCATTCAGCCGCCCACCAGGGTCGGCTGTTTTTGCGTAAGATGTATTTTCGTCTTTGAAAGGAATCGCATGAATATCCGCCGCATGATCGTTGGAGAACCACTGCCCACCAACCTGGCTATGCACCAGCGATTGAGCAAATTGAAAGCGCTGGCAGTTTTCTCCTCCGATGCACTTTCATCCAGCACCTATGCCACTGAAGCCATCTTACTGGTGCTGATCGCAGCCGGGACAGGTGCGCTCGGCGTCTCAATGGGCATAGCACTCGGCATCGCAGGGCTGATGATTGTCGTCGCTTTCTCCTATTATCAGACTATTCACGCCTATCCCAACGGGGGGGGCGCTTATATCGTCTCCAAGGAAAATCTCGGCAAAATGCCTGGCCTCACGGCTGCGGCTTCGCTGTTAATTGATTACATCCTGACTGTCGCTGTGAGTGTCTCCGCCGGTACGGCTGCTCTCACTTCAGCCTTCCCGGCTTTTTCGGCTTATCGGGTTGAGGTCGCGCTGGTGATTGTAGCGTTCATTACAATCATGAATCTGCGCGGCGTCAAGGAAAGCGGGACATTCTTCTCAATTCCAACCTATGCCTTCATCATCGGTATGCTCCTGATGATTGGCCTGGGCTTGATTCGTGTGATTACCGGCCAGGTGGTCCCGATTCCGCCGCCACCCCCAGAAGTCCTGCGAGAAGAAATGACTGCCGTCGGTGGCTTAAGCCTGTTTCTCCTGTTCCGCGCCTTCGCGGCAGGCTGTACCGCGCTGACCGGCATTGAAGCCATTTCCAACGGTATCCCAGCTTTCAAGAGGCCGGAGAGTAAAAATGCCGGTCAAACATTGATCGTCATGGTTGTACTGCTCTGCACCATGTTTGTCGGCCTGACATTCCTGGCAAATCAGTATCAGGTCATCGCTGTTCATCACTCCGACACCACCGTGATTTCAAAAATCGCCAGCGCTGTCTTCGGCGAAGGCAGTTTCCTCTTCTACTATCTGCAATTCGCCACCCTCTTCATTCTGTCACTGGCAGCCAATACAGCCTATGCCGATTTCCCACGTTTGGCGTCGTTAATTGCCCGCGACCGATTCCTACCCCATCAGCTCACCAATCTGGGTGACCGGCTGGTGTTCAGCAACGGGATCATTACCCTGTCGGTGGTATCCGGTATCATGATTGCGCTGTTCGGAGCGCGCGAACATAATCTGCTGCCGCTCTACGCTGTCGGCGTGTTCCTCAGCTTCACCCTCTCACAATCCGGCATGGTTGTGCACTGGCTGAAGGAACGCCATCTGCCGAATTTCAAACCAGACCTGAAATGGCGTTTTCATGTGGGGATCAATGCCTTTGGCGCGGTCTGCACCTTTGTCGTTCTCATCATCCTGATGGTGACGAAATTCGTTGAAGGGGCATGGCTGGTCATTGCTGCCATTCCACTGGTGGTGATGCTTTTCATTTACATCCACAAACACTACGAAAATGTGGCCGCTTCGCTCACACTGGATGGCATCGAGCCGACCCCGATTTCCGAGCGCTACACCATGTATTCCGACCGCAACCATGTCCGCGTGGTGGTGCTGATGAACAGCCTCAACCGTTGTTCGCTGCAAGCGCTGGAATATGCCTTACGCATTTCGGACAATGTACGGGTTTGCGCTATCGAGGTTGAACCTTCATCTGTAGAACGATTGAAAGAACGCTGGCAGCAGTGGCAGCTTAAAGTTCCGCTGGATGTTGTCCCCTCGCACTTCCGCGAAATCGGCAAGCCGCTCATTAAGTATTTGCATCAGTTGGATGACGAAGCCACCGAAAAAATCCCAACGGTGGTTGTCCTGCCAGAATTTGTCGTCTCCAAGTGGTGGGAAAAGTTGCTCCACAATCAGACCAGCGTCGCTATCCGGGCAGCACTCTATCACGATCAGATCGCGCGTGGGCGTGGCCGTCCGGTCATCAATGTACCGTATCGCATCGGCGACGAACTCTATGAACCAATCGCCGCAAAGACTAAAGCTGTCCCCCCTGCAAATGTGGATAGCGACTCAGGTGAAAATATAGAACCAGAGGAACAAACAACTCTGTAAGCATCTATCGAGGGGTGACAGCCGCACCCCTTTTTCAACCCGCTACCGGGAGGGTGAAGTAAAACACAGATCCCTCCCCCAAACGGCTCTCCAGCCCAATCTGGCCGTTATGGTTTTCTACCAGACTTTTGACAATCGCCAGGCCCAGTCCTGTACCTTCGATACTGTCTGTCTCTGGACGACGCACCCGATAAAAACGATCAAAGATGTGTATCTGGTCTTCGGGACTAATACCAAGACCATTATCCTGAATCGACAGGCGCAGCATTTCACCGCGCGTTTCCGCCGACACTTTCACCCACCCCTCCGGCGGAGTGTATTTAATAGCATTCCCAATCAAATTCATTAAAATCTGACGCAGGCGCGAACGGTCACCCACCACACTCGGTAAACTTTCTGGCACTTCGCTGATGACCTGCATGGCTTTGTTCTGCGCGGCTGGCTTGAGGGCTTCAATACAATCATAGACAACTGAGCTAATTGGCACCGGCTGTAAGTCCAGCTTGATACCGGATTCGATTTTTGCCAGGTCAAGCAAATCATCAATAAGCTGGCGCATATTCTGCACCGCCCGGCGAATCATCGTAATGTGGTTTAAACCCTGTGCGCTGACAGCCTGCTGCATCATCAGCAGCTCGACATAACCATTCATCACACCAAGCGGCTGTTTCAGATCGTGTGATACCGTTGCAATCAGCTCGCTCTTGAGTTTATCCATCTCTTTGAAGGGCGTGATATCATGCATCACAATAATCCAGCCAATGCCGTCATGCAGACTGATGTTGGCATGAAAAACGCGCTCATTCGGCAGGACAACTTCGCTGATAATATGTTCCTGGCGTGCTTTTGCCAGCCGGTAAGCATCCAGCAGCGGAGTATAGCTGATGGTATCAAAAAGTGATCTGCCAACGTATATATCGTTCGGGTAAAGATGCAGCGCACCAAGTGCGGACTGATTGATGAGAATAACCCGATCATCAGCCCCGATCACCATCACAATATCTGCTGTATTGCTCAGAATATGCGAGAGTTTTTCCCGTTCACGGAGGGACTCATCATACAACCGGGCGTTATCAATCGCCACGCCAGCGCGCGTTGCCAGTTTAGCAACAAAATCAAGATGATTGTCGGTAAACCCGTTGAGTTTTTTGCTCTCCAGCGTGATGATTGCCACCACACGGTCTTCGCGCATGACCGGGACTGATAACTGCGCCCGGATATTGGCTGCCAGCCGCACAAAGTCGGGATCAGTCGCTACATCCGGGACAATCTCGGCATGTCCAGAGCGAGCGACACGATGGGTAACACCAGCACCATGTTCCAGCCGCAGTGCTGTCAATTTTTGTGGCGATTCGTAACCATAGTCGGCCATGAAACGCAGTTCGTCGGCATTCTCGTCGTACAGCGCCAGCGAAGCATACTGGGCACTGGTGAAACGCAGCGCCCAGTCGAGCGTGATATTGAAGACATGCTTCAGGTCAATCGTGTCATTCAATTCACGGTCAATCTGACGCAGGATATACAGTTCACGGACATTATCCGCCAGTTCAAGCACCGTTTTGCGGTGAAGCCGCGCATTTTGCAGGGCAATAGCCGCACTGTCGGTGATAAGCCGCAGCGCTGCCTGCTGCTGGCTAGAGATAGCTGCACCACTCACAACATTATCGGCGATGGCAACCCCAATCAGCCGTCCATCCAGCACAAAAGGACTGGTATAAAAATACGGGGATTGCAACGTCTCAGTCAGCCAGTGAAATGAAGAATGATCGCTGGCATTTTCTGGCTCTACCAGCGCTGGTTTTCCATCAAGCCACGCCTGAATAATCGAACCCTCTTCACCGCGATAAATGGTGAGATTCATATTTTCCAGTGCCATTTGTTTCTCTGGCGCGGGCAGGCGATGGTTAGAGGCTGCATAGGTCAGCACCATATCCTGATCGTCCGGCACAAGGATAATGGCGCGTTCACAACCAACATAATCGACAATTGCGGCAACAAGCTGTTCTACAAAAGACTGAAAATCAAGAGTTGTGCCAAGCCGCAGAGCAATATTGTTAATGGCCGTCAAGCGCTCAATCTGCGCTTTAAGGTTGGCATTTTCGGCCTCAAAACTGGAAGGCTGGTTGGTCATAGGGTTTAACTGATTAGTGGGAGATGTCCATGCTACCTGATAGTGACACAGAGTCATTATAACCCGCTTTAGGAAATAGTGTGAAATAACATTAATTCACGGTCTCCATTGTCGTGGTACGATAAATTTTGTCGGTCAACCACCGCGTTTGCTTATGCATCGTGAACGTTCTATAATGCGCTTAATATCTCGTGTCCCGTGAGGTGGTTATGGATTTCAAGGATGCCTCCGCCCGCTTCAAATCCAAAAAATCGCAGGAAGAAGCCGAAAGCGCACAGCCCAAAGGGCCAAATCTCGCTGAATCATACCGCCTACGCGCAAAAATGCTGGGTGTGCTGCTTCAGGACGCTCGACTGAACGCTGAACGGAGTATCGAGGAATGCGCCTATCTGCTGCGGGTCAATCCAGAAGCGATGCACGCCTGGGAGCAGGGTGAAGCAGTACCCAGCTTACCGCAGATTGAACTCCTGGCCTATTATCTCGGCGTGCCGGACAGTCACTTCTGGGGAACAGACACGCTGGAAGCAAAAATTGGCCGCCACATCGACATCCAGTTGGAATATCTCGCCCTGCGTGATCGCATGGTTGGGGCGCTGCTCCGTCAGGCACGCGAGGAAGCCGAACTGTCGCTCGAAGACCTGAGCCAGGCCAGCGGTGTTCCCGGCGAGCAGATTGCCAGCTACGAGATGGGCGAAATAGCACTCCCGATGCACGAATTGACTGTCCTTGCAAGCGCGGTGAAAAAGAACATCAGTTATTTCCTGGAAAGCAGCGGCCATGTGGGCGAATGGCTGGCGACCAGGGAACAATGGAAGCACTTCAGCGACCTGCCCGAAGATGTACGCCAGTTCGCGGCGAATCCACTCAATCTTGGCTGCATTAATATCGCCAAGCTGTTGAGCGAAATGCCAACGGACAGGCTGCGGCAGGTTGGGGAAAGTGTCCTCAACATCACCATGTAACGCAGTCAGTGGACAGGAGCAGGAACAATGGCAAACGCGCAAGACCTTCAAAATCAGGGGATTAAGCTTTTCCAGCAAAAGGATTATGAAGCGGCTTCCCGGCTGTTTCAGCAGGCACAGGATGCCTATGAAACCGATGGGCAAAAGGATATGGTCGCCGAAATGCAGGTAAATATCGGTCTGGTACACTGTGTCCTGGGCGAAAACCAGCAGGCACTCGACCTGATGCAAAGCGCCCTGACCGTGTTTCAGGATTTGAATGATCCGGTGCGCGGCGCAAAAGTATTGGGCAATCTGGGTCGGGTTTATGCCGCGCTTGGCGACAAGGAACAGGCTTACAACAGCTACCGTCAGGCTGCGGACATTTTTGATGAACACGGCGAAAAGAAGCTTTACGGCGAAACGCTGGTAGCAATGGGTGATCTTCAGGTGCGTGATGGCAAACTGATGGTCGGCGCCGCCACTTACGAAGCCGGACTCGACCAGCTCGATGAATTATCGGCCAGCCAGAAAGTTCTCAAAGGACTGCTTGGCATCCGCAACAAGCTGACCGGCGGCAAGCCCTGACCAAGACCAGCCCTCTGACACTGAAGCTTTCCTGAATGCCCGGCACAACCGCCCTTTTTACGCGTCAACGAAATGCGATTTTTCTGACGCTGGTTATAGGCTTAGCCAGCGTCTATATGCTCACCTACAGCGGGCGTATGGAAAGCAGCGATACCCGCGCCCTTCTGGACGGCGTAGGCAGCATCGTCCACTTTGGCGATACCCTGCTCGACCTCAGCGCCTGGTACAATTACCCTCAACCTGATACAGCGGGTATCTATCCGCTGGCAGGTTTAGAAAGTGAACCTCTGCAACCGCTGCTGGCGGTTCCGCTGTTCTGGCTGGCGAACATGCTGCCAGGTATCGGCCTCGCCCATACGGTCTGGCTGTTTAACATCTTCATCAGTGCGCTGGCAGGTGGCGTCATCTTCTGGTACAGCCTACAGCTTGGTTATCGGGAAATCACTGGCGTCATAGCAGCACTGCTCTTCGGCCTGGGGACGATTATCTGGCCGTACAGCAAAACCTTCTTTCGGGAGCCGCTGGCACTGCTGATGATAGTACTGGCTGCCCTGTTTATCGAATGCTGGCGTGCCGGAAAATACCGTTCAATAGTGCTTCTGATTGCTGTGGTATTGGCACTGCTAGGCGCATGGTGGAGCAAGGAAGCTGTTATCTTCGCTCTGCCCGGCTTGGCGATGGTTGGCCTGCCGGGATTGGATTTTGGCGCACGCGGCAGGCGAGTGTTAACAGCGCTCCTGCTTATACTGGTCGCGCTGACTGTGTTGTTTACCCTCAGCGCCACCCTGTTGCCTCAGAGAACATTAATTGACCTCTACGAACAGCTATCGAACATTACCGGAAGGCAATTCCGCTATTCAGACACTTTCCAGACCGCGCTGCACAGCTACCTCTTAAGCATCGGCGGCAGCGTATGGGCGACATCGCCGATTGTCCTGCTGGCTGTACCCGGCTGCTGGCTGCTGTACCATCGTGGATTGTACCGCTACATCGCCGTTGCCCTGCTGATACTGATTGGCTTTGCTCTCGGCTACGCGACGCTGCGCGGCGTTTACTGGTTCGGCGGTCTGTCATGGCCGCCGCGTTTTCTCATTCCGGTTGTGCCATTCCTCATTCTGGCTGCATTACCCGCAGTTGACCGCCTGACACAGCGCCCGCGCCCAGTCCTGTTAATCACCGGGACAATACTGCTGCTCATCTATGGTGTATGGATTCAACTCAGCGGGTCACTGTTGCCCTGGCAGGCTTATGGTGGGGTGCTGCCGCCTGAGTCGGGCGGGCTGGGCGAATGGGGTGGTGGATTAAACACAGTACAGTATTTGCGCTGGGTGCTGCTGCCCCCCCGCTGGTTGCAGGAACCGCTTGATTTGGCCTGGGTACGTATCAATACGCCGCTGTGGCCGATGATGTTCGGGGCTGTGGTTATCACCTGCGGCCTGCTGTTATGGCGGCTGCTGCAACAGCATCGAATGATAAACTGGCGCATCCTCATTGCTTTGCCTGTCATTTTTATCGTGATGACATGGGCCGCATTACGTGCTGTCTACTATGATCCGCTCTACCTCGGCACGAATGAGTCTCTCTTTCGCCTGCTGCCAACCCTGGAAAACGCGACTGAGGCAGGTGATGTGGTACTGCTGGACAACACCAGTTATTCAGTGTTTTTCCTGAATTACGGCAAATTTAATCAGCCGCGCCTCATCACGCTCTCCGACCAGCCGGGCGAGCAGGCCAGCCCGGAGCAGCCCGCGCAAGTCCAATCCGATAACCCCGATGCGCTGCTCCTGAAAATTACCCCACCGCTCATTCAGAACTTCGCTGCAACACGCCAGCGTTTGTGGCTGTTGGCTGATTCTGGCCCCTGGCTACCCTGGAGAGTGCGTCCGGTGGAACGTTTCATGAGCGCACATTATTATCCTATTCGAGAAATTTCAACCGACCCACCAGACCCGACAATAAGGCTGATTGAATTCAGCACCTTCAATGCACCCAACCCCTATGGCTTTCGCGGAGCGGAATACCTGACCGATCTCCGCTTCGGCGATAGCATACAATTGACCGGCTTCACCCTGCCTGCCGCCACAGATTATCAGCCAGGTGATGTACTGCCCATCTCGCTCTACTGGCAGACAGATGAACCCCTGGTGACAAATTATACGGTTGCCTGGTTTCTGATCAGTGAAGATGGCGGACGGGTCGTACAGGGGACAGATTACCAGCCGGGTTGGGGCTTTTCGCCAACGAGCAGTTGGAAAGCCGCCGCGCCAGTCTGGGATAATCGCGCTCTGCGCCTGCCGCCCGATTTACCTTCCGGAAAATATGAGTTGTGGGTGCGCTTATATCAATCAGACGATGCATCCATTGTGCTTGCGGTAAATGGAACTGAAAGCGCCGACGAATACACTGCCATTCTACCCGTCAGCATTGACATTACACCCTAACACTCAGTAGACTCCATCCCGAATTTTGAACATGGAAGGTAAAGGCGATGACATCGCTTTCAATTGTCGTCCCGGTTTACAACGGGGCTTTAAGTCTGCGCCAGCTTGTGGCCGAACTCAGCCAGACACTGCCAGCGATTGCCGATGAATATGAAGTAATCTTCGTCGAAGATGACGGCAAGGATGATAGCTGGAGTGTCCTGGGCGAACTGGTGCATCAATACCCCTTTGTGCGTGCATTTAAGCATATGCGGAATTACGGCCAGCATAATGCCCTGCTCTATGGCATCCGTCAGGCACGCTATGAATTCACTGCGACGATGGATGACGATTTGCAGCACCCCCCGGCAGAGCTGTCTCGCCTGCTCGACAAACTGCATGAAGGGTACGACATGGTGTATGGAACACCAGAGCAGGAACGTCACGGTTTCTTGCGCGATATGGCGTCACAGGTCACAAAACTTGCACTTCAAAGCGCGATGGGTGTGGATGTGGCGACGAAAGTGAGCGCCTTCCGTATGTTTCGCACCCAGCTACGCGATGCTTTCGGCCATTATGAAAGCCCGTTCGTCAACCTGGATGTATTGCTGACCTGGGGTACGACACGCTTTGCCGCTATTACGACCCCACACGCACCGCGCAAATATGGTGTCTCCAATTACACGCTGCGGAAGCTCATCGTCCACGCCCTGAACATGATGACTGGCTACAGCACACTCCCGCTGCAAATCTCCAGCCTGATTGGGTTCACACTGACTCTGTTTGGTATTCTGATTCTGGTTTACGTGATTGTGCGCGCCCTGATCGAAAATCAGGCACCAGCCGGTTTCCCATTCCTGGCGTCAACCATCGCCATTTTTTCTGGCGCGCAGTTGTTTGCCCTCGGCATTATCGGCGAATATCTGGCACGGATGCATGTACGCATCATGGGGCGTCCGTCCAGCGTCGTGCGCGAAAAACTGGAGCAAACAGTCGCAAAAGAGGATTTTCGCTCATGACCGATGTCCCTAACATCCAGCGCTCGATGATTGATGAGGAACGCTTCGGCTTCCGCACAGCTCGTGCCATCGGGGTAAAGCTCGATCATTTGCCTGCTATTGATGAATTCTGCCGTGTTAATGGAATACAATTTTTGTTCGCCCGCTGTAGCGCTCACGATTTGTCAACTGTTCAGGCCATGGAGAACAATGGTTATCGCTTGATGGATACGCTGGTTAATTATGCACGCAGGCTGAATCCAACGCCGCTCCCCCCCATTACCGAGGGGTTGACCATTCGCCCCGTGCGGGAAAACGAGGCTGAGACGATTGGCAATCTCGGACGGACAATTTTTCACGCCTATGGCGGCCATTATCATGCTGACCAGCGCCTTGACCGCGACCAGTGTGACGAAGTTTATGCTTCCTGGGCCTATCGCTCCTGTATCATGCGAGAAGTTGCGGATGAAGTACTGGTGGCTGAGCGCGAGGGCCAAATCGCGGGTTTTCTGACACTACGGCTGACCAGCCCGACGACTGGCGAAGGGCCGCTGTTCGGTGTTAGCCCCACGCAGCAGGGGCATGGCATTGGCCGCAGCCTCATGATTGGCGCATTAAACTGGTTCACCGAACACGGTGCAGAACGGATGATAATCTCTACCCAGATCATCAATCTCTACTCACAAAAGGTGTGGATACGGTTGGGATTTGAACCGCAGGAAGTGAACTACACCTTCCACCGCTGGTATGACTAACGCTCACCCAGCACAATTTCGTGCTTAGCCGCATCCTTCATAAGGGGATCGCGCAGAATTTCCGGCTTGAATTCGACACTAATCCAGGTGATATACAATGCCAGCAGCAAAGCGGATGCCGCCAGCGGCAGAGTCACCCATTTTTTCCATGCCAGTGGTAGTCGTTTCCAGATCACCGCAGCCAGCGTCCCCGCCAGCACACACAACAGCGGCAGGAACAGCAGCAGAAAACGCGGATCATAACTGACCAGCAGCCACCAGATACCGAAAAACGGCAGTGTCCACAGCAGCAAAAAAGCATAGGGTTGGGCATCGCTCGTCCATCGCACCACTTTCCACACGCCCCACCCTACCCCGGCCATAATAAGCCAGCCGGTGATAAAGAAATTTTCAGGCTGACTCACAAATACAAACAATGATGATAGAGTGCGTTCAGCCTGATCCGTCCATGCTGTCGGCGGGACAACTAAATGCGCTTCCAGATAGTTACGGATATACCAGGGAGCAGCGACCAGCGCACAACCTACAACCGCTGCCAATAGCTGACTCAGGCCGATACGCCGCCGCCACCAGCTATACACCAGCCACAAACCCCAGAACATTATGCCCATCAAAGCCGCGTTTTTTGTCCAGGCGGACAGACCCATCGCCAGACCCGTCAGCAGCGCATCAATCCACCCGCCCGACAGCCATAATCGCCAGGCAAAAATGGCGGACAGAGTGTAAAGAAAAGCCATCGGCAAATCAACATAACCGGTGGATGACCAGCGAGCGAAGGTCGGCGTGAAAGCCAGCAGCAGTGCACCCAGCCAGCCTTCCAGTGCGCCAAACAGCATTTTTCCGAGCAGATAGACACCAGGCAGACATGCCAGACTGAACAAGGCTGCAATCAGCCGCGCCAGATATTCGTTCGGCCAACCGGAGACGAGATAAGCATAGGTATAGGTCAAGGGCATCTGAATCGGATAGGCCTGATAAAAAGCCTCATCACGCCCCTGAAACGGCACCAGCGAGCCAGTTTCAAACATCTCCAGCCCATAGCGATGATAGATCGCCAGCGCATCTTCCCGTGAGAACGGCCAGTAGACAGCATTGAATACTATGCCGGCAGCGATCAGAACCAGCAGCAGCGCAGCAAACCAGCGAAATCGTCGCCCCACATGAATCACATCTGGCGATGGCGTTTGCCGTGAGCGCATACGCCACCACAGCAGCCAACCGGGCAGCATCAGGACAAGATAAGGCAGCGTCACGCCGCACCGATTCAGGGGAAAACCGAGCAGTGCCTCCCAGAACATGAGCAGTGTCAATAGGCCGATGCTGAGCGCAAGAGTCAGAAGCAGCGGCAGAAGAAGGCTCTCCCGGATGGGTGAAAGCGAAAGCAGCCACAATGACCAGGGGTAAGCTGACAGAATGACAACTGCCAGCAGTATCCAGGGAAAGATCAGCACCATCATGTGACTGGATTGGGAAGTGGTTGGCCGGATACGCCAGCCAGCAGATTGTCAGCAGCCATTATCGCCATACGGTCGCGTGTTTGGTGAGTCGCGCTGCCGATATGGGGAACGACCAGTGCATTGGACAGCGACAGCAGCGGATGGTCAGACGGAAGCGGTTCAGGATCGGTTACATCGAGCGCCGCGCCCGCGATAATGCCGTGTTTAAGCGCGTCAACCAGCGCTGCCTGATCGACCACGCCGCCCCGTGCCGTGTTGATGAGAATAGCGGAGGGTTTCATCTGAGCAAGGGCATCACGATTGATGAAATGGCGAGTCTCACCGGTCAATGGCAAGTGTAGTGAAATATAATCTGACTCGCGCAGCAGTGCATCGAGTGTGACGAAGTTTACACCGGAAAGAGCAGCGATTTCCGGCTTTTGACGTGGACTGTAGGCGATCACGCGCAGGTCGAAACCCGCCGCCCGCCGTGCGACCGCCTGCCCGATGCGCCCGAAACCAACAATCCCCAGCGTCGCCCCGGCGAGATCACCACCGAGCAGCGCCATCGGTTCCCAGGTGCGCCATTTACCCTCGCGGATGTAAGCCGCGCCTTCAGCTAAGCGTCGGGAAGCAGCCAGCAGCAGTGCAAACGCCAGATCAGCCGTAGCCTCGGTCAGCACGCCCGGTGTATTGCCAACCTGGATATGCCGTTCCCGCGCCGCCGCCACATCAATATTATCGTAGCCAACCGCCATCTGGCTGATGACCTTCAGGTCTGGCCCGGCGGCATCCATCAGACCTGCATCAATGCGGTCAGTGAGCATACACAGCAGGCCGTCCACGCCGCGCACTTTTTCCAGCAGGATTTCATAAGGTGGCGGCATCTCCCCCGGCCAGACTTCGGTATCACACGCATCTATCAGGCGGTTAAGTCCGGCATCCGGGATACGGCGGGTGACAAAAATACGGGCGTTCAAGCGTTGTCTATTCCTGTGTTTGATCTACAATGATGCGGCGCGATTTAGCGGATAGAGTGTAGCATGTCGAGCATCAAACGCCAGTGGGGATGGGCCATCCTCATTATCTTTCTGACTGCCCTGTTTCAGATTCACAGCATTCATACCACTTATATGCGAGACGATGAAGAAATCGCCTTCCGCACCACCAGCCGCGATCTGGGTTATGCCATCTGGTATCAGGCCGAGCAGGACGTTCACGCACCGCTGTGGTTCATGTCCTTCTGGGGCTGGCAGCAGTTGGCAGGCAGCAGCGAATTTATGGGGCGGGTGTATGGCATACTGCTCAGTACATTGACGCTGGCGCTGCTCTACCAGATCGGACAAAGCTGGTTCAGAAACTGGCGTTTCGGGCTGTTCGTGGCTGCTGGGCTGGGCGTGAACGCCTACTTCACCATTTACGCTATGGAAATCCGCCCCTATCCACTTATCATGCTGGCTGCAACATTTTCGATGTGGTCATTTGGGCGCTGGCTGGCGCGGCGCTCCATGCGAACCGCCCTGATTTACGGCCTTTCACTGGCGCTGCTGCTGTATATTCATTATTTCCTGGTCTTTCTCATTCTGGCACAGGTCATTTATTTTTTACTGAGCCGCCCTACCCCCATCTTGCTGCGACAGGGATTGAGTGCAGCAGGAATAGCTTTTCTGCTCTGGCTGCCCTGGTTCCCAATTTTTCTGAACCAGATACAAAAATTATTCGGCATTGAGTCAGAAACCGGGGTCGCGCGGGGAATGGCAGGCATCGGCAGCACAACCGAGCCGACCAGCCTCAACGCCATCCTTAGACTGTTCAATCTCGCCAGCAACGGGCAAATCGGGCTGTATGGTGTGGTGCTGCTGATTGGCATCATCTACGCCTGGCGCAAGACGAATTATCGACTGCTCCTGGCCTGGGCGCTTGGGGTTCCGGCGCTGGCGCTGCTTATTAACCTTTTGTTCGCTGTCTACACGCCGCGTTATATCGCTTATATGAGCGTCGGTGTCGGCGCGGCAGCCGGGGTCGCACTGGCGCATTTGCCGGGCAGGAGTCGATGGGTGGCATTGGCGGCTTTTGCTGCCATCAGCCTGTGGGCGCTTCCATCGCAGTATCCGAAAGACCGTGTACCTCATCGCCTGCTGTTCCAGCAAATTTCAGCCGCCGCCCAACCCGGTGATGTGCTGTTTTTTGACAAAGGCGATCTGGAAAATAATGTCGTGCGCTGGCAAATCCGCAATTATTTAACCCCAGACTTATGGGTCGATCATGTCGAAGCAGTCGATGCCATTGAGGGGCGGCGCGTATGGCAAATCACCGCCAACTGGTTCAACCCGGATGTGCAAACCAATTTCAGAGAGCTGGAAGCAGGCCGCCCCCTGCAACAGGTCATCGGCCAGTGTGGTCGTGATTGGTGCTACCTGATGCAACTGCTGGAAGCGCCGCCCTGGGAAATGGCAAAAATATTCGGTGAGACAATCGGCTTCCGGGGTGCAGATATTGACAGGGTGAGTGCCACCATTATTCAAACGCGGTTGTGGTGGCAAGCTGAAACCGTGCCACCTATCGACTACTCCATCAGCCTCCGTCTGCTGGACAGCGCTGGAATACTGGTCGCGCAGGCCGATGGGCCGATCCGTCACTATGGAGAAACCGTCAACACTTCTCAAATGACACCCGGTAAAATTTATATCGACGCGCGCGATCTGACATTGCCAGCCGCTTTAGCTGCTGAAGCATATTCGCTGGAAGTCCTGGTTTACGACTCCGCCACTGGTGAACGGCTGGAACTGGCTGACGGTGCCAATCAATTATCGTTGGGAACGGTGCAATTGCCAGAACACACTTCATAAGCTGGTAGCCAGATTTTCTTTGACAAAATTAACGAATTGGTTTTAAGTGGCCTGCTGGCATATGTTACGATCAAATTTGCTTTACTCATTTAACCGACTAAAAGCAGGTTATTTGCATGTCGTCTGAATTTATTGCTCATGCCTCATACAAGACCGATCACACCTCGCCGCTGCGGTTTATTCTGTCGCACATTCTGCGACATCCGCTGGTAGCAATCCTGATGGTGATCGGTGCATTCAGCAATGCGGCCCTGGCCTCAGCAGTTCCCTATTTCATCGGGCAGGCGCTGAACGCAATCTCCGAGCGGCAGGATATGGAGGTTGCAATCAACATGGGGCTGGCAATCATCGCATCGCAGCTTTTGCGGGCAGTATTGCAACTGATGCGGAACTTCTCATCAGAAATTTTTGCACAGCGCGTCGAGCGGGATGTGCGCGACGAATTGTATGCCAGCCTGCTCGGCAAAAGCATGACCTACCATGATATGATGCCCGTCGGGGAAATCATGGCACGGGTGACCAACGATGTGCGCGAAATGAACCTGATGATGAATCCCGGCATGAATTTGATTATTGGTTCAGGTTTCTTCCTGCTGATGCCTCTGTTCGCCGCGCCCGCTATTTACCCGGCACTGATCCTGACTCCTGTTGTATTCCTGACGCTTTACTTCTTTATGCAGGTTCGTTTCATCCGAACGCTGCACCCTATCGCGGAGACCGTTCGCGCCAGTTTTGGCCGGATGAATGCGCGGCTGGCGGAAACGCTGGACGGTATTCAGGTTGTTAAAGGTGCAGCGCGTGAAGCGGAAGAAATCCGCACTTTCAACAAACTGGCTGATGAAGTGCGCGAATATTTTGTCCGGCAGGGCTATATTGAGGCGCGTTATATCCCCTTCCTGCTGCTCGGCCTGGCTACGGCGGGCGGGTTCGCCCATTCGATTTATCTCTATACCATTGGAGCAATTAACACCGGGCAGATTGTCGCTTTTATGGGGCAGTTGTTCCTATGGCAATTTCCAGTATTCACATCGATGCGTTCGCTCTCGCAGGTTGCCCTGGGTCTCGCCAGCGCCGCCCGCATATTGAAAGTTATCACCGCCGAAACTGATCTCGACCAGAATGCGAGCGGACACAAGGAACCCATCAAAGGCGAAATCACCTTTAAAAATGTCAGTTTCGGCTACACCGATGGGCGGCCTTCGATTCATGATGTCTCATTCACCGTAAAGCCGGGTAAGACAGTCGCTATCGTCGGGCAAACCGGTTCAGGCAAAACAACCCTCACAAAACTGATTAACCGTATATACGATAGTGACGCCGGACAAGTGCTGGTGGATGGTATAGACGTGCGCGACTGGAATCTGGCGGCGCTGCGGTCACAGATCAGCATCATCGAGCAGGATATTTACCTTTTCAGCCGGTCAATCACCGAAAATGTCCGCTTTGGCAAACAGGATGCCCCCCTGGAACAGGTTCACAGTGCAACAGAGAAGGCGCAGGCGCACGATTTTATCGAAGGATTCCCGGAAGGCTACGAAACAGTGGTCGGGCAGCGCGGCGTCACGCTGAGCGGTGGACAGCGCCAGCGCATCGCCATCGCCCGCGCCTTCCTGGCCGATCCACCGATTCTGATTCTCGACGACAGCACCAGCGCCATCGACAGCGCCACCGAAGATCGTATTCAGAAGGCGATCTGGACAGCTTCAAAAGGGCGAACAACCATCCTCATCACCCACCGCCTCTCACAAATTCGCTGGGCAGATCATATTGTGGTCATGCGACAGGGACGAGTGGTTGCACAGGGAAAACATGAAGACCTGCTCCAGTCTTCCGAAGCCTACCGCCGTATCTTCGCACGTTACGAAATGCCGGTACGGAAGCAAACCGAAACCCCATAAATAATTGGGTTCCTGCCGCTTTATCCTGAACAGCAATGAGGCAAAAATATGGGCTTTTTCAGTTCACTGGGCGAAGAATCATACGACCGTCAGTACAGCGACAGCTATCTGATACGGCGCATCGCCAGCTACTTCAGCCAGCACCGCCAGGCACTACTCTCTATCGGCGCGACGCTGATTTTCTTCGCCATCACCGGAGCCTTGATTCCGATCATTGTTGCGGCGGGCGTGGATGCCCTGGAAAGCGGAAGCGGAACCACAACCATTCTGCTGCTGATTGGGGCGCTGCTGGTCACGATGGTGGTCGATTACCTGATGAACTGGTATCGGCGGCGGGTAACAACACGGATCGTCGGGGACAGCATCAGCCAGATGCGGAAAGATGCCTTCGCGGCAGCCGTCAACCGTGACATGGCCTTTTATGACGAAACCAAATCGGGCAAAGTCGTCAGCCGCATCACCAGTGACACACAGGAATTCGGCAATGTCATCATCATCGCCAGCGACATTTTCACGCAGTTCATCGAGCTGGGTATTCTGGCCGTTGTGCTGTTCACCCGCTCCCCCGAACTGACTATCCTGCTCATTTTATGGATGCCGGTATTTGGCGCATTTGCCATCGGCTTCCGGCGGCTGGCGCGGGCCGTCAGCAGGCAGGGCGCGCGGGCGATGGCAGCGGTAAATGACAACATTCAGGAGAGCGTAGCCGGAATCAGCGTCGCCAAAAACTTCCGCCGTGAAGCAATGATTTATGATGAATTCAGCGCGGTCAACCGGCAGTCCTTCAACATTAACCTGCGCCGGGGTTTTGTGCTGGCAATGGTGTTCCCCATTCTGAACGCGATGGCCGGTTTTGGTACAGCATCGGTTGTATATTTTGGCGCGTTGGCTGTCCTCAATGCAACCATCAACATCGGCTCATGGTATCTGTTCATTCAGAGTGTTGACCGCTTCTGGTTTCCCCTCATTAATCTGGCCGGGTTCTGGAGTCAGATTCAGCAGGGATTTAGCGCAGCGGAGCGCGTCTTCGCGCTGATCGATGCCGAGAATACGGTGAACCAGAATGCTAACCAGCCTGCTGGACAGCTATCCGGCAAAATAGAATTCCGCGATGTGACATTTGAGTATAAACCGGGCGTGCAGGTACTCAGCCACTTCAACCTGACCATCAGGCCGGGCGAAAGCATCGCCTTCGTCGGACACACGGGCGCAGGCAAAAGTACCATCGCCAAGCTGATTGCCCGCTTTTATGAGTTTCAGCACGGGGATATTCTGATTGACGAACAGGATATTCGTTCGTTCGAGCTGCAATCATACCGCAGCAGGTTGGGTATTGTGTCACAGCAGCCCTTTCTTTTCAGCGGCACCATTGCCGACAATATCCGCTACAGCAAACCAGACGCTACCGACGCCGAAGTTGAAGCCATCGCCTACAGCATCGGCGGCGGTGAATGGCTGGAAACCCTGTCAAACGGTCTGCAAACGGATGTAGGCGAACGCGGCGCACATCTCAGCATGGGACAGCGGCAGCTTGTCAGCCTGCTGCGGGTACTGCTCCAGCGGCCAGCAATTTTTGTGCTGGACGAGGCGACGGCCAGCATCGACCCCTTCACCGAGACACAAATTCAGGAAGCGCTGGATTTGATTCTGGCGCAGTCTACCTCGATTCTGATCGCACACCGCCTTAGCACCGTTCGCAGCGCTGATCGTATCATCGTCCTGCATGAGGGCGGTATTATGGAAGCAGGCAGTCACGAAACGCTGATGGAACAGGGCGGGCATTACGCCGAACTCTACAACACCTACTTCCGTCACCAGTCCTTAAGTTACATCGAAAATGCCAAATCACTCTTCAGCACCACATAATTAGAACATTTAGTCCTCTGTTTGCGTATGGGGAATGTAGCTGATTACACCATGAGGAGGATGGATGCGATTTTTGCTATGCCTGTTATTGATTGCTCTGAGTGCCTGTGCTTCGACAGCATCTTCGATTGATGACCTGCCCGACAGGGACTCAGCACGCGGAGCAGCATTGTTTTCTCAAACAATCAACGGTGCGCCAGCGTGTTCGACCTGTCATACACTCAACGGTGAAGCGCTGATCGGGCCATCGCTTCAGGGATTTGGGCAGACGGCGAAGACGCGCATAGCCAGCATGAGCGCTGAAGATTACGCCCATCAGAGCATTGTGCAGCCCGCTGCTTATCTCGTTAACGGCTTCGGCAACGCCATGTACAATCAATATGGGCAGCGACTTTCGGCGCAGGAAATTGCCGATCTGACGGCTTATTTACTGACACTTTGAGAGAGGATAACCTGATGAACATTCTGCATGTCGTGCTGCGTTTAACCCACATCATCGCCGCTTTTGCCTGGGTAGGGCTGGGGTTGACCATGACTTTTTATATCGCCCCGGCAGCCGCGAGAGCAGGAGAAAGCGGGTTGCGCTTTCTCAAATCCCTGTTCAGCACAACCACGTTTGGCAGTATATTTGCAGCGGTTGCCGGAGTAACAGTTCTGGCCGGGCTGTTGATGTACATTTTCACCGACTCGGCTTCCTACTTCACCACAGCCGGTAATATTTCACTGGGGACAGGCGCGCTTGCTGGCATTCTGGCAGCAGTGCATGGAGGTATGTCAACCGGGCGTGCCACCAAAGCCTTAGCAGCGGCACTCCAGCAGCATGTGCCGGATGGTAACCAGCCCATCGCCGCCAGCGCCCTACCCCAACTGCGCGAACTGTCGGATAAGCTTTTACAGCACTCTCAGATCAGTCTGGTGCTGATGATAATTGCCCTGATCGGCATGGGAGCCGCCCGCTACCTGTAAGCGTGGCGCAGGGCAGCACTTCCTTTTTTGCCTGATTATGGCTAAATCTGATCGTAGCAGAGGCACAGTCGATGTGCCTCTGTTATTGATGGTCGTCAGTTTTCACTTCTCGGTTTATCATCTGCTGAAAGCACAATTTTAGCCAGTTACTGAAAACTGATAACTGTGAACTGATGACTCAAAGGAGCATTTTATGACTCAGGTCGATACCTCTATTTTCCGCAAATATGATGTGCGCGGCGTGGTTGGCGGTGACAACCCGCAGATTACGCCCGATCTTGCCCGTCTGGTTGGTCGTGCGCTGGGGACATACCTGCCGAAAGAATTTGGCACAGAGCGGGTATTCGTTGGCTGCGATAACCGCGTCTCCTCGCCGGGCATTAAAGCCGGTATGATCGAAGGCATTATTTCGACAGGCCTGAATGTCACCGACATCGGCCCGGTGATAACCCCCAGCGTTTATTTCGCCTCGGCCAGCTATGGTGAACGCGGCGCGGGCGTCATGATTACCGGCAGCCACCTCGACACGCGCTACAACGGCATCAAAATGGCCTATGGTTCGCTGGCATTGGCCGATCAGCAGATTCAGGCACTCCTTCAGATCATTCAGGAAGACTCGTTTACGACGGGCGGCGGTGAAGTCGTGCAGGACTACGACCTGATTAACCGTCACATGGAAACGATTGGCGGCAAGGTAAAAATCGCCCGGCCCTTAACGGTTGTGCTGGATGCCGGAAATGGCATTTCTGGCTCATATGTCCCGGCTGTGCTGGAAAAACTCGGTATCAGGGTTCATTGTCTGTTCTGCGAATCAGATGGCACTTACCCCAACCACCTCCCGAACCCGGAAGACCCGGAAATGACGAAAGACCTTGAGGCGAAGGTCATCGAACTCGGCGCTGATCTCGGTTTAGCCTTTGACGGAGACGCTGACCGCTGCGGTTTCATCGACGATCACGGCCATCACATCGCTGCTGACCGCCTCTTAACCCTGTTGGCGCGTGATCTCCTCAAGCGCCGCCCTGGTGCATCCATCGTCTTTGATGTCAAGGCGTCGCAGGCCCTCCCCGACGAAATCAAGAAATATGGCGGCGTTCCGGTCATGTGGAAGACCGGCCACAGCCTAATGAAGAAAAAAATGCATGAAATTGGCTCGCCGCTCGGTGGTGAGGTCAGCGGGCATTTGTTCGTCGGTGAAGAATATTTTGGCTTCGACGATGCACCGCTGGTCGCCCTCAAAACGCTGGAAATCATCGCTGCTTCTGGCAAAACCATCTCCGAGCTGTTTGAGGATATTCCCAAACTGGTCGCCACACCGGAAATCATTCTCTCTGCGCCGGACGCGGTCAAATTTGCCATTATCGAGGAAATCACCGACATCCTCTCGAAGGATTATGAAGTGTTCACGCTCGACGGTGTGCGGGCCAAATTCGAGCACGGCTGGGGCTTAGTGCGAGCCAGCAATACCCAGCCCGCCATCACCCTGCGCTTTGAGGCTTATACTCGTCCGCAGATTGTCGAGTACATGGAGCGCTTCAAAGCCCTGCTGGATAAACACCCTGAAGTCGATCAGGGCAAATTGATCGAACAAATCAACAATTTCAAAGCCTGATTTTTAGCGTTGTTCAGGGCGGAGCAATGCCTCCGCCCCGGCAACCTCGCCCGAAACCACTATCTTGCTCACTCCTTCCCGCTTTCTCCACGCTGCTTTCACACCACTGCTGCTGGCTGTGCTGGTGCTGCTGCTCATGCTGCCATTTCTGCGCCCGCCAACCGGCAATGAGGTCTTGATCGGTGGTGATCTGGTCAACCAGCAGTACCCGCTCTATTCGCTGATTTTTGACAGCCTGCGAAAGGGTGATGGACTGCCGCTGTGGAATCCCTACCAGTTCGCCGGGCAGAGCATCGCCGCCAACCCGCAGGCATCGATTGTTTATCCGCCTGCCTGGCTGATGCTGCCGCTCGGCGTGCCGCAGGGTGTCGGCTGGCTGGTGCTGCTGCATCTGTGGTGGGGAGGGTGGGGGATGGCGGCCTTTACCCGGCGTTTAGGCGCAAACCGGGATGGAGCTTTCCTTGGTGGAGTAATCTATATGCTGTCCGGCGTGCTGATGGCACATCTGAACGCCGGGCATCTCAATTACCTGATGTGCAGCGCCTGGATACCCTGGCTGGGCGCAGTTTACCTGTGGAGCGTTGCCCGCCCTGACTGGTTTTTTGCCTCGCTGCCTGGCGCGGCTTTCCTCGGCATGTGCATCCTGGCCGGGCATCCGCCTATGCTGTATTTTGGGCTGCTTTTGCTTGGCCTGTTATGGATTTACAGCCTGTCGGGGCAGCAAGCGACATTCCGGGCTGCCTCTCGCCCGCTCATCCTTATACTGGTGATTGGTTTTCTATTGGGTACAGCGCTGCTGCTCCCCGTAGCGGAATTCACTCCGCGTTCGACCCGCATCGAAGCCAGCCTCGGCTTCAGCAACAGTTATGCCCTTCCCGGCTCGCAGCTATTGACGCTCCTCATTCCTAATCTGTTTGGTGAGCCATTCAGGGGTTACTGGGGCCTGCCCTTTTATGAGGAACTCACCGGCTACATCGGCATTTTGCCACTGATCGCGCTCTTTTTGCTGCGTCGTCGTCCGGCGGCGCTGCTGCTGGCCGGGTTCGTCATCATCGGGCTGGTCGTCAGCCTCGGCATTGATGGCGGCCTGTTCTCCCTGCTCTATTATCTGCTGCCTGGTTACAGCCTGTTTCGTGTGCCGCCGCGCGCCCTGTACGTGGTCGTCATCGGCGGAGCGGGGCTGGTCGCGCTGCTCATCACCGATTTACAGGCGATGATCGCCGAAGAACGCGCGGTTCGTTTGCGCCCTGCCCTGCGCGGGCTGCCGCTTTTGGCTCTGCTGCTGCTGGCAGGTTCATTCATCCTGTCAGGCTATTTCACAGCCCTGGCGGAGACGAATGTTCTGCAAGGGCGTGTTTTTCATGCTGCCAATATGACCGCTGCTGCTGCTATGGCCGTCGGCGGGATATGGCTGGCGCTGCGGCTGTGGCTCGTCAATGGGCGCTGGGCTTATATGTTGACTGCTGCTGTCGTGCTGATTGACCTGTGGCGGATCGCCTCGCCGCTGGTGCAGGTCGGTGCGGTGGATGTGCCGCAGCCCTGGAAATGGGTGTCCGACGTTCAGCCCGCCTCAGCCGATTACCGCATCATGACTGTGCCGGATGATATTACCTGGCAGGCGGGGGCGGCCTATACTCGCCACCTCAACCTCAGCGGTTATGATCCACTGGTGAGCGATGTCTATCAGCGGCTGCTGAATGGGGTTGAAAATAATCCGCTTTCCCCGGCAGCGCGTTTGCTGGGCGTGCGTTACATCATCAGCAAACAGTCCATCGACTCTCTAAATCCTGTGGCACAAAACGAGGATTGGCGACTTTATCAGGTTGCTGAAGCGCCCGTCCCGCGTGCCTTTATCGCACCAACTTATGAAATTGTGGCGGATGACGAGGCCAGCCGCGCCCGCCTGCTTGAACCAGATTTTGACCCGCTCGCCACAGCGATTCTGGCGCAGGAACCGAACTGCGAGACTGCTCTGGATACGGTTTCGGCAGGTGAGGGTGAAGGTCTGATTTCCACCTATACACCCAACACAGTTGAAATCACAACCAACGCGGCTTATCCCGGCATCCTCATTCTGACCGACAGTTTCGACCCAAACTGGACAGTCAGGGTGGACGGTCAGCCTGCCGAACTGCTGCGTGCTTACACGGCGCTGCGCGGCGTGTGCCTTCCGGCGGGGCAGCACCTTATCCGCTTTGAGTACCAGCCGCGCACTTTTTACGCTGGCCTGGTCATTTCAGCGACCAGTTGGGCTATACTCGGCCTGATTGGAGGAATAGGATTAATGCGCCGCCTGCGAAATCGCTCCACCGCTCGCTAAAGGCTGACTTTTCAGCGGAGAAATCACATGACCGATCATTTTCAGAATATTTATGCCAACCACGCCGAGCAGTATGAAGCGCTGGTTGCGCGGGAAGATTATCAGGGCAATATCCTCGCCGCACTTCAGGGTATTCGCCCGCTGGCCGGGCTGGATGTGGTTGAGTTCGGCGCGGGGACGGGGCGGCTGACCCTGCTGCTGGGGCCGCTGGTCAAATCGATTCGTGTCTATGATGGCTCACAGCACATGCTCGATGTAGCGATCAGCAAACTGCGGGCGGCTGGCCTCACCAACTGGGAAGCCGCCGCAGCCGACAACCGCGCTGTTCCGGCGGAGTCGGGCAGCGCTGATCTGGCAATTCAGGGCTGGAGTTTCGGCCATTTCTGCGGCTGGTATCCCGATAGCTGGCGCGAGGAAATCGGCAAAGCGCTGGCCGAGATGAAGCGGGTGCTGCGTCCGAGCGGGACGATCATCATGCTGGAAACGCTTGGCACCGGGCGGGAAACGCCGCAGCCGCCGACGGAAGGCCTGGCTGCATTTTACCGCTGGCTGGAAAGCCAACAGGGTTTTCAGACAAGCTGGATTCGTACCGATTACCGCTTTGAATCGCTGGCGGAGGCCGAAAAGCTGACACGGTTTTTCTTCGGTGATGCGCTGGCCGAAACAGTGAATCGGCAAAATTGGGATATTTTGCCAGAATGTACCGGAATCTGGTGGCGGAATTTGTGACAATTGTGATTTATTGCCGCCGAAATGAGCGGCGGGAAAACACGGGATCGCCGCCGTTGTGGCAATTTTTGTGCCACAAAAACGGCGGCAGCAGGCCGGGCAAGCGCGGCAGTGGCAATTGTGCCGCGGGAAAGCGCGGGCAGCCGCCGCTGTGACACTTCTGATTTGTTCCGGCGGCAGCAGAGGGTGCTGTCGCGGCAGTCACGCCAATCAAATCACAACGCAGCGCCACAGCGGAAGAGACGTAAGAGGAAAATGTGGTCATAAAAGCAAGTACGGAACCGATGTCCCCACCCCTGAAGTCCCCTCCCCGCTACGCAAGGAGGGGACTTCAGCGCCCGTTCTGACCTGTTTTCATCCCGCTACAAGTCGTGTAGAAAGGTCAGCGGGTGAGAATAGATCACCTTTGTGATTTCCTGAGTTTAGCATGGAACTGAGGGGAAAGGTGAAACATTTGTCATGACAAATGTTTCCTGGAGTTTGGCGGTATTTGCA
>CAYUTY010000061.1:0-35300 GCA_964447795.1 uncultured Anaerolineaceae bacterium
GCCATCTCGGCTATATTGCCATTCCTGTTCACTGGCGACTGCTTGCCATACAACCTGGTCTTGCCCCAGTTTTGTGGAGGATGAATAAGAGACTCTTTCAAGATAAATGGGCACTTTCAAACGCCAGTGGGCTGCGGTAGCCCAGGGACGAATGTAAGCGCTGACGATTGTAAAAGACTTCAATAAACTCGAACACCGCCGTGCGGGCTGCTGGCCGGGTCGCAAAGCGCTCCAGATCGGTCAATTCTGCCCGCAAGGTACTGAAAAAACTCTCCATGATGGCATTGTCATAGGGATTGCCCTTGTCACTCATACTGACCTGAATACCATGCTGCTTCAGCAGCGCCAGATAGTCATCAGCGGTGTATTGGCTGCCGCGATCCGTATGCTGGATCAAGTTGGCAGGTTGGGGGATAGTCCGCCGCGCCAACGCCATGCGCAAGGCTGCCTCCACCAGTGCTTCATCGCGATACACGCTCATCGCCCACCCCACAATCAGGCGCGAATAAGTGTCCAACAGCGCTGCCAGGTACAGCCACCCTTCGTCGGTCCAGATGCCCACGATGTCACCCACCCATTTTTCGTTGGGTGCGGTGGCACTGAAATCCTGCTGCAACAGGTTCGGGGCGACTGGACGACTATGCCGACTGTCGGTGGTACGCGCTCGACTTTTCGGACGGCGACGCGAGTACAGCCCAGCCCGCCGCATCAGCCGCGCCACCCGCTTGCGCGAGCAGCGTAGCCCCTGTTGGCGTAATGCCGCATGGACACGCGGACTGCCATACACACCGCGTCCAGCCTGATACGCTGCCTGAATGGCGTGCATTAACGCTTCATCCCGCTGCTGGTGCTGGCTCGGCTCTCGCGTGCGCCAAGCGTAATATCCGCTTACCGACACCCCTAATGCCCGACACAGCGTCTCAACACGCCCGATCTGGCGATGGCTCTCGACGAGTTGGTAGCTCACGGCTGGCTCCGGCTGACAATGCTCATAGCCTTTTTTAGGATGTCACGCTCCTGCCGCAGCACCTCGTTCTCGCGCCGCAGCCGCTTCAATTCAGCTTCCATCTCGACAACACTGCCGCTGGTGCTGGTTTGAGCCTGACTACCATACAGCTCACGCCACCGATACAGGTTGTTGTCATTGATCCCCAAGTCACGGGCAAGCTGCGCGACAGGTTTACCGCTGCTTTCCATGAGCCGTACTGCTTCGCGTTTGAATTCTTCCGTGTAGCTTTTGCGCTCGGTTGCCATTGTCTTTTGCTCCTCGATTCAGTGTACCTGTCTCTTGTTTTTTCCTCCACTGAATCGGGGCAAGTTCAAAGGCTGTAAACTGGTAACCAAGGAACATCCCAATATGAAGTCGATGCTGGCACTCGTGGTTGCAGTAATAATCGGAAATATAAAAATGTTGGGTCAACCCCGACATGTTTTGAAATTGTGTGAGCGGGTTCACCAGCACCAACAGGCCAAACTCCTTCATGAGTGAGAAGACCGCCAGCTAAGGTAAAATCGAGTGCCAGACTTACGCTAGGAGGTAACGCACAAGGTCCCCCCGGTGGTTCAGGTGTCATCTCTCGAGTCAATGCAATAGCGGTCTGTGTTGCTGATATATGAGTGGGATCAGGTGTTGCAGTGGCATAAATGGGAACTACAATATTTGTCCATTCAAATGGGTAAAAAGAAATGTAGTTTGTGTTCAGAACTTTGCGCGGGTTAGGGTTACTCGGATTATTATCAATTATCCACAATTCGCTACCACTAGCACCCCCAACAGATCGCAAATATGCAATTCGTCTACTATCTGGCGACCAACTTGGCAATGAAATATGATCGTAACCCCCCTGTAATAATACGGGACTAGTTGAAACGGAGGGGTCAACTAACCACAGACGATGGTAATCTAAATTACCCGTTACAAGACTATGTTGCCAATAAATTATTTTTTCATTATCCGTTATATCAAACCAATTGTGAGTGCCAAGACGTACTTGATTAACTGAATGACGCATATTAAAGTTGACTTTAAAGATACCCGCAAAACCATAGCCGCCGCTTTGTGTCTGATCTTGAAGATGAAAATAAATGTTGTTTGTAGAAGTCCATTCAATGCTTGAAAGGTTCGATATAAAAGGACGGTCGAAAAGCGCTGGGGCATCATTAGGAACGAAAACAGACAGTTTTGTTAAGGTATTTACATTAACTGCCCAAATTTCTCGTGCGCCATTAATAACCACTGTATATGCAACCCAGTTTCCATCTGGAGAAAATGCAGGGTTGAACTCGTGTTCTGAGGATGTAGATGTTAAATTTAAAAAATTGCTACCATTGCCATTAGAAACACATAAATCATATTGGGTTGTTTGACTGTTAACATATATAGTGCATTCAAAAACCCTTCTTTGTACTAGATTATTACCTGATCTAAAAAAGTCTGCGTTTCTGGCTCGGATGTAGGGGCGAGGTTGTGGATTTGGATAAAACAATACATTTGTATCTAAAATAGGAGTATCTTCCACCGTATTGATAGTTTGCTGGCCCGTGAAGATAATACCCTCAAACATGGGGACATAAGTAGCGTAAGCACCTGGAGCTGATGCAGCCATAATTTCCCCAAATGTGCTACCTTCTGAACTCAATAATTCCTTTGTTTGGTCAGGAACCGTTTTTGTCTTCGACCATACTGTCAAGTTATCGACCAAGAGACCATTGCTATCCAGGTTATCCCCACCAAAACTTACCCCGCCAAATGGAAGCGGTGTATCATCGGCAAAAGCGATGATTTCCGTGCCATCAATAGCAACCCGCAAAACATCATCCAGCCAGGATACGCGCAGCGTCCGCCATTGAGCTGCTGCATTGGGAAGGACGCTTAACGTATCGACAAGGTTGTTACCTTCGTACAAGGTAACAGTGCCATCGGTATTGAGACTGATTTTGTAACTGAGTGGTTCAGTCTCTCGAATGTTGATATAGGTTGTGCCGCTTGTGAAAAGCACCTGCATCTCAATAATGAAATTGACTGGCACATGTGGGGCAAATTGGGTTTTCCCACTGTCAGGCCAGATGTGGAGGGCTTCGGTTTGAATACCCGGCCCAAATCGCAAATTGCCATTCATGAAATAAGCAAAAGGACTATTTTCACCACTGAATGTTTCGCTGTACAACAACTCCATATCTTGGGTGGCAGCCGTCGCAGTAGCGGAAGGAGTAAAAGAAGGTGTAGCTTCCGGGGTTGTAGAAGCAGTCAAAACTTCGACATCATCTACTGTCAACGCAGATGCGCCTATCCCCGCAAAGGAAATCGTCCCCTGCGGCAGCGGGTTAGCGTCCTGTACGGTAACAACTTCCACGCCATCCACCGCCACGCGCACGAGATCGTCAATAGCTGAGAGGCGCAGCGTCCGCCATACGCCGGGGGTGTTGGCCGCCACGACTGCCGAGCCGATCACCTGCCCGCCCCGGTACAGCGCAACCTGTCCATCTGCGCTCAACAGTGCTGTGTATGCTCCCACTTCGCTCTGTCGAATGCTCAGTCGTGCCATGCCCCCGTCGAACTGGACTCGTGCGCTGACGGCAATATCGCTCAGATTGTTGTGAACGAATGTCACCGGCGCATCGCTGTTGGTCGCCTGTAAGGCCTGCCCGCCCTCGCTGGGGACGAGCGCCCAGCCTTCGCCCAGCGTCCATAGATAAAGTGCGCCGGTGTCAAAATTGTCGCTAAAAAGCAGGGTCAGCGGCGGTTCGGGCGGGAAAGTCGGTTGGGTGGCAGATGCGGTGGCAGTCGCCGTTTCGGTGGCCGCTGGCAGCGTGGCAAATGCGAGCGTTGGCGTTTCGCTGGGAGTAATGGAAGCGGTTGCGATAGCCGTTTCGCCTGCCGTTGGCGAAATCGTTTCGGTGGGTGTTTCGGTTAGGGTGGTCGTCGCCGTCTCAGTGCTGGTCGCGCTGGGGGTTTCTGTCGGTGTTTCAGTGGGCGTTAGGGTGGCCGTCGGCGTCTCGGTGGGCGTCGCATCCTGGGCGAACCCCGGCGCGAGAATCAACAACAAAGCAGCCAGCGTGAGCGCGACGAACAAACGTTGACGAGCGACCATCGACTATATTCCCCCTACAGCTTGTACCGGAGACGATAGTAGCGCGCTTTTTTTTTTGCTCGCAAGGGGGTTAACGAAAACTTAATAGATCAGGCGCGCGGCGGCAAAGCTTTGAGAATGCTCGTTCAGGGTTTAATCGACATGGGGCGGGGGCAGTGAAGGGCACAACTGTGCCCCCGACAGGACTCGAACCTGTGCTTCAGCCTCCGGAGGGCTGCGCTCTATCCACTGAGCTACGGGGGCAACTATTGAATTGATAGTATCAGATTTCTACATCGAGAACAAGTCCGCAATTTTATCCATCACATAAATAATCAACCACCGTTGAGATGCTGGTAGTTAACACTATAATGATGGCAGTTTTTGGGTTTGTGGGGGTGATAGTGAAACGCTGGCTTTTGATAGCGGTAGCATTGGCTTCAAGTGGATGCCGTGCGCTGGAAGGCCAATATACGTTGGCGACCGTGCAGGCACAGAATACCGCTTTTGTAGCTGAAGCAACTATGATTTTTGAGACTGCTGAAGCAGAAGGGACATCTGTATTTGCAACTGCCCAGGCCGCTGACACAGCTATTGCACAGAGCAGTAATGTTAATCTGCAACTAATGGCAACTGCGCGCGCCATTATACCTCCTACACAACCGCGTGTTGGCAGCAGTGATTTGGGTATAGACGAAGCAATTATGAGCGGTGAAACGCAGTTTGTGGATATCGCACTTGCTGGATCAATACGCGACTCTGACGGTTGCGCCAGCAATCTTCGTTCACAGTTCACCATGCAGGACACTCGCATCTATATTACGGCGCGGGCCCTCAATATCCGGGCCAGGACCCAAATGCGGGTTGAGTGGAGAAAAGAGGGTGTAATCGCCTGGTATGATAATTTTATTGTTCAGGATGATGCTGATGAACTCTGTATCTGGTTTGATATTGCGACTAGTTTTGTTAATTTTTCACCAGGCTCCTGGTCTGTTGTCATGTATGCAGGGTTAACTGAAATTCCTCCCGCCTTGAATTTCACGATCACTGGTTAAAAATTGCTCGCTTGGGTTGCCACTTGGTTGATGTAAATGGTCGTGTTACCATATTCCGTCTGTCCATTCTGAGATGAGGATTGTGTGTGATACGCCGCTTGCTCGTTTTGCTAGGCTCTCTGGCTTTGGTTGTGGCGCTGGTCGCAGCGCAGACTCAACCTATACCTGTGCCAACGCCAACACCTGTTACGAGTGTCATTGTGGCGGCGGATGTGTATGTGCGTGGTGGGCCGGGCAGAGAATATGTCCCGGTAGGCAGGTTGTCGGCTGGGGAAAGTGTGCGTGCATTCGCCCGAAATGCGGCGGCTGATTGGGTGCTTATTCCTTACAATCGTGGTTTGGGCTGGGTGCAGCGCAATCTGGCCTTCTGGCTGGAAGATATCGATATGCTGCCAGTCATAGATGAAGCGAATTTAACGGCTACACCGGTTGCTCTCCAAACATCAGAACCGACTATCATTTTTTTGCCAACCAATACACCGGCTGGGAACTGGGTTCAACTGCTTGATGCACCGAGTGGTTATGTGCGTGCCGGGCCAGGTCGGACTTATCTTCGTCTCGGCCAGCTTATGGGTGGTGATACAGTTGAGCCTGTTGGACGTAATGAAAGTTTGGAGTGGATTTTAATAAGATACGGCAATGGCTATGGCTGGATTGCGCGTAATCTGGTTCGTTGGGTAGATGACCTCGAAGCCCTGCCGGTCTTGTTAGTAGAAAATCTGACGCCGTCACCGACTTTTACAGCGACAAACACAGCCACAGCGACGCATACTCCTTCAGCAACAGCAACCTCAACCAGTACGGCGACGCCAACAAATACGGCGACTGCAACTCCAACCGCAACTTTTACAAGCACGCCTACGCTGACATTTACGCCAACTCCTACGCCAACCAATACAGCAACCTCATCTGCTACGCCGACGCTGACATTTACATCTACTGCTGCGCCGACCGATACAGCAACCTCAAGCGCTACACCGACCAGTACGACGACCTTTACCAGTACACCAACCCCGACCCTTACAGTAAAGCCTGTCGATACTGCTTTACCAATCGGCACTGAGATTATCGCTGCCGCTGTGGCAACTGAAACACCTCAGCCTTTACCGACGGCCACTCCGACTGCTACACCATCATTAACTAATACGCCTTCACCCACGAACACCTATACGCCAGTTCCCTCGGAAACGCCTTTCCCCACCTATACTTTGACGTATACACCGTCGCCAACTCATACTTCTCTACCTCCGACGGATACTTCTGTTCCGGTAAGTATGACGCCACTTTCTGCGACGAGTACGCCGTTAGCTGTAAGCGATACCCCTATCCCGCCTGAACCAACTGCTACAACCCAAGCCAATGAAGCAATTATTGCGGTTGAACCAACAGTAGATTTTGCAGGGCCTTCTCAGCCTGCTGTGACCCCCCCGGCAGAGATAATGGGAAGCAGATTCCCAATTGAAGCAATTATTGCCGCGATTTTGCTGGGATTAGTGTTTATTTACAGCCTTGTGTATTTGCGCGGAGTTAATGCAGCTGAGCGTTATAAAAATGGTTTCGTTGTTCAGCGCTGCCCGGCCTGCGACCGAGGTGATCTGAGTGTAGAGGTGAAAACAGACCGTCTGATAGGTATTCCACGTCCGCGCAGGACGGTTCGATGCAGCGAGTGTCGCTCAGTGCTGCGAGAGGTTGGGCCACGCCGTTGGCGTTATGCTGTGGATCCGATGGAAAACCCGCTGCTATACAAGCACTATAATGGTCAGGAAATTGATGATGCCACACTGGCTGCTCTTGCTGTGCAACCACTGTCATCACAGCCGCCACAGCCACGTGACCCGCCCGCGCCACCATCCTTTGTGGACGAAGAAAATTCTTAACGCTGAGTATGCACATGCGTCCTATCTTCCTTGTTTTGTGGGTATTGCTTTCTGCGTGTAGTTCTGCTGCTGTTACACCTTTTGCGGCGACTATCCCGGCGGGTGATACCACGACTGTTGTTCAGGTCATGACATCTGTGCCGACAGCCAATCCGGTTGCCAGCCGCACGCCGACCTTGCCGCCGACAGCCAGCTATACCCCATCGTCAACGCCAACAGCGACCTTCACGGCGACAAATACACTCCCAGTTACCAATACCCGACCCGCTACTAACACACCGCGCCCCAATGCATCTTCTAGTTCTCCTGCGATTGCGTCAGCCACGCCAACTAACCCGGCAGACGACCCAAATAATACACCCCCACCAAGCTGGACACCTCCTCCTCCAGATTCGGCTGTTCAGGTTGAAGACCATTATCGTTTTCGCCGCCCTATTTCGGATGAAGGCGTGAACTATGTGGCGCGTACTTATACCTACGGCGGAACATCCGGGGGGCGCTTGCAGGTGCATCATGGTGTTGATATGGAAAACCCACGCGGTACGCCTATCCTGGCTGTAGGGGATGGCATTGTTTTTTATGCGGGAAACGATAGTTCAACTGTGTTCGGCCCACAAACTAACTATTATGGTAACCTGGTGGTGATTGAGCATCCCGGCAAATCACCTGAAGGACAGTCTGTCTATACCCTCTATGGCCATATGCAACGTGTTGATGTTCAGGCGGGACAAAGTGTCAATCAAGGCGATCAGATTGGTAGTGTAGGGGATAGTGGTGTGGCTTTTGGGCCGCATCTCCACTTTGAGGTTCGCGTGGGCGATGCTTATAATTTTAGTGCTACCCGCAATCCCGAATTATGGATATTTCCATATCAGGGATTTGGCACAATGGCGGGAAGAGTAACGGATGCTGTTGGCTCCCCCCTGTACGATGTAACACTTCAAGTAAAGTCAGCTACTATTACCCGCTATGCCTTTTCGTATGCCGATGATACAGTGAACCCTGATCCGGCCTTTAATGAAAATTTTGTTCTGGGTGATTTGCCCGCTAACTACTATGAAGTCAGTGTCAACGATAATGGGCGCGTTCGCTTCCAGAAAATTATCTATGTCTATCCCAACCGCACCACCTGGATTGATGTGCAGCTAAGGTAGGGGGCAGCCTGAGCAGGCTTACCCCCTCATAGATACTAATTCTGGTAGACCAGGAATGTGAAGACAAAGGTATTACCGGGCATATCATCGACTCGTATAACGCCTCGGTTTCCGTCTGCTGTGATAACGCCGATGATCGTTCCCGCATTCATCTGTGTGCGTTGAACGGCGGGCTGGTTAACAATCGATGGACTGAGCAGATCATAGTGAATGGTGCTGAGTGTCACATTGTCGAGGCGGGCGACTGTTGCTGACCCCACTGCTGTTATGGCTGTGCCGTCCCAGCTAATGTCAGGATTGCCCGTGCCTTCCAGATCGAACTGTGCTACAGCCACGATAGTTTGCGATCCCTGCCGTAGTATCGGCTTGTTAATACTGTAGGTGAAGTTAAAGAGATTGTTGGTCTCATTGCTTTCCGCTACTTCGTTATTTAGATCAGCAACGATCACAACCGAGTAAAAGCCTGTGTTAGTGAATGTTCCGGTCAGATTAACGTTGACTGTTTGTCCGGCGGCAAGTGGTGGGACAATGGCAGAAGCAAAAATATTACTGGGCGGGAAAGTTGCAGCAATGGCGAATTGGCCAGATGGCCCACCGCCGCCATTTCGTACGGTTACGCTGACATTAAAGGGCTGACCGACGATGAAGGGAATGGGTGCGCCAGATGCTGCATCAATGACAATATCAGGTGTTGGCGCTGCGGTTGGTGAAGGTGGTGGGGTAGGTGTTGGCGGTGGATTGATAATCGGCAGTGTGTTCAGATCACCAAACACATCCAGAATGGAAGTCGATACCCACCCTTGTTGCCCCCGGAAAGAAATAACCAGCCAGGAGAAATCAATATTTGCACCGATAACCTGCACCTGATCGTTCTGTTGAAGTTGGCCGATGACCTCGTAGCTGGTGCTGGGGCCGCTGCGGACATTCTGAATAGCGCGGGTTATAGTGGCGACAACCCCGGCGGGGGTGGGGGTTGGCACTACTCCGATGGGTTCTTCTTCAGATACACGCTGGTTCCCCTGGAAACGTGCCAGAATTTCGGGCGCGCCAAAATCCCCAAGCTGGACGACAGCTACATTATCACTGACTTCGCCACGTCCTAGCACAGCAGGGCGTAACAGCCCCTGAACGCCAGCTACATTATCCAATTGTATCAGATTGGTCTGCAATTCCCCAGGACGGCTGATCGCATCTGCCAGAAGTTTCACAGCATCATAGCTGGCTGCCTCAACCGCACCTGGGACTGTGGCAAAAGTGCGGATGAAATTATCGCGGAAAAGATCACTGGCTTCATCACGCCCGGTGAAGGGCCATGTAGTTGTGGACAGGATGCCAGGCAGTCGCTCGAATGGGACTGCATCGCGGAAGTCAGGCTCATCAACGTGATTATAAGCGAAAAACCCTTCCCATCCACCTTCTCGGAGCCCATTAAACAGCTCTGCCGCGTTATCAGGCTTTCCATAGGCAACGACAATTTGAGTGTTTGCGACCACAAGCTGATTGACAACCTGGGGCAGATTATCAATGCTTTGAAGTTGCAGTACCGGGTTTGGGGCGCGGCCAAGCGCAGATGCCGCTGTTGAAAAACCGACTAGCGATGCTGATGTGCTGATATCCAGATCAAGCTGGACAGTTGCGATACTCTGCAATTGCAGATCGTTGATAATGTAGCTTGCCAGTGCCCGTCCTTGCAGGACTTCCGCTGCCCGCGATCGGAAAATGCGGCCAGAGTTGTCTGTTGTGAGGATAGTATCCCCTGTTGCAGGTGTGAAAACCGGAACATTGAGGGATTGCAGCACAGGTATATTGTTGAGGACGGTAGTATTTGCTTCTGGCCCAAGTACCGCCACTACCTGTGCCTGCCTTAACAACTCAGCCGCTTCAGCCAGGGTAACATCCTCATCAATTGGCTGAATGATGAGTTCCAGTAGGAAGAATGTTCCATCTGCGCCCCGTACACCGCCACTGTCATTAATTTCTCTCACGGCCAGGCGTGCGCCGTTGGTGATGCGTCCCTGTTCGCCGTCCAGCACGCCAATGCGAAACACAGGCTGTACCTGTGCACCGACGATATGCAGTGATAACACAGTTATCAGTATGAACAGAACGGCGAAAATGATTCTCGGATACCTTTTCATAACTATCCCTCCTGAACGAAAATAATTCCACAAAACCTGTATGCCTGATTGTAACATTATTGATCGCCGCGCAAACGACGTAAATTCGCCGCTTTGCCACTGAAAGGGCAGTATATCATGTAATTGTCATCATCTTGATTTTCCCTTATTGACTCACTATACTGACAAAATCTTCGTCTTTAAATGCCGGTCGGGATTGTAGCGGTCTATGCAACGAGAACGTGTCGCCGATGACATCTATGTATTTACCAGCGATCTCTATGCCCAGGTTACGGCTGGGGTAGTGGTAACTACGGAAGGGGCGATAGTTATTGATACACTGGCTTACCCAGAAGAAACGCTGCTTATCAAGCGGTTTGTAGAGACGCGGCTGGGTACAACTGTAAGATATGTTATCAATACTCATTTCCACGCTGATCATTCAACCGGGACATGTTTTTTCCGGGATGCACATGTCGTGGCTCATGCGCGTTGCCGCCAACTGCTGGATACACGAGGCCGCGAAAGTCTGGAGCGAGCGAAAGCTACCTCGCACGAATTTCGAGATGTTGAACTGGTACTGCCTGATCTCGTTTTTGACAATGGCCCAATGCATCTGCATATTGGTAATAAAACGCTTCAGCTATGGGCGACACCTGGACACAGCCCTGATTCCATCGTTTGTTTAGTAAAAGAAGATCGTGTTCTGTTTGCGGCAGACATTCTAATGCCGATACCTTACTTTGTTGGCGGCAGTTTTGATGATTTTATGAATTCACTGCATAGCCTGCAAAATGGTAACTACGAGAATGTCATCCAGGGACACGGTGAGGTTATCCTGCGAGGGGAAGTCGAAGAGAAAATCCAGGGCGATATTCAGTATTTGCTCAAACTGCGTGAGGCCGTTGATAGTGCGATCGTGAATACGATGCCCGAAGCTGCGCTGGATGCGATCGATGTGGAAAGTTGTGGTAAAAGTCGCGTTTTGCTTAATGGCACGGTGGAACAACTGCACCGCCGTAATGTTCTGGCGCTGGCGACTCAGCGGCGCGAGCTGGTACAGCTTTAGTTGTTTTCTGAATGATAATCCAGTTGAGGTTGAATCATGGCTGATGAAGTTTATCTGACTGCTGATGGCGCTGAAGAACTGCGCCGGGAATTACATGAGCTGTTGAATGTGCGCCGCCCAGAGCTTGCCCTGAAGCTCAAGGAAGCAGTCGCACAGGGCGACCTCAAAGAAAATGCGGATTATCATGATGCTAAAGAGCAGCAGGCTTTTCTTGAAGGACGTATTCAATATCTTGAAAATGTGCTGCGTTCGGCACAGGTTGTTTCTAATGATGGCCCAAGAGATTATGTCGGGGTCGGCTCAGAGGTCACTATTGTTGAAGATGGTGGAGACGACGAAGAAACCTATAATATTGTTGGCGCGGCAGAAGCCAATCCACGTGAGGGTAAAATCTCGAATGAAAGTCCTATTGGCTCAGCGCTGATGGGCCGCAAAAAAGGTGACAAAGTGCGCGTCAAAACGCCTGGTGGCGAAGTTGTTTTCAAGATAAAACGCATTAGCTAACTGCGGCTTATCTTTTTCACCTATAAGAACGCCCCGACAATTCACGGGGCGTTTTATTTCCTGGGGTTAATTGACGGGTGTAAAATCACCTGTCCCACCAAAGGGATCATCATCAATAGTTCGCGGGGGTTGGGCTGGGGGGAGTTGACTCGGCGGCGGTTGCATTGGTGCGAATCCACTTCCACCATAAGTGGGTGTGGGCTGTGATGGCATGGGTGGCGGCGCAAAAGTTGGTGCAGCGGGGGTACTGGGTGGCGGCGCAAACTGTGTCGCTGGGGCCGGAGAATTGACTGGGGCGGCGGCGACCGGGGCGGATGCTACTGGCGCACTGGCACCATCCTGCCGCCATGCCTGCAATTCCAGCGTCAATTTGTCAAAGTAGCTGTTGGGTGGAAGTGGCCCGGTTCCGTAGACAACATCAACAATGCGCGCCTGCAAACGGAGTGAACTGGTTTCAAGAATGGCAATTGCACCAGGTTTGGCGACTACCAATTCTCCTTTTGTCTCCAGTTTAGAGCGAATAGCCGGGTCATTATAAGCATGTTCTGAGATGAAAACGGCGGTCAGCGTGCGTACAAAATCTTCTTTGTCGAATAACCAGACTTCGATTGCAGTCACTTTTTCCGGCTCACCAACACCGATAGTTTCTGAAATAACCGCGCCGCATTCCCCTAAAAATTCATCATCTTTCGCAGCATCTTCAATGCTGAACGAGTCATCATAGGCACGGCTGGGGGTATAAATTGATACATGACGTACAACCGGAGGGCCATAAGCGACTCCGCCAGCAGCAGCGGCAGCAGCATCCTGCTGTGCTAATTGTTGAGCCATTTGACGAGCAGCCTGAATCTCGTGGATTTTGGCTGCCCCTGCCGCATCGCTGCCGCGTGCGCCGCGTAAACGTTTGCGTATGGGTTCGACTACCATTGGATTGATGTAGAAGCCGTAGAGCAGTGACCCAATCACAAATAACACAGCAAGGACAATCGGGCCGACGATGAATGGTCGAATGGACGCAATCAAGCTGGGTTCAGCGGGTGGCAGTGGCGCACGTGCATCTGCCTGAGCTGCTAGTCCTCCCAGTTCGGCGTAGCCGAGGCGGTTGACAATTTCTGCTGGTGCATCAACAGCAGCGAGGCGAGAGATGATGGCCTCGTCAAACTCAGCGCTGGCGGGGGCATTCTGCGTCTCCAGCGTATAACGGTCATTTATCAGCCCAACATATTCGTCCTGCCAGCCCTGTCCAAGCGTGCGCGGGTCAGCATTATAGAACTGTATCGGGTCAAAAGCATAAGACCAGATCAGGCCGATCAGGAACGCAACAATCAGAAGAATGATCTGGCCTGGCTTGGGTACATACGTTTTCAGAACCGGCCAAAGGCCTATTGCGGTGTCGCGGATTTTACCGATCATCTCTTCTGCTGCCTTTCGTGTTGGGGAGCAACCCGATTCCGTCTACATCCTGATTATTGTACAGGAATTTTCGCCAACGCAAAAACGTGACGTGAGTACAGGTTTATGCAGGTTCAACGGCCACGTCCGATGATACTTCATCAATAGGATAAATGTTCGCACACGCTGTACACTGTGCGCTGTTTTTATTCTGCTCTACCAGCAAATTGCCACAGTTCGGGCAAGGCTGAGGCAAAGGCCGCTTCCAGCTTGTGAATTCACATTCAGGATAACGGGAACAACCATAGAATACCCGCCCCTTGCGCGATTTGCGAACAATGATTTCGCCGTGATCGGTTTTGCCTCAGACTGGACAGGTGATGCCGGGACGGTCCAGCCAGGGTTCGGTATAGCGGCATTCCGGATAATTGGAACAACCGACAAATTTTCCAAAACGTCCATAGCGTATTACCAGTGGGTGACCGGAAACCGGACAATCGCGCCCAATCAGTTCTTCCTGCTGCATTTGGGGAATGGTATCGCGGGCGATGGTGAGTTGATGCTCGAATGGAGCGTAAAACTCCCGCAGCATGGGCCGCCATTCCTGATTACCTTCTGCGATGCTGTCTAACTCATCTTCCATGCGGGCAGTGAATTGGTAATCCATTACATCGGGGAAATATTTGACCAGCAGATCGTTAACGATCTTCCCAGTTTCACTGGGAATAAGGCGTTTGTCCTGCTTTTCGATATATTCTCGATCCTGAATGGTGGCAACGGTGGGTGCGTAAGTGCTGGGGCGGCCAATCCCATATTCTTCCAGTGTTCGCACCAGACTCGCTTCCGTGTAGCGGGGTGGTGGCTGTGTAAAGTGCTGTTCTGGCAGAAGCTGCATTAAATCGAGGCGTTCGCCAACCTTAAGTTCCGGGAGAATACGCCCTTCGTCTTCGTCGAGAGCAATATCTTCATCACGCGCATCTTCGTAAAGTGCGAGGAAGCCCATGAATTGAATGGTGCTGCCAGAAACCCGGAAGTTATAGGGCATATCATTTTCAGTTAGGCCGGCACTGATGTCCACTCGCAGCGTGTTATATACCGCGCTCGACATCTGGCTGGCGATGAAACGCTGCCAGATCAGCGTATAGAGTCGTAATTGGTCGCGGTTAAGATGAGCTTTCATCTGTTCCGGTTCACGCCATACACTTGTAGGACGGATTGCCTCATGCGCTTCCTGTGCGCCTTTCGCCCGTGTCTGGTAGCGTGGTGGTTTCGCTGGGTGAAAATCATTCCCAAAGCGCTTGCCTATAAAGTCCTTTGCTTCTGCCTGTGCCTGGGTGGAAACCTGAGTGCTGTCAGTACGCATATAGGTGATTAAGCCGACAGCACCGCTTTTGCCAACATCCATACCTTCATACAATTGCTGTGCAATCGACATGGTGCGGCGTGCATTAAATCCCAGCCTGCGTGAGGCTTCCTGTTGCAGTGTGCTGGTGGTGAACGGCGCTGAAGGTTTGCGCTGGCGCGTGCCGTGTTTAACTTCCGCCACTATGAACTGGCTTTTCTCCAGTACGGAAAGGTGCGGGGTAACATCACCTTCCTTACCAAAACCTACATCCTGCCCTTTGTATTTGACGAGGCGAGAGATGAATGGGCGCTCGCTGTTTGCAGTGTTATGCGCCTGTTTCCGCAGGCGTGCATCCAACGTCCAGTATTCTTCAGCAACAAATGCTTCAATTTCGCGTTCGCGGTCAACCACCAGGCGAACCGCAATGCTCTGAACACGCCCAGCGGAGAGCTGGTTGCGAACCTTTTGCCACAACAATTCTGTCACATTGTAACCGACCAACCGGTCAAGTATGCGGCGTGCCTGCTGCGCGTTGACCAGGTTCATGTCCAGATCACGCGGATGAGAAAAGGCGTCTTCAATCGCAGGCTTGGTGATTTCATGAAAGACGACGCGCTTGATTGGTTTCTCGTCCATGTCCGTAGCGGCGATGAGATGCCATGCAATCGCCTCTCCTTCACGATCAGGGTCAGTAGCCAGGAATATTTCACTGGCGCTGTCCACCGCTTCCTTAAGTTCGCCCACAATATCACGCTTATCGTTAGGTACGCGATACTTTGGTTCGAAGTCATTGCTAACATCTACCGAAAGTTGTGTAACCAATAGATCTCGCACATGACCCTTTGAGGCTTTGACCGTGAAACCACGTCCCAGAAAATTGCCGACACTACGCGCTTTGGCGGGTGATTCGACAATAACCAATTTGCCGACGCTGCCAACGCTACGTCGTGCGACAGTGTTCTTTTCCGGCTTTTTGCTTTTTGCACGTTTAGCCGGCGCTTTGACTTTTTTTGCCGCGCTTTTGGCCTTAACGACGCGAGCGGGTTTTGTCATACTTTCATGCGCGTCAGTCGCCCCCATCCGAAACAATGTTGTTTCGCATACGGGGCAAACACCTTTTGTCCCAGGCGTGCCGTTTTGCGTGAAAACAGCCACCGGGTTATTCATTTCTCGTTTGGTTTTGCACTTCACACAATACGCTACAATCGGTTCACTCATCCGTTTTCCTTACGTCACCGAAGTCTGCTTCGTGAGTTTACAGGTATTTATAATTTTTAGTTGTAAGCAGGTGGTTGACCACCTCTTTGACGTCCTGGGTTCGATCTTTGTGACAAATGAGCAGGGCATCTGGCGTTTCTACCACAATGATGTCTTCAACGCCAATAGTCACTGTGAGCTTATCACTATAGACCAGCGTGTTGCGGGTGTCCAGAATCACTCGCTCTGGCTGTCGGCCTTTGAAGCCATTACCAAATTTATCCAGTTTGAGGACTTCGTACAGAGCACTCCAGCTTCCCACATCGTTCCATCCAATATCTGCCGGGATGACAGCCATGTTTTCTGCACCTTCCATCACGGCAAAGTCGATGGAAATATCTTTCATGTCGCGCCAGATATTTTCGAGTTTGCTGTCAAATTCCGGTGTATCTACCGCTGTAGCAAGATTAATGAACTGCGCGTGCATCTCGGGTTGCTGGCGCTGAAGTTCTTTCATGGCCTGTTCTGCCCTCCAGATAAACATGCCAGAATTCCAGCTATATTCTCCCGATGCCAGAAAACCCGTCGCAGTCACAGCATTGGGCTTTTCGGTAAACCCTCTGGAACTATAGGCCGTAAAACCATTGATTTTAAATAGCTCATCACCCTGACGGATGTAGCCGAAACCGGTTGCGGGGTAGGAGGGCGAAATGCCCAATGTAGCAATGTAACCTTTCTGTGCCAGATCATAAGCGGCAGTCAGTACATCGCGGAACATATCCTTACGTGCAATGTGATGGTCAGCAGTCAGAATAGCGACCGTCGCTTGTGGATCGCGTTTTTGGATGACCGTGATTGCCAGGGCAGCAGCGGGCCCGGTATTGCGTCCATAAGGTTCAATGACAAAATTTTCCGATGGGATTTCAGGTGCCTGTTCGCGCAGGCTGTTCAGATATTTTCGCCCGGTGACAACATAAACCCGATCTGGTGTAAACAGCGGTGCGAGACGGTCAACACTGGTTTTGAACATTGAAGTTTCTTCGACCAGCGGCAAAAGCTGCTTGGGCATATCCTGACGACTCATAGGCCACAGGCGGGTGCCGCCGCCGCCCGCCATAATCACTGCGTAATAGTTTTCCACGCGATTCCCCTATGCAAAAAATCGGTTAATGCGACTGTATAAGGCAATATTGCATGTGTCCTACCGTTCGCGCAAGTCCCTTTAATTCTAAAATTGTCAGGGTGCTGCTCACGATAGAAACTGGAAGCCCGCACTGGCGGACTAAATCATCAATATGAACCGGGTCTGCTCCCAGATATTGCAGGATGGATGCTTCCACATCATTTGCCGGGATGATGCGCTCTGTGATGGTCTGCGTTTTTACCTTACTTTGGACGATGCTTAATTCGTCCAGAATATCCTCTATACTCATCACCAGTTTTGCGCCATCCTGAATAAGACGGTTTGTGCCACCACTCATCGGGTTAAAAATGTTACCAGGTACAGCAAACACTTCTCTCCCCTGGTCAGCAGCAATTCCAGCGGTGATGAGCGCACCACTTTTTTCCGGTGCTTCAACTACCAGCACGCCCAGCGCGAGCCCACTGATGACGCGATTACGGCGGGGGAAATTACGCTTTTCTGGTGGCATCCCAATCGGAAATTCACTGATTACCGCACCGGCAGTGGTAATTTGCTCCGCCAGTTTACGATTATCCGCAGGATACACTTTATCTACACCACATCCCATAACGGCAATGGTGCGTCCGCCTCCATCGAGTGCGCCCCGGTGAGCAGCGCTGTCAATACCGTGAGCCAGCCCACTGATAATAGTCACACTTTGGCCTGCAAGCTGTTTCGACAGATGATAGGCGGCATCTTTCCCATAAGTTGTTGCACGCCTTGTCCCGACGACACTTAACGCGCGTTCATCTTCGGATGTTAATGTTCCCCGCAGATATAGTACAGAAGGTGCATCGGGTTGTTTTTTCAGCAGAACCGGATATCGTTCATCGGCCAGTGTCACCAGGCAAGCGCCGCTACGTTCGACTTTTGCCATTTCCACGTCAAGATCAAGCTGTCTGCGCGTTTTGAGCAGATTAGCGGTTGGTTGTTTTTCAAGCCCACTCGCCAGAAGCTGTGATTCGCTTGCCCGCCAGGCATCTGCCAAAGCACCAAATGTATTCAGTAGTAGTGACAGTCGTTTCGGGCCAATTTCCGGAACGAGACTGAAACCAAGCCAGTATTTTGAATCACTCACCGGGAAACTTTCGATACTGTGGCCGCTGCATTAGACAGCATAGCAAGCGATTGTCTGGCTTGTCAAGCAGGGATCAGATAGAGGGTAGCAGACCTTCGGGTAGTTTGACTGTCAGGAGGCCGGCCTGAATATCAGTTTGTACGATGGTTTCCGATGTGGCCGGAATCAAAACTTCGCCATACTGAGGGCTGTCGACAATATAAACATCGTTAGCACCGGTTTCCAGAACTTCGGTTAATGTACCTAGAATTTGGCCACTATCGGTTTGTACAGTTAAGCCGATGAGCTGATACAGATAAAATTCATCTTCATCCAGTGGAACTGCATCCTCCAGTGCCACCATGACGAGCAATTGGCGTAAACGATCTGCCTGTGTGCGATCATTGACGCCTTCAAACCGGATAAGGGCATAACCCTGGTGCATCCGGACGCTCTTCACGGTATAAAGCACTGCTCGGTCACCATCCTCTGGGCTTTTTCCCAGAAAAACAGTTTTTAATTCCTGAAGGCGTTCAGGATGAGCCGTGAGAACGCGCATCCTGACTTCTCCGATAACGCCGTGTGGACGGAGAATTTCGCCAAGCAGCAGATAATCCGGCGTACTGCTGCCGGAGGGAGTAACCTCAGACATATTTTAGATGATTTTCAGAATAACACGTTTGGATTTTGTGTCGGCTACACGCAGTAGAGTTCGCATGGCGTTGGCGACGTTGCCTCCCTTGCCGATGACACGCCCGGTGTCATTAGGTGCGACATGGAGCTCCAGAATGATAGTTGAGCCAGTGCTGCGGCGCTGCACATTGACCTGATCGGGTTCATCAACCAGTTTTTTTGCAATATAGTCGATTAATTCTTCCATGATACACAGCCATTTTTGAAGGGAGCATGGTCTATGCACAGACATGCTCCCGCGAGTATAGTTGAAGCTTATTCCTGCTCGATGCTTTCAGCAGCCAGGGCGGCTTCTTTGGCTTTCTTGGCAGACTGGCCGGGGCCGGGTGCCGGACGGCTGGTCTTATAAACGATTGGTTTAGCCTGTGCCTGGGCTTCCTGAACCAGCGCTTCCATGCTTTCACCCTTCTTCAGACGCTCAAATCGTTCGAGGGTGCCGGTACGTTTCAGGATATAGTTGAGCGCCTCGCTGGGCTGGGCGCCGACGCTTAGCCAGTACAGGATGCGGGCTTCATCGAGATTATCGGTCGGCGGCTCAGTGCGGGGATTGTAGTTACCAACGATTTCAATGAAACCGCCATTACGCGAACTGCGCTGATCGGCAATGACGATACGATAGCTAGGCTGCTTTTTCAAACCAACCCGGCGGAGGCGAATACGAACCATACTGTTGATCTCCTCAAATACGCTCTCATGCATCTTCAAAGATGGAGAGCCACTGGCTAAAAATGCGGCAATGCTGCCAGTTGCGGAAGGGTGAAATTACCCTAGCGCATTCCCGGAAGGCCGGGGATGTTAGGAAAGCGTCCGTTGCGGAGCTGACCCATCAGGGATTGCATATCGCGGAACTGTTTAAGGACTTCGTTCACGTCCCGTACTTCAACGCCGCTCCCTTTTGCGATGCGTTTGCGACGGCTGGCATTCAAAATTTTGGGGTTCTGGCGTTCAGCTTTTGTCATCGAGTTGATGATTGCCTCGACCCGTTTCATACGTTTTTCGGCATCTTCCTGGTTAATCTGTCCGCGCATTTTGTCCATACCGGGGATCATACCCATCAACTGGCTGATTGGCCCCATCTTGCGGATTTTTTGTAGCTGCTCCAGGAAGTCCTGCAAGTTGAACTGATTTTCCATCAATTTCTTTTGCAGGCGCAGGGCTTCTGCTTCATCGAAGGCTTCTTCAGCCTTTTCGATCAGGCTGAGAACATCCCCCATGCCCAGGATGCGTGATGAAAGGCGATCCGGGTGGAAGACTTCAAAGCCATCAATTTTCTCGCCAGTAGCGAGGAACTTGATCGGCACATTAGTCACAGCCCGCATCGAAATAGCTGCACCACCGCGTGCATCACCATCTACCTTTGTCAGAATAAGGCCTGTGATCCCAACACGGCTGTTGAAGCCCTGGGCGATATTGACCGCTTCCTGACCAGTCATTGCATCTGCCACGAGCAGGATTTCCGCTGGGCTGGTGCGTCGCTTGATCTCTTCCAGTTCAGTCATCAACTGATCGTTGATTTGTAAACGACCTGCTGTGTCGATGATGACGACTGCGGCTCCTGCTTCTTTAGCCGCTTTCAGTCCGTTGACAGCAATATCGGCTGGTTTGGATCGTGTGCCTTCTTCGTAATAGGGTACATTGACCTGTTTGGCGAGTGTAACAAGCTGGTCAACGGCTGCTGGTCGGTAAGTGTCAGCAGCAACCATGAAAGGCGAACGACCTTCTTTTCGTAGATAAACAGCCAGTTTGGCCGCCGTCGTCGTTTTACCCGCACCCTGCAAACCCACCAGCATAATCACATGTGGTTTGGTACTGCCGGAAAAATTCAATCGACCTGGCTCACCCAGTGTTTCGACCAATTCTTCATTGACGATCTTAACGACCATCTGACCGGGTTTCAGACTTTTTTGTACTTCCGCGCCAACCGCTCGTTCTTTGACGCGCTTAATGAAATCCTTGACCACCGGCAGGGCAACATCAGCTTCCAGCAAGGCAAGTCGAACCTCACGCATGGCCGTGTCAACGTCTTTTTCGGTTAACTTGCCAACGCGCCCAAGTCCATCAAAAATACCTTGCAGGCGCTCGCTCAGATTTTCAAACATGCAAACTGCTCCCGTAATCCGGCACTGGTCATTGTAGATGAGGGCTGTCGCTCCGTCAAGGCAGGAAGGGCAGCCCTAAATGATGGGCGGCTGAGGCTTTAAATCGAAGTAAGTCCGATTGTGATAAACCAGTGGTTCGACTTTTTCCCGGAAACCGGTTGCTACCACTTCCCCGATAATAATTCCGGTTGTTCCTGCGTTATGGATGGTGTGCAGGCGGCAGTCCATCCAAGCTGCAGCATCAGTTAAAATTGGCGAACCTGTCACACTGGTGGAGATGTTGACATTGTAAAAGCGATCCTCGCCTTCCGGCAGTGGCACAAAACCTGCAAACTGTGCGGATAATTTCGCCTGATCGGAGGCCAGAATTGACAGCCCAAATGCCTTTGATTCTTCAATCAATTTGTAGGTTTGGATGTGAGTTTGAAGGCAAACCAGCATCACTGGTGGCTCAAGTGTGACAGATGTAAACGAACTGGCTGTTACGCCAGCGCGCTGATCGTCTTTTGAGCTGGTGACGACCGTAACACCACTTACCCAACGCCTCATTGTCTGGCGCAGTTCATCGAAGGCAACGGCCATGAAAACCTCAATTTTTCTATAATAAAGTTGAATGAATGATAATTATACACTTTGAAACCGATGACTGTACTGACCAATCGGACAGATTATTGTCTGAATAGCAATTGTGCCATATGTGGCACAATATCGGCCAGGTCATGGAAGCCATCAGCAAAGATCTCTTTTGTGCTGCCAATAATGAGTGTGGGTACATCATTTTCGGTATGATTGCGTGTGCTGAGGTTTTCCAGGTTGCCATGATCGCTAGTGACAATAACTAACCCTTCATCATCTTCCCACGATTCCAGTACCCCGGCCATTACCTCATCGAATAATTCCAATAGTTCAATTCCCCGTTCCAGCGGCCCACGATGCCCGACCATATCAGTCATCCAGTGGGAGTGCATGGCAAAATCATACTGGCGGGAAAGCTGGACAAGCTTATGCCCGGCTTCGCGTGCTGTGTAAATCGGCGCATCGGTCAGTTTCAGATAGGTGTGCCATGCATCCCCTGTCCACTCTGGTGTGAGCGCTTGCCCCTGTTTCAGTGCTTCCAGATCAAACAGGGCTTGCCCGGCTTCGTGAGCAGCCTGTTGATAACTCGACCGAAGCGACTTGCCGCGATTGTGGTCACGGTGCCACACAGGAGGATAAGCATCAAGTAACGCCGCTTTTTTGCCGTGTGCTACGACCTGTTTGAAAAAATTGTCTTCCGCTAACAATTCACGTATAGGTGCATTTGGCTTGGGGCCGTAATGTTCACCGATCATTTGCGGCACATTCAGGCCTGTCAGAATGGTAGCCTGACCGGTTGCGCTTTGCGGTCGCCCTGTTACACCCAGGCGTGGATCAGTGGGGATGAAAATGCTTCGTGCACTTTCCTGTCGCCCGATTCCGCGCAGCCAGCGTTTTCCATTGGTGAGTGCCGTCAGCGTGGGTAGATCAGCCGCCGCGAAAGGATTAATGGCGGGATCATCATCACCAAGGCCGATGCCATCCAGAAAAAGCAATAAAATATGCATGATTATTCCGTGTTTATCGCTTCGCCGGTTGCCAGCGCCAATTCAGCTTCGGAGGGTAAAGTGTGGCTGCGCCAGATTTCGTGTCCTGTGCTGTCGAACAGAATGAATTCCGGGGTGAACGAAAACCCGAAACTGTTTTGCAGTTTCATGCCAAAATCGGTGTGGATGTCTACACGCAGTATATTAAATTCGCTTGAAATTTCTATCACCGTTTGATCGACCGCCGGCCGCATCTGAATACAGCCTATTCAATAATTGCTAAAAAATTCAACAAATGTGGGTTTGCCATTAGTGAGCAGGTTTTGCGCAGCTTCCATGCTGGTCACATCACTCATGCCCGGACGCAGGGCTGTCCATCCGATCACGAATACTATACCTGTGATTATTCCAATCCACACGATAGTTCGCCAGCGCAGCCGCAGCAGGCGCATGAGGATGATTCCGAACCCGATGACAGCAAGACTAAAGAACAAATACGAATACTGATTTAGAACTTGCGTCATGGTTCAATCGTGTGTATACGATAACAAAAATGGATTCGTGGTGCGTTCTTTGCCAATTGTCGTCGGTTCCATATGACCCGCCAGAACCCGTGTCTGGTCACCTAACGGGATGAGTTTCTCAAAAATTGAGCGCATGAGCACGTCATAATCCCCGCCCGGCAGATCAGTTCGCCCAATACTTCCCGCAAACAGACAGTCGCCACTGAAGACCAACTCACCTTCGCGCAGATAAAAGCTGATGTGCCCCGGCGCATGTCCCGGTGTGTATAGTGTTTCCAGCTTGACTTCACCCAACTCAATAATCTCTGTTTCGCTCGTCAATAAACGATCAACCTCAGCCGCTTCTGGGAAAGCTGTTCCAGTGAAGCGCACCCCTTGTTGTGGCAGGTTGTGGAGAAGGGGGATCGAATCGCCGTGAATGTAGAAAGGGGCACCAGTGATTGCCTTTAGCTCGCGGCTCGCCAGCACATGATCGAAGTGGCCGTGTGTTGCCAGAATTAGCTTGATTGTCCAGCCTGCATCGGTGGCAGTTTTGGCGATAAGAGGTGCTTCATCTACCGGGTCGATGACCATTGCTTCTTTTGTTTCTGTATTGGCAACAATGTAGCAGTTGGTCGCAACGATACCAAGTGTGAGCATCTTGATTTCAATCTTCATGCAGTGGCCTCCGCTGGCCGACGACGGCGCAGCACCAGGTGAAATAGCTGCCGGATTTCATCCATTTTCAGCAGCAGTGCGACACCGACGAATACAACCGCTCCTAGTCCGACCTGAATGCCAATCTGAACAATAGTCATGAGTGTCCCTTGTTCCGATAGACCAAGCGCTCGCCAGATCGACTCAACGGCGACTAATGCTATACCCATTACCAGACTGGCTGCCAGTGTCTTGGCGCTGGTACGCGCCAGTTCACTTTCGTTAATGCTGTGCCAGCGACGACGCAGCAGCCACAGCAGCACCACTACCTCGAATGTTACTCCTAGCGTATTCGCCAGTGCCAGTCCACCAACGTTACTTGATGAGGGTTGTTCTGAGGTCAAAATACCGCTGAAAACCAGTGCTGACACCAGATTAACGCCGGCCCCACCCAGCGCAACCCAGAATGGTGTGAGGGTGTCTTTGTCAGCGTAAAAGCTGCGTGCGGTCACTTCCAGTATCGAGTGCACCACCACACCTAATGCGAAAAAGCGCAATGCACTGTATACGAGTGCTGTCGATTCGGAGGTGAATTCGCCGCGTTCCAGCAGGCTTACCAGCGGCTGACCGATCAGGATGAGTCCCACTGCTGACGGAATGGTTGCGATCAGGATAAAACGCAGTGCGCCGGACATTGCATCGCGTTTGCCTTTTTCATCACCCAGTTCGCTCAGAGCTGCCAGCGTCGGAAAAATGACTGTTCCTATTGCTGTGCCGATGAGCGTTTCTGGAATTTGCATTAACCGCCATCCCCAATCCAGTGCACTGATCGCTCCTGTACCGAGACGCGACGCAATATTGGTTGCCAGAATAGTATTCAGGCTAAAAACACCCAGGTCGGCAATGCGCGGCAGCATCAGCCGCACTACTCGCCACAATGCTGGATCGCGTAGTCCAAGCGTTGCCTGCCAGCGGAGACCAACTTTGAACAGTGCTGGTAACTGAATGGCTAGATGCAGTGCTGCTCCGATGACTGCACCAACTGCCAGTCCTGTAATTCCCATAGGCCGTACTAAAAATACGACACCGAACAGAATGCCGATGTCGTACATAATGGGTGCGAGAGCAGGGGTCAGAAAGTGGTTGTAACTTTGCAGTATCCCCATAATGATACCACTGACTGAGAAAATCAGCGTACTCAGCAGCAGAATTCGCATCAAATCGGCGGTCTGTTGGATGTTGGAAGTTTCCATGCCCGGCGCGACTACATTGGCGATCAGCCAGGGCGCGCTCAGAAATGCCAAAAAGGAAACGATCAGTGTGGCAACAAATGCCGTATTGATGACATGACTGGCTGTACGCCATGCCCCTTCATCATCTTTCCGCGCCAGGAAGCCAGCAAAAATTGGAATGAAGGCATGTGCCAGCACACCACCAGCGATCAGATTAAAGATTTGTTCCGGGATGCGGTTGGCCGTTACATAGGTGTCCATATCAGCGCTTACACCAAACACATCCGCAATGATGAAGGTTTGCACCAGGCTGATGACTTTCGCCATTCCGAAAGCGATCATCACGACTATGGTGGAGCGGGCGATTTGTCGATTACGATTATCTGAAGTTGCAGCAGTCATACTGGCTTGAACCTATGCCGTTAGGCTGTTGAGCGCATCCTGCGCGGCGGCGAAACGCGGATTATGCTGAAGTGCCTGGCGGAAAGCAGCCCCGGCACCCTGGCCGTCGCCACGTGCTGCCAGCACCAACCCGCGCCAGTAATGTGTTTCTTCTACATAAGTACCGCCGTTGTTCAGGTTAGATTCGACCAGTCCGACTACATCATCGTTGCGTCCGATGTTGTAATAGGCTTCGAACATACCGAATTGATATAGTGTAATGCGCCAGGGTAGTCCACCGATGCGCCGGGATTGATCGAAAGCTGCTGCTGCCCGTTCGTACTGTCCCAGTCGTGTGAGTGATGAACCGAGGTTAAACCAGGCAAAGCTGTTCTGGGGATTAGCTGTTGCTTCCCGCTGTGCGGTTTCCGCTGCGATTTCGTTAGCTATATTGACATTTGCACGCTCACCAAGCAGGGTGCGAACCAGATTTTCTTCTTCCTGTTTATAAAGGACGATGAAAGTACGGTTGAAATGCTGCCAGTATTCGTCAAACTCGCTATACGTCTTAGCAATACCAGCGCTGTTTTCACCGGTGCCGAGATAACTGTCATAAACGTAAAATGCGCCGACTGCATCATCATAACCGACGACAGTTTGATAATGGCCGAGCCAATCCGAGCCTTCATAAAGATAGCCAGTTTCAATCAGGACAGGGAGGTTGTTGGACAGGAACAATTTGAGCAGCTCCATATCCCCACCCATGCGCGTGAGGGCGCGCACACCACTTTGCTCATTGACAAAGGCGACGATTTCGCTCGGATTGACATTTTTATCTTCCTTATCAGGCCGTAAATAAGCCTGTGCCACTTCCTGTCCCTGCTTCCAACCATAATAACTTAGAGCCATCGTGATGTTCGCCGGGCCGCAGTTATTCCAGGTTTGCTTCACTACAGTAAAGCCGTACAGCCGGGCTGCCGCTTGTCGCAGTGGTCGCTGGCTAATTTCTATCTCAGTTGTTGCCGGCAGTGTCGGCACTGCTGCTATGGCTTCTGTCGCCTCTGGTGTTGCTGAGGCTGCGGGAGAAGCGGTTGCTGGTGTCAGTGTGGCCGTAGCTGGGATAACTGTTGCGCTCGGCACAACCTGTGTGGTGGGGGACTCAGTTGCTTCTTCGGTGCTTGAAAAACCTAATGGGGCAGCCAGCAGGTCTTCGGGCGAAATGCCGCTTTCCTCATTTGGGATGGGTGTTGGCAGCGATGTATCAGCAGAGGGAAGTGGCGGGTCGAATATCGCCATGAAAGGCAAAAGGCTCTTGGTTGTTTCACGCTGACCGGGCGCGAGGCTGTTACGGTATACAAGCGCGAATAGCGTTCCACCAATGAGCCATCCTACTACCAGAACTGCTGTCAGAATTGGCAAAAAGCGAGACGGCAAATTTTGCCGGAATAATGCTGCTGCCAGCACACTGCCAACAGTCATAATTGCAGCACCTTTGATGCCAATATCAAAGAGCGCTGCCATTGAGAAACCATTTTGCACAATTGCAAGCAGGCCGAGGCCACTAACAATAATCAGCAGCACAATGACGACTGCCAGCCATAACACAAAACGCGGCGGTGGCATAATCTCCTGTACCTCGTCTCCGCGTAGAATTTGATTTTGATTATTCATCCAGCATCTCCATCACCTGCATTTGCAATGAGCTTTGTTGTTATAACGCGCTTTGTTGGCTCAGGCCTTAACCGACGATGAGAGAATTAACCACTATACTACGAAAAGTAAAGCTGTTTTCTCAGCATCCAGTTTGACATAGTTCGATCTGTGCTGGCTGACGCAAACTCGGCGCTTGCTCAACGCAGTTGGGCATTATACCATACCGCGCCGTGTATCTTGTTTTAGGTAATTGTAGGGTTCCGGCACATACGCTGACACACAGGAACGCATCACCGGAGTTGACTATGCAGAAATATCGTAATCGTATTGTGGCCGGGCTTGCTATTGTCTTTCTTATTTATGTGGCCTTGCTGCTGGTAAGCAATACAGGTGAATTGCTGGATAATCTGCGAGCTTATCCCTGGGCCTTGCTTCTGCCAGTTATCCTGCTGAAGTTCTGTGCCTGGTTCCTGCGTTTCTGTCGCTGGCACTATTTCCTCGGCGTGATTGATGCCGCTGACAAAATCAGTCGGTTTGATAGCGCCGTGTTGTTTGTAGCAGGTTTTTCGATGGCGGTCAGCCCTGGGAAACTGGCCGAGGTATTAAAGGCTGTTATCTTGAAAGTTAAGACGGGTGTGCCAGTCGCCCGTAGCGCCCCGGTTGTGTTTGCTGAACGAGTGGTCGATGGTGTGGCAGTGCTGGTCATGTCTTTACTCGCTTTTCTGATGGCTGGAGACAATATTGATCTGGGGAATTATCGTTTCATCATTTTACTTTCAGGAGTGTTGCTGGTTGTTGGGCTTGTCTCGGTACAAATTCGCCCCCTGGCTTATTTTTTCCTCAGCATGATTGCGCGTTTACCGCTGGTGTGTCGCCTGCATCGCCCCCTGGTCGAATTTTATGAGAGCAGCCGCGAAGTTCTGAAGTTGAGGAATGTAATACCTACATCGCTGCTTGGCGCAGTTGCTCACATGACGGATGCGCTCGGTTTTTGTATCATCCTATCTGGTTTTGGGCTGGAGATTACCTGGGTTCTATACTTACAGGCAGTGTTTATTACCGGCCTGACTGCTGCCATTGGTGCCTTGTCTGGTGTGCCAAATGGTGCGGGGGTGACGGAGATTTCCAGCAGTGGTATGTTGATGGCGATCATTGCGCACCAGCATAAGGTCATCACCTCGTCAATTGCCCTAACAGTAGCTCTGATCGACGGTTATATTCATAAGTGGTTTCGAGTGTTGGTAGGCACCCTGATTGCTGTAATTTTTCGGCATCGACTTTTCCCGGTAGCGATGGAAACTGCTCTTGCTGAAGCTGAAGCTGAGCGTATTCAAACTAAATCTGTGCCTGCCAACACTGAAGGATTGCCCGCATGAACGAAAGCTGGAATGTTGATTTGCACAGTCATACCCTGTGGTCGAAAGACTGTATAATGCCTTTCGACAAAATTATTCAGCTTTGTCAGCGACGTGGTATTGATCGAATTGCCATCACTGACCATAACACTGCGGAAGGGGCGCTGGCGCTGCAAAAAATTGCGCCTGATCTGGTGATTGTGGGCGAAGAAATTATGACCACACAGGGCGAAATCCTGGCCTATTTTGTCCGAGAGAGTATTCCTGCTCTTCTGTCGCCGCAAGAAACAATCCGACGACTGCGGGATCAGGGTGCTGTCATTAGTGTTTCGCATCCCTTTGACCGGCTGCGTAAAGGCGCCTGGGAAGAGAATGATCTGCTCAAAATTGTTGATAAAATTGACGCTGTTGAGGTGTTCAATGCTCGTTGTATTTATCGGGCTGACAATGATAAAGCGTTGACATTTGCTAAAGCCCACAATCTGCTTGGAACGGCAGGCTCAGATGCTCATAGTGCGCCTGAATATGGTAAGACACTGACACGCCTGAATCCCTTTGAAGGCCCAATAGATTTTCTGGCAGCATTGCGAAATGCTGATTATATTAAAAACCTGAGTTCAGTTTTTGTGCATTTGAACAGTACCACAGCCAAATGGTCGAAGAAGTTGGGGCTACATTCTCGCTTGTGGGAAGGTGGTTGACTATTCTGTTCGTAAGCGTTGATGGGCGATTGCCAGCACGCTGCCGCCAATGTCCGCTGCCAAACCAACATCACTGCTCTTTTCCAGTACCACAGCGATAGCAATTCCGCGTCTGCCACCCAGTGTTGCAAAGCCGGTAAACCAAGCCTGTGTTTCGTCACCGGAATAGGCTAGCGCTGCGTGTCCACCAATATCAATATTCGGGCGTCCCGCATTTTGCGCTGCGCCTTCCGCCACTGCCAGCCGCATCATATCCTGAATCTGCCGGGCTGTATTAGCAGTCATAAGTGGCATAGAGGGGTGCAGGGTCTTTGATGGTAACCAGTCATTCATGTCCGGGAGTCGAGTAGCCAGGAGTGTGTAGGGCTGGGGTGCATTGCCATCATTGACTACTGCGGCTACTATTGTCGCCATCTGAAGGGGTGTGATAGTAACTTCACCTTGTCCAAGTGCATTTTTCAGTAAATTATCTGCTGTGATAATTGTTTGCTGTGGAGGTGGCGCTGGTGTAGTGAAGGGTTGAACGGTGAAACCAGCCAGTGTTGGCGGCATTGTGAGCCTGAAAGTGTTGAAAATAGCATCGACTGTTTCAGCACCAAGTTGCTGAGTTAATTCGGCAAAGGGTTTTGGGCAGCCAAAAGTAAAACTTTCGCGGAGGGTGAGTGCACGTGGGGGCAGGGGAACAGCGCATCTTAATTCCAGATTATCGAAGAGCAATGAACTACTGGCATCAATAAATGGGGTATCTAAAGATCGGCCGTCCAATAGCGCAGCAGCGATGAGCGATGTTTGCAACATCCCCCCCGGCTGATAATTACCCTGTAGCGGGCGGTTAAAGAATGGATTGCCGTCAGCTTCTATCAATGTTTCCCAGTCTGCATCAAGTGTATTGGGATTGTAGGTCGGTTGGCTAATGAGAGCCAGTACTTCCCCACCCGGAACAGCAAGCACCACCGCCGCCCCGCGCTGTTCTTTCATAGTCTCAACCAACATTTCCTGAATATCGAGATCGAATGTCAGGCGAATATCTACACCTTGCTGTGGTTGATGCATAATCTCCTGTGAAAAAAAGGTCGTCAAATCTCTTGACAGGGCATCACCACGCAGGATGGTATTGTAGGCGGCTTCTGCTCCACTTTCTCCATATCGCAGGCTGAAATAGCCGAGTGCACTCGACATCGCCGGATATAAATAACTACGCTTTGTCAGATTATCAATCATCCGCGTTTCGACCAACAACGTTCCACTGCGGTCAAAAATGCCTCCGCGCAGCAGTCGGGCTTCTGCTTCGACCAAGCGAGGATTATCCGATCGCCGCAAAATGGTATCCGTCCCAACAATTGCCCAATAAGCTGCTGCGAGCATGATGATGATAAAGATTCCCTGGAGGGCTATCAGCAGGCGATTCGTTTCCCGCGAAAATTGCATGTTCAGCCCTCAACTACTGATAGACGCAGGAGCAGGCCTGTGATGATGAAACTAGCGAGGAGTGAACTGCCACCATAGCTTAGGAAAGGTAGTGTGACGCCAGTCAGCGGTATTAACTTGAGGACTCCTGCCATGATGAGAATGCTTTGTGCGGCGAAGAGCGTACTCAAGCCGATTGCCAGCAGCGCTGGAAAAGGCTTGCGCTGGCGTGCCGTGACGCGCATTCCACGCAGGACATAAATAGCGATACAGGCGACAGTGACGGTCACCCCTAATAACCCCCACTCTTCGGCCAGGGCTGCGAATACAAAGTCGGAGTGAACTACCGGAATATAGTTTGGTGAACCCTGTCCTACGCCCTGCCCAAAAGGCCCACCTGCCGCGAATGCCAGCAAACTCTGCACAATCTGAAAGGCGCGTCCATCGGATTCGGGCCAGGGATTTAGCCAGATGTCTACCCGGAGGCGCACGACATCGAAAAACTCATAAGCCACCAGTGCGGCAATAACGATCATGACTGAGCCAATGACGATAATTAGATTATTACCGCTGGCAACATACAATAACACCAGGAACACGGCAAAAAAGAGGACTGCTGTTACAAGGTCACGCTGCCAGATAAGAATAACAACTGAAATTCCCCGCATCAGCAGCATAGGGCCGAGGTCACGTGGCGAAAATGAAAGTCCTCCGGGATGATTTTCTAGTCCCTCTGCACGCATTGCCGGATATTGTTCTGCAAGATAACTTGCCAGAAAAGCAGCCAGGAGGATTTTGAGTACCTCGGATGGCTGGAAAAAAATGCTGCCAAATCCCAGCCATAACTGTGGTGCGTTAGTGACTCCCGCTGGATCGGATGGATTACGTCCCAGGATGATTGTCGCCAGCAGCAGCCCCAACCCTAAAACCAGCAGAATATAGCGATAATTTCGCAGCCATCGCAGTGGTTGCGGGAAGAGTGCCACAATCAGCATCGCACCGACCGATACTGCTAGCCAGATTGTTTGACGGTCAGCAAAGTTAGGTGCGAGCCGGTCAATCAGCACCAATCCCCATCCACTCAGGAACATGACGATTGGAAATAAGAGAGGGTCATGTCCCGGCAGATAGCGTCGCAGCAATACACTTCCCAATAGTGCGGATATCGCCCAAAAACCAAAGTGCAGCCAGTCGGTCGGGTCAAATGGTCTGCCTCGAACGATCCCCAAAGCCAGAAATCCTGTCACCAGAAACAATCCACTGATGAACAGGAGTGCGCGTTCGCGCCCCATGTTATCGGATGGCACTGGAGTGGAATCAAGCGCATCAGTCTCGATAGTCAACCGTTAATCCTTGAAGTATTGGCCTACCAGCGGCCTCAGTTTCTCCAACGTAGCCTGTGGGATGGCACTGCGCTCCGTCATGGTTGCATTTTCGAGTGCCTTATGGCAGGTACAGGTTGCGCTTTCATCCAGTGTTTCAATTGCCGATGCAACTGCCATCTGCGCGATTTCGAGATTTCGTCGCATGGTTGTCATGACCATATCGACAGTGACTGGTTCTTCTCTGGTGTGCCACACATCGTAGTCAGTCAGATTTGCCATAGTTGCTTATTCAATTTCAGCCTCCCTGTCGACTAAGTCTTCCGTTTCAGTGTTCTTGCCGATTATACTGCATCCCCACTGGCGGAAAATGCGGCTTTCGGCGCGTGTAGCAAAGCGCGGTCCTTCTTCAATCAGGAATGTGCCGCCTTTATGAACCGTACCACCGGCACGTAGTACAGCTTTGTATAACTCGTCCGACAGTTCATTGCAGAAAGGCTCGGCAACTGAAACATGTGCCACTAGCCCCTCGCTGAAGAAACTGCGATCACGGTGGGTAGTAATATCATAAATCTGGTCAGGGATAACGATGTGGCCGGGTGCATATTCCTCCCGCAGTGAACCGCAGGCATTGACTCCAATGATATGGCGTACACCCAGCATCTTGAGAGCGTAAATATTGGCTCGATACGGTACCGTTGTTGGTGTATAAATGTGTCCTGCGCCGTGCCGTGGCAGGAATGCTACCCGCTTGCCACGTAGCGTGCCAACGACAATTTCTCCACTGGGATGACCAAATGGCGTTGAAATAACATGTGCCACCTTATCGGTAATCTCCGGCATTTTGTACAGGCCAGATCCACCGATGACCGCAATGCTCACACTTTCAGACATAATGTTATTCGCTCCTGCGAAAAATGTTGTTAGCTAAAAAATAGTACGTGTGGCACCGCCATCAACTGCCAGCGCCACGCCTGTGATAAATCCGGCGGCGGGTGAACACAGAAATACGGCGGCGTTGGCAAATTCTTCCGGGGTGCCAATGCGTCCCAGAGGGATATCACTGGCGATTTTTTCCATCTCAGTCTCAATACTCGTGTTATTTTTTTGTGCGCGTGCCTGGTTTAAATGAGTGATTCGTTCTGTATTTGTGATTCCTGGCAGAATGCTGTTGACACGAATATTATCTGCGCCCAATTCCTGAGAGAGAGTTTTGGTTAGCCCAATAACGGCTGGACGAATGGCGTTTGACAGGGTGAGATTGGCGACAGGCTGCCTGGCAGCAATCGATGTAATCGTGAGGATTGCGGCTCGCCGTGAGCGCCGCAGGTGCGGCAGAGCGATCTGTATCAGGCTGACCGTGCTGGTGAAGTTTAGTTGAATCGCTTTTTCCCATGCCCCCAGATCAAAGTCGTCAAACTGTCCTGCTGGTGGCCCTCCAGCATTGGTCACGATTATATCCAGCCCGCCGAGGGTTTCTGCCGCATTTTGCACCATACGCCTCACCTGCTCCGCGTCGGTCACATCAGCAGCATGGGTAAAAATCGGCTTACTTGTTTCTTCGACAATACGTGCCGCTGTTGTTTGCAAAGTTTCCAGATTACGACTGCTGATCACGACAAGAGCTCCTTCCAAACTGAATTGTCGCGCGGTGGCAGCGCCCAGTCCTTTGCTAGCGGCTGTCACAAGGACACGTGCACCCTTAAGTCCTAAATCCATGTCACGACTCCATTTCCAGCCGAAATTTGATTTGTCCAATTGTGATGATATCGCCATCGGTGATAATCATCGGTTCAGTGACAGGAAGGTCGTTGAGTAGTGTCCCATTGCGGCTTTGTCGATCTTCCAACCACCATTGCCCATTTCGCATCGCCAGTAAAGCATGTTCACCACTGGCGAATGTGTCATTAATCGGAATGGTGTTGGTGGGTGCGCGTCCCATACTGGTTAGCGGCAGCAGTGGATACTTTTCGCCAGTTTTCACTGTGTGTCCGTCAATATCCCGCAGCACAGCCAGAAAACCATAGCGTCGCCGTCGTGTATCGACATGTGTGGATAGTGCACGGTACTCACGCCATATGATGGCGAATAGGGCTATGAGCAGCGCCAGCAATAGCAGCGCGGAGACCAGACGGAGCAGGAGAAGGATGAGTGCCGTTGACACAGATGACTTTACTCAACCGGATGATTGAATTCATGCGGTGGGTATACATTGGTTTCCGTATCACCCATCGGATGATCTTCCATGTAGATCATCCGCGAACGCCCAATACATATGACGTCGCCGCCTTGTAGCAGATGTTCTCTGACCGGTACGTCATTAACGATGGTGCCACTGTTGCTTTGGGTATCGAACAGCATATATCGACCAAATCTCAGGCGCAATTGCAAATGATGGCGCGACACTGTTGGATCGTCAATAACCACGTGATTTTCCCGACTGCGCCCGATGTTGATAAGATCGCGGGTCAGCGGTACGGCGATGTCGCCTTCCATTAAAAGCTGAGGATTATGCGCTGGGGCGCTTTCTTGCGCTGGTTGCATATCTACGCGCTGAAGTACAGCAGTGGTGTTATGTTTTTTGTGGAGATGCCGTGCTTCTACAATCAGTTTGCCGCCACTGGAGGCCGAGTCAGCAATCAGGTCAATGGTGGGAACGCTGTTTAGTCGGTACCCCGCATTCCCGGCCAGTTCCAGCATGTGTTCGCTTAGGCGTTGTGCCAAAAGCGGCTGTTGTTCCAGCAGACGGCTATGCACATGCGGATTTAAATGGATAGCGTAATAATCCGGCGCGAGAGGTTGTAAATCACCATAGGGATTTGCTTCCGCACCATCTTCCATCGCACGTGCGAGCTGCATGGCAATGTCCTGTGCGCGGATGCGTTTGCCGAATAGTTGGGCGAATGCGCCTTCTACCAAGCGTTCCAGTTGTGCTTCCAGCCGGATAATATGTTGATCGTTCATAAAGGGCATTATAGCCCAGTGGCATAAGCCGGACAATGAGGTGTTTGAGAGGAGGAAGAATCCGCAGGGAGAATTTTGGCTCCCTGCGGGCAAGTAGTTCACTTATCCAAAAGGTGATGGTGGATCATTCGGAACATAATTCACCCATGTCTGCTCAATCTTGATTTGATCCTGCTTGCTGGTTTTTAAATCTTCCAGCCAGGTAGCAAAAGCGCTTTCCTTAGCATTTTCGATCTGGTCTTCGCTGAGATCACGCTCTTCACGCGCGCGCACTTGAATAATGTGGAAGCCGAATTCGCTTTCCACTGGCCCGGCTATTTCGCCTATTTCGGCGTTGATGACCGCATCCTGGAAAGGCTTGACATACTGAGTCACGGGTGCCCAATCCAGTTCGCCTCCGTTCGCACCGGAGCCGGTATCTTTCGAGACAGCGCGGGCAAGATCAGCAAATGACTCGCCAGCATTTAGCGCGGCAATAACATCCTGCGCTTCTTCTTCAGTCTCAACCAGAATGTGACGCACGTCGGCAAAGAGACCCTTGTCAGTGATTTCTGGCGTTACTGCATCCCGCAGCGCTTTTCGCAGCGCTATTGTCTCAAAATAGGCGTTAATGTCTGCATCGCTCATGCCAGTTTCGCTGCGAAGTACACCATAAAAATCATTCCGGGTGGTGTTGAACTGCTCCGCCTGTTGTGTGGTTGTGAGAGTCGGTTCTGGCGGAATGGTTGCCAGTGGTGTAGGCGAGGGAGTC
>CAYUTY010000062.1:0-34706 GCA_964447795.1 uncultured Anaerolineaceae bacterium
AAGGGAAGAAACAAATCCGGCTGATCAGGCAGATAAACGGCATCTACCAGAACACCAGACTGATCGACATAGCAAACGCGGCCAATCTGATCGATGTTATCATCGCTGGCAGCACTCACGGCGAAGATGACTGCCCAGATGACAAATGTAAACAGCGGCACACCAAAAACAGCAAACAGAAAAGACGGACGGCGCAGATTGTACAGGTATTCGCGGCGGGCAACAGTCAGCAGCTTGCTCATGACATCTTGCCCTCTTCGGCTACCCGAATGAAAATATCGTTCAGGCTGGGGACAGCCAGCTCAAAGCGCTCGATACGGGTATCGGGCGCAGCAGCAATAGCGGCCAGAACCTGATCGGGAGAAGTGTCAGGCTGGAGGTGGAGCGTGGCCGATTTACGACCATTTTCGCTGATTTCAGCGCGGGCAACACCGGGAAGATTCGCCCAGTTCCCCTGCCCTTCAACGATGATGGCGTGCAGGGCATACTGGCGGCGAATATCTTCAACCGGGCCATAAAGCTTCTGCTGACCTTTGTGAATCATCAGCAGGCGGTCACACATTTCTTCGACCTGCCACATCTGATGGGTACTCATCACGATGGTGCCGCCCCGGTCACGAAATTCCAGCAGCAAATCCTTGAGGGCAAGTGTGTTCACCGGGTCAAGGCCGGAAAATGGCTCATCAATGATGATGAGATCAGGGTTATGCAGAACGGTGACCGCAAACTGAATTTTCTGCTGCATCCCCTTACTGAGTTCGCCAACCTTCTTTTTCAGATGTTCGGTAAGTTCAAGGCGTTCCAGCAGCGCCAGCGCGCGCGTTTGTGCCTCACTACGCGAAAGACCTTTGAGCGTCCCCAGGTAGACCATCATTTCCAGCAGACGAACATTGCGGTAGAGACCGCGTTCCTCCGGCAGGTAACCAATACGGTCTTTGGTCGCATCGGTCAGCGGGCCGCCGAGGACAGCGATGCGCCCGACATCCGGTTTCAGAATGTCGAGAATCATTCGCATGGTGGTGGTCTTACCGGAGCCGTTCGGCCCCAGCATGGCAAAAATCTCGCCCTGATAAACATCAAAGGTGAGGTTATCGACAGCGCGGAAGCTGCCGTAAGTTTTACTGATTCCTTCGACCTGAATTGCCGAGACTGGCGACATGGGTCATCCTCCTGAACAGGCGCAGTTTTCCCATAAACTAATACGCACAAAAGGGTAAAAAGTTGCAGATCATATAAACACTCAACAAGCCAATATTATACATTAAGAAAGCTTGTAGGCACTTGAGCGGCATGTTAAAATCCCCCAAACAAATGATAGGCAGGGGAAAGAAAGCGCCCATTTTCTGGAGGTAGTTGTAAGGAAGGTTTAAGCAGGGTGTAAGGGCTGGTTAGTGTAAAATTAACGCTGGACAAACACCCTGTACACTATTATGGGTGGCAATGGGAGAATATTCCCGAACAATAAAGATGTTTCGTGTTGCGTGGGGATAGAAACCCATGCTAAACTGAATTTGATGCAATTATTTCGATTCTATCTTAATCATCTGATTATGACGTGTTTTTACCCTGGCGAGCAAATAAATACCCTGCGGAGGTCTGCATGAAGAAGCATATTCTGGTCGTTGACGACGAAATTGGCGCACTGACGCTGATTGGAATTATGCTTGAACGGGGCGGCTTCGGCGTTCTGAAAGCCAAAGACGCGAAGGCAGCGCTCGGCGTGCTTGACCAGAATACCCCGGACATGATTATTCTGGATGTGATGATGCCGGGCATGGACGGTATCGAATTATGCCGCGTCATCCGCGACCGTAATGATACAACGCGGACGCCAATTTTGATTCTGTCAGCACGCGGCGATGCCGAAAGCATCATGCGGGGGATTGAAGCAGGCGCGAACGATTACCTGCCCAAGCCCATCCTGCACCATGACCTGGTGGCGAAGGTTCGCACGATGCTGGGACACAACGGCACCGAAGTAGGCTAGACCACCCTAAACTGCTCGACAGGCAGGTGTAAGAGCGCACGTCCCCGGTGCGCTCTCTGTTTGATTTATACCCCGTATAATGCCCGGTAAATACTGTAAAAGCCGTAGATGCGCTGCACATAACCGCGTGTGCTGTCAATGGTGATGGCAGTCATGAAACGGTCAGGATCGCCGCCGGAGAGCGCTTCCCAATCGAGCGCACGCCCCGGCCCGGCATTATAAGCGGCAAGCGCTGCCTGAACATTGCCGTCAAACAGGCGCAACTGCTCCGCCAGATAATAGGCACCAAAAGCCGCCGCCGCATAGGGGCGAAACAGATCACTGTGCTGGTAATTGGGCCAATTGAGCTGTTGAGCGATGTATTCGCCAGTGCTGGGGATGACCTGAGTCAAGCCTTTCTCCCCGGCGGCAGCCGTCGCGTTGGCATCAAACAGGCTTTCGTGGCGAATGAGCGAGAACAGCAGCAGCGGGTCAATCTCCTGTTTTTGAGCGGCATCCTGGACAACATCAAGGTAATAAACGGGGTAGCGCATCCGGGCGAGATAGGGCGGCGCTTCAAGTGTGCCAACGCGAGCGGCGATGATGACATTGGCACCGGCCAGAATCGATGGCTGATAAGCGCCGATTCCGCGCAGAAAAATCGCAAGCTGGAAGGAAGTGAGCGCATTAGCCCGATTTTCCTCAATCACTTCGCCAAACTCGATTTCGGCTTCTTCGGTCGCGCCAACTGCCCACAATTCGTTGCCCCGAATAAGGCGGCTGTCTGACTGAAGCGTAGGTGACAGCGGCCACAAATTACCTTCCTGCTCAATCTGAAACTTCTCACGCAGCCAGGCTTCGGCCTCCGCAAGCTGAGCCGCCTCATCAAATTCAAATGTATAATTGAGGGGGCGAGCAAAGGAGTCCCGCCCGTTAAGGATGTCCTGAGCGCGGGCGCTGAAATAGCTGTCTGGCGCGGCAGTGACAGCCAGTTGAAATGCCTGATTAGCCGTGTTCTGGTCAGCCCGCTCCAGCGCGAGCCGCCCCACCCACAGGTAAGCAGCAGCCTGATCTTCGCCTGTGGCCGTCGCTGCCAGACGGGCATAAAGGCGCTCTGCCCCGGCAAGGTCATTCAACCCATAAGCAGCAGAAGCCGCCAAAAAGAGTCCGCTGCGCGCCTGACTGCTATCGGGGAACTGCTCAGCAAGCTGCTCAAAAATGGCGCGGGATTGAGCCGGATTATCATTGGTGCCATAAAGATAACCCGCCCGCCACAGGGCTTCTGGCGCTTCCGCCAGATAGCCATAATTTTCGGCGATGCTGAGATACTGGGTGATCGCCCCATCAATATCGTTCGCCAGGAAGCGGGTACGCCCCTGTTCCAGAAGTGCCTGCCCGAAAAGCGGGTCAGTAGGATATTGATCGATCACCGTTTGAAAAGCCGTGATGGCAGCAGCAGCATTGCCAATTTCGCGGTAGGAACGCCCCAGCAGCAGATGCAGTTCTGCCGGAATATCAGCCAGCGGGCGCTGAGTAGAATAGGCATTGAAAGCTTTGACAGCAGTTGTGTAATCGCCATAGGTGAAGCTGATTTTTCCGCGTGTCAGATCATCGACTTCCTCACCCGCTTCGGTCAAAATGCCTATAGCCTGATAAGCTTCCGGGCGTTCAGGGTATTCGATGACAATGCCACGCATCCGTGACAGCGCCGTTTCGGTTTGTCCGGCATTTGCCAGCACTTGCGCCGCCGCGAATTCGATGCTGGCACGGTAGGGCGCATTGCGGGCGACGGAAAGAATAGCATCATACTGGGCGACAGCGTCCAGCGGTCTGCCAGCGCCGATGAAGACCTGTGCCAGCCGCTCGCGCAGCGCCAGCAGCGGTACAAGGCTGCGCCCGGCAGTGACCGACGCCTCGTAGCTGGCGAAGGCTTCTTCCGGCTGGTCAAGGGCAAGCTGTGCGTCGGCGATGCGTTCATAGGCATAACTGTCGATCATACCGGGGCGCAGCGTAAGATACTGGCGAAAATCATCGAGCGCATCTGCCCACTGCGACAGTCCCATAAAGGCGTCGCCGCGCAGGAAATAAGCCTGAGCAACGCGCCCATCTTCCGGGTAGCGGGCAATGAAGTCCGTCAGCGCATTCACAGAGTCGCTGAACAACCCTTCGCGCAGGGCGGCACGCCCCATGCCAAAAAGCGCCGATGCGCTGATGTTGGGCGGCGGCGCGCTGGAGGTGATGACCGATTGATAAGCCGCAACCGCATTCTCGTAATAGCCATTAACGAGATAGCGGTCAGCAAGCTGCAACGCCATTTCTGGCGGGACAGTCGGCGTTGGCGGGATCGTTGGCGTGGGGGTTTCAGTAGGCGGCAGTGTCGGCCCAGCGGTTGCCAGCTCAGGCGTGGCGGTGACAATGATGACCGCTGGCTGCTCGTTCAGGTTACAGGCAGCAAGCAGGAGCAGGATCGTAATGAGTAGCGCGTGACGTGGGATGAGTCGAAAGTTACAAGCCAGATTTTTCATGCAACGCATTATGGCGGCAGGGAAGCGGGATGTCAATTATTTTTAGCCACCGTTAAGCCTACGGCCTGAACATCCCCCCTCCCTCACCTGCGGCGTCAGCCAATCCAGTAACGTACCTGATCGGCAAAAGGCTTATTAAGCGAACGCAGATAGATGCTGGCTTTGCCGCCGAAAATCAGGACGGCCTCGCGGAAGACATGAAAATTGACCATAACTGGCGGATTGAAGCCACCCCGGTCAATCGTCTGGCCGAGTATCGCCTCTTCCGGCAGCGCAGCAAGGCTGGCTTTCAACTCTTCATCAAGCGCTTTGAACCAGGCACGCAGCTTTTCGACGCTGGTTTCCACACTCGTATCATCCGTTTTGTACGACCAATCGTGTTTGAAGGTACGGAAACCTTCAGCATAAATATGCTCATGCTCGCCGAACTCGCGGAAGAGTGCGCCAAGCGTCATGGTCGTGCCGCCGAAGCTTTTTGCAAGATCAGCATCAGTCAGGCTGTCCAGCATTTGATCACGGATGGCGAGGGTCTGGTCGAGCAGCGCAAACTGCTCTCTCTCAATACTGTTCATCATTGTCCTCCAAAGTGGCGCAGAAGAAGTGATTGTGAAATCTGACACTATTATAGAACAAAAAGTCTAAACTGTCAATTACCTGGCGGGAGGAGGTCGCCAGTGAGCCAGGGCATCCCGTAGCCGATGATAAGGTGTCCGGCCTCGGCCAGCGCCGCGCCCAGTTCGTCCGTTGTGCTGAACGTCCACCAGTGGTCAGCCGAGGGAAGAATCGCCACCCCAAAATCTTCCACCACCAGCGCGCTCAGATCGCGGCTGGCGTAAGCGGGATGGTCGCCCGGCGCGGCGTTGGGCTTGTCCGTTCGGGCCAGCGTGACACGGAAGCGCGACGGCTGGCGCGATGCCCAGAGCGTTTCGGTGAAGGCCAGCAGTTGAAAGTCGATGAAGCCATACAGCCCGCTATCGAGCGCCTTGCCGAAGCGGAACAGGCCGCCTGCCCACTGGACAGGCCGTTCTTCCAGCGCATAACCCGCCGCCGCGAACGCCTGCCCGACGACGGTGAGCAGCAGCAGACGGAAGTATTCCTGTGGGGTTTGAGAGGTCATTATCCGGTCAATCCCAGATAGAACCATGCCGCCGTCTGTGCGAACAGCAGCATCATGGCGGCGCGGGCGGTGGCGTGCGGGTTGCGGACGCGGGTGTAATGCTGATAAGCGATGACCGCAGGCGGCAGGGCAACCAGTAAACCGACCAGCGCGATATGCACTGGCACGCGGGAGACAAAGGGCAGAACGAGCAGGACGACAAAACTGGCAGCGGTAAGGAAGAGATAAACAAGCCGCAGTCTGCTGACCGGCATCCAGGTTGCCAGCGTGCGCTTGCCCACCTGACGATCTGCATCACGATCAGGCCAGGTGGTCGCCATCGCTGTTGTGGTAATCAGCAGCGCATAAGGCAGGAAAGCGGCGATCACCCAGCCTTCGACGCGCCCGCTCAACAATGAGTAACCATAAAGCGGCAGCACCAGCCCGCCGAGAACGCCATTGGCAATTTCTGCCGCGCCATTCCAGGCCAGCTTAAGCGGCGGCAGTGAGTACATCCAGCCGCCAAACGCGCCTGCAACCAGCACCGCAACGGCTGTCCAGGTCAGCACCCCAACCACTGCGCCAAACACGGCGATTCCAAGGCCGAGCAGCAGTGTCACCCATCCGGCAGCTAAAGCCGTCCGACGCGGGACGAGTCCGGCAGGCAGCACACCGCTGCCACCCGAATAGCGCGTCTTTTCGGTCAGGGAATCTGTTTCGTAGTCCGCATATTCATTGACAAAATTGACCGACGCCCCTGCAAACAGCAGCGCCACAAAGCCGAGCAGCAGCGCAGGCCCATTCAGCGGATAGCCGGATGCGAAAGCCGCCGCCACGCCGCCCCCATGCACCAGCAGCACACCGAGCAAAATGATCGGGCGGGCAAGGCCAAAAATGGCGCGGAGATAGGTACTGAATTCCAAGTGACGATTTCCAATATTCAGGCGCGATCAGGAAAGAGCTTAACGCAAAGACGCAAAGGGGCAAAGACGCAGCGCCAATCTTTAATTCAATCATCACCTGATAACTCACCCGCGCAAAAAGTCTTTGACGACGCGGAAGTAAAGTTCGCGCTGTGTCGTGCCGGGGGAATGGCCCGCACCGTGAAAGGTGTAGGTCTGGGCGCGGGGATACAACGCGCGGACACTGGCGCGGGCCGCTTCGTCAAAGGTAGCGTCATCATCTGATTCCAGAATCAGCATCGCGCCCGACCAGCCATCCAGGTCAGCCGCCGTGAAGTGATAATTTTCGGCGTAATCCAGCAGCGCTTCGTAGGTACTGATGAGTTCAGCCTTATCAATCCGCTCGGTATAGAGTTCGTGCAGGTAGGCACGCCAGAAATCGTGTTCGCTTTCCGGCGGAGCAATGGTGCTGAACATCTGCCCTTCGGCTACCTGTGCCGCGATTTCCGGCGGCAGCGGACGGAGGCTGTCGAGAATCTGACGGTAACGAGCGGCAGCATCGGCGTCAAGGACAGCAGTCGTTGACAGAATCAGCTTCGAGACGCGGTTCGCGTGGCGGTGGACGAAAACCTGCGCCAGCATTCCACCGAACGACCCCGCCAGCACATGCGCCCGCTCTACTCCAGCGGCGTCCAGCACCCCCGCCAAACCATCCGCCAGCGCTGCCATCGTGCTGAGCGCTGGATAGGACGGGGTAACGACACAAAATTCATCCGTCAGCATGGGGATGTTGCGATAAGCGGCATCGGCTACGCGCAAACCACCGACCAGCAGCAGCACAGTTTGTTCGCCCTGCCCCGCCAGCACATACGACCACCGCACACCGTTTAATTCAGTCTGCTGCGGCGGATGCTCGCCCCGAAAACGGCGCAGGGCTTCGCGCTGGTCAGTGGGGACGTTGGCATAAAGCGTATCAAAGTTGGTCATTTATCACCAGAATTTCACTTTTGTTCATTCATAACTGCCTTTTTCAAATCTTCATGCATCATTAAGGAGGAAGTGTGTTAGCGTAAGGAAGATTGTTATTGTTAAAATTCAGGTTATAGTACATCATCTGACCGATTATTACCCAGAACATTTCCAAAGAGGTGGTCATGACCCAGAGTGAAGCAAATTTACCAGATTTTAACCGGCGTGGTGAAGATAAAATGGCGTTGGGACACACGCCTTCCACACGCAGCGCTGAACTGGTCGCCGGAGCAAGGGCCATCCTGCTCAACACCGATGAAACCAACGCCCTCAGCAAGATGTCAGGACGCATCGTGAGTCGCTTCCTGACCGATATTGATCGTAAATCCAATGTTTTATGGTTTTTCCCCGCTCGTATGCTGGCTATTGAGGAACTGACCTCGCGTTATTTACCCGAAGATAAACCGGGTATGCTGCTCATCGATCTTGCAGCCGGTTTTTCACCCCGCGCCCTGAATCTGGCAAAACAGTATCCCCAGGCTCAGGTCATTGAAATCGATCTGCCTGATGTTGTGGAAGAAAAGAAAAAACGACTTGAAAAAGGCAAAATTAGTATTCCCGATAACCTGAGCTGGATTCCGGCGGATTTAGGCACACATAATCTGCATGATGTGCTGGATGGGCGCAAAGCTGACCTTATCACGTCTGAAGGCCTGACCCTCTATCTGACCCAGGAAGAAAACATGCGGCTGTTCAGGCAGGCGGAAGACAGCCTGAAACCCGGCGGCCTGTTAATGGTGGAAATCTATCTCAAGGACAAATTACAGCGGCTGCGGCAAAATCCAAATGTGAACACTGTCGCATCCTTCGTCTTTCGGATGGTGGGAAGCGTTCCTGGTATCATGGACTCGATGGATACAGCCATTAAACTGCTTACCGACGCCAGGCTGGATCAGATAAAGGCCTATCCGGTAGCCGATCTGATGGGTGAATTGGAACAGCCCAAACCAGTGGATCTTATATCAATCGTCGTAGCACGTAAACCGGCTGCTGAAACAGTCGGAAATGCACCGTCACAAGCAGCCGCCCAACCCGAAACTTCAACAGCAAATACCGCTGAAACAATTGAAACTACAGCGGCGCAGGTGGGTGAAAAGCCTGAAAGCAAAACATCGGACACTGAATCAGTTCCGTAGCTGATCGCTTAAGGGCATTCCTGTGAAGCCGACTCCCACTCGAAAAAGCCTGTCGCGGCGATAGTATGAGCGTTGATGGTCGCAGCCAGCGCCAGTCGTTCTGCCAGCGTTGGCGCAGCATAAAAAGCGCGTGCAGCAGCAGCCAGTTCACCATCAACGGATTTCAGCGAGTCGAGCAGTTCTTTCGGGCGCGGGATGAAGCGTCCCTCGCGCCGGAAGACATAATGCAGCATATCGTGAACCGCCTGATTTAACAGCATGGATGCCGTTTCGGGGTCATTTTCGGCCTTGTCGAAGGCATCTTCATAAACAGTGGCGATAGCATAACGGGAAAACAGCAAATCGGTTTCGCTCGAAGGCGGCGGCTGAGTCAAAAGCTGGCGCGCCTGTTGTCGCAAATTTTCAACGCTGGAATCAATCGCATAAACCACAAAGCCCGTCGCCAGCATGTGCGCTGTCGATGGGCGAGCGTCGGCCTGTTCATCGCGGAAGTACCCTTCAACCGCGCTGACCGGGTTGATAAAAATTTCCGTCGGGATGCCGTTAAATATGCGCTGCACTCGCTGTCGCCAGTTTTCAGTGTTAATGACATACAGATCAAGATCGCTGCTGGCATCCGGCAGGCCGCGAATAATCGACCCACAGGCGATAATGCCGCGCGGCTCGACATGCCCACTCACGAAAGCAACCGCTTCCCGCAGCGCTGTATCATAACGTTCGATCAGCGGCGGCCACTGGCATTGGGAGAGCAAATCGATAGGCATATCAGGTCGCTTTCGCCAGCAGGGCGCGGGTTTCGTCAGCCGTCGTTACCGGCTGGGCGCAGATGAATTTGCGGCAGACGTAGGCCGTCGCTGCGCCTTTCCGCATGGTGCGGTAGCTGAGGAGCGGAATCGGCGACTCCTCCGGCACATCTGCTGCTGAAAATGCCGTGATGACGTTGGGGCGGAAGGGACGGTGTACCACTTCCAGCAGTGGCTGTGCTGCCGCCGGTTCCCCGACAATCGCAACTTCTTCCAGGCCGCTGACCAGCATATCCACTGCATTGAGCGATTCGCCAAAGGCCTGTGGATACTGGCGCATGGCTTCGGTCAGCAGTGCCAGCGTCTTCCGGGCAGCCTCATCATAGCGCCCATCTCCGGTATAAGCGGCCAGCCGCAGCAGATTTCTCGCCATAACCGAATTCCCGGCGGGCGTGGCATTGTCCTGCATATTGCGCGGACGGGCAATCAGCGTTTCGTGGTCATCGCTGGTATCGAAAAATCCGCCTTCTTCCGCCGCGAAATGCTCAAGCACATGGTCGGCCAGGCGGCGGGCTTCGCTAAACCAGCGCGAGTCAAAAGTCGTCTGGTAAAGTTCGAGCAGGCCGTCAATCAGATTGGCGTAATCTTCCAGATAGGCGTTGATTTTGCTGACACCATCCTTGTGGCTGCGATAAAGGCGACCATCCGGTGCGCGCATCTCCCTCAGCAAAAATTCCGCGTTGCGAAGGGCAGCTTCACGATAATCATTACGGTCAAGAACGCGGGCAGCTTCGGCCAGCGCCGCCAGCATCATCCCGTTCCAGGCGGTCAGGATTTTGTCATCCAGTCCGGGATGCACCCGCTGTGTCCGTGCCGCAAACAGCCTGTCCTTGATGGCAGTCAATCTCGTGTGCAGTTCATCGAGTGAGATATTCAGCCGATGAGCGATCACCTCATCGTCATTCGGTACATGCAGGATGTTATGCCCCTCAAAATTGCCACGCCCGGTCACACCCCAGTATTCCAGCGCGACAAGCGCATCATCACCCAACAGCGTTTTGAGTTCGTCCTCGCTCCAGACGAAAAACTTACCCTCCTCGCCTTCACTGTCAGCGTCGGTGGTGCTGTAGAAGCCGCCTTCCGGCGCGGTCATCTCGCGCAGAATGTAATCGTTGATCTCGACAACAATACGTTTGAAAAAATCATCACCCGTCACCTGAAAGGCGTGCAGGTAGACGCGGGAAAGCTGGGCATTATCATAAAGCATCTTCTCAAAATGCGGCACCAGCCAGATGGCATCGACGCTGTAACGGTGGAAGCCGCCGCCGATCTGGTCATAGATACCGCCGCGTGCCATCTTTCGCAGCGTAAACGTCACCTGTGCCAGCGGTTCGGGGTCGCCAGTGCGGGCGTAGGCACGCAGCAAAAATTCCAGATTCATCGGGTTAGGGAACTTGGGCGCGCCGCCGAAACCACCGTGCATTTTATCGACAGTCGCGCCGAGTTTTTTGTAGGCAGCATTGAGCAGATCAACATTCAAAGCTGACTCTTCGCCGCCGATGCTCAACAGATCACGGTTGAGCGCATCCGACAGATTATTGGCGGCTTCTTCCACTGCTTCCCGGCGATCCTGATAAGCCTGTGCTACGCCTTCCAGCACCTGGCGAAAGGCGGGCAGTCCGTGACGCGGCGCGGGCGGATAGTAGGTGCCGCCATAAAACGGTTTGCCCTCCGGCGTGAGGAAAACCGTCATCGGCCAGCCGCCCTGCCCGGAAAGTGCCTGCACCGCCTGCATGTAAATATCGTCCACATCGGGGCGTTCTTCGCGGTCAACCTTGATGTTGACGAACAGGTCATTCATCATCTGCGCCGTTGGTTCGTGTTCAAAACTTTCGTGCGCCATGACATGACACCAGTGACAGGCAGAGTAACCGACGCTGAGCAGAATCGGCTTATTTTCGGCTCTGGCGCGGGCGAAGGCTTCATCACCCCAGGGATACCAGTCCACCGGGTTGTCGGCGTGCTGGCGCAGGTAGGGGCTGGTTTCGTGCTGGAGGCGGTTCATGGGGACAGTTCCTCAGTAGACAGTAAACAGTGGTCAGCATTGGCTAGTCGCCTGTAGCTGATAGCTCTTTTAACAGCAAATCTTACGGCGATAATGGCAGATTGGCGTTGGAAAAGCAACCGGCGTATGGTGAACGACAGACCAGATAAACAGGCAGGAACAGGTAACATTACAATAATTATATTGATTTATGGTGCAAAGGTCGGAGGACGCGGCAAGCCGATTTCTCTTATAATTGGAAACACACCACGAGAGGAGAACTAAAATTGATGAGCTTCCCCAATTACAAACTGGCCGAGACAAGCCTGAAAAAGCGGCAAACCAAGCGCTATTATTTCTCGATGTGGTCGGCGCTGCTGGTCACGCTGGTGCTGCTGGCGCTGGCCGGGGACAGCCAGATCAACCGCTACCTGATTCCGCTGATTATAGGGGTTGGCATATTCGTCGCAATACGCGCCTATGATCTCTACCGGGAAGCGCGTCCCGATACAGGTTATCAGCAGCGTCTTGAAGAGGAAATGACATGGCTGTTTGGGGAAGAATGGCGCGAATCAACCGACACTGCGGCCTATGCAGTAGCAGAAAACCGCATGAAGGCCAGACAGCGCGAGCGGTGGCTGTTTTTACCTCATCTCTTAACTTTTATTCCGTTCAACACGGTGATGGTGCTTTCGCTGATAACCATGATTCAGAATGGCGCTTCACCTTTGTTGTTCTTCATTCCGCTGGGCTGGCTGGCAATTATCATCTGGCATGGGCTGTATGCCTTCCCCCCTGCTGGCTGGCTGGCACAACGAGAGCGAAAGGCCGGTGAAGCGCTGCAACAGGAAATGGAACGGTTACAAACGCTGCCGCTGAAAAATGGCGGAAAACTCAAGCGCGATGTGCTGTACACCGTCGGCGAGGACGGCGAACTGGTTGAATTGAACGAGGAAGAGATGACAGCGTACAGGCTGGAGCAACGCCAAAAATCATAATAAACTTAAGTGTAAAACAAGGATAAGCAATTTCTTGCGAAAAATCAAAATTTGCAATAATATTTTTCTGTCCGACACATAGACTTATCACACATCTACACTACACACTTCTCACGTGATCCCCCACGTGACCATAGCCCTCACACCATCAATCGCTTCAACTGATTCTGACCTGCGCTCAGCTATTTGTGTTTCGATAAAAAATTACTAGCTATTCAAAAAGTATTATTTGTATTCGCTTTAAAATTTCAAATAAGAGAGGTATAAATCTCAATATGGACATGCAAACGCATCTTATGTGCAATGTTTGCGGAACGTCCGACTGCCAGATCATGGCTACACTTACATCCGATATCGATCAGGAATGCTATCAGGCCTGTCGATGCCGCACCTGTGGGCTGGTCTTCGCCTACCCCATGCCCCAGCTTAGCGATGAGGAACTTCAGCAACTGTACGGGGATGACTACACCGAAAATCAACGGTCAGTCTCATTAGCTGATACACATACTACAGAAATTTTACGTACCGCGACTCATCGGCAGATGGAGATTGTGGAACGCTATATACCAAAAGGGAAAGCGCTCAATGTTGGTGCGATGAATGAAGCCATTGCTATCCTCCCCGAACGCGGCTGGGATTTAAAAGTGGTCGAAGTATCCGGCTACGCGGCGGAGACAGCTCGAAGATTATGGGGACTGGATGTGACCGTTTCGCGCATTGAAGATTTCGACGCCCCGCCATCAAGTTATGATTTCATCAAATTAGGTCATGTCCTGGAGCATTTATTCGATCCCCGAAAAGTCATTGAAAAACTGGCGACGCTGCTCCGGCCCGGCGGCATCATCCTGATTGACACCGACAACGCCAGCGGCTTAAAAACCCAGGTCGAAGTAACTTCCCGCAGACTGCTGGGGGAAGCAACTGCCGGGACACTGGTTAAAAAACTGACGGGGAAAAATTTACATAAGCGTTATGGCCGTCTGACGCCGCCAGAGCATGTTTACAGCTTTACCGAAAAAAGTCTGATCAAGCTGCTGACCACCAGCGGTTATGAAGTGCTGGAAACATTCAAGCCTGCCTGGGGCGACCCAACCTGGTTTCCGATGGCAAATATGCAGGAGTTCAGTCGGCTTGAGCGTGGTTTTTTCCTGATCGATCAGGTGGGAACCCGGCTGGGCGCAGGAGAAGTTGTCGTCGTGCTGGCACAGAAAAGCGGGGGGTTCATGCAAACAGATGAAAATCCGTAAGCAGACAAATCAACTCACCACCAGTATCCAGTCCCCAGTACGAAGGATAGCTGCCATCGCCCCAGCCGCTGGAAAAGGCGACCACATTTAAACCGCTGGCCGGGTCGATCTCATAATTGGCATAACTGTGCGTATGCCGATAGGTAGCATCCAGAGCAGCCATCAGGGGTTCGGCATACAGTTTTTCGCTGTCATCAAATGGCAGCCCGCTGATTTTTTGCTTGATAAGCTGGGCGGCGGCTTCGTCCATGAAGCTGCCCGTCCCGGCATCGACTCCATATCCAAAGAAATAACCCGGCTCAAGCGTCGTCACATCCTGTCCTTCGAGCAGCGCCATTTCCCAGTTTGCGGGCGTATCCGATTTGAACATCACCAGCGCATAGGCGATACGTTCGTCCGCTTCTCCCGCCTTATGCCGAAAATGGGCGATGAAAATACTGACCGGGTATTTACCGGGCGGGACAGTGCGCGTGAACGGCTCTGTTTGCCAGAAGACCAGCGGGTCATTGGCGACGATTTTGCCAGTGGGCAAAAGGAGTTCGCCGATCTCGCGGCGCTCAAGTTGATAAGCACCAAAATGCGGGTCTGTATCGCTGATGAGTGAGGCATTGAAAAGGCGGCTGTAATTCAATAGGGGCGACATCAGTCATTCACCAGGTCAGCATTTTGGGTGGGTCGCCCGCTGGCGGTTCGGCCTGCCAGAATTTATCCAGCCAGTCGATCAGCTTTTTGGCAACTTCCGGCGTCAGCCGTACCGATGCTTCAAAGCCATTGTGTGAGAAAGCGTACAGATTAGCGAAACGCCGCCGCGTGACACAGATAGCATAGTCCTGTTCCCAGCGCGACTGTCCCCATAAAAAGGCGACACCACCCTGCTCCCGCCGCATCAGTTCCAGCCAGCGGGCGCGATCCATCCCGCTCAGCCCATCCATACGAAAGCGCAGCGCCAGCATCGAGCCAAAAGTGAAGGATAACTGTACACTTCCGGCGGCATCGGCGTCTACCACTACCCCGGCCATGCCATCCGCATTGCTCAGGGTTGCCACGCCACGACGGGTTTTCGAGTCCATCTCGCGCAGGCGGATGATCGACATCAGTGGCATGTTGGGGAAGCGGCTGGCGAGTTCAGTGCTGAGATCAATCTGATCGTTGAAAAACTGTTGCAGCAGCCAGGGCGCACTGGTCGAGCCAGCTAATTTGGAGGCGGCGCGCACCACAGCACCCCGGTCAGCCGGTTCATCGCCGCTGGGCGGCAGTACAGCTTCCGGCGGGTCGGCTGCTTTGGAGGCTGCGGGAACGGGCGCTGGAGAGAGCGACCAGTCATCGGGCGGTGAAATTTTGTCCGGCGATTCGTCGGGCATGGTTGAAATTCCAGACTTTTTGCTAGTAGCCTAACGGCCTTCACTGAATACAATCAGAAAGTAACATTCTATACATCAAATTATAACCTGTTTGGATAGGATGCAACGTAAGGAAGTTCTCCCCCTGAAAATTGGGGTGTTTTGGGGATAACACATTATTCGCTTATTTGCTTCTAACGTGTTTAAAATAGGGCGTCCCCCATAATCAGGGGTTAGTAGAAAGGCGAGGTGAAACGTGCTACCTCCGACAAAACCACCGGAAAAAGAACCGAACAACAGCCCACCACCTGGCCCCTTTTCGCGCATTCCGCGCTGGGTCTGGCCGGCAATATGGGTTGTCTTATTGGGTATGACCCTGCTGCGCGTCGGCGGCATGGTGACAGACGTAACGGGCGGGCAGCCCATTCAGGTGCCGTATTCATTCTTCCGCGCCCAGGTTGAAGCGGGAAATGTCCAGCAGGTGACCATTCAGGATATGCGCGTGCGCGGCGTGTTCGAGCGGCCAACTGCCTATCCACCCGATGGTGACAGATTATTGAGCCAGGGCGTGCAGCAGGTCACGTCCAACCAGTTCACCACAACGCTGCTGCCATTCACGGACAGCAATCTGGCAGCACTGCTGGCGGATAATAATGTCACCGTTGTCTCGCAGTTGTATGAGCCATCGCCCATCCTCGAACTGCTCTATACCTTCGGGCCGCTGCTGCTGCTGACCGGCTTCCTGATCTGGACGACACGCCGGGCGCAGGGGCAGATGGGCAACGTTTTCGGCTTCGGGCGAACACAGGCGCGGGAATATACCGTCGAACGTCCGCAGGTGACTTTCACTGATGTCGCCGGGCAGGATGCCGCCAAATCGGAACTGGTCGAAATCGTGGATTTCCTCAAGGAGCCGGATAAATACATCGCCCTCGGCGCACGCATCCCGCGCGGGGTGCTGCTCTCCGGGCCACCTGGCACCGGTAAAACCCTGCTGGCGCGGGCGGTGGCTGGTGAGGCGAATGTTGCCTTCTTCAGCATCGCCGCCTCGGAGTTTGTGGAAATGTTCGTCGGCGTCGGTGCGAGCCGCGTGCGCGACCTTTTCAAACGGGCGAAGGATGCCGCGCCGAGCATCGTCTTTATCGACGAAATTGACGCTGTAGGACGGCAGCGTGGTGCGGGACTCGGCGGCGGCCACGATGAACGTGAACAAACATTGAATCAAATGCTGGCCGAAATGGACGGCTTTGACCAGAACGAAAGTGTCATCGTGATGGCGGCCACCAACCGGCCTGATGTACTTGATCCGGCGCTGCTGCGGCCCGGTCGCTTTGACCGCCAGGTGACAGTTGGCCTGCCCGACAAAACCGGGCGGCTGAACATCCTGCAAATTCACACACGTGGCAAACCGCTGGGAGCCGATGTCAACCTGGAATCAATGGCGAAAGCCACTATCGGATTCTCCGGCGCGGATTTGTCCAATCTGGCGAACGAAGCGGCCTTAACAGCGGCACGGCGCAACCTGAAGCGCATCACCCAGCGTGACTTTCTCGATGCTTTTGACCGCATCGTGCTGGGGACGGAAAGCCCGCCGCTCTCCAACGAGGCAGAGCGCAAAGTGGTGGCCTACCACGAGGCCGGTCATGCCATCGTCGGCGCGATGACCCCCGGCGCTGACCCGGTGTTCAAGGTGACAATCGTTCCGCGTGGTCAGGCGCTCGGCGTAACGGCTTCCCTGCCGGACGATGACCGGCGCAATTACTCCCGCGATTATCTGATGGCACGGATGCTGATGTTATTAGGCGGACGCGCGGCGGAAGAAGTGGCCTTCAATGAAATCACCACCGGCGCATCCAATGACCTGCGCCGTGTGACTGATATGGCGCGGCGGATGGTATCCGAGTTCGGCATGAGTGAAGCGATTGGGCCGCTCAACTTCGGCGATAATGAGCGTCAACCCTTCCTCGGCTACTCGCTGTCGCAGGGACGTAATTACAGCGAAGAAACAGCTGCCAAAATCGACGAAGAAGTGCGGAAACTGGAGGAAGAAGCGCACCAGAAAACTGTAGCGCTGCTGCGGGAAAACCGTGACAAGCTGGACAGGCTGGCAACCGAACTGCTGGAAAACGAAATCGTGGACGGCAGTAAGGTGTACGAAATTGTTGGCAGGCAGCAGATCGTCGAAGAAAATGAGCTGGCGGGCATCGAAGCCCCTAGCGGCGACTGAAAATCAATCAGCATCACAGATAAAAAACGGGGCGGAGAAAGCACTCTCAGCCCCCGTCTCATTAGCATCCTGTTTCCTGCGACAGCTCAGTGTTGTACACCGGCTGCATCTCGGTTTCGCGGCTCTCTGCCGCTTTACGTCCGTTCAGCGCCTTCCGCAAACCGGCCAACGGTGCGAAGGTGATGCCGCGCTCATCCAGTTCCTGCTGTGCCAGTTTGAACAGTTCCCCCATCGCCTCAACCGGTGTTTCCCGTCCATCTCCGTAATTCATGTCGTCTGCTCCTCGTTATGACAGGGCTTTTGATAAATCGCTGTTTGGTTGGCAGACAGGTGCGTCTGCCGTCTGATTGAGCTTCGGCTTCCGCAGCCAGCGCTGCCACCAGCGGCCTCTTTCCACAACCTGCGCGGTGCTTCGTTCGTTCACCTCGGCTGCATGAACTTTGGCTGCGTCGTGCATGGTCTGCGCGATGATAAGACCGTTCATGTTCACTCCCCTCCTCACTCAACTACACCCACACTGTACCAGCCCAACCGGGGGGTGAGTCACCTGCCAAAAGATAGGGTTTTGCAGACGAGAGGATAGGCGTTTTAGATCAGATCGAGGGTACGGGCGCGGGCGGCAGCCTGGGTGCGGCTGTTCACGCCCAGCTTGCTGAAAATTTCGCTGATATACCACTTGACCGTGCCGACGGAGAGGATAAGCTGGTCGGCAATCTGTTTGTTGGACAGGCCATCGGCCACCAGGCGCAGAATTTCCTGTTCGCGCTCGGTCAGGCTGTCTCGTTCAGGGGATAGCTCTGGCGGGGCTATCGCAGGCATGTCATCATCGGGATTCAGCAGACTTTCAACAGTTGCAGCAAAATCGAGGGTGCGCCCCTGTGCCAGCACCGCCTGATAGCGGGCTGTCCCAAGCTCTCTTTCCAGTTTCTCACGCAAGCGGAGCATAACTGGCAGCCGTTCCAGCCAGTGAATGACGAGCAGATCATGTCGGGACTCCATACCAGTGGTCTGATCGTTCAGGCTAAAGACCAGCCCGATTAATTCAACAGCCCGTTCCAGTTGACCGGCATCGACCAGGCGCAGGATTGCCAGTGGTATCAGCAGATTGAAGCGCTCCTGCGGTTTGTGATAACCAAATTCCGGCATCAGCCGCAGCATCTCACGATAGCCAGCCTGCACCCCGTGAGAATCGCCCATTAGAAAAGCCGCCACACACAGACCGGAAGTGGCCTCGATATGCGGGTCGCCCATCATGAAGCTGCGCGGCACCGCCATAGCGATGGCTTCACGGCATAGCTGCTGCCCGACCTCAATATTTGTCTCCATCAGAATATAAAGCATTCCTTTGGTGACGAGCGATGACTGCCGAATCGGCAGCAGGTTCAGGTCATGGGCAATCTGGTAGCTTTCACCAACCAGTTTCACGGCGCGATCAAAATCACCGGCGCGTAATGCCCGTTGGCTTGCCATAATCAGGTTGGAATGTAGTCCCTTTAGATCACCGCGCTCCCGTTGAACCGCCATCGACTCCTCAAAAAAGCGTTCCGCCTCGACATAATCGCGCCGCCAGAAAGCCGCCCGGCCCAGGTGCATCAGTGTCCAGCCAATCCCATTGATATCACCAATATCCTGTTGAAGCGCCAGCGCCTCTTCAAAATGACGGCGTGTGCTGACCACTTCAGTCTGTGAATTGCCAATCCAGGTTAGCGTTTCGGCCATATAGAATGGGTCGTTGAGTTCCGTGTAGACGTCATAGCTTTCTTCGAAACGTGCCAGCCCGCCTTCAAAATTAAAATGCAGGATTTCTTCAATGCCGACTATATGCAGCAGGAAGGCAATATCCAGCGGCGACTCGTACTGCCGTGCCTGTTCAAGGTGAGCTTCCAGTTCGATGGTCAGCACATCCAGCCCTTCTGGTACCGCGCCAGAACCCAGAAAGATCATACGAGCGCGGCGGGCCCGCAGCCGCATGTAGAGCAGCTTAGCCTCACGCGAATTAAGATGGACAAACGGCGCGGCGGCATAGCGAAACAGTTCTTCACCTTCCTGAAAACGCGCCCGCATATCGCAGTAAAAATTCATCGCTTCCAGCATGGCATTTAAAATGCGCTCGTCGCAGCGCCCAACGGCCCACTTCCATGCCAGCCGCACATTCTCAAAATCACGCTCAATTTCGGCCAGCGCTTCCGCCTGGCGGCGGAATTTAATGTCCATCTCCCGCGCCCGCATGAATTCGGCGAAATAGTCAGCATGAGCGTTCAGCGTTGCTCCGGCCAAACCAGAGTCTTCCAGGCGTTCCAGCGCATACTGCCGCAGCAGTTCATGCAGGTCGTAACGCCCGTCATCGGCATGTCGCAGCCATGATTTATCGACCAGAGCAGACAGGATACGCGGGGACGCCCCGGCCACTGCGCTCACCGCCTCGCGCGTAAAACCACCCCGGAAAACCGATAATTTCCGCAGTGCATCCCGCTCTGAATCAGATAGCAGCCGCCATGAATGATCGAGGACAGCTCGCATATTGCGATGCCGCTCCGGGACGTTGCGTGTCGAAGTTTCAAGAATATCCAGACCATGCTCAATTTCCGCAGCAATTTCGGTGCAGGACAGTGCCCGCACCCATGAGGCCGCCAGTTCCAGCGCAAGCGGCATCCCGCCCACCAGCGCACAGATGCGGGCAATCGAGGCGCGTTCCGTATCCAGCGAAAAACCAGGGCTGACACGCCGGGCATTCTGCGCGAAAAGCTGTACCGCGCTGTAGCCTTCAAAAGCTGCCGCTTCCGCCGCCGGAACGGATAACCCGCCCACTTCATAAACCCATTCCTCGCGCAGATTCAAACGCTCGCGTGAGGTGATGAGGATGCACAAACCGGGTGCGGCGGTCAGCATTTCGCTGACAAATTCCGCGCCATCCAGCAGATGTTCAAAATTATCCAGGAGCAGCAGTGTCTGTTTCTGTTCCAGATAACGCAGGATGTTGGCTTTTTTATCCCCGGCGGATAAAAACTGAAAATTCATCGCCTCAGCAACCGCCGTCATGATGGACTCGGCATCACTCAGCGATTGCAGCGGGACAAAATAAACGCCATCGGCGAAAGCCGAAAGGTGAGCAGCGGCAGCTTCCAGCGAGAGGCGCGTTTTGCCAATACCGCCGGGGCCAACCAGCGTCAGCAGACGGCAGGCAGGGTCGGTCAGAATGCGGTCAATCTCCGCCAGTTCTTGCGTGCGCCCAATGAAAAGCGTGGGCTGCGGGGGCAGGTTGTGAGCAATCATCTGGTCACCGCTTTGCCTGTTCTGAGGTTCACGAAGGCTCATATTATAACACTTGTTCGCAAAAATTGTACAGCACTTGATTACCCGAAAACATGGCGCAAACTGTAGCTTTTTTCACTAATTTGTCCGATTCATCTGGCGTTATACAATGGTCGCAGCCAAGGTCGAGGAGACGCGCCATGTTCGCCATCCGCAGCATCACAAACCCGATTGAGCGGCAGGAGATGAAACATCAGCAGCGCAGCGCCCCCGCCCTGGTGAATGGCGGCTGGCTGCTGGGTTTGCTCGCTCTGTCCGGGGCAGCGGGCGTCATCATGTTGACGCTGCGTGATGTGACCAGCCCTACCCGTGAACTCGGTATTCTGCTGGTCTGGATTTTGCACGCCCTGACCGGAGCACGGGCGATTGCCGCCGGAGCCAACGCCATCAGCCGCGAACACACCGGACAAACCTGGATTCCGCTGGTGCTAACGGGGGTCAGTGCGCGGAAAATCCTGCTCGGCAAGTGGATGGCCGCTATGAGCCAGGTTGCGCCCTGGATGCTGGCGCTAGGGGTGCTGCGCCTGGTCATGCTGCCCGTATTCCTGCTCGCCTTCCTCAACCGCTTTGCCTGGCGAACCATGTATCGCACCGGCCCATCTTCTACATCCTACAGCGCCTTCGCTGAATTAAGCCTGCTGGAATGGGCGGCTGTGACAGCGGTTGTGATGACCGTCGTCCTCACCATTCTCGAAGTCATGGCCTGCACAGCCCTTGGACTGGCCGCCAGCGCGATCCTGCGGCGTGGCAGCGCGGCCCTGATCGCGGCGATGGTCATCCGGTTCACACCGGTGCTGCTCTTCGCGGCCTTCACCCGCCACGAAATCGGCCTCGGTCCCTCATGGCGTGTGCTGCGATTTCCCCCGCTGGCGCTGGCCGACAGTGGCAGTGCCCCCCTCTATCAGCTTGCGCTGCCTCTAACCTTCTGGACAGAACGGGTGCATACCGACGCGCTGCCGGGATTAGCGATGGCAGCCGGATTGCTGCTGTTCATCATCATCGTCTCGCTGGTCGTAACCTGGGCAGGCGTGCGAGCCACAGGCGCGCTGCGTGCCGCGCCTCAACCCGCACCAGTTTGATGACCTATCTCCTGATATTGAGCGTCACGACCCGAACGCCAGCATCACCCGGCAGCGGCAGTACCACCGCTGTGACCACATAACCGGCTTCATACCAGGTCATGTTATAAGAGCGCCTATCCAGCAAAGGCCCAATGTCATCCGGTTCACCCCAGCGCTGATAAAGTTCACAAATGCATAAGGTGTCGGTGTGAAAGGTTGTTGATAGAATATGCTGATCATCCGCGCTGATCTGTATGAAGTAAAAAGGCCCACTTTGCGGCGCAATCGAGACATCCGGCTGGGCCGCAGACCAGCTATTGACAGTGCGCTGAATCGAAATCAGCCCATACTGGCTCAGGTTATCACGCTGTTCGCCGGGGAGAATGGCGCTGTAGGCTGTAAAAGCATCAACTTCCGGGAGTGTAATCGGAATCCTTGCCACCCCGATTTCAAAGAACAGCACCGACATACCCAGCACAATTGTTAAAATCAGACCGAGCACGACAATAAAATGAAAACCCGGATACTCAGCAGCCTGCGAATTAACTGAAGGCGCCACATGGTGAACCCGTCTCGTCGCCTCAGGCATGATTTGTCTGTTTAACATGCCAGTCCTGTATCGTTAAACGCGAAAGTTACCAGCAGTTAAATTATAACAAAAATTAATGACAGATGATATTATGATTGCATCCTATTGGCTGATGCTCAATGTCACCACCCGCACGCCAGAATCGCCCGGCAGCGGCGTCAATACGGCTGTCACCTGATAATCGGCTTCATACCACACCAGACGATAGGCTTGCCCACCCCGCTGCCGTGTCGTCTCATCTGGCTCGCCCCAGCGCTGATACAGCTCACAGGCGCACAGCTTTTGTGTGTAAAAAGTGGCCGCCTCAATCTCGCGTTCGTTGTAAGTGACCTGAATCAGGTGGAATGGCCCACTTTCTGGCACAATTGACGCGCTGGTCTCAACAATAAGTTGTCCATTCCTGGTGCGCTGATTCGCCACCGGCAGATAGCTGTACACCAGATCGCGCTGCTGTCCTGGCAGCAGTTTGTCGAATGGCGTGAACGAATCAACGACAGGAGCAAGCGAAACATTTCCCGACGCCCCCAGCTTAAAAACCAACTGGATGCTCGTCAGCACCAGCACCACCAGCCCGATCAGCGCCAAACGTTGAGCAGGATAGGAATGAAGCTGACGCCCGAAACCTGGCTTCAGCGTAATGGGTTTATTGAGCATCGTTCCCCCTACGATTCCCCAATTAATAAATTTATAGCACAAAAACATTACATATATAATTTTATTATATAATTTCATTATCGTCATTATATTACAATGCTTTAATGACTCCATTTCTGCTACCCTTCGCCCTTATCCTGCGTATACAATCAGATTAGAAAGCGGTTTAAGCGGAGGCAGCGACCATGTGGAATGATTACCTGACCTTCCTCGATTATTTAGAATTACGCCGCCGGGTCGAACGTCGGTTGGCCGGAGCGCAGTGGTTGTTTCTTCATGCGCTTCTTTTTATCTTTGTGGCTGTTCTGGCGGTCAGTTATGCCGCAAGTACCTTTTCCTGGTGGAATGGCCGTTCTTATTTTCTTGAACCATCCTATGGGCAAATTATGGCCGTTTGGAGCGGCGTGTTAGCAGTTCACAGCCTGTGGACATTTCGGCATTCCGGCGCATCATCAATGGCGCGTGGCGACGCGGTTGAGGCGGAAATGCGCGAGCGCATCGACAGCGATGACAGCTATCTGAGCGATAACCCCAAAATACTGTTCCGTTTACACGGCCTGCTGGATGACGACATTCGCCGCCGCGCTGGGTCAGTCGCGGCGCTGATGCTGTTCGCAGTGGGGAATGCTGCCGTCTGGATACCCTGGGCGATTTATACACCTGAAGATTCATTCGCCTGGCAGATCACCCTTTTCACCGGTTTCCTGGCAGGTGTTCTGCTCCTGTTCGGTGCCATGCGGCGGGGGCGACAGGAAGCGCGGCTGCGGCGCGGCATGACTCAGCTTCCTGGCACGGTAGAAATCCCGCGTTATCAGCCGCCGCGCCAACGCGAGCCAGATTATGCCCGTCTGGTTGAAGACGGTGAACTGGTGGACTACGATTTTTACGACGAGGACGAATGGGAGAAGGGCAAGCGGCGCTGAATTACCCCTCAAAATCGAAAAAGATAAACGATGAGGGATTTTGCGGCCATTAACTTTGGGCTTGTCGCTGTCGCAATTGTCGCAATTTGATGGTGGTGGAAATCAATCGAATCGCAAAATTCTCATTTCCACCACCGCAGCAATCCGCAATACTCTTATCTTTTAACTTTAATCTGTCCTTACGCGCCAGCTTCGGCCTTCTGCGAGGCGTTGATGATATTCTGGGCGAGATGCTGTGGCACCTGCTCGTAATGGTCGAACTGCATCGTGTAAATGCCGCGCGCGCCAGTGATCGAACGCAGGTCATTCCCATAGCGCATCATCTCGGCATATGGCACCTGCGCCGTGACGACACTTTTTGTGCCAACCGTATCCATGCCCTGTACGCGCCCACGTCGTGTGTTCAGGTCACTCAGAATGTCGCCCATCAGCGGTTCAGGCACCGTGATCTGCACATTCATGATCGGTTCCAGCAGCACCGGCCCGGCATCCATGAACACCTTTTTGAAGACTTCCCGCCCGGCAATCTGGAAAGCAATATCCTTCGAGTCAACCGGATGCTCCTTACCATCAAAAACAACCGCTTTTACATCAACAATCGGGTACCCGGCGACAACGCCCTCCCCCAGCACGGAATTCACGCCCTTTTCAATCGACGGCAGGAAGCTGTGCGAAATGGAACCGCCGACGATTTGCGTGCTGTACTGGAAACCGCCGCCGGGATTCGGCTCCAGCCGCATGTGAACCTCAGCGAACTGCCCCGCGCCGCCGGTCTGCTTTTTGTGGCGATAAAAATCGGATTCAGTGCGGGTGATGGTTTCCTTGTACGGCACTTTTGGCACTTCGATATCCATGCCAACGCCGAGGCGGTGAGCGCGGCTGATGACCAGGCTGACATGTGCCTCGCCCATGCCTTCGACAATCGTCTGCTTTACATCCGGGTCGAGCCGCCAGCGCAGCGTCGGGTCAGACTGTGCCAGGCTGGTGAGAATAGTCCCCATCTTGGCGCTGTCAGCCTGTGTTTTAGGATTGACGGCGATAGCGTACAACGGTTCGGGAAATTCCGGCCTGACAACCTGAATGGCGCGGGCTTTGTCGCTGAAACTGTCGCCGGTTTTGGTGTTCGTCAGCTTGGCAACCACGCCGATGTCCCCGGCGTGCAGTACCGTAACGGGTAGCTGCTCCTTGCCGCGCATCAGCATCAGCGAGTTGAATTTTTCTTCAACGCCGCGAGTAGCATTGAAATAGCCCTGCCCGGTTTTGACACTGCCGGAGAAAATACGGAAGTAATTGAGGGTGCCGACGAAGCGGTCATTGGTAGTCTTGAAAACATACGCCGCCAGCGGGCCATCATCACTCTGCGGCGCGGTCAGAAATTCTCTTTCGCCTGCCGAATTTTCCACCTGAACGCGGCGCTGTGTCGGCGGGGACACATAAACAGCCAGCGCCTCCAGCAGCGGAATCGTGCCAATGTTCTTCGCCCCGGAAGTGACGAAGACCGGCACGGTCTTTAAGTAAGCGTCGCGGGCAGCTTTTCGCATCCCGTCGCGGATTTCTTCTTTGGTAAGCGCGCCTTCATTAAAGTATTTTTCGATGAACTGGTCATCCGCCTCGGCAGCCGCTTCCACCAGCACCGTTCGCGCGGCGTCGGCTTCGCCCTGCAAATCGGCGGGCAGATCAGAACGGTCTTTGCCCGGCCCCAGGTAAGCTTTCATCGTCAGCAGATTGATGACACCCTGAAAGTTCGCCTCAGAGCCAATCGGCAGCATGACCGGGATAAATTTGTAATCAGGAAAACTCTGTTTGAGGTTATCGAGGGTGCGGTTAAAATCAGCATTTTCGCGGTCAAGTTTGTTGATGGCGACGATAATTGGCTGCTGGTAGGCTTCGGCATATTCCCACGCCAGCTCGGTGCCAACTTCGACCCCGGCCACCGCGTCCACCACCACAATGACCGAATCGGCCACGCGGATGGCGTTCTTGATCTCGCCCTGGAAGTCGGTCATACCGGGCGCATCCAGCACATTAATTTTGTTGTCTTCAAATTCAATCGGAATAAGGGCCGTAGAGAGCGAGAGGCCGCGCTCCTTTTCGTCATCGTCCCAGTCAGAAACGGTGTTCTTTTCTTCAACCCTGCCAAGACGATTAATCGCGCCGGTATTGTAGAGCAGGGCTTCTACAAGGGTGGTTTTACCGGCGCCCTGATGGCCCACCAGGGCAACATTCCTCAGTCGGTCACTATCGTACTCTTTCATAATAAGATTGCTCCTTTTAATATGCAGTACGCGGCTCACACCGTGTACAGACAGATTTTAAGGCGCGGTTAAAAGCTTGTCAAAAAGGCTAACATGGTCAGGAAGGATGGCAGGCAGGAGGCGTTACATTTATCAATACGGGGAATCCATAAGGGCGCAGCACTGCCACGCCCTCTGGGTACAGGACAACATTATGAAACCTTATGCTGTCGCCGGAGCATAGTCAATTTCGGTCAGCACATCAGCGATTTTCTGCCACGTCGCCGGGGACTCCCACTCAACCGTCACTGTCTTGCTATCCACGACACCATCCACCACTTTGACGCCGGGGATTTCGCTCAGCTCATTCCTGATGGTGCGGACACAGCCATCGCAGCCGATGTTTGGCACTTCAAAAGTTATCTTTTCCACTGCCCATACTCCTCAAAGAGAGACACTGATCGATCAGGAAATATCATACCATTCTGACGCTCTAAAGACAGGCAAACATACACCGGGTGTATATATTTTCACCAGCCTTAATCGCCAGAACCAACGGGGGCAGGCCTGTTTTTCATTTCAATTACCCGTGACTGCGCCATCAGATAAAAACCTGCCGCCGCTGCCAGCCCCATGACCGCACCGCCATACCAGATAGCTGCCGGTGATGCATAATCATTGAGCAGGCCGCCGATGAATGGTGCCGTACCCGCAGCAACCGTCCATGTCAACGAAAACAGACCCATATAACGCGCCCGTTTATCCGCCGGGGCCAACCGTGACACCAGCGACAATCCCGTTGGTGCGATCATTAATTCGCCAATCGTAATGACCACCATGCTGGCCGCAAAGGCGGCGAAGGTCGAGCCGAAAGCCACGCTCAAAATACCAGCGGCGTACACCAGCGAACCCAGAACCAGCACATGCAGATCACGATAACGGATTGTGAAGCGCGTCATGGCATACTGGAAGAAAACCACCATCGCCGCGTTGATCGTCACCAGCAGTCCATATTGATCTTCCGCTATTCTAAAATTTTCTTTGGTATAAACAGGCAGCAGGATGAACACCAGCGTGATGACCATTTCAATCAACAGGTAACAAAGCCACAAGGACATGAACGCCCGGTCACGCAGAATTTCGCCATAACCGCCCGCCGTCCGCGCTGGCTCATCATTTTTGCGCCTGGTCAGCGTTTCCGGCAGGATGAACATAATCAGAACAGCAAGCACGATGTAGACAGCAGCAGTGATGATGTACGTGAGGCCGTAGTAGTTGACCACCAGAAAACCGCCAATGGCCGGGCCAACCGCCACACCCACATTCTGTGCCGTGCGAATCAATGCATAAGCACCAGAGCGTTTTTCTTCTTCCACCAGATCAGCCACCATCGCGTTACCCCCGACAGTAAACACGGGGATGAACATGCCGTAGAGAGCAATCAAAACCGCCCATACTTCCAGGGTTGTCGCGCTTCGCATGGCAATCAGCACCGCGCTCCCGGCCAGCATACTGAGGATGATCGGCAGCTTACGCCCGAAGCGATCCATAAAAGAGCCGACGACAGAGGTTGAGAGCAAACCGGCAACAGACTGAATTGAAAACAACAGTGTGATGGTGGAGAGCGGCGCATTCAACTGCTCGCGCATATACAGGGCCAGGAACGGCCAGATCAGACCGGTGCTGGTGCGGTTGATAATGAAGCCCACGAACAACAACCAGAAGGCGCGTGGGTAAGGTTTCGTTTTCTGAAACACGATTGGAGTCCTTCAAAATGCGTGGAAAATTAACCTTTAATTTGCGTCAGCGCCCAGGCCGCACTCTCTTTCACCAGCGGGCTGGCATCATCCAGCAGGCGCTCAAGCGGCAGGGCAATTTGCGGATCGCCCCAATTCCCGGCAGCGATGCAGGCATTCCGCACCAGCCGCTCACGCCTGATGCGGTAAATGGGACTCCCATAGTATCGCTGATGGAACAGATGGTCGTCTAGCGCCAGTAAGTCCACCAGCCGGGGGGCGGCGCGGTCAACATCGGTGGGGTAAAAAACAGGGTCAGCCGCCGGTTGACTGAACCGCTGGAACGGGCATACATCCTGGCACACATCGCAGCCAAACACCCAATTACCCATCAGAGGGCGAAGCAAGGAATCAATTTCGCCTTTGTGTTCAATTGTCAGATAGCTGATGCAGCGGCGCGCATCCAGCACATGCGGTGCCGGGAAAGCATCAGTCGGGCAGGCTTGCAGACAGCGCGTACAACTTCCACAGAGAGTCGCTCGCCCCGGCGTATCATAAGCATCAAATTCGAGATCGGTGATAATCTCGCCCAGAAAGAAGGTGCTGCCCCGGCGCGGGTGAATCAGCATTGTGTTTTTGCCGGTGAAGCCTAACCCGGCTTCATGCGCATGGCTGCGTTCGAGAATAGCACCCGTATCGACATAAACGCGGTGCGAAAAAGTCTGCCCGCTGGCTTCACGCAGCCAATGTGCCAGCGCTTCCAGCCGAGGTGTCAGAATGTCGTGATAATCCAGCCCCCAGGCATAAGCGGCGATGCGCCCGCGCGACGGGTCATTCAAAACTGTTTCAGGGATGAATGCTGTCTTATAATCCAACCCAACCACAACCAGTGACTTAGCATCGGGAAGAATTTGGGTCAGGTCACGACGGCGGGAAATTCGATCTGGTCGCGCCATATACGCCATTGTGCCGTTCATCCCGGCTTCCACCCAGCGGATATAAGCATCCAGATAAGGCGAGGGTTCAGCGCGGGTGATGCCCACCAGATTGAACCCGGCTTCCAGGGCGCGGGTTTTGAGCGCGGCAGCAGAAAATAACATACGGGAATCCCCTTTCAACATTTGATGATAGCAGGATTGCCCCAATAAAAAAGGCGACCCCCTGGCCGCCCCCCCAACGTGTGATGCCTGATCTGGTCAGGCGACAATCATCTCTAACTCCGGCACAACGCCAAGCTGCTGCATCAGCAGCAAGCGATCATAGCTGGCCCAGCCTTCCACCGCACCAGCCTCCTCAAAACGGTAAACGGTGACACCCTCAATTTCAACAGCGCGGAAGGTTGGCGGAATATTGAGCAGAGTCCCGCTGTGAACGCCGCTGAATTTCCAGCGCGACATCACCTGCTCACCATCGGCGATAAGATAGGCGGTTGGCGTCATGCGAAAGCCCGTGAAGGCTCCGCGAAACTGCGCCACCCATTGTTTGAAAACCTTTCTCCCAACTATACTATCCGGGTGCAGCGGGCAACGATAGGTGAAATCAGGTGTAACCAGTTCATCAATGAGAGAAAGTTTACCGCCGCTCCACACATCATCTACCAGATGCCGGACGATGAGTTTATGCTCAAGTAACATGGTGGTTCTACCTAAAATTTGAGATAATCTTGCTTAATTGTGCGATAGCACAGGCGTGATAAACATCGTGGGAATGATGGGATGAATGGGCTGTTTTTTTGTACGGCCTGTACAAACGGTTAATTCTTTATGATTATATGTACTCCTTTCCAACATATTATAAACCTGCTCTTCAGAATTTTGAAGAATCCAACTTGCATACACCTAAACAAAATCTGTTCAGGAGGTCAGAATGTCTGACAGTAAAGACATCAAAACGCAGGCGCAATCCCGTTTCAGCCAGTTCGCCCAGGGCTACGTTCAAAGCCAGAGCCACGCAGCCGGTGATGATCTTGAACGCCTTGTGACCCTGGCCGATCCCCAGCCTGATTGGGAAGCACTGGATATTGCTACCGGCGGCGGCCACGCCGCGCTGCGTTTTGCGCCCTATGTGAGACAGATGACAGCCTTCGACCTCACGCCTGATATGCTTCAGGCAGCACGGGCCTTCATCATGGGGAAAGGCAAAGCTAACGTCCAGTTCGCGGCGGGTGATGCTGAAAATCTGCCCTTCCCCGCTGGGACTTTTGATCTGGTGACATGCCGCATCGCGCCGCATCACTTCCCGGACTGCTTCCGCTTTGTGCAGGAAGCCGCGCGCGTCCTCAGGCCCGGTGGCAGGCTGCTTGTGGAAGATAACACCGTGCCGGATGACGAACGCGCTGCCCGCTATGTCGATGCTTTTGAGCGGCTGCGCGACCCCAGCCATGTTCGCATGTACGCCGGATTTGAGTGGGAGGGCATGTTCCTTGATGCCGGTCTGGAAATTGCCGCGCTGGAAACCATCAGCAAACCTGGCACGAAACTGCTTCCCTGGGCCGAACGGCAGGGGAGCGACGCTGGCGTAATCGAGCGGCTTCAGGTGATGCTGGCACAGGCTCCCACCGCTGTCGCTGACTGGATGAAACCTCACTGCGCGGGAACACCTGATGCGTCCTTCGATCATCATTACATTATCATCATGGGTGTTAAGGCAGTGTGAAGCATGGATAAAATTTTCTGGAAGCACATCGTTGAAACCGATTTTGCGCTGCCGGAAGGCTACAGCGCCGCGCAACTGACGCCGGAACTCAGCGGATTTCTCGGCTCGACAGATGTTGAAGTGCGTGACCCTTTTGGCTACACGATTCTGACGCACTGGATCGTCCGCGATGGGCATTACAGCCCGGACGAACTGCGGACGCTGCGCGATGAATGGCTGGCAAATCTTGATAAAAGCATCGGCGAAGACGGAACGGACAGCGTATTTCTGCGCTCGTTTTCCATGCTGATGCTGTCGATCATCGTCTACCGCGACAACCAGGAGTCGTTTCTGAGGCCGTCAGAAATCAGGGCGCTGGTTGAGAAGACGCTGGCTTATTTCGCCTCAGAACAGGATGTGCGAGGCTTTGTGCCGGGCAAAGGTTGGGCCCACAGCGTCGCCCACATGGCAGATGCGCTCAAATTTATGGCACGCAACCCAGCCACCGGCGCGAACGATCACCGGCAAATGCTGGATGCAATCGTCGAGAAGCTGATACTGCCCATTCAGTACACCTATGTCCACAGCGAAGATGAGCGGCTGGCGCTGGCCGTCCTCGACATTATTAAACGCGGTACCCTGAGCATAAACGACTGGTCGAACTGGCTGGAAAAGTTCACCAACTGGCGCTCAACCTGGGAAGATGGCGATTTTGTGCCGACGATTCATGCCCCCTGGTACAACAGCAAAAACTTCCTCCGCAGTCTGTATTTCCGGCTGGAATTCACGCCTGATCTGCCCACACCAGCAGCCGAAGTCAAAGCCCGGCTGCTGAATGTGATTAAAGCATGGGGGCAGTGATATTCAACTCCCCGGCGCGATGACGAACGACTCCGGCGGACTCCACAGGCTGCATGTACCGGCATTGTCCAGCGCACAGACGCGCCAGTAGTGCAGACCGCTGGTCAGCGCAGGCGTGATCTGGTAGCTGAAGGTGGTCGCAGCCAGCGGGGGCGATTGGGTTGGCGTCCCGGAGAAATTGGAATTTTTGCTGACCTGCACCCGGTAGCCCGCCGCCCAGGTAACGCGATTCCAGCTTAAGGTCGGCGTGGTGGTATTGAAGAGAATGCGCGTTGGCGCTGCACCCGATGGCGAGGCAACCAGAAAGCTGCGAACCGGACTCCAGCCAGTTGGATTATTAGTGGCATCGAAGGCGCGTACCCGCCAGTAATAGGTGAAGCCCTGTACCAGCCCGCCAGGTGGTACATACTGAGTATAAGCAGTCGCCTGGACAGTGGCCGGCGTTCCGGTCGGCGGATTGGTTGTTCCCACCTGCACCTCGTAGCGGGTCGCGCCGGTGACGGTATTCCAGTCCAACGGGCCATTTGCGCCTGTCTGCCCACCATCAGCCGGAGCATAGAGCGAAGGCGCAACCAGTGTTCCCGGCACAGCCGGTGGCGAAACAATCACTTCAAAGGCATCAGCAGCAACGATGTTCTTAAGCTGTCTCAGATCATCGTCATCCCAGCAGCTATTGCGATTGCGTTCGCCGGAGATGTACCAGTTCGAGCCGTTATCCGCCAGAATCATGCCGTACTTTTTCAGCGCGGCGACGATCGCCGCCGACTGCCCGGTAAAGCCGGAGGTGTCATAGCTGGCTTTCATGCGCAGCCGCAGACCCATCACAGGATAGTCCGGGTCATTATTGGGCGCGGTGGGCGCGTCGTGGGTTGCGGGATAAATGTATCCCGCGCGAGTCCGGCGCACCGTGAAACGCAGCGCGTGGTTAATTTCACCCGCTTCAGCTTCATCACAGCGGGCGAGGCCAGGGAAAATCGGCAGGCCAGCGGCGGCAGCCGATGTCCAGGTTGCCGGGCGCAGAGCGTTCGAGTTGAGGTTGAAAATCGCCCCTGAACCAGCTTCCCATGCCTTTTGCGCCCCACCGACATAGATCGAGGCATAGGTTTCATAAAGAATGCAGTTATCGGTTTCGATGACCAGCACGTGGCGATCACCGCTGCCCTCCCCTTCGATAGGCGCGTTCGACGGGATAGGATACGGGCCAGGGTCGCTCTCGTCATCATAGTCGAATGTCACAGGCACTTTCGGCTGTGTCGAGTCAACCGTGATATAGGGAATGCCATAGCCTGCATATTCGCCGAAGTCGGGATGCACCTTATTATTCCCATTGGCGTTGATATTGGCGATGAAGTTGGCCGAGTTGGCATGAACAGCCGCCCCGGAAATATCAGTATTCCAGGGGTTATTCGCCGGGAAAACCTCACAACCGCCGACGGTCGGCACAGCTTGAGCCACTGCGAAAAAAGCGATACCATTCAGCAGCGCGATCATGATGAAGGCGCTCAATAAAATTCGTTTCATCAGTTCCTCCACTGGCGCAGACCAGAGCAGCGCGCCGATTATGATTGTGGCACGATTTTATGATCGACTACATCACCGATTTAGACAACCGGGACTGGTTTCCTAAAGGCCAAAACAAGTCATGAACAATATCGAAGCGCTCATCGAACAAGGGCTGGAACTGGAAACCAAAGGCAATGAAGCGGCGGCCATGACTGAACTCCACACCTATATGCCACAATTTCCCCTCTCTGAATACGTGAATATGCTGTGGTATTGGGAGGGGTATCATCCGCCGCACCCGAAAGAGCGCATCCTGCCGGGCGGCTTTATGGAGATGGTCATCAATCTGGCGGATGAGGCGCTGACGCTGCGCTACGGCGCGGATCAGCTTCGACCACATGATTTTTATGGGCCGATTGTGGCCGGGCCGCGCTCGGATTTTTTCGTGGTGGATACGTCACGGCCTGCCTCGATACTGGCGGTGTATTTCAAGCCGGGGGCAGCAATGCCCTTCTTCGGCGCGTCGGCCAGCGACTTACACAATCTGCATGTGCCGCTGGATGTGTTCTGGCACGGCGACGCGCATGACCTGTACTGCCGTTTGCTGGAAGCCCGAACCGTTCAAAGACGCTTTCACATCCTCGAAACGGCGCTGATCGAGCAGCTAACCTGCGCCGAAAATCGTCACCGAGCGGTTGATTATGCCCTGACGGCTTTCATGGGAGCGCCGCAGACACAAACCGTGACGCAGGTGATCGATCAGATTGGCCTGAGCGCGACTCGCTTCATTCAGGTATTCAACGAGTCAATCGGGCTGACACCGAAGCGCTTCTGCCGCGTGCAGCGTTTTCAACAGGCGGCGCAGATGATCGCGACGAGCGCCCAACCTAATTTCGTCGAGATCGCGCTGGCCTGTGGCTATTACGCTCAGGCGCATTTCATCACCGATTTTCAGGCCTTCTCCGGGATCACACCGACGGAATATGCCCCGCAAAGCCGCGACCACTTCAGCAACCTGCCCTACTTCGACTGAGTTTAATTTTTTTCCAATACAGGCGGACGTCTCCTTCATACAATCAGGTTGATTGATATGCACAGACAGGAGGCGCTTATGTCTACGCGCAAAGTGGTTTATTACGTGGCCGTCACGCTCGACCAATACATCGCCCATGAGGACGAAACGGTTGATGGGTTTTTGGCGGAAGGCCATCACATTCCTGACTATATGAACAGCCTGCGGGATTACGATACGGTGTTGATGGGCAGGCGAACGTATGAATGGGGCTACCAGTGGGGCGTGAAGCCGGGTGAACCGTCGCCAACTTATGCCCACATGATGCAGTACGTTTTCTCGAAAAGCATGGACGACTACCAGCATCCACAGCTTCAGGTGGTACGGGAAGAACCGGCGGCCTTCGTCCAGCAGTTGAAGGCGCAGGACGGCGGGTTGATCTACCTGTGCGGCGGGGGCGAGCTGGCCGGTCATTTACTGGAACATGAGCTGATTGACGAACTGATTTTCAAAGTGAACCCGGTGGTTTTCGGCAGCGGCATCCCGGTTTTTGGCGAGAGCCGCAAAGGATTCAGGTTGTCGATGCTGGATACGAAAATCTATAACAACGGTGTGATATTTCTGCACTATGTCATCGGATATTGAGATTAATTGAGAAAATTGCCGCCGAGATGTGACGCGGGAACAGGCGAGGGCCGCGCCGTGATGGCAATCCAGCGCCACAAAACCCGGCGGCAGCAAGCGGAAAACGCGACACAATGCCAGGTGTGCCGCATACCGCCGCCAACTGCCTACCATACTGCACAGAACCTAAGAACCCACTCCATCCCCTTGAATTACAATCTGGGCAGCAGTGATTTGTGCAAAATCACGCGCTTTTCCCCTCAAAATCGAAACAAATGTCATAGTACAATTGCAAAAGTCATGCAGAGTG